>NZ_JALJWR010000001.1:3508004-4113509 GCF_024169315.1 Pseudomonas migulae | reverse complement strand
AACGGCCGAGATTTTCTTCGTCCAGCGCCAGCACTTTGATCGACAACACCGGGCGTACCGGCTCCAGCGGTGGCTCTTCTTTCGAACAGGCCACCAGCATCACACCGGCGAACACCAGCAACATGCGCTTCATGGCTGGGCTCCTTCGGCCAGGTCTTTATAGGTGTTTTCGGCGATTTCCACCTTCACGCCGGGGTGCAACAACTGGCCGCCCGCGATGACGACTTTTTCGCCGCCCTTCAGGCCGTCGCTGATGATGATTTTGCCGGTCAGGTAGCGACCGACCGTGACCGTATGCAACTGCGCCGTTCCTTGGTCGTCCACCAGCCACACGGCCGGATCGCTGAGGTTTTTGGTCAGGGCCGACCACGGCAGCTCAACTGCCGATTTGCCCGGCGTCTTCGCCGTGGCGCTGACCACCGACCCCAGCTGCATGCCCTCCGGCAGACCGTCAAGGGTGACTTTGACCTGCACCGTGCCGGTCTGCGCGGAAACGGCCGGGGTGATTTCCCGAACCGTACCGGTGGTCTTGATGGACGGGTTGCCGAGCAGGCTGACCACGATGGTTTTGTCTTCGGGGGCCTCCGCCAGCAGCGATTCGTAGACGTTGAACACGGCATCACGCTCACCGTCCCGGGCGAGGCTGAAAATCGGCATGGTGGCCTGCACCACTTGGCCGACTTCCGCCTGGCGGGCGGTAATGACGCCCGGCGCATCGGCAATCAGCGCGGTGTAGCTCAGTTGTTCACGGGCGTTGGCCAATTGCGCCTGAGCGGCCGTCAGCGAACTTTGACTGCTGTGCAACGCGGCCTGGGCGGAGTCGTATTCGCTTTGACTGGTGTAGCCCTTGGGCAGGAGTTTTTGCTGGCGCACGAAGGCCGCCGCAGACTGTTTGACCCGTGCCTGTTCGGCGACGACCTGAGCCTGGGCCGAGTCGACGTTGGTCTGCAGGTCTTTCGGATCGAGTTTGGCCAACACCTGTTTGGCCGATACCCGGTCACCGACATCGACCATGCGCTGGATGATCTTGCCGCCGACGCGGAACGACAGCTCGGTCTGGACGCGTGCCTGAACATCGCCGGTAAGGGTCACGGATGCGGCGTAATCAGCCGGTTTGACCACCTGCACGAACACCCTTGGACGGTCCTTCTCGACCTGAGGTTTTTCGCCGCAGGCGCTCAACAGGACAAGGAGGCTCAGGCCAACCACTCTTTTCAATCCGGGAACAGCCATGCAGACTCCTTTGCGCTGTACGAACGTGCCAATGGCGATACGACTGTGAGCTTAGAACAGGGTTCAACAGATGCGCCTGACCGTTTGAAATATAGCTTAGAGATCACTGAGATCTCTGTGGCGATGGGGCTTGCCCCCGTTGGGGCGCGAAGCGGCCCCGCTGTTTCTTTAAAACACCGCCTCCGCTGAAATTGCGACTGCTCGGCATTCGAACGGGGGCAAGCCCCCTCGCCACGAAAGCTCGCTCGCCACAGGGGATCACGGTGTGCCTGACAATAAGGCAAACTGGCCGACTATGCAGCAGGACGCTTCCCATGCTCAAAACCCTCGCGGTGGCCAATTACCGCTCGATCAATAAACTGGTGATTCCGCTGGGTCGGTTGAACCTGATCACCGGTCCGAACGGCAGCGGCAAATCCAACCTCTACCGCGCGCTGCGCCTGCTGGCGGAAACCGCCCAAGGCGGCGTGGTCAATGCGCTGGCCCGCGAGGGTGGGCTGGATTCGACCTTCTGGGCCGGACCGGAAAACATCACCCGACGCATGCGTAACGGTGAAGTGCCGATCGAGGCGACCGTGCGTCACGGCGTCAAACGCCTGCGCCTGGGGTTCGCCGGCGAGGATTTCGGTTATTCGATCAGCCTGGGGCTGCCCGATTCCAACGGTCATTTCATGTTGCCCGGGCACAGCTCACCCATTCCGTCACGTTTCAGCCTCGACCCGCAAATCAAGCGCGAATGCCTGTGGGCCGGGGCGTTTTATCGTCCAGCGAGCCTGCTGGTGGATCGCGACGGCCCGATGATCCGCACCCGAGCCAACCGCAGCTGGGACGTGCTGGCTCAACACACGCCGACGTTCGACAGCCTGTTCGATCAGGTCGGCAGCTTGCGTACCTCGCCGGAGGTTCTGGAGATGCGTGAGTTCATCCGCCGCTGGCGCTTCTACGATCACTTTCGCAGCGACGCCGACGCACCGGTGCGTCAGCCACAACTGGGCACCCGCACCCCGGTGCTGCACCACGACGGCAGGGATCTGGCAGCGGCGTTGCAGACCATCATCGAAATTGGCGACCCCGACGCTTTGCGCAACGCAATCAGCGATGCGTTTCCCGGTGCACGGCTGCATATCGAGCCGCTGGCCGGCGGCCGGTTCGCCATCGAGTTTTATCAGGAAGGGTTGTTGCGGCCGCTCTCGGCGGCTGAATTGTCCGATGGGACGTTGCGGTATTTGCTGTTGGTGGCGGCTTTGCTGACGCCGCGCCCGCCAACGCTGATGGTGCTGAACGAACCGGAAACCAGCCTGCATCCGGACCTGTTGCCGGCGCTGGCGCGCTTGATTATCCGGGCGTCGGAGAAGTGTCAGGTGTGGGTGGTGTCCCATGCGCGGCGGCTTATCTCGGCGTTGCAGGAGGACCCGGAATGCAACTGCATCGTGCTGGAGAAAAACCTCGGGCAGACCGGGATTGTCGGACAGCGGGTGCTGGATGAACCGGCGTGGTATTGGCCGGATTGATCAGTGCCGGATAAACCGCTTTCGCGAGCAAGCCCGCTCCCACATCAAACCGCGTCCGCCGGGACAACTCGGTCTAATGTGGGAGCGGGCTTGCTCGCGAAGACGATCGAAAGAACACCGCCTCCTTTAGCTCATCACCCCTGCCACTTCCCACCCTCGACAATCACGCTCTCAGGCTTGGTGTCATCGCTCAATTCCTTGCGCACATACTGGTCGTACAGCTTGAGCAAATACTTCTCCTCACCCAGCTTCGCCAACTCGGCGTTCACCCAGTCACGCAGTTCGATGTTGCCCTTCTTCACCGCCGGCGCAATCGGCGCTTCGGCACCCAGCGTCTGGCTCAGCACGCGATAGCCAGGGTTCTGCTTGGCCCAGCTGAACAGCACCAGATTGTCCTGGGCGTACGCATCGCCACGACCATTGGCCAATGCTTGCAGGGACTCGGAGTTTTTCTCGAACTTGAGCAGTTTCCAGTCCGGGTGATTCTTGGTCAGCCAGATGTCCGCCGTGGTGCCGGTGGTGACGATCGTGGTACGGGTCGCCAGGTCATCGAGGTTTTTCACGTCGCTGGCCTGCGGCACGAGCGCCTGCACGGCGACCTTGAGGTTCGGGTTGGTGAATTCCACCGCCTCCTTGCGCTCCGGGGTCACGGTCATGTTGGCCAGGATCAGGTCGACCTTGTCACTTTGCAGGAACGGAATCCGGCTCGCCGGTTCCACGGCAACGAACTCGACCTTGTTTTCATCGCCCAGCAGGTCCTTGGCGAATTGACGGCCGATGTCGGTATCAAAACCAACGTAACGCCCCGCTTCATCGACGAAACCAAACGGCGGCTTGTCGGTGAAGACGCCGACGATCAGCTTGTCCCGCGCCTTGATTTTCTCCAGGTAGCTGGCTGGCGCGGGGCTTTCGCTCGCGACTTTCGGCTTCGGTGGCTCTTCGGTTTTGTTGCAGCCGGCCAGCAGAGCAAGGCCGAGCAGCGGGAGTAGCAGCAGTGAAGACTTGGCAGTTTTCATGGCAGTTCCAGTTCCTTTGTTTGAGTCGTTTTGGGTAGTGCGGCGACGTAGGAGAACTTCTCCAGGAACTGCTGCGCTCGTGCGGTTTGCGGGTTCGTAAAGAAAATCTCGGGAGGGTTTTGTTCAAGGATTCGCCCGGCATCCATGAACACGATTCGGTCAGCCACGGCACGGGCAAACGCCATTTCGTGGGTGACGATCAACAGCGTCATTCCTTCGCGGGCCAAACCCTGAATGACTTCCAGCACTTCCTTGACCATTTCCGGGTCGAGGGCGGCGGTGACTTCATCGAACAACATGACCTTGGGGTTCATGCACAGCGAACGGACGATGGCGATGCGTTGCTGCTGGCCGCCGGAGAGCTGGCGTGGAAAGGCGTCGCGCTTGTCCAGCAGGCCCACGCGTGCCAGCAAGGCTTCGGCCTGATCCCGGGCTTCGCGGCGGTCGCGTTTCTGCACTTTGACCGGCCCGAGCAGCAGGTTGTCGAGCACGCTCATGTGCGGAAACAGGTGATAACTCTGGAACACCATGCCGATCTGCTGCCGCACTTCGCGCCAGTCGGTGCCCTTGTCCAGCAACTCGCGGCCATTGAATTTCAAGCTGCCGCTGTGGGCGACTTCCAGTCCGTTGAGGCAACGCAGCAACGTGCTTTTACCGCAGCCGCTGGGGCCGAGGATGACGATCACTTCGCCGGACTTCACCTGCAGGTCGATACCGTTCAGCACCTGCTGCTCGCCGAAAAACTTGTTGAAACCTTCGAACTCGATCAATGCGCTCATGCTTGCGTCCAGCGCCGCTCCAGCACGCGCGAGGCGGCCGAGAGCGGGTAGCAGATGAAAAAGAAAAACAGGAACAGCGCGCCGTAGATCAGCACGGATTCGTAGGTGCGTTCGATGATTTGCTGGCCGACCTTGATCACGTCGACCACACCGATCAGCACCGCCAGCGAGCTGGTCTTGATGATGCGTGTGTAGACGTTGATGGTCGGCGGCGTCATGCGTTTCAGCGCCTGGGGCAACAGCACGTAGCCGTAGAGTTGCGGGCCGTTCAGGCCAATCGACAATCCTGCCTCACGTTGGCCGCGCGGCAACGAATGCAACGCGCCGCGCACCACTTCGCCGACCTCGCTGGCGCCCCACAGCGATAGCACCAGCACCGCGCACCAGAAGCTCGGGATGCTCAGGCCGAAGAAAATCGGCAAACCGAAGAACAGCAAGTACAGCCAGACCAGCACCGGGATCGCCCGAAACAGCTCCAGATACACGCGCAAAATCGCATTCAGCCACGTCGAATTCAGCGTGCGCAATACGCCGTAAAGCACACCGCCGACGGTGCTGATGGCAATGCTCAGAAAAGAGATCGATAGGGTTTGCGCGGCGCCCTTGCCCAATTGCGGCAACGACACCCACAACAATTCAAGACCCGAACTGGCCATGCTGGAGCCTCCTTTCCAGTCGGCTGAGCAGCAGCGACAGCGGTAAAAACAACAGCACGCAAATCAGCGTCAGCACGGCGAGCATTTCGTAGGTTTTGTAGTAGAGCGCGATGTAGCTTTTGGTGGTATAGAGAATTTCCGGCACCGCCACGGCCGAGACCACGGTCGTCTCCTTGAGCAGGAAAATGAAGTTGGCGAACAGCGACGGCAGGCTGAGGATGCCGGCTTGGGGCAGGATCACGTAGCGAAGTAATTGCCCGTGAGACAAACCGATGGAGCGACCGGATTCCAGCTGCGCCTGAGGCACCGCGTCCACACCGGCTCGCAGCACTTCCGTGAGGTAAGCACCGCCCAGGAACGTCATGGTGATGATCGCTGCCGCAAACCCCGAGACCTTGATGCCCAGCGCCGGCAAGGCGAAGTAAACGAAGAACAGCTGGATAAGCAGCGGCGTGTTGCGCGCCAACTCCACGTACAGCCCGACCAGGCGTTGCAGGTAAGGCGTACGGAACACCAGAATCGTCGCGTTGATCAGCGCCACCAGCAACGACGTGCCGATGGCGATGAAGCCGACCTGCAGCGTCACGCCCACAGCCTTGAGAAACGCCGGCAGGGTGCTGAGGATAAAAGCGTAATCGAGGTTCATTGAACATCCTGGACGCCGCTGGGTAAGCGACGGTGGCGCAGTCCATGGGCAGTGGATAACTACCCCGCAGGCACCGACTTTAAAGGTATAAAAAGAAGAATTTAAATACCGTTAAAGCATATTGATATCACGCAAAAAACTATCCTGCGGATTTGATGCGAAGGAGGAAGACGACTATTTTCCTTTTGGCTGTAGGAAGGATCTTTTTTTCAAAATGGCCCTCCAAGGACGCACAGCTTTTGGCCAGACTCCCTCGGCCAAACCATCACAAGGAAGAGAACATGGCTGACGTAAAAGTGCCGCAACGACTGGATCCGCAGGACATCGTGAAGTTATTGGTGGCGTTGCGCAGGGCGTTGAAGGCCAGGGTGGCCTAGACCTTAAGATCGCGGACCTCTGTAGGAGCGAAGCTTGCTCGCGAAGCAGGCGACTCGGTCTGCCTGAGAGGACGCCTTCGCGGGCAAGCCTCGCTCCTACAGAAGACTGCAATCTTTTAATTTTCAAGCGCCATAAAAAACGCCGACGCTGTACTAGCCGTCGGCGTTTGAAACCTTGAAGAGGTTCGATGCAGCGTCGAATCAGAACGCTGGCAATACCGCGCCGCTGTACTTCTTCTCGATGAACGCTTTCACTTCAGGGCTGGTCAATGCCTTGGCCAGTTTCTGGATGGCTACGCTGTCCTTGTTGTCCGGACGAGCCACCAGGAAGTTCACGTAAGGCGAATCGGCACCTTCGATGATCAGCGCGTCTTTGGCCGGGTTCAGGCCGGCTTCCAGCGCGTAGTTGGTGTTGATCATGTCCAGGTCAACCTGATCCAGCACACGCGGCAGCATGGCCGATTCCAGTTCCTTGAACTTGAAGTTGTGCGGGTTCTTGGCGATGTCTTTCGGGGTGGACACGGCGTTTTTCGGGTCTTTCAACTCGATCAGGCCCGCCTTCTGCAGCAGGATCAGGGCACGGCCGCTGTTGCTGCCTTCGTTAGGGATGGCAATGGTTGCGCCGTCTTTCAGCTCAGCCAGGCTTTTGACTTTCTTCGAGTAGCCACCGAACGGTTCAACGTGGACGCCGATCACAGTCACCAGGTTGGTGCCTTTGCCTTCGTTGAAGTTTTTCAGGTATGGCAGGGTCTGGAAGTAGTTGGCGTCCAGACGCTTCTGGTCAACTTGCACGTTCGGCTGAACGTAGTCGGTGAAGACTTTGATTTCCAGGTCCACGCCTTCTTTGGCGAGGGTTGGCTTGATCAGTTCCAGAATCTCGGCGTGTGGGACCGGGGTCGCCGCAACTACCAGTTTCTCGCCAGCCTGGGCCAGGCCCGCAGTCAGGGCAGCCGCCAATGCGGTGAACAACAGAACCTTTTTCATGCAGTGTCCTTATCGAAAATCACGGTCGTCATCGACGACGGCTTGTTTAGTACGAGTGCCAGTGAAGTGCTATCGCTGGCGTGAGGCGGACAATACCGGGATTTTTTATTCCCGAACAATATCTTTTATTCACTTTCATATTCCATTTTGTTCATACAGCTCTAACTCGCGCATCGCCCGCATTTTTGCGTTTGCCACGGTAGGAGCGAGGCTTGCCCGCGAAAGGGCCATTCTTGACACACCGCGTCGCCTGGTTCGCGAGCAAGCTTCGCTCCTACAGGAGCGCAGCGTTTTTGAGGAGTTGCTTCAGGGCGCCCTTTTCGGCGGCAGATCCGCTGCCAAGGATTTGCTTCAGTTGCTGCTCGATCTGCACCAGTGGCGCCGGCAGATTCAAATGCTCCGGCAGAATCTCGTCCCCGGTGCTGACCAGCAGCGCAAAGTGAATGACGTTTTCCAGCTCCCGGGTATTGCCAGGCCAGCTATGCGCCTCCAACAACTGTTGAGCCGCTTCGCTGATCAGCGGCACCGGCAAATCGAGTCGCTGGCTATAGATGCCGAGGAAGTATTCGGACAGCGACAGGATATCGCCCACCCTTTCGCGCAAGGCCGGCAGTTCGAGCTGACCTTCGCTGAGGTAGTGATAAAGCCGCTCATGGAATTTACCGGCCGCCACGGCTTGCGCCAGGTCAATGCTGGTTGCCGCCACGAGACGCACGTCCACCGGGCTCGGTTGCGGTGCGCCGACGCGGGTGACTTCATGGTTTTCCAGCGCGGCGAGCAACTTGATCTGGATCGGCAGCGGCAGGTCGCCGATCTCATCCAGGTACAGCGTGCCGCCATTGGCCGAACCGAACCAGCCGGCGCGACTGCTCGCCGAACCGCTGTAGCTGCCGGCCGCATAGCCGAACAATTCGGCGTCGGCGTAGGTCGGGCTGATCGCGCCGCAATTGACCGAGACGAACAGACCGCCGCGATCACTGGCGCGATGGATGTGTCGCGCCAGCAGCTCTTTACCGCTACCGGTTTCACCACGGATCAATACGGAAATCGAACGCGGCGCCAGTTGCTCCAGTTCCTCGCGCAACTGACGCGAGCGCGGATCAACGAACACCAGCGCCTTTGCGCGGATGCTCAGTGGGCTTTTTTCTGCGTCGGGAAAGGTCAGCAGCGGCTGACCGAAGGCTTCAAAACTCATGGCAGGCTCCCGGCCAAAACCGCCGGGAGGCGGGGGCCGTTTTTAAAAAAAGAAAAGGCTCAAGCGCGGCGCAGGGCGTGATGTTCCATGCGGTTTTGCAGGCGATACAGATAAGCAAAACCCTGCTCCCAACGCTGGTGACCGGACTTCACGTTGATGTGCCCGGCACCGGACAGAATCCCCGCCTCGGCGCCCCAGTTACGCGCCAGTTCCAGGGCGCGTGGTGCGCTGACGGCACTGTCGTTGTCGGAGCTGACGACCTGGCTCGGAAACGGCAAAAGGTGGGTCGGGATCGGCGCAAAATTACGCAGCGCAGGCGCGCAGGCCGGACGCTCGACGTCTGCGGGCGCAACCAGCAAGGCCCCGCGCACCTGACGCAGAAAATTCAGCGGTGCAGTGGCCGCCCAATGCGCGACGGTGATGCAGCCCAGGCTATGGGCAATCAGGATCACCGGAGTGCTGTCGGCGGCAATCGCCTCGGCCAGCGCCGCGACCCAGTCTTCACGACGCGGGGTCAGCCAGTCGGCCTGCTCCACCCGCGCACTGTTCGGCAGGCTGTTCTGCCAGTGGCTTTGCCAATGATCTTCTGGCGATCCTTGCCAGCCCGGCACAATCAGGTAGCGAATTGATTCGTTGCGCATGGGGAACTCTCCTGCTGCGTGTCTGTTCCCGGTCGAGTATAGGGAGGAGAGTTATATTCGTTAAGGAATAAGGAGCTATTTATTAAGACCCATATCGAATATAAAAATATCTTATGGGGGATCAAGCCCTGTGTGTCGAGTGGATTTATCCCCGTTGGGCTGCGAAGCGGCCCCGAAGTGGAAAACCGCGGTTTACCAGGCACACCGCACACGACTGCTTCGCAGCCGAACGGGGATAAATCCCCTCGCCACATAAGCTTGCTCCCACAAGGGAATTGCGTTTATCGAGGCATAAAAAAGGGGCCGCACCCTGCCAAGGAGACGGCCCCGGAAACTCAAAATCTGTGGCGCAATGATTGGCGGAAACGTTTATCTAATAAAGGAATATTTACTTACTTTATTAGACCTGAATCGCATATGACAATCACTCTCCAAGCCACAACTTAGCGCCCCTTTGGGTCATTTTGATGACCAGCGTTTGAGTTTCCGGATGCCTCGATCAAGCCTGGGCTGCACGCACCTCCTGCTGCTCGATGCTTTCCTTGCGAACAAAGCGGTTGGCCCGCGCAAACGTTCCGAAGTCATTGAACCGCACGCCCATTTCGCGCATCACTTTGTGCGCCACCGGCACGGTCAGCTGGCGGATGTAGAACGGTTCTTTCACCACGAAGTGATGAATGCCGTGGCTGCTGCCGAAGTTGAAGCAAAACGCCTGCAGCGGCCATAGCCACCAAGCGTTCAGTACCTGGCATTGCTGCATCACGTTCCCCGACTCGATGTCGCCGTAATAGTGCATGTTCGAGCTGACGAAGTGCAGGCAAAACGTGCGCAACACGTTCGGGCCGATGATCACCACCACTGCGATGTCGATCACCTGCATCACGGAAAGCGTGTTCGCCGACCACTCGATCGGTGCCCCCAGCAGATGCGCAACGCCGTTGGCGGCGTGGAAGCCGAGGAACACGTACCACGCGCCCCAATGCACCAGCGCGAGTGGCGCATAGACCTTCAATGCGCGCTTGATGATGCTGAACTTGTGCTCCCAGGTCTTGGCCCGCAGCATGCGGATGAACGCCGACATCATGTTATCGCCGACCATCAACAACCGCGCAAAACCCCAAGGCTCGCCATTGGTGATCGCCCGTTCTTCCATGTCGGTTTCCGTGCCGGAGACCTTGTGGTGGTTGAGGTGCAAATGCCGACGAATCCACGGGTTGATCGTGCTCGGCCGCGCCAGCCACACCAGGCCCATCATCAGGTTGTGCGGCACGCGCTGCTTGCGAAAGTACATGCTATGAATCAGGTCGTGTTCCAGCTCGTGGGTCAATGAGGCGAAGAACGCATTGAGCAACAGGCACACCCACCAGGCCATATACCCGGTGAGGTAGAGCGCCGCAGAGCCAATCATTCCGGCCAGGGCGAAGGCCAGAATGCCCGAGCCCAAGGCGTCCTGATGGTTGAGAATCGGGTAGCGTTTACGCAGTTCGACCCCTCTGGCCAGCACCACTTCGCGAATATGCGCGGATCGTTGTGCTGCATTCAGTCGCTGGGGACTTGCAGAAGTACCTTCCATGCTTCCATCCTCTGGTTATTGATGTTCGCATCCTGCCTTGTGACCCCTCACAACGCGGTAGCCGTGGACGCCAACCTGTTGACCGGAAGCGCCAATCAGCATGACTGAACCGACCTCCCTCGCCAGCTGGACCCGCGCCCTGCGCAAGCAACTCGATGCGCTGGGCCTCGACAGCACCGCCCTGTGTCACCAGGCGGGGCTCGACCCGCAATTGATGGACGACCCGAACGCCCGTTACCCGTTGTCCGGCACCACGCGCCTGTGGGAAATCGCCGTGCAGGTCAGTGGCGATCCGGCGATCGGCTTGCGCGTCTCGCGGTTCGTCAGCCCGACCACCTTTCACGCGCTCGGTTATGCCCTGGTGGCCAGCGGCAGTTTGCGGGAGGTGTTCGAGCGCATCGTGCGTTATCACCAGGTGGTCAGCGATGCGTTAGAGCTTGAATTGAGCCGCACCGAAGATCGCTATCGCTTTCGCCTGAAAATCCCGCCAGGCAATCCGGCGCCGGCGTTCGAAGCCATCGACGCCTTCGCCGCAATTTACGTGCGCACCTGCCGCAATCGCCTCGGCCGCGACTACGCGCCGCTGGCGGTTTATCTGCGCCGCCCGGAACCGGCCGACGCACATCAATGGCACAAAGTCTTCCGCGCACCGGTGTACTTTTCCGCTGACGAGGACCGGCTGGAATTTTCCCTGGTGGATTTCGACAGTCACCTGGACGACGCCAATCCGGAACTGGCGGAGCACAACGAAACCGTGCTCAAACGCACGCTGGCGCAACTCAAGCCGCTGACCTGGGAACGCAAGGTTCGCGACGCCATCGAGGAGCAATTGCCCGAAGGCGAGCCCAGCGCCGAGCACATCGCCCAGGCTCTGCACCTGAGTTTGCGCAGCCTGCAACGGCATCTGGCGGATGAGGGTTGCCGGTTCGATACGCTGCTCAATGAAAGCCGCGAAAACCTGGCCCTGCTGCACCTGCGCGACCCGCAATGCTCGTTGAGCGAGATCAGTTATTTGTTGGGGTTTGCGGATACCAGCAGCTTCAGCCGTGCGTTCAAGCGCTGGACGGGGATGACGCCGGGGCAGTTTCGGGATGGGTTGCGGTGACAGGTCTGGGAGGTGGGTTGCCTGGTCTGGCCTCTTCGCGGGCAAGCCTCGCTCCTACAGTGGTTCTATGTGGACCACAATATCGCGGCCAATCGAAAAACCTGTAGGAGCGAGGCTTGCCCGCGAAGAGGCCAGACCAGCCACCGCAGTAATCCCTAACGCCCGCGATCTCTCCGCAACAACTTGCGCACCCGCGCCACCAGCTCGCTCACCGTAAACGGCTTGAGCAGATAATCATCCTCATGCAACTCCAACCCGCGCAAGCGATCCTCGATGCCGTCCTTGGTCGTGAGAAACAGCACCGGCGTCTCGCCGAGCTTGCGGATCTGTTGCTGCAACTGCCAGCCGTTGAGCCCCGGCAGCATCACGTCGAGGATGATCAATTCATATTCGCCCGACTCGATGAAGCGGCGGCCGTCCATGCCGTTGAGCGCTACATCCACCGAGTAACTCGCCTCGTTCAGGCCGTTGGCCAGCAGTTTGGCAGTCTCCGGTTCGTCTTCCACTAACAGCACACGCATGGCACACCTCGATTGTCGTCTTCACAGGCTAGGCGCCTTCGCAGACAAAGCCCACCAATAACGCCGTGTTTCAAAAAATCGCCAACGCCCGCAACCGCTCGGCATCCAGAATTTCGATCTCGCCGTACTTCAGGTTCAGAATCCCCTGGCCTTGCAACTCCTTGAGCAGCTGATTGGTGGTTTGGCGTGACAGCGACAACATCGAAGCCAGCTGCTCCTGCGGCAGTTGCAACACACGTCGTGGCGGGTCGATTTCGCCGTAGCCCTTGGCAATCATCAGCAAGCGATGCGCCAACCGTGCCGGCGCCGGCATCAGGCTCAGTTGTTCGAGGTTGATGAAGGTCAGGCGCAGTTTCTGGCTCATCAGCAATGCCAGTTGCCGCCAGTAAACCGGTTGTTCGTCCAGCATGGCCAACAGCGCCGCTTGCGGGATGTGCAACAGGATGCACTGTCCCAGACCGAACGCATCGTGGGTGCGCGGCTGACCGTCGAACAGGCAGATTTCACCGAACCAGTGTGGCGACTCCACCAGGCTCAGCAACGCCTCCTTGCCCTGCTCGCTCACCGCGCCGATGCGCACCGCACCTTCGAGCACGGCGTACAGGCCACACGGCGGATCACCGCGCTTGAACAGCCGCTGCCCCGATGACAGGCGCCGCACCTTGGCCGCGGCCAGCAGACTATTCTGTAAGGGAGCAGGTAAATGGCTGAACCATTGCCCCGTCGTCAGGCGCGAACGCCATACCTGCATGTCCATCAAAACTCCTGGAGATTGTCGCCTGGCTGACAGAGCGAGAGGTGAACCCGGGGCATGATCAATCACCCTACAGGAGGAATAACAATGAAAAGCCTCGTTGACCATCTCAGTCAATACGCCGCTTACCACCGTGACCCGCGCAATATTGCCAGCCACTTTATCGGTATTCCGCTGATTGTCGTGGCGGTGGCGGTGTTGCTGTCCCGTCCGCAATGGGCCGCAGGCTGGTTGTCGCCGGCGCTGCTGGTCGCGCTGGCGTCGGCCTGGTTCTACCTGCGCCTGGAGTTGCGCCTCGGGGTGTTGATGACGGTGTTGCTCGGTCTGTGCGTTTGGGCAGGTCAGGTGCTGGCTCAGCAAAGCACGCTGGTGTGGCTGGCGAGCGGCATCGGGATGTTCGTGATCGGCTGGGCGATTCAGTTTGTCGGGCATCACTACGAAGGACGCAAGCCGGCGTTTGTCGATGATGTGACGGGGCTGATTGTCGGGCCGTTGTTCGTGGTGGTTGAGCTGGCGTTTTTGCTGGGGATGCGGCGGGATTTGAAAGAGCAGATCGAGGCGCGGGTTGGGGGGGTGCGGATAAATCCGAATCGCGCTGCTGCGTAGATCGCCTTCGCGGGCAAGCCTCGCTCCTACAGGTAAACGCATTACCCTGTAGGAGCGAGGCTTGCCCGCGAAGCTTTTGATCTTAGATGTTGGCGACTTTCTGCCAGACCTTTGGTTTGAAGAACAAGGTTTCACCCTTCGCCAAGCCAATCAGGCTGTCGTGATCCTTCACCACTTCAGCCTCGATCAATTCGCTCTGGCCTTCGACCTTCAACGTCACCCGGGTCGTTGCGCCCAGCGGACGAATGTCCCGCACTTCAGCCGCATGGTGGTCGTCCAGTTCATGCCGCGACAGCGACACTTCGTGCGGACGGAACAGCACGTGATTGTCCTCACCCAGATGCAGGCGGTTCGAATCACCGAGGAAGTGATAAACGAAATCGCTGGCCGGGTTTTCGTAGACGTCACCCGGCGAGCCGATCTGCTCGATCACGCCCTTGTTCATCACCACGATGCGGTCGGCGACTTCCATCGCTTCTTCCTGGTCGTGGGTCACGAATACCGAAGTCAGGTTGATGTCTTCGTGCAAGCGCGCGAGCCAGCGGCGCAGTTCTTTACGCACCTTGGCGTCGAGCGCACCGAAGGGTTCGTCGAGCAGCAGGACTTTCGGCTCCACCGCCAGGGCACGGGCCAGCGCGATACGCTGACGTTGACCACCGGAGAGTTGTTCCGGGTAACGATCCGACAACCAGTCCAGTTGCACCATGTTCAGCAGTTCGTGGACTTTCACCGCGATCTGGCTTTCGCTTGGGCGCTGGTTTTTCGGTTTCATGCGCAGGCCGAACGCGACGTTGTCGAACACCGTCATGTGGCGGAACAATGCGTAGTGCTGAAACACGAAACCGACGTTGCGATCACGCACGTCGTGGCCGGAAACGTCTTCACCGTGGAACACGATGCTGCCCTTATCCGGAGTTTCCAGACCGGCGATGATCCGCAGCAGCGTGGTCTTGCCGCAACCCGACGGGCCAAGCAGCGCCACGAGTTCGCCGCTTTGAATGTCCAGGCTGATGTCATTGAGCGCCTTGAACGCATTGAAATTCTTGCTGACGTTACGCACTTCGATCGACATGAATTATTCCTCCGCGGCGCTGGCGCGCAGGCGGTTAATACGGTTTTCGCTCCACTGCTTGGCCAGCAGGATGAAGAGCGCCAGGATCAGCAACAGGCTCGCCACGGCGAACGCGGCCACGTGGTTGTATTCGTTGTAGAGGATCTCGACGTGCAGCGGCAAGGTGTTGGTCACCCCGCGAATGTGCCCGGAAACCACCGACACCGCACCGAACTCACCCATCGCCCGCGCGGTACAGAGCACCACGCCGTAGATCAGGCCCCATTTGATATTGGGAACGGTGACGTGCCAGAACATCTGCCAGCCATTGGCACCGAGCAGGCGCGCGGCCTCTTCTTCCTGAGTGCCTTGCTCCTGCATCAGCGGAATCAGCTCACGGGCCACGAACGGCACGGTGACGAAAATCGTCGCCAGCACGATGCCCGGCAAGGCGAAGACGATCTGAATGTCGTGATCCTGCAGCCACGGGCCGAACAAACCCTGGGCGCCGAACATCAGCACATAGACCAGACCGGCGATGACCGGCGACACCGAGAACGGCAAGTCGATCAGGGTCACCAGCATGCTCTTGCCACGGAACGAGTACTTGCTCACGCACCATGCGGCGCTGACGCCGAATACCAGGTTGAGCGGCACCGAGATCAGCACGGCGATCACCGTGAGCTTCAATGCGGACAAGGCGTCCGGTTCGAAGATCGCGGTGAAGAACGCACCCAAGCCGTTTTTCAGACCCTGGGACACGACGATAAACAGCGGCAACACCAAAAACAGGATGAAGACCAGCCAGCACAGGCCGATCAGGATTCGCCGCGACGTGGCACTGCCACGGCGGGCAGCGTTAGCCGAAGAGGCGGCTGCAATAGACGATTGGGACATGGTTCGCGCCTCCTTATGGGGTTTCGATGCGGCGTTGCAGCAAGTTGATCAGCAGCAACAGGACGAAGGAAACCACCAGCATCAGTACACCAATGGAGGTAGCGCCGGTGTAATCGTACTGGTCGAGCTTGACCATGATCAGCAACGGCAGGATCTCGGTTTTCATCGGCATGTTGCCGGCGATGAAAATCACCGAACCGTACTCGCCGACCCCGCGGGCAAAGGCCAACGCAAAACCAGTCAACCACGCGGGCAGCAGCGCAGGCACCAGGATATGGCGGAAAACCTGCAGCGGTTTTGCACCGAGGCACGCCGCCGCCTCTTCCACTTCACGGGGTATATCGGCCAATACTGGCTGTACCGTACGTACTACGAATGGAAGCGTTACAAAAGTCAGCGCCAGCGTGATGCCGAGGGGGGTATACGCGATCTTGAAGCCAAGGTCCGCCGCGAACTGACCCACCAGCCCGGTCGGGGTGTACAACGCGGTCAGCGCAATACCGGCCACGGCCGTGGGCAATGCGAAGGGCAGATCGATCATCGCATCGATGATCTTGCGACCCGGGAAGGTGTAGCGCACCAGCACCCAGGCCAGCAGCGTGCCGATGATGCCGTTGATGATCGCGGCATAGAACGCCGTGCCGAAGCTCAGCTTCAACGCCGCCAGCACGCGGGGCGCCGAGATGATCGCCCAGAACTGATCCCAGGTGAGTTGAGCGGCATGCACGAACATCGCCGCCAGTGGAATGAGCACAATCAGGCTGAGGTACACCAAGGTGTAGCCCAGCGTCAGCCCGAAGCCGGGTATGACGGGGGAGATACGACGCGACATAAAAGTCCTTGGTTGAGAACGCGCAAAGCCCCGACGGTTAAATCAGGGCTCGTTTATGACCTACAGCAGATTACTGCGCCGAGTAGATCTGGTCGAACACGCCACCGTCATTGAAGAATTTCGGCTGCGCGGTTTTCCAGCCGCCGAAGTCCTTGTCGATGGTCACCAGGTCCAGTTTCGGGAACTGCTGGGCGTACTTCGCGGCGACATCCTTGTCACGTGGACGATAGAAGTTTTTCGCCGCGATTTCCTGACCGGCCGGGCTGTACAGGTGCTTGAGGTACGCTTCGGCGATCTGTTCGTTGCCCTTTTTCTCGGCATTCTTGTCGACCACGGCCACTGGCGGTTCGGCGAGGATCGACAGCGAAGGTACGACGATTTCGAATTTGTCGGCGCCACCGTCTTCTTTCAGGGCCAGGAAGGCTTCGTTTTCCCAGGCCAGCAACACGTCACCCTGACCGTTGTTGACGAAGGTGATGGTCGAACCGCGCGCACCGGTGTCCAGCACTGGCACGTGCTTGAACAGGGTTTGTACGTATTCTTTGGCCTTGGCTTCGTCGCCGCCGTTGGCTTTCAGGCCGTAGGCCCAGGCTGCGAGGAAGTTCCAGCGAGCGCCGCCGGAGGTTTTCGGGTTCGGGGTGATGACCGACACGTCGTTCTTGACCAGGTCGCCCCAGTCCTTGATGCCTTTAGGGTTGCCCTTGCGCACCAGGAACACGATGGTCGAGGTGTACGGCGTGCTCGCTTCCGGCAGACGCTTCTGCCAGTCAGCCGGCAGAGTCTTGCCAAGCTTGGCGATTTCGTCGATGTCACCGGCCAGCGCCAGAGTCACTACGTCAGCCCGCAGACCGTCGATCACCGCACGGCCCTGTTTGCCCGAACCACCGTGGGATTGCTGGATCTTCACGTTGTCGCCAGCGTGATCTTTCTGCCAGAACTTCACGAACTCAGCGTTGTAATCCTGATACAGCTCACGCGTCGGGTCGTATGACACATTGAGCAGCTCGTAATCCTTGGCAACCGCGGAACCCGCAAAAAGGGCACTGGCCAGGGCGGCCAAAGCGAAATGACGAATCGACGACATGGTGAAAGCTCCTGGAATTCTGGGTGTGTTGGATTTTTTTTATGGTTGCGGGAATCGGGCTGCCGGTGGTTTAGCTCGGTTTGTTGCTCGGGGTCTGCAAACGGAATTTTTCCTTGCGTTCGATCTGGACCACCTGAGCGTTGTGCACGGTGATTTCCACGGCGCCGAACCGCAGGTCGCGCAGGGCGCTCTGGATCTCACGCAAGATGGTGGCTTCGTCTTGACCGTCAACGCTACGTAGGGATGCGCTCATGGTGCTGCTCCTTCGACTGAGAGGTTGCCTGGCAGTGTCCGGCACTGCTTGCGGCGTGAGACCAATAGTAGATAGGTGCGGATATTCTTAAAAAGACTATTTAAGAATGTTTATATAACCAGAAAAATAATTCGGCAGGGCAAGGGGTTGTGCAGGGAGATATGATTTTCCCTGACCACACAAATCCCTTGTGGCGAGGGGACTTGTCCCCGTTGGGTGGCGCAGCGGCCCCATTTTTTTGCGTCTGCTGCGCAGCCGAACGGGGACAAGTCCCCTCGCCACAAAGGTAGAAGGTGACCTCAGCCAATCACCGGTGCACTCGCCCAATCGAGTTTCTCAGCCGGCACCGGCCGCCCAAACCAGTACCCCTGCCCCAGATCGCAACTCTGCTCAAGAAGGAAACTCGCCTGTTCGACCTGCTCGATGCCTTCGGCATGCACCTGCATCCCCATGCTCTGCGCCAGGGCGATGATCACGCGCACGATCGCCACGTCATCCTCATCCCACGGCAAACCGGCGACAAATCCCTGATCGATCTTGAGCTTCTGCACCGGCAGACGCTTGAGCCGCAACAGCGACGAATAGCCCGTACCGAAATCATCGATGGCCAGTCGCACACCCAGCTCGCGCAGTCGATGCATCTGCTCCAACGCCACTTCAGGGTCTTCCATCACCGCGCTCTCAGTGACTTCCAGCTCCAGATACGCCGGATCCAGCCCGGTTTCGTGCAGCACTTTCGCCACTTGCTGAAAGAGCTCACGACGAGCGAACAATCGAGACGAGACGTTCACCGCTACAAACGACAACGCCACACCTGCCTGCTGCCACAGGCACATTTGCTGACAAGCCTGGCGCATCACCCAGGTATCGATTTCTGCGATCAACCCGGTCCGTTCAGCGATGGGAATGAATTCTGCCGGCGACACGAGCCCGCGCTTCGGATGCTCCCAGCGCACCAGCGCTTCGACGCCGACCAGGCGACGGGTCTTCAAGTCATGAACCGGCTGGTAATAAACGCGCAGCTCCTGCTGTTCCAGCGCTCGGCGCAGCTCTACAGCAGTCTCGACCCTGTTCTGGGCATGGGCTGTCAGCTCTTCGGTATAAAGGGCGTAGCCATCGCGTCCGGCGCTTTTGGCCTTGAACAGCGCCGAGTCAGCATTACGCAATAGCTGTTCAGCGCTCAAGGCATCGCCGGGGAACAGACTGATACCGATGCTGGTATTGATGAACAGTTGATGCTCGCCAATCAGGAACGGCTCTTTGAGGCCATCAATGATCCGCTGCGCCAACGCCGCAGCCTGCATCAACTGCGGACAGCTTTCGGCGAGCACTGCGAACTCATCCCCCCCCAGTCGCGCCAACGTGATCTCCGGGCCAAGCAAGGCCTGCAAACGCTCGGCCACGGCTTTGAGCAGTTGGTCGCCGACCGTGTGTCCGAGGCTGTCGTTGATCATCTTGAAATGATCCAGATCGATCATCAGTAACGCACAGCCACGCTTGTGGAGTTGCGCCGAAGTCAGCGCCTGCTCGGTACGGTCGGTGAACAGCAAGCGGTTAGGCAAATCCGTCAGTGGGTCGTGATGAGCCAGATGCTTGAGTTCATGTTCGGAGTTCTTGATCGCGCTGATATCGGAAAACACGGCAACGTAATGGCTGAGCTGGCCCAGTTCGTCGTGAATAATGCGGATCGTCTGCCATTGCGGGTAGATCTCACCGCTTTTTCGGCGATTCCAGATTTCCCCGCTCCATTCGCCGATGCTATTGAGTGTCGCGAACATCGCCTGGTAAAAATCCGCCGGGTGATGACCCGACTTGAACAGGCTCGGTCGCTGGCCCAGCACTTCCTCAAGCGAGTACCCGGTGATTTCCATGAACGCCCGGTTAACGTGGACGATCAAGCCGTTGCGATCGGTGACCAGCACACCTTCGCGCGTGCAATCAAATACCGCAGCCGCCTGACGCAAACGCTCGCGGTCGTCATTTCGCTCACGCAATGTGGCAGCGATCCCGAGGCACCGGAGCAATCGCGCTCTGGCGATGAAGATCAGCCCGGCACTAAACGCGACCCAGACGTAACCGTTGATCAGTTGCCACCGCAGCAGCTCGTCAGAGCTATCGAAGAAACTGTTCAATAAATAACCACTAAACTGCAGCCAGACTACGGATAGCAACAGATAAAGCAGCGCCGCACGCAATGCGTCGCGAAAGGTGGCAGACATTCGGCCGTCCATGTCCCTACAAAAGAGTTGGAATTATAGGTTAAAGAAACATCCAGCCACTCTTATCTGAAAGGGCGACTGGTTTTATCTGTGGGCTTAGTGATAATGCAACGGCTGTTTTTTTCTTTTTCGAGGGCCCTATAGCCTATGTGGTACGAAGGTTTTCTCGGCTTGTCGCCCTGGTCACTGGTGGCAGTCACCCTGCTGATGACCCACGTCACGATTATCGGCGTCACGGTCTATCTGCATCGTTATTCAGCCCATCGCTCGCTTGAGCTCAATGCTGGCCTGAAACATTTCTTCCGCTTCTGGCTGTGGCTCACCACGGCGCAGAACACCCGCGAGTGGACCGCCATCCACCGCAAGCATCACGCCAAATGCGAAACCGCCGATGACCCGCACAGCCCGGTCATCAAGGGCTTGTCCACCGTTCTGCGCAAAGGCGCCGAGCTGTACCGCGCCGAAGCGGAAAACCCCGAGACCCTGCGCATCTACGGCAAGAACTGCCCCGAAGACTGGATCGAACGCAACCTCTACAGCCGTTTCCCGCTGCTGGGTGTGGCGATCATGGGCGTCATCGACCTGCTGCTGTTCGGCACCATCGGCATCACCATCTGGGCCATCCAGATGATGTGGATCCCGGTCTGGGCCGCCGGCGTGGTCAATGGCCTGGGCCATGCCGT
Source organism: Pseudomonas migulae (assembly GCF_024169315.1). Lineage (NCBI taxonomy): Bacteria > Pseudomonadati > Pseudomonadota > Gammaproteobacteria > Pseudomonadales > Pseudomonadaceae > Pseudomonas > Pseudomonas migulae. Next base: position 4,092,893 of record NZ_JALJWR010000001.1, on the reverse strand, counting down.
CGGCTACCGCAACTTCGAATGCCGCGATGCGGCGACCAACCTGGTGCCCTGGGGCATCCTGATCGGCGGTGAAGAACTGCATAACAACCATCACACCTACCCTAATTCGGCAAAACTGTCGGTGAAGAAGTGGGAGTTCGACCTTGGCTGGGCCTGGATCCAGGTCTTCAGCTTCCTGCGTCTGGCCAAGGTTCAGCGGGTTGCACCGATTGCCCACCGGGTCGAAGGTAAAGGCAGCCTGGACATGGACACTGCCATGGCCATCCTCAACAACCGCTTCCAGATCATGGCCCAATACCGCAAATTGGTGATCGCGCCGCTGGTCAAACAGGAACTGGAAAAGGTCGATCACTCGGTCCGTCACCAGTTCCATCGGGCCAAACGTCTGCTCTCCCGGGAAACCAGCCTGCTCGATGACAAACACCACGTACGCATCCAGACCATGCTCGAGCACAGCCAGGCGCTGAAGGTAATTTACGAGAAACGACTGGCCTTGCAGCAGATCTGGGTCAAGACCAGCTCAAATGGTCACGACATGCTGGCCGCCATCAAGGATTGGGTACACGAAGCCGAAGCCAGCGGGATTCAATCCCTGCGCGACTTCGCCGACCAACTGAAGACCTACTCCCTGCGCCCCGCCGCCACCGCCTGACTGTGGCAAGGGAGCTTTTTGTGGCGAGGGGATTCATCGGAACGCCGCACCGCCCCGTTCGGCTGCGCAGCAGCCGCAAAACCTGACGACGCGTTTCAACTGAAAAACGCGTCGCCAGTACCGCCCGGCGGGAGCAGCCCCGCTAGCCACCCAAGGCGGGAACTAAGCTCCAAATCCCCTATCTCAAAGACACTTCGCCACTACGGCGGGCTTAGTTGCGACCGCTGTCCAATACGCGGCCCTTTGAGATTTTGTGTCGATGGTCACCAAGAACCTCCAAGACTCATCCCTACCCCAGTGGCCCGAGGCCGCACAAACCTTGATGGCATTGATGCACGCCCAAGGCGAAGTCGCACGCCTGAGCGAGCGCGAACAGCTGTTCAGCTCTCTGCTGGTAAGCGTTAACGCGGTGCTTTGGGCATTCAACTGGGAAACCCGCCAGGTGCTCTACGTGAGCCCCGCCTATGAGCGGATTTTCGGCCGTTCCGCGGGCCTGTTGCTGTCCGACTACAGCCAGTGGCGTGACAGCATTTACCCCGACGATCTGGAGTACGCCGAGCGCAGCCTCGCCGAAGTGCTGGAAAAAGGCGCCGTCGAAGACCGCGAGTACCGCATCATCGCCGCCGATGGCCAAGTGCGCTGGCTCAGTGACAAGTGCTTCATCAACCGTCAGGCCGAACCCGGCCAGCCGGTGATCATTGTCGGCATTGCCGAAGACATCACTGACAAGAAGCTGATGGAAAGCGAGCTGCATCGCCTGGCCACCACCGACGTCCTGACCCAGAGCAGCAATCGCCGGCATTTCTTCGACTGTGCCCATCGTGAGTTCGAACTGGCACGCCAACAAGGTGCGCCGCTGGCGTTTCTGCTGCTGGACATAGATGACTTCAAGGTAATCAACGACACCTACGGTCACCCGGAAGGCGACAACGTGCTGCAACACATTGCCGAGACCGGTCGCGGGACATTGCGTCGCGGCGATGTGTTCGGACGGATCGGTGGCGAGGAATTCGCCGCGGTGTTTCCCGGCTGTGCGCCAGACATGGCCATGCAAGTGGCCGAGCGTCTGCAACGGGAGATTCAGCGTTTGAGCTTCAGCCATGACCAGCAGACGTTCGGCATCACTGTCAGCCAGGGTTTGACCAGCTTGACCGCCGAGGATGAAAGCGTCGAGAGCCTGTTTGCCAGGGCGGATGCGGCGATGTATGAAGCGAAGCGCCAGGGCAAGAACCGGATCATATCCAGCTGACAAAAACCTCAGGAGCCACGCAAAACCCCTGTGGGAGCGGGCTTGCTCGCGAATGCGGTGTGTCAGTCAAAGTTGATGTCGACTGATACACCACATTCGCGAGCAAGCCCGCTCCCACAGGGATCTGTGTCGGACTTACTTTTTGCGCAGACGCATCAGCTCCGGCAACCCGATCTTGAGCAACCGCGCCGTCCGGCTCTTGGCCAGCGCTTCAATGCCCTCATGCTCGGTCAGACGCGCCATCTGCGCCGCCATGTTCATCACCAACGCCTCGCGGGAGTAAACCCCGCCACCGAGCTGGTACACCGCCGCAATCAGCTCTCGCAGCTCCAGAGGCAAGCGCCAGCGGGTGCGCAGCGCGGAACCATACGCCGCGCCGAAATCGGCGAGGGCATCACCCACCTCCTCCCATTCATCCAGCTCACCACCGGCCTGTTTCCATTCCTGCAAACAGCGCAGCAACGCCAGATCACCCAGGCGATGCAACATCCCGGCGCAATAGCACCGCTCCTGATCCAGATCGAGCAGGCGCGCCAGCGTCCGGGCATATTCGGCGGTGTGCAGCGACAGCTCCCAATAACGCTCGGCATAGTCCGCCAACAACGGATCGCTGAGCCGTGCACTGCGCTTGAGTGCCAGCCCCAGAATAAGGTTCATGCTCTGCCCGGTGCCCAGTCGATGCAACGCCTGGGACAGGGTTTGTACGGCGACACCATGATGCTGGGCTGCGCTGTTGGCGGCGGCGATCAGGACGGCGGTAATCTGCGGATCGGTACGGATCTCATCTTCCAGCCGCGTCAGATCGAGGCCGTTGGGGTTCAGGCTGCGTTTGACCGCAAGCTGCACGTCCGTCATCAGCGGCGCGCCGTCAGCCAGTTCGCGACGACGTTCCAGGTACACCGACAAGGTCATGCCCGGTGCGAGCGCTGGAACCTCACAAGACACCTCTTCTCCGGCGTTCAGCAGCAGGTCTTGCAGACGCTGGGTCAGGCTTTCCATGTTCAACGGCTTGGTCAGGTACGCAGTGGGCGCATACGACAAGGCTTCGCGCACGCTGACGCCATCGTTACGGCTACTCATCAGGATGAAAGGCAGCGGCGGATTACGTTTGCGCTGACGGACGCTGCGCAAGACATTCAAGCCATCCACGCCGGGCAATTCCCAATCGACGATTACCAGGTCGTAAACGTTTTCCGCCAGTCGCGTCAGCGCGTCGTGGCCATCGGCGCACAAATCCAGGCGCGCATCGCAGCGCACATTCAGCAGCACTTGCTTGAGCAGATCGCGCGACCAGGGATCGGCCTCGGCAATCAGCACTCGGGGTACGGCGGGTAAATCAACGGCGGTCATGCAACAAGCTCCCTCTCAATGCCTGTACCTTAGTCAATGCGGGGCGTTCGAAACAGCGCAGTGTGTAATGCAGACAAAAAAAACCCGCCGAAGCGGGTTTTTGTCGATCAGATCACCAGTCGATCAGAGCTCCGAGAAGCACTCTTCGATGATCGCCAGACCTTTGTCCAGTTGCTCATCCGGCGAAGTCAGCGGTACCAGGACGCGCAGAACGTTGCCGTAGGTGCCGCAGGACAGCAGGATCAGGCCCTTGTCGCGCGCCTTGGCCACAACCGATGCCACGGCAGCGGCGTTTGGCTTGTGGCTGTCGCCGTCAACGAACAGCTCGACCGCGATCATCGCGCCGAGGGCACGGACTTCGCCGATCACCGGGTACTTGGCCTGGATGGCCTTGAGGCCAGTGACCAGACGCTCGCCGACTGCCTTGCAGCGGTCCAGCAGGTGTTCTTCTTCAAACACTTCCATTACGGCCAGGGCTGCGGCGCAAGCGATCGGGCTACCAGCGTAGGTGCCGCCCAGGCCGCCTGGAGCGATAGCGTCCATGTATTCGGCCTTGCCGCACACACCGGCCAGCGGGAAGCCGCCAGCGATGGATTTGGCGAAGGTGGTCAGGTCGGCAGCAACGCCCATCTGCTCCATGGCGAAGAAAGTGCCGGTACGGCCAGCGCCGGTCTGCACTTCGTCAGCGATCAGCAGAATGCCGTGCTGGTCGCACAGAGCGCGCAGGCGCTTCATGAACTCTTTAGGCGCGACGTAGAAACCGCCTTCGCCCTGAACCGGCTCGATGATGATGGCAGCGATATCACGCGGCTCGGCGTCGTTCTTGAAGATGCGTTCGATGCTGGCGATCGAATCGTCGATGCTCACACCGTGCAGTTCGTTCGGGTACAGCGCGCGGAAGATGCCGCCTGGCATCAAGCCCATGCCGGCCGAGTAAGGCACGACTTTACCGGTCAGGCCCAAGGTCATCATGGTGCGACCGTGGTAAGCGCCGGTGAACGCGATCACGCCGGCACGGCCAGTGGCGGCACGGGCGATCTTGATGGAGTTTTCCACGGCTTCGGAACCGGTGGTCACCAGCAGGGTTTTCTTGTCGAAATCACCTGGCACCTTGGCGTTGATTTTTTCGCACACTTCTACGTACGGCTCGTAAGCCAGTACCTGGAAGCAAGTGTGGGTCAGCTTGTTCAGCTGCTCGGTCACGGCCGCGATGATTTTCGGGTGCACGTGGCCGGTGTTCAACACGGCGATACCGCCGGCGAAGTCGATGAACTCGCGACCTTCAACGTCGGTCACGGTAGCGTTCTTCGCGGACTCGGCGAAGATCGGGTGAATCTGGCCAACACCGCGTGGTACAGCGGCTTCGCGGCGTTTCATCAGGGATGCGTTAGTCTTGCTCATAAAGTCCTCATTCACCGCTCATCGGGCGGCGTGGTTCAAGGAAAATGCGGCGGGGAGGCAACTACGGCAGCATGCGATGATCGACTGCCACAGCTTTCCCGGTCACAGAGAAAATTCCGTTTGAAACACGCAAAGGGTCAGCGCTCTCGTGCCCTTTGCGTTTGAAGCAATGCCCAGCCGAGCTTAGATGCCCAGGCAGAGGTATTTGATTTCCAGGTAATCTTCGATGCCGTACTTGGAGCCTTCACGGCCCAGGCCCGACGCCTTGATGCCGCCGAACGGCGCGACTTCGTTGGAGATCAACCCGGTGTTGACGCCGACCATACCGTATTCCAGGGCTTCCGCCACACGGAACACACGGCCCAGGTCGCGAGCATAGAAGTACGAGGCCAGACCGAACTCGGTGTCGTTCGACATCGCGATCACTTCGGCTTCGTCCTTGAAGCGGAACAGCGGCGCCAATGGACCGAAGGTTTCTTCCTTGGCCACGGCTGCGTTCTTCGGCACGTTGGTCAGGATGGTCGGCTCGAAGAAGTTGCCTTCCATGCTCTTGCCACCGGACAGCACGGTCGCGCCTTTGGAAACGGCGTCAGCGATGTGCTCTTGAACCTTGGCCACGGCTTTTTCGTCGATCAGCGGACCGGTGGTGGTGCCTTCTTCCAGACCGTTACCGATCTTGAGCTTGGACACTGCCACTTTCAGCTTCTCGGCGAACGCGTCGTAGACCGAATCCTGGATGTACAGACGGTTGGCGCAGACGCAGGTCTGGCCGTTGTTGCGGTACTTGGAAATGATCGCGCCTTCGACGGCCTTATCCAGGTCCGCGTCGTCAAACACGATGAACGGCGCGTTGCCGCCCAGTTCCAGGGACACTTTCTTGATGTCCTTGGCGCATTCGGCCATCAGCTGACGACCGATTTCGGTCGAGCCAGTGAAGGACAATTTACGCACGATCGGGTTGCTGGTCAGTTCGCTACCGATGTCGCCGGCGCTGCCGGACACCACGCTGAACACGCCAGCAGGAATGCCGGCACGTTGCGCCAGTTCAGCCAAGGCGAATGCCGAGAACGGCGTTTGCGAAGCAGGCTTGAGCACCATGGTGCAACCGGCGGCCAGGGCCGGGCCGGCTTTACGGGTGATCATCGCGGCCGGGAAGTTCCACGGGGTGATTGCAGCGGTCACGCCGATTGGCTGCTTGATCACGATCAGGCGCTTGTCTGGCTGGTGGCCCGGAATCACGTCACCGTAGACGCGTTTGGCTTCTTCAGCGAACCACTCGATAAAGGAAGCGGCGTAAACGATTTCGCCCTTGGCTTCGGCCAATGGCTTGCCTTGCTCCAGGGTCATCAGGCGAGCCAGGTCGTCCTGGTTCTCGATGATCAGTTCGAACCAGCGACGCAGCTTGTTCGCACGGTCCTTGGCGGTCAGTGCACGCCAGGCCGGCAACGCCTTGTCAGCGGCTTCGATCGCACGGCGGGTTTCGGCAGCGCCCATTTTCGGCACGGTGCCCAGAATTTCGCCCGTTGCCGGGTTGTTGACCTTGATCGTCTGACCATTGTCCGCATCGACCCAAGCGCCATCGATGAAGGCTTGCTGGCGGAACAACTGGGTGTCTTTAAGCTGCATGTCGGCTTTCCTTAACAGCACCGCGGCAGGCGCGGAGCAAATTATGATTGTAGAAAGGCGCCTCAAAAGGCTGCCGTCAGGGAAATCATTCACCGGGCTGAAGCACATAAATAGCGCACGGAATGAACTCGTGCGGTTCAGCACCCAGACAAGAGCGTTTGAAATCTCAAACGAATCCTAGGATCAAAGGGGGTAAAGGACAATAGGCTGTTCGAAAAAAAGAACGAAAACGCCGCATTTACCGAATTTTTCTGATCAACGTAGCAAACGCAGGTTACGCTTTGGAAAAGCGCTGTCGATTCAGCGGCATGGACGCATGCAGTGCATATGAGTATCATGGCGCCCGCTTGCACCAGTAGCTCAGCTGGATAGAGTACTGCCCTCCGAAGGCAGGGGTCGTGGGTTCGAATCCCGCCTGGTGCACCATATTGCAGTCTAGACCTGTCTCAGACAGTCTACGAAACACCCCAAGAAGCCCGCCCTGTGCGGGCTTTCTTGTTTCTGGCTATCCCTCCCTGTCTACCCCTATAACTTCACGCCGTGTATGCCCACGTGTATGCTTTGAGATTCATTGAACTGGAGGCATACACGCAGTGAAGCGTACTGAAATCAAACGCCGCCCACTGGCCGACACTACTCTTGCAGGCTTGGAGCCAGAGAGTGCGACGTACCGGGAGCAAGACGGCAACGGCTTGTATTTTCGGGTCAAGGCAAATGGGCAGAAGTCGTGGGAGTTGCGCTACAAAAAACCAGACGGGAAATGGTCCTGGCTGGGCCTAGGCGGTTACCCCGAAATCAGTGGCTCGCTAGCCAGGCAGAAGGCGGCGCAACTGCGGGATGACGCATCGACGGGTAAAAACCCTTTAGTCAGTAAGCAGGCTCGCAAGATTGCTGACCGGGTGGCTGCCAACAACACTTTCGAAGCATTGGGACGCGAATGGTTTGAGGCTAGGCGCTCAAGCTGGGAAGCCGGCACGTCCCGTCGAGTCCTTGGTGCCCTGGAGCTTCACGTATTCCCCGTTTTCGGCAAACGCATCTACACAGAAATACTGCCCCTCGAATGGATGGAGTTTCTGCGCGGCATGGAGCAGAAAGGGATCATTGAGCAAATGGGCAGAGTTCGGGCCTTCTGCAAAGAAATCTACGACTTGGCACGCGTGACAGGCCGAGCGATCCACAACCCGCTTGAAGGCCTTAATAAATTTCTTCAGACACGAAGTGCTGAAAATTATGCACACGTATCAATAGAAGAGCTGCCTGCATTACTTCGAGCTATCAACTCTTACCCTCACGCAAAGGATGTCCGTCTTGGGCTTCGTTTGCTTGCTCTGTTAGCGGCGCGCCCGAGCGAGATTAGAGAAGCACGCTGGTCAGAAATCGACCTCAACAAAAAGCTCTGGACGATTCCAGCCGAGAGAATGAAGCGTCGGCGCGAGCATGTAGTGCCTTTATCTCGACAGGCCATTGAATCGATAACGGAGCTGCGCACGCTGACAGGCGCATACCCCCTTCTCTTCCCTGGGAGAAAAGATCGAACCATCCCCCGTAGCAATACCGTCTTTCTGATGGCGCTGCGCAGGCTGGGATATGCGGGCCGGCAAACTGGCCATGGTTTCCGTCACATTGCTAGCACGATCCTTAATGAACAGGGATTTGACGAAAACCACATTGAGGCTCAGCTCTCTCATGTAAAAGAGGGAATAGCAGGTGTGTACAACAAGGCTGTGTACTTGCCTCAGCGCAAAGTCATGATGCAGTGGTATGCAGACCACCTTGATGAATTGGAGCACGGCAACATTGTCCAGGGTCAATTTGGCAAGGCGGTATGACTGTGTAATCCCAGCACCCATGAAAAATGGGTGTTACGAGTGTTACGGGTGTTACAGCACCGACCAACCCATTGAATTTATTGGGTAATTTCCGCGCAACACGCTGCACAGGCTATCCATCCACCCGGTGTTACGCGGCAAAGAGGTGTAACGCCTTAAATCCTCCTCACCTTCCTGCCGGCTGCTCCGTTTCGTGTAATCCGGCGGAATTCGCGTCGCTGCTCCTGATTACGGATCAGGGGCCCGGGGGCTACCGTTCGTCGGATTTGTACACAGCCGCCATCTCTGACTTTTCGTTTTTAAACTGTATGAAAAACCAGTAGGACATGGTTGGACGTCTACAGTGAAAATCAAAACTGTGCTGCGAACGTGCACGACTTCCCCCCAAAAAAAGCACCGCAGAAGGCTAAACCCCCAGAAAATCGAACTTCCAATAAATGCAAAAGCGTTTATATAGCTTGGGCCTGTAAGAACTACTACAGGAAACGCGCTATGACGCTCCTCAACGCTTCAGTTACATCTGATACCACGATCACATCTGAACTGCTGACCACCGATCAAGTTGCCACTGCACTTGGCTTGTCCAGCCGAACGCTTGCCGCTTGGCGCAGTTCTCGCACCAACTCTCTTCCTTACCTAAAGACCGGATCTCGAGTGCGTTACCGCCCTCAAGATGTCGCCACCTGGCTCGAAAGTCGTGTGTGCTCCGCTACCACCAACTTAGCGCGAGGACATGCGTAATGGTTGAAACCAAGCAGAAATGCACCGTTACGGCGCTTGCACTTTCAGTAACCAATGCCGATTCGATTCGAGAATTTGTGCCGCCTACGATCTCGCCAATGAGAGTTAGCGATTCAGAGTTAGGACGCTTCGATCCCGCCGCCACACTCATCCGCATCCACCTGGTGATGGCCATCACAGGTATCGGTCGCGCTACCGTTTACAAACTCATGAGTCAGCCCGAAAGCGGATTCCCGCAGTCCGTAAAGCTCACTGACAGCAATGCTCGTGGTGCTCCAGTCGCCTGGGTTTTGTCTGAGGTTTTGAGTTGGACCCGAGCGCGTATCGCCGCTCGCAACGAGGCAGCAGCATGAGAAGGCACATTGCTCGTAGGGCGGTATTGAAGCCGTTTTCAGTCCTTCGCGAGATCGGTCTATCGGCATCGTACATGCAACGACTCGAGCGCTACCGAACCAAACACGAACGCCTTAATCGCGTCGTGGGAGTGTTGAAGTGGCCTGATGGAACCTGGTGCGCCCTAGCGATGCATACCGAGAAATTCAGCGCTGTAATTGTCGACGAAGGCCAGCAAGTAGCAGCCTACGAAGATGCTCGCTCAATGATTGATGGTGACTTCCTGCCCCTGCTTTCTCTGCACTGGGAAGTTCACACCTGAAATGGAAACGCCCCCGGGAGCGATCCGGAGGCGTTGAGGTAAATCTACATGCCAGCACAATTTATGACGCATCGAAAAAATGCGCAAGGTTTCCGCACGGTTGCACTTTCGAAAATGGGACGTTACTCTCTGGCGGTCGCTGCAAATTCAGTGACCGACCTTGGCGGGTCGAACGATTTCAGGCGCAACAGCGCCATATACTCAATTGCAGGCGCTTTTTTTGTGCCCGCGATTATGCGTTATGGCGAGTTGCGCAGGAGCACCTTCGGGTGCGCCGGGTTCCTGAATCACCGGTCCGCCAATCTTGCGCAATTCGCCACCCATTCCTGCTTGGCGGCAGGTTGTGGTGGCTCCTCTGATTCGGGAGCTACATCAAATGATCACTATGGATCCGTCCAAAAATCGCGCCGCTGCCCATCGTGCAATGGCTCTCGCCGCTTTACACGCCAACTCCAGCCTCGCTACACGTCTCACCCGATACAACGCCCATATGGCCAAAGCCCGCGCGCTCGAAACCGCAGGCGGTGCCCAATGAACAACGCCCTGAGCTGTTCCCTGCCCGAAGACCTGCTCGACGTCAGCAACGATGTCGAGGCCGGCATTCCGATTGACGCCATCACCTGCGCCATTAACCGCGCCGACTCAGTGCTGACCCTGCTCGAGGACCACTTCGAAAGCGACAGCGACAGACCTCGTCTGGCCAATCACATATTGGCGGCCGTTATTTGGGACGTGCGCGGCACCCTGGGCCTAATCAAAACCCTGACTCTGCATGGTGATGCGACGTCGATACCTCGGGCTAAAGCCGGGGGTGCGCGATGAGTCTTCATGCCAACGTCACCACCCAGGGCGCGACCACTTTTGCGCAGTGCGGGAAACCCAATCAGACGCTGTTTCAGCTCAGTGCCGGCATCCCGGTATCCGACGCGCTTGAATACGCCTCCGACCTGCTGAGCTGCGCGAATCGCATGACGCTCCTGGCCACCCACGGCGACAACACTGAGCAGTGCGCGATGGCCGCCCACTACCTCAGTGAAATGGGCAAAGCGGTGATCGATGATGTGACCACCGCCCTCCTGCAAATGGAGGCTGGCCATGACCAATAACGCGAAACGCCCCAGCTTCGCCGACGTGAAAGCGGCCTCTCTGAAAGAGATCGAGCGGGTACTTGCCCATTGGCTGCCAAATGGCAAACGCGTCGACGGCGGCAAGGAATACACCGCTCCCAATCCAACCCGTGCCGACAAGCGCGTCGGCTCGCTCAAGGTCAACTTGAGAAAAGGCACCTGGGCGGATTTTGCCACCGGAGACAAAGGCGGCGACCTGATCGATCTGGTGCGCTATCTCGACGGCGGTACCGACGTCGAGGCTTGCAGCAAGCTGGCGGATCTGCTGCATGTTACCGCAGGCGCGGCTCTATCGAAGCCGAGCCCAACCAAAAGCAAAATGCCGGAATGGCTCGCCATCCAGCCGATCCCGGCCGAGGCCATGAACAAGTGCCCGACCAAACACCGGCAACACGGTACGCCGTCCAACGTCTGGATCTACCGCGACGCTCAAGGCCAGCCGGTCATGGCGCTCTATCGCTTCGATTTGGGCCCGGACGAAGACGGCAAACCGCATAAGGTGTTTGCCCCCTTGACCTGGTGCCAGCGTACCGACGGTCAAACGCAGCAATGGCGTTGGCAGGGGCTACCTGAGCCGCGTCCTCTGCTGCGCTTGGATGAACTGACACAACGCGCAGAGGCTCCGGTCATTCTGTGCGAAGGCGAAAAGGCCGCCGACTCCGCAGCGGAGCTGCTGCCCCACTACGTGGCCACGTGCTGGCCGAACGGCTCGAACTCCTGGCACAAAGCCGACCTGACACCGCTCAAAGGTCGATCCGTGGTGTTGTGGCCAGACAACGACGCCAGCGGCAAAAGCTGCATGGACGCCGTCGCCGAACAACTGCACCAGATCGGCGCCGCGTCGGTGCGCGTGATCGCCCTGGATGTCTTCAAACGCAAGCCCACCCTCAAGAATGACCAACCGGCCTTCGCCAAGGGTGGTCAATGGGATGACGGCGACGACGCGGCCGATGCGCAGGCCAAAGGCTGGACGGCGGCGCACGTCGCCGAGTTGGAACGCATTGGCGAATTGTTCGGCGTCGAGCCGGAGAAAGCACCGGCCGAACCACCCGAAGCCAAGGCTAAGCCGGCGACCAAGCGCGCCGCGAAACCCAAAAACGATCTGTTGCCCGGCGGCTTCCGCCTGACGCCCGAAGGCGTGTTTTATTCCGGTGACGATGGCGAGGCACGTCCAGTGTGCTCGCCACTGGAGATCTTGGCGCGCACCCGCGACGCGCAAGGTCATAACTGGGGTTTGCTGGTCGAGTTCGACGATCCAGACGGGGCGAAAAAGCGCTGGAACATTCCGGCGCGGACCATGACCGGCGACTTCGGCAAGGACGTACTCGGCCCACTCGTAGACATGGGTTTGCGACTAGCTGGCAGTCGTTCCGGGCGCAATGCACGCAATGACCTGCAGAGTTATCTCGGTGGCTTTGACAGTGCCCAGCGCGCACGACTAGTCACCCGCTTGGGCTGGCATGACAGCGCCTTCTTGCTGCCCGAACAACAGGTCGGCTCGCACATCGAACACCTGCACTTCTATGAGGCCGGCGCGCAGCTTCCCCCCATCAGCGAAGCCGGTACTTTGGAGCAATGGCAAGAGCAGATCGGCGCGTTGTGCATCGGCAATCACCGTCTGGCGTTTGTGGCCAGCGTGGCGTTTGCCGGCCCGCTGCTGCACATGCTCGGCCATGAGTCGGGCGGCTTTCACCTCTACGGTGACAGCTCGGGAGGCAAGACTACGCACCTGCAAGTGGCCGCCTCGATCTACGGCGGGCCCCGCTTGGTGCGCTCCTGGCGCTCGACCGATAACGCCTTGGAATCCATCGCCGCCGCACATTCGGACGGGCTCTTGGTGCTGGATGAAATTGGCATGTGCGACCCGCGCATCATTGGCGAAACGGTGTACATGCTCGGCAACGGCACCGGCAAGGCTCGCGCCAATGATCGAGGACAAGCAGGCCGACAGGTGCAGGAGTGGCGTTTGCTTTTTCTCTCGACCGGTGAGAAGACCTTGGCGCAACACATGGCCGAAGCCAACAAGGAACTGAAAGCCGGCATGGAAGTACGCATGCTCGCCGTACCGGCGGACGCCAGCAAGGGCCTCGGCATGTTCGATGTACTGAACGGTTTCGACGACGCCGCCGCCCTCTCCGACGCACTCAAGGCACGGGTGGCCAAATACTACGGCACACCACTCACTGCTTTCCTGTCGGCCCTCTGTGAGCCTGGCAAACGGCATGGTTGGTCGGCGATTTTGCGCCACACCCTGGAGGGCTTTATCGCCAAGGCATTGCCCGCGACAGCGAGTGGCCAAGCGCACCGTGCAGCAGCCCGTTTTGGTCTGGCCGCCGCTGCCGGCGAACTGGCCACTGCGATGGGAATTACCGGCTGGCCAGACGGCACGGCCACCACCGCTGCCCGGGTGTGCCTCAGTGCTTGGATGAATGAGCGCGGAGGCGCCGGGAACCTCGAAGGGGACACGATATTGGCGCGGTTGCGCCAGGTGATCGAGCGCTTCGGTGAAAGCCGTTTCACGCGCTGGGAGTCGGCAGCCGCGAAGATCGATGAGCATGGACCACGCACCATCGACCGGTTGGGTTTTCGCAAGACGCTGGAGCACGGCCTGGGTGACGCGTTACACACCACCAACACCTACTACGTGCTGCCTGAGGCATGGCGCTCTGAAGTGTTCAAAGGCATGAACATCAATGCGGTGAACAAGGAGTTGATACGCCGTGGCGTCCTTGAGCCCGGGCCGGACGGCAAAGCCTCCTGCTCCGTCCGCCTACCCGGCCTGGGCACTCAGCGTTGCTATGTGGTGAAGACCGTGCCGGGAACGGATGAATGCGAGGCTCAGGCCGCCTGACGGCGGGCCTACTGACTGAGGTAGAGCCGGCTCAAGCGGGCCTCGCCAGCCACTCCGACCCCCAATTAAATCATCAGGGCAAAACTCATGAACCGAATTGAACAACTGAAAGACAGACGCGCCAAATTGGTCATTGAAATGGAAGCCATCAAAAAGGAACTGCCACCTTTTGAGGCTGCGCTTCAAAGCGAAGATGTCATTAACCACGGCCGCGAGAGCGACGTCCGGCATGAAATCAGCAGTCGAAAATTAAAGATCGATTCGCTCGATCATCAGATTTTCCGACTGGATCACCAGCTGGACCGCCTGGAGAAGCTGGCCAACCGGGAAAGCTTGATGGAAGGCTACATTGCCGACATGGCGAACTGGATGGCTGATGAATTGGAGCTCAACGCTAAACGCCATAGCCTCAGCACTCGCCTGGAGGAAATTCGCCAACAAACGCAGGAAGAGATGGCTAGCGCACGGCAGGCGGAGACCCTGGCCGCTACCGCTTATGCACAGGCCGTGGCCTGGGGCGATGTCGACGGCGAAAAAGCAGCCAGCACCGACGCTCAGAAAGCCGCGAAAAACCTCACTACCGCGACCGAACAACATCGCCGCCAACTCCTGATCATCACTGCGTTGGAGCAAGAGCTGGCCATCGTAGACAGACACATTAGTGAGGCTCAGGTAGAACACCAAAAAATTGAAGACACCGCCTTGCGGCTCGCTCACGACGCCCTGGAGGAAACGTGGAATGAAGCGGCCCAAACACTGCTGGATGTAGGCGGCAAACTTTACGCCGCCGCTCGGCTGATAGGCCGCGACCCGGTGTCCTTAATGAAGCTCGATATTCCCGAGCAGGGTGAAAATTTCGCTAGTTGGAAGTGGAATGAACTCGCAAATCGAGCTTCCCTATACAAATCGCGGGATGTCCTTGCAATGTAAGGCTATCGAGACAAAAGAAGCCGACAACAGTCGGCTTTTTATAATTAAATTACTTGAATGAATGCCCCCCATCCATTACCTAATCATTCCTTATTAGCAGCAGAACTAGGAAGTTCCGCAGCAACATCACGAAAAGCGAGCAGCGCGGCTTCTAAGTGATCAATTATCTCAAGCTGCAATACGTCTGGAGGAGGCAAATTATCATGACTATCTAACGAGTCATCCTTTAACCAGAACAAGTCCAAGCTCGTCTTTTCACGAACAATAAGATCCTCATAGCTATAATATCTAAAACGATCATTTTCAGTTCGATCGTTTCGATTATCTGGACTAAAGCAAATTACAAAGTCGCGAAGATCTACAAATTTTAACGGTCTAGTTTTAAGAGTAAAGTGCTGATTTGTTCGTAAGTCATAAAACCAAACCCCCTTTGTTTTAGTGTTGCCATCGTTTGGCTTAGCGTCAAAAAACACCACATTTGCCTTTACGCCATTCGCATAAAAAATGCCTGTAGGCAAGCGTAATATAGTATGCACATCACACGTTTCTAGAAGCCGCTTTCTGATCTTCTCGCCGGCCCCTCCCTCATATAAAACGTTATCTGGCAATACTACCGCCGCCTTTCCATCGACCTTCAACAAGGAAACTATGTGCTGCAGAAAATTCAACTGCTTATTAGCTGTAGTCTCCCAGAAATCAGGACGCTCATACATTAATGCATCTTTATCCTCATCACCCTCTTCATTGGTGATAGTCATACTGCTTTTTTTCCCAAAAGGTGGATTAGCCAAAACATAATCAACACGCATTTTTGGTTCAGATATTAACGCATCCGATCGATCTACAGACGGTTCGCCTATGAGCTCGCCAATATCATGTAGAAATAGATTCATTAGACACAACCGTCGTGTGTTTGGAACTATTTCGTTACCATGAAAGGTTTCATCTCGCAGAAATTTCTTTTGCTTAGTATTAAGTTTAGGAAACTTATAGTCCAACCAATCAGAATTTTGCTTTATCCAATCTGCGGATCCATTCAGCCACTCGTTCGCGACTAGAAAAAATCCGCCAGTGCCACAAGCGGGATCGGCTATTGACTTAAGTGGTTTAGGACGCAAGCACGCCACCATAGCTTGAATCAATGCGCGAGGCGTGAAATATTGGCCTGCTCCACTCTTAGTATCTTCCGCGTTCTTCTGAAGCAATCCTTCATATAAATCACCCTTTGCGTCCGTACCCATGCTAACCCAACTTTCTGCGTCTATCAGTTGAACCAAACGAGAAAGCTTTGCAGGGTCTTGTATTTTGTTCTGTGCTTTAAAGAATATCGCACCTAACATACCAGGTTGTTGCCCAAGAGTGTGGAGAGTCGATAAGTAATGGGCTTCCAGCTCTACACCATCTTTGTCACACAGATTGCCCCAATCATAACCTTCAGGGATTTGTGTTTCACGGTAGTATGGCTTCTGCGCATATTCATGCGCCATTTTAAGAAATAAAAGATATGTGAGCTGTTCAAGATAATCACCGTAACCTACGCCATCATCTCGTAGAGTGTGGCAGAAATTCCAGACTTTCTGAACGAGCGTGGAACTATTCATCATCATGCTTCCAGTAATTTTTGAATCCAAGGATGATCAACGTGCCGCTGCCCTTTAAGCAGAAATATCATTTCCCCGCTAAAAACAGCTTTGCGATCTATTGCTCTACGAATTTTTCTCGCGACAATTGTAAAAAGTTCTTGCATAGCGTTATCAGTTCTTGAGAGCGGAAAAAGTAACTTTCCCTGTTCCACATCTGCCATTAATTGAACACTCACTGCATGACGTTTTTTGCAGGTTGGTTCGTAATGCAGGTGGTATACCTCAATGGAGGTTTCGGCGCGTTTTTTTTCAATAGGATCCTGGCTTGTCGCACATGGCTTTCCATTCTCCTGGCGGCACCCCAGCAACTCCCACTCATGCAATTGACAAGGATCGAGAAGTTCTGGTGTTTCTTGGCTTAGAGGTCCAGCTGCATATAGTCGATTAGCTTCATTGAGAAGTGGAAACCTGTCGGCCTTTCCACCAACAGTGAGACCTTCTATACCCTTGCGACGACTGTTACAAAAAGTACATGCATACCTAAAGTTTCGCGGGTCGAATGCAAGCCAGCGATACCCAGTGTGAATATTGGTCGCGTCTCCAACACGCCCTTTAGGACGAAAATGGTCAACTGCATTATCTGCGCGATCAACGGGAGTTTCACAGTACCAACACTTCTTTTCTGGAAATAGATCAGCCAAGAAGTCTTTCAAATCTCGCCAGACACTGGCGAAGTCATCGGGATCTGCACCAGCGAGCACAGCAACAGAAGCGGCCTGTGCTCGATCTGTCCACCCATCCGGTAATCTTAATTCGTCCTGATCTATATATCTCATCGATCTTTACTACCCGCTAGTTCAAGATCTTCGGCGAGGAGTCTTTCTATTAATTCAGACGCCAACGCCTCCTTTTCCTCGCGACTCATTTCTACAGTTTCGAAAGCAAGCGTATCGGGGTCGTCTGTGCCAAATCGGTCTTTTAGTATCTTATCTCGCAATCTAAGATATCGAGAAAATTCATCATCCGGATGGAAAAAGCGGAAACCGAGACGATCGAGCTTTCCATTCAAAGTATCTAGCTCTACCTGCTCGGGATTTGAGAGGTCTTGTTTAGCTGACAATACTCTCTGTTTTTCTAGAAGAAGTTGAGTGGTTTGATCCAAACTGGAAGCGATCCCGAACATATCGCTAGTCACAATGGCAGCATACCCCATGCCACGGGGATCCATATCTGGATAGCATGCAACAATGTGACGGCGATCTGCATGCTTACTCATCTGCAGAATTTGAACTTGTTTTCGTTCAAGATCAGCTACCGCCAGCGGGTTATGTGTGGTCAGAAGGATATGGCTAGTTTCTTCTTTCCCATCACCGGCAGCGATAAAGCTCTTCAGATAAGATATATAATCAACACTCCAGCGTGGATTAAGGTGTGTATCCGGCTCATCCAGAAGAAAAAGACTTTCGTTTTCGGAAGTAAATCGTAATAAGCCAAGAACAGTTAGTAACTGTCGTTCACCCTCGCTTAACTCTCTAAAAGTCACACACCCATCATTTTTTTTAAGACGAACGCGAATCCTGACTTCTTCGATCAGCTCCGAAACATACGTGCTTTCTAGGTCGCGAAAAAAACTTGCAGGTGATTGCGTTCCTACCAATTCTCGTAATGCAGATATATCCTTAACGAAAAGATATTTAAACTGTAGCGTTTCTTTATTCCAGATGGAGGTAGATACTCGACGGCTCACTTCAATAGGAGCAATCGCAATATTATATAGCCGAGACAAAAACTCCTGGACCACCCCCCTTGCATTCCAAAATCGCGAATCCCCATCTGGTGCTCTTGACTTCCAAGGAGGCTGACGAAGTACAAAAAGCACCGATTCGATTCCTTCGTCTGGATCAAGTCCTAAATGATCATCTAAAAAAGACCGAACCACATCCGACTGCTGTATCAAAAAAGCTAAAAGTACAAACTGACTGTGTACCGGCATCGCATAAAAAAGCCGTTTCAACCCCGGATCTTCACCATTCCTTAGTTTGCTATCATAACTTTCTAGATAAGGAAGAAACACATCGTGCATACGTGTGCTTTCCCCAGAATAATAACTGAATACATACCTAGGCAAATAGGTTGTATCAGCATCCAAAAAAGTCTTTAACTTTATCAACTCACCTTGATGAGCAGTTTGCTGAAAAGAGTCTGCCTCTGACTCTTCAGATCCAAGCTCAATCTCTTTCGCCTCATTAAAAACATTAGAGACTCGAATAATCAATGGTTCTTTTTCTCGATCCGGATCCGCATCAATGTATATATGCTTAGATTGATCGCCTTCACCCATACGATAAGAAAGCTTAAATGCAAAAACTACTGTGCGTTTCTTGCTTATTAAATCGCGAAAAATTATTGCCAATGCTTCTAAAACATTGGACTTTCCTGTTCCATTCCACCCAATTACAACAGTAACCCAATGATCCGCATCAAAATCAATCGTTACATTTTTCAGGTTTTTAAATTGGTGTGTAGGACTGTTCTTATCACTACCAATCGTGAGTTTTTTCAGTCTCATAGTCTGCTCGCTTCCCTAAGCTTCAAGCGGTCATATACCTTTCGACCTTTTTCATCCATTACAGGCACCACCGATACAAGACTCGCCTGGACCAGCTCACGCAACTCAGCATACAAAACTTCTATCTGATCGGTCTCCGAACCATCGGTAACGCCACAAAGTCGAAATACTTCCTGCGCAGTCAACCAATCAGTAGCTTCATTCAAAACCTCAAATAAGCTCCTATTCACCGTTGCGATCTCCTTTCTGGCCACCCTTTTGCGTGCCTTTGGTTGAGCGTCTCTCTCTTCTTGATCTGCGTTTATACGCGCCAACAAATCCTCAGCAGATTCGTCACCGGCATCTTGTGGCACGAGCGAGCCGCAAAACGCTGTCCTGAGGATATTTGCGCGTTGAGCTGCTGACTGTTTGAGAGCATGCGAAACAGCCGCCTGCTGATCCCGAAGTTTGGATAACTGGTCTGCAAGCTGCTTTACTATTTCTACTTGTTCAACAGTACTTGGTAATGGAAATTCCACCTCGGAAAATCGTGAAGCCCCAAGATGAGCGATATTTGTTGTAATTGTTGCGATCTTACGAAACCGCCCAGAATGCATATAGTTTAAGAACACTGCTAAAGCATACTCAGGCACAACGCCTTCTTCCGACCTGAAGCGAACAAGCGTGTTAGTAAAACATGCACGAGGTAGCTCACCTCGGTAGATGGCAGGACGCCCAATTAGCTCCAGGCTTTGACCCTCGTTCAGCAAAATGTCATTTACTTCTAATTTGAATGTTTGCTCTTCTGCCTCGGAAAAATGCATTTCCATAACATCTGAAATATCAATACGATCTTCGTACACGTTCGCAACGCGAAGATAAGGCACCATATTGCTTCCAGTATGAAACTGAGGAGCCCGTTGTCGCCCAAGCTGTACAGCCCCTGCTTGTGCGACTTTGGCCCACACCCAACTTTCCGGCAATGCCGAAAGCTCATCCGCATCGGGAGAAGTAGGCTCGACATATTTTCTTTGCCAATCTTTTGGCGGAACTTTATGTTGTTCAGCAAACTTTTCTTGCTGCTTAGCTTCCCAGCGTTTAAGACGCTTTGCTCGAATACTCTCTAATAAATCTAAACCGGACTCAGAAATTACATTTCGCTGGCGCCACTGAGCAGTGAGTGTCCCCTCAACTGCGGCTCGCAAAAGAGACTTCCGATACTGTCCAAGCTTCTTCTGCGCGGCCTTAAGCTCCGCCACGCCGAAATCAAGATCTGTAAGAAGTTCTTCAAGTTTCGCGACAATTCGCGTTTGTTCCGACAGGGGAGGCAAAGGTAGCAAAATTTCGTTTACCGTTCCCGAAGAAAGATGCTTAACTGTCACCGAAGACGTATTACTATTAATCGCAGATAGATAACCAGGAAGTACAAACGCCAAAAACTTTTTTGAATAAAAGTCTTGGTAAGGAACTATCTTGCAAACACGCTGATTCAAAAGACCGGGCTTTGCACCCCAAAATGCCGAATTGAAGTCCCCATCCATTCCTACAAGCAAATCACCTGAGCGCACGATAAAATTTTCATCGTATTCTCCAGTATAAAATGTGGATGTACTTCCCACCATAATGTCGCGAATTCTTATTAAAGGAAAACCTGTTGTTGTGCTAAACAAATTTGAACTAAAAGGAGCACCATTCAATACAAACGCTACCTTCGACAAAGAAACTCTCTGCCAGGAGCGATGTTTAGCTAAGAGCCCCGTTTTATCGCTGGCAATTATCTCTGAAATACTCATAGTAAATGCCATTACGCAACAAACCTCTCTTCACTTCTATTCGATAGGGGCTTTAAAGAAGTACCGATTTTGGCCACCGCATCGTACAGATTTACAGGATAATCGTTATGAAACAGTTCAAAAAATCTGGAAAATGCTTCGGCCAAAATAAATAGTCGTGCATTTGATTTTCCGGTAATTCGCTGCGATCTAGTTTTAAAACTCATTTTTAATCGCACCTATTTAACAGGCCAATACCTACTTGATTACATTTAGTATTGATGCCCATTACTCCAGTACCACGAGAAATTTTGTAACCAACGCCACTGGTTCGATTTCTCGCATGTTCCTGTTTAGTTTTACGAAGCCATACCCTGCCATCATTCTGAGCGTACGGGAAAGGTTGGGCACCTTACGACCAGTAATCTCAGCAAGCTCCGTTAGCGACCTTGGACGACGATGATGGATGGTTCGTAGCAAAGCCCGATTATCATCAGACAGCACTGCGGCAAGTGAAGCCATCGAGCTGAACCAAACGGTAGGCTGGTCATGCTCATCATGCTCATTTTGAGTACAAGTCGGTTCACCTGGCCGGCGGACGCCAGCGACACATCGATTCATCGAAGTCACTCAGAACACCTAAAATATGGGGAATTGTATCAGTGCCTCATAAGCATCGTCGAGACGATCACCCTTTATCTTCAGCCTCATACGATTACCAGTTTCGAAACAATGGTGTTACACGCCATCCCCCCTTGACGGAGTCGTGTAACACTTCTCAAAAATTAGTGTAACGTCAAATAATCGTTTAAATACAATGAGATATGATTATCTGTAACACATGAAACACCAGTTACACCTTTTTTTACCGTAGGGGCTTGGCCCCCTAGCCCCAAACATAATCAACCACCCGCGCCCGAGCCTAGTGAACGGGTAAACCGGGTGGTTGCGGTTCATTTGAGCATTGCCAATGGCCAGGGAGGTCGCCGGGGACCCTGAGCATTTCGAGAAGGCACGGGGCGAGTAACCCGCCGGATCTTGTTAGCGGGAGAACTCCCAGCTTAGTGAACAGGTGAACCCGGTGAACTGCTGTTCACCTGTGCATTTGCCCTAGAAAAAAGCCGGTCTCAGGCTACCTTTACCGATACGGTAACGATGCCCTTTCTTCTTCAAGATCCTTTCAATTTCAACACTGAAATTTCAGTAAGCTGGGGCGCCAGCTGCTAACCAGATCCCGCGGGTTTCCGACCCCGTGTGGCGTTAAATATGCCAGGGGCCCCGGCGCCTTTTCAGCATTCAGGCAGTATCAAATTGGTCGATTCTCGGTTACATCTGAGTGTCACCAAGCCGAAACAGGTTGCCAGCTCATTTCCACCAGGGAGAGGTATCGAGTGTTGAACATCAAACCCACCAAAGCTTTTTTTATCAAACTGGGGCCCAGTGGACTATGGGAAAAGGAGTGTGTTGAAAACGGAACCTTGAGAATCGGCTACCGTGACGTACCACATCAGCAGTGCGTGGATGGGGACTGGGAAGCAGCACGAAACTCCTTTCCCTCTGACTCAGATCAGGGCAGCGTCACCAGACACATCAACCAGGTAAGGCAATTCTACGAAGAGCCAGAGACAACGCTCTGGATAACCTTTTTTTCTGACCGTCTGTGGTGGTGCTTTGCTACACCCGGGATCAGCCAGCTTCCAGATAACACAAAGACCCGAGCGGTCGCAGGCCAATGGCGTGACACGGACATCAACGGAAGGCCCCTTATCAAAGGCCAACTGAGTGGCAAGCTTCTCGCTGTACAAAGCTTCCAAGGTACGATTTGCACGGTCAGAGAACTCGATTACCTGATTCACAAAATCATGGGGACGTCTGAGCCTCATATTGCAGAAGCTCAGCTAGCAGTAGAGAACTTGGTCGCAGCAGTCATACCCATCATAAAAAACTTGCATCCCAAGGATCTTGAAACACTCACGGACTTGATTTTCCGACAGGCAGGTTGGCAGCGAACTGGAGTAGCTGGCGAGGTAGAGAAGGATATAGATCTCGACCTACTGTCTCCCATTACTCAAGAGCGAATTGGCATTCAAGTGAAGTCAAAAGCGTCAGCTTCGGTCTATCGCTCCTATCAGGATAAATTTGCTGACATGAGTGGCTTTACGCACTTCTACTTCATAACGCACTCTCCGGATTCAAGCCTGAAGGCTGTAGCGACCGAGAGCAGTGATGGTTCATTTATTTACTGGGGACCAGAGAAGCTAGCTCAGCAAGCCGTTCGGAACGGGCTCGTAGGATGGCTGATAGACCGAGCGTCATAACCTGCAAACGGCACGCGCTATCAAAGAACGTTAATTGACCTACCCCTGCCGCACGAAGGAACGTTTTCATGTCGTCGAAACTCTTGACCAAATCATCCATAGAAAAAGCGATCCGGGATTACGACAACGGAGAACGGCCCTTCAGGTACACGAAGCCAAAATCTTGGTACATCAAAGGATCAACAAAAACCCTTTATCCTCTGAAGTACATTTATGCGATGGCGATCGGTAGCCCACCGAGCTCGTTTAAAAGTTCCAAACCGATTAGCGAATTTCCCGCATATGGTTTTCAACCGATTCGCAAAACAGAGGATCCGAATGAGGAATTCGAAAGGAAGGTTCTTGCGTCCTTAAAAGATCCGAAGGGCCGGGCAGCGCGGCTCAAGGAGCCCGCCGCGATTCCCGTGACACGAATTGTCAGCACCATAGTTTTCATCCGGAACCCTGATGTCGTGGCAGAGGTGTTAGCTCAAGCAAACGGTGTATGCAGTCTTTGCAACCAAAAGGCGCCCTTCAAACGCAAGAAGGACCAAAGCCCATATTTAGAGGTTCACCATCGAAAGCGCCTAGCCGATGGAGGGGAGGACACAGTCGCGAATGCCATTGCTGTCTGTCCGAACTGTCATCGCAAAGCCCATCATGGCTGAGGTCTTTCCCCATCTTAGGGAGGCTCCAAGCATGCAGTGTCGGGTTCGCTAGTAGACGTCCCCGTGTATGCCCACGTGTATGCCTAATAGAAACAGTGCCAACCAAACCCCTGTAGAAAGGGGCCCGCAGAGCTCAGTTCAAACGACGCCTGGGCACCATATGTAGAAACGAGAAAGCCTCAGGCCGTAGGGTCTGGGGCTTTTTTGTGTCCAGAATTCGTCAATTGCTGTTGGGGCATGAAACACCTACCTTATCCTGCGTTTGTCTCAATGCGTTCAATATGGCGATCAACCCCAAACCGCGTACATACCGGCGCGATCGATGTCTAAGGAAGTGATATGGCGAAAATGTGGATGATCCGTGGCGAATCTGGCCGGCTATACGATGATTTTCGTGAGCGTGGCGTCGCCGCAATTGGATGGTCAAAACTCGCGCCATTAGCCAAACCTGGTATGACGCGCAAAGAAGTCACTCGGCTCTACCAAGACATTGAGCCCAACATCAAACCCGGCACCGCTATTTCAGGCGCCTCGCAAGTATGGCGCTTCATCAATGAAATGCAGCCTGGTGACTGGGTGGTGACCTACTCGCCCGCCAACCGCACCTATTTAGTGGGCAAAATCACTGGCGACTTCAAACACAATCCTGATCTGGCCGATCTGGGAATGTCGTTGACCCGTCCGGTGCAATGGCAGGCTCAGGAAGTCGACCGCGATAGCCTGAGTACTGCCAGCAAGAACAGTCTTGGCTCTACGCTTACTGTATTTGTTGTACCTGATTTTGCCCTTCAGGAGCTGAAAGCGATGGCGGCCGGGGACAAGCCGCCCGCGTTACCACCAGTTGAAGAAGAGTATCCCGACAGCGATCCTCTGGCAGGCATGGAAAGTTTGGCTCTCGAACGCATTAAGGACCTGATCAACGCTTTGCCCTGGGACGATATGCAGCACTTGGTCGCAGGAATCTTGCGGGCGATGGGCTACAAAACCCAGGTCTCCCCGGCCGGCCCTGATCGTGGGAAAGACATCATCGCGTCACCCGACGGGTTTGGCTTTGAAAACCCGCGAATCATCGTTGAGGTCAAGCATCGCAAAGAGAAAATGGGCCGCCAGGAAATCTGCAGTTTTCTGGGCGGACGGCACAAAGATGATCGCGGGCTGTATGTCAGTACCGGCGGTTTCAGCAAAGATGCTTACTACGAAGCCGAGCGAGCCAGTGTGCCGCTGACGCTATGGACGTTGGACAACCTCGTACGAACATTGATTGAGCACTATGCCCAGACGGATTCGGAAACCAAAAGACTGGTACCGCTGAAGCTGACGTACTTGCCGCTATAAATTCGTCTTTTGATTCAGGTTTCAACCCCAAATTTTAACCAACAAAACGAGGCTGCCATCGGTAGCCAAGGTGGTGTGCCGATGACGCAAGGCTATCCAAAACCGTGGCAGAGCTATCAAGAGCAGCTTGAATTGCTGATGGCTCGCGGGATGGTAGTGACTGATAAACCCAAAGCAATGGAGTATCTGGAGCGCATCGGATACTACCGCCTCAGTGGTTATTGGTTTGCCTTTCGCGAGCGCACCGAGCTCTGCTGCCCAATCAATCAGCAAGGCAGCAAACAACCATCCAAAACAAAACCGACTCGCTTTCCACTCGATGATTTCAAGCCTGGGACTACATTCCAGAATTCGGTCGACCTTTACGTTTTCGATAAGAAACTGCGGCTATTGATTCTGGATGCTTTGGAGCGCATAGAAATTGCGTTACGGGTGGACATTTCCCACGGGCTTGGCAAACACGAAAAGTTTGCTTACCTAAGGTCCGAGCTGTTCCACGAAAGCTTTTCTAAACAGCTGGACGGCAAAACTGGTCTGACTAAACATCATGTCTGGCTTGGCAAGCACGCTGCGTTGATCAATCGCTCGAACGAAGACTTTATTCGCCACAATAAGGAAAAATATGGCCTTCCGTTAGCGGTCTGGGTGGCGTGCGAAGTTTGGGATTTCGGCACGCTTTCGATGCTTTTTGCCGGTATGACTGAGGCGGATCAAGATGATATCTCGCAAGAGTACGGCATCAGCAATGGCAGGGTCTTCGCCAGTTGGCTTCGAAGCCTGAACTATCTACGCAATGTGTGCGCCCATCACAGTCGTCTGTGGAACCGAAACATCGTCGATCAACCGAAGCTGCCACCGATAGACCAAGCGCCGACATTGTCCGCGTTCCATGATGACGCACACCGTCGAGCTCGTCCGTTTATGCTTTTTTGCATCACTCAACACCTGATGAAGGTCATCAATCCATCATCGAGCTGGGGAAAACGCTTGAAGGCACTGCTGCTAAATGACTTCCCCAATCTGACCCATCTGGATCTCAACCTTGACGGCATGGGAATTGACCAAGACTGGCAGAAACGCGACTGGTAGGCGGCAAAAGCCAGGCAATAAAAAACCCCTGAGCAGTCTCAGCGCCGGAGCGCATCAACCGACAGGGGCCGTGTTGTGGGCGATTATAAGGATTGAGGACTTCTCGTCAACTACCGATAAGCAGGCGCAACCACATGAACGCGGAAGCAACTATCAAGGAAAACTTGACAGTTCGGTTCGGTGGATTGAGCCGAATTCGTCCAATTTCTGGGCAGTTTCTTGGGTGGCTCGCTAAAATTGTTGCTGACGTTTTTCCCAGCACTTCGTTACGAATTTCAAGGTTGCAGGAGATAAGTCCGCACGATACCCTTCCGCCGTCGCTGCCAATTCAGCGGCCGGGCTTGGTAACCCGATGGAATAAAGGCGCAACAGCGCCCCAAACACGTTTGCAGGCGTTTTTTTCGTCTGTGATCTTGTGCTATGGCGGCTGTGCGTGGGACGTCTTCGGACGTGCCGGTTTCCTTGATTCCCCGGTTTACCAACCTGCGCACAGTTGCCACCCATTCGCTTGGTATCGAATGCGCGGCAACTTCTTAAATCAAGGAAGTGAACAATGCGCAGCATCAATCCGTACGAAATTCGGCTTACCCCCCAACGCGATTTCCAATCGCAATCCCACCGTACCTCCATCAACGGAGGTGGCAAATGACCGATCCAACAGAACTGAAAACCATCGGCTTAACGCCTGCCATCTATTGCCTGGATAAGGCAGTCTTCCACGTCACTCGCGATGTGCCTCTCGGCGACGCGCTAGGCATGGCTTCTGACTTTCTTTTCCTTGCCAAGGCACTGACCAGAGATGCGGCCTATGACAAAGAAAGCGATCGCCATGCCTGGGCGGCACATTATCTAACGGCTCTGAGTAAGGCATTGGTAGATGATGCTGTGAAAGTGCTGACGCGAGACGAACCTTCGCGGAAGGGTAAAACCAAAGAATAGCGGCAACCCACCATTCAAATTGCGGATCCTGATTTGTACGGATCTGCAATTTGAAAGAGCAGTGCTTTCCTAAGTGCCGCTTTCACTCAGTCGTCCAGTCAAACTCGTCGTACTCATCATCCTCGTCGTCCTCAATCTCTTCATCATCAAGAACGTCTTCCTCAGGCGCTTCTTCCGCCTGCTTCGCCAGAAGAAACTCCTTACGACTCTCCGTCACTGCTCGCCGCAATTCCTCACCCTTGACCGGGCAGCTGAGCATTTGGGCGATGCGGTCGATTTTTTTTGCCACGGCATCCTCCAACGCATCGGCTATAGGCCGATAGTGCGCGCTTTCGGGGGTTGATGCCAAATCGTGGAGCATCGCTCTCTTCAGTTTTTCTTCAATTCCTCGAGTCGGGCGCTGAGGTTTTCCTTGGGAAAGCGCTTGTGCAATGTAGCCATCAAGTCATCCGCTGCGTGTGTCTGACCGGCCTTCTGCAGGCGAATCACTTCAAGCAATTGCTCATCCAGGGTTGTCACCGGAGCGGCTGCGCGTTTGCTGACCTTTGCTTCATCGGCCATTTCGGCGCTGATCGATTCGCTCTGCGCGGGGGCGGCGAAACCTGCCATCGGTGCGGCCGGCGCTGGCGCTGCGTGGGAGCGCGCAACCGACGACGGCGCTTGCGCAGCCTCTTTTTTAGCGACCGGTGCGGACGCTTTGGGCGCGAAGTCATAACTCGCGGGCTGTTCTGGGGTTCGCTGCACCAGCGCCAGCATCAGCGCGACGCCGACAAGGCTGGCAAATGCGACCTGCCAACGAGGTTGCTGGCAAGCCTGAACCCAGCGTTGCCACAGGTTCTGTTTCGGCGCAGGGACTTCACGCTGTGCGGCCGCCAGGATAAACGCGTCGAGATGGGCCGGTGGTTCGCCGGTCGAATGCTCGCGGAAATGCTGAAGCACTTGGTCTTCCGGTGGTTTGCGGGCGTCAGTCATGTCAGTACCTCCTCGGCCAGCAGCCGACGCAGTTTTTGCTGGGCGTAGCGCAAGCGGCTTTTGACGGTTTCCAGCGGAGTTTCGGTAAGGGTGGCGATCTGCGGCAAATCGAGATCACCGTGGGCGCGCAGCAGAAACACTTCGCGCTGGTCGGTCGGCAGGGTTTGCAGGGCGACTTCGAGGCGCTGGCTGTCGCGGCTCAGGCTGAGCAGTTGTTCGGGATCGGCGGCGTCATCGGCCATGGCGTGGGTCTGTTCGTCGTAGCTGTCGTGCAAGGGGTTGTGGATTCCGTGTTTGCGCCAGTGATCGATCAGGCGATTGCGGGCAATCTGGAAAAGCCAGGTACGAAAATTCGCCCGACCTTGTGGCTGACTGGTGCTGCGGATCAGGCTCAGCCAGGTGTCCTGGTAAACCTCTTCGGCCAGTTCGGACTTGCCGCTGAGGCCGAGGAGGAACCGATAAAGGCCTTGTCGATGGCGGGCGTACAGAATCTCGAACGCTGGCCCGTCGCCCGAGCGATAGCGGGCCAGCAGTGATTCGTCGCTCGATTCGGGAGCAGACATGTCAGTTGTAGCCTCCTTTATGCGGCTCACTGTTGGATGCTGTGGTGGTTCGCAGGCTCTGCGCCAGTTCCACCAACTGTACGAATTCTGCGCGCAAACCGAATCGATCATCACCCCGCGCACCGCGAGCCAGCGCTTCAGTGTCCTTCAGGCTGAAATCACCGGTGTAACGCCCGTCCTTGAGCTGTTGCGAAAACGCCGCCACGGCCGCCGCAAATCGCAGGTCGTCACTGGCCTTGCCTTCCGAACCACCTGCAATCGGCCGCTCGATCAAGCGACTTTTCCCACCTTCGGGCAGCTGATAACGCACACGCAGCATCGCCAGTTCCCCGGCACTCCCCGAAACAACCGACTCGGACTTGCCATACCGCAACAGCTCCAACCAACCCTTCTCTCCCTTCGGCACAATTTCGTACAACGCCGTGACCGTGTGCCCTGCACCGATTTCACCGGCATCAACCTTGTCGTTGCTGAAATCCTCACGCTTTAACGCGCGATTCTCATAGCCCAACAATCGGTACTCGCTGACCTGCGCCGGGTTGAACTCCACTTGCAGCTTCACGTTTTTCGCCACGACCGCGAGGGTCGAGCCGAGCTGATCCACCAATACCTTGCGCGCTTCGCGCAGGTTGTCGATGTAGGCGTAGTTGCCATCGCCGGCGTCGGCCAGTTGTTCCATCAGGTGTTCATTGTAGTTATCCACACCAAAACCCAGGGTGGTCAGGGAAACGCCGGTCTTGCGTTTATCCACAGCCATTTCCTTGAGGCTGTCGAAGTCGCTGATGCCGACGTTGAAATCTCCGTCGGTGGCCAGCAGGATGCGGTTGATGCCTTTAGGGATGAACGCTTGCTGTGCCATTTGATAGGCGAGCTCAATGCCCGACGCCCCGGCGGTGGAGCCGCCAGCAGTTAATTGGTCGATGGCTGTGCGAATTTTCGCTTTTTCCCGTCCGGAGGTGGGTTCGAGCACCACACGCGAGTCGCCGGCGTAGACCACCAATGACACGCGATCCTGCTCGCGCAATTGATCGACCAGCAATTTCAGGGTGCTTTTGACCAGCGGCAAGCCCTCGCGGCGGTCCATCGAGCCCGACACGTCCACCAGAAACACCAGGTTCGCCGGGGCCAGTTCAGCTACCGCGCGGTCCGATGCCTTGATGCCGATGCGCAGTAAGCGGGTGTGCGGGTTCCACGGGGACGGCGACAGCTCAGTGGTCACACCAAACGGTGAGCCATCGGTGGGCAAGGCGTAATCGTAGGGGAAGTAATTGACCATCTCCTCCAGTCGCACCGCGCCTTCGGGTGGCAGGCGGCCTTGATTGAGCAAACGGCGAACGTTGGCGTAGGCACCCGTGTCGACGTCGGCGCTGAAGGTGGAGACCGGCGCCTCGGCGACGCTGTGAATCGGGTTATCCGCCAGCGCTTGATACTGCTCACGCTGTTCATCTTGATAACCGGGAGGTGAAGATTCAGGCGCATAACCCGCGATGGGCGCCGGACTTATGCTGCGTTTGGCCATGGTCACATCGGTCATGACCGCTTCACTGCGCACCAACGCACCTTGCGCGGGAGGCGAAACCACAACCGGAACGGCAGCAGAATCAGGCTTGGAAGAAACACCGCAACCGGCAACAGCCAGCAGCAACCCGGCGGCGAAACCCTGGGCGGCCGGGCGGAGGACATGCAGAGGGAGGGACATGGGGGCTGACCTCAGGAGGAAATTGATCCATTCATCCTCTGAGACGGGCAGCCCGGTCGGTTCGGGTTAAACGCGCTGAAAAAAACTTCAGCGGTGATAACGCCGCACCACGCTGCTGTTTTTCAGCACATGGCCTTTGATTTTTTCCAGCAATTGCGCGCGGGTCAGGCCGGCGGGCAAGGCGTCTGGCGCGAGGTCGAGCGCGTAGAGCTGGATGATGTAGTGATGGGAGCTGTCGCCGACCGGCGGGCAAGGGCCGATGTAGCCGGTGGTGCCTTTGCTGTTGCTGCCACCCACGCCTTCGAGGGCGGATTTGGCGCCGACACCGGCCGGAATCTGGCGGGTCGCGGGTTTGATGCCGTAGTGAATCCAGTGATCGACACCCAGGCCTTTCTGACCGTCCGGATCGTGCATGACGATCGCGTAGCTCAACGTGCCCGGCGGGGGCGCGGTCCAGCTCAACGCCGGGGACTGGTTCTTGCCGCCGCAGCCGGCTGCATCGCTGGCCGCCGCCGAAGTGAACAGGCGGTTGTCCGAAACGCCGGGAATGCTGACGGTGAAACGTTCCGCGGCCTGCGCCGGAAACTGCACGCAAAGGGCGACGGCGACGGCCGCCAACCAAGGGTTCAGAGAGGTCAATCGGGTCATACCGGAGCACCTTGTGCGGGTGGGGCCGTGGGCGGCGTGCAAACTATAGCCGGACCGTTCGTGCGGTGGCAGTGGGAATTGGCTGAACCTCAGGATAAGCGCCAAACTCATAAGTGAAACGCCTGCCTGGAGAACAATCATGGCACTGCACCGCGTTGCCCGTTTTGCCGATGTTCCCGACAACCGAGGCCTGGAAGTCCGGATCGGGGACACCAAAATCGTCTTGCTGCGCAGTGGCGATGAATTGCGCGCCTATCAGGGTGAATGCCCGCACGCCGGGGCGCCGCTGGCCGAGGGCGCGCTGTGTCACGGACGCCTGATTTGCCCGTGGCACAAGGCAGCGTACCGGATAGAAGACGGCGCGCTGTGTGAGCCGCCATCGCTGGACAGTCTCAAGCGCTATCCCCTGGAAGTGCGCGACGACGAAGTCTGGGTCGACGAAAACCCTCTTCCCGATGCTCACTCCCCACCGGCCGATGATGAACGCACGTTTGTGATTATCGGCGCCGGCGCGGCGGGCACAGCGGGTGCGGCGGCGCTACGCGAAAAGGGTTTCGGCGGCCGTGTGCTGCTGATCGACCGCGAACCCGAGGCCGGTTACGACCGCACCGTGTTGAGCAAATTCGTGATCGCCGGGGAGATGCCGCCAGAGGAAGTCCCGCCGCTGCGCGATGAAAACTTTTATCGCGAGCAGCGCATCGATCGGATACGCGGTGAAGTGGTGAGCCTGGATGCCAAGGCCCGGACCGTGCAGCTCAAGGATGGCCAGACATTGACCTATGACGCCGCGCTGATCGCCACGGGCGGCACACCCAAATCGCTCGATTTACCTGGCGCCGAACTACCACAAGTGTTCTTGCTGCGCTCGAAAGACCAGGCACAAAAAATCCTGGCCGCCGCCCAGCCAGGCCAACGGGCAGTGATCATCGGCGACAGCTTTATTGCAATGGAATCCGCGTCGGCGCTACGCGAATACGGTGTGGACGTCACGGTGCTGGCCCGCCACGAGGTGCCCTTCGCCAAGCAGTTCGGCGAAACGGTCGGCAAAGCGATTCTTGCCCGCCACGTGGCCCACGGCGTGGTGTTTCACACCGACAGCGAAGCCGCGCAGATTGAGGGCACAGACAAGGTTGAAGCGGTGAAACTGAAAAACGGTCAGCGTTTGCCGGCAGATTTGGTATTGGTCGGCATTGGTGTCACCCCGGAAACCGGATCGTTCAAGGATCTGCCCATGGAAAAAGATCATTCCCTGAAGGTCGATGGCGGCATGCGCGTGACCGAAGGGCTGTGGGCGGCCGGCGATATCGCGACCTTCCCGCTCAACGGCCAGCCGCAACGGATCGAGCATTGGCGCCTGGCACAACAGCACGCACGGATTGCGGCGATGAATATGCTGGGCGGCGACGAGCATTACCTGGATGTGCCGTACTTCTGGACTTGGCACTTCGGTAAAAACTACGACTACCTGGGGCATGCCGAGACTTGGGACGAGGTCGAGTTCAAGGGCGACCCGTACCACCCACCCTTTATCGGCCTGTTCGGCAAGAACGGCGTGGTGACCGCCGCCATCGCCTGCGATGAAGAGCGGGCGATGGCGATGCTGGCCGAGCGAATGAAGCAGCCGCTGCCTGTTGACGAGGCGTGGCGGCTGATTCGGGACGTCTAGGCGTTACTGGGCGACTTCGGCACCACCAAGCTTGCTCATGACGAAGCCGACAAACTCTTCAACGGTCATTTTCTGGCCGTTGAATTCCACCTGTTTATTGGCGTAGTGCAGCTTGGTGACGATGTTGGTGCCATCCAGTTTGGCGAACTGCGTGCCGACCGCCATGGCGCCGAACATGTCGGCAGTCGCCGTGGCCTGATCGGCGATGACCTTGGCGTCGGTCTGACCGTCGATTTGCCCCTGGACACTCAGCAAGTCGACCAGCATCGGCTTGGATACCTGGATATTGACGTCCAGCAGCGCGATCAGCTGTTGGGTCAATTGATCCGGTGGCAGGTCCATGGATTGCGGTTTGGTCAGGTCGAGCACCAGGTTGGCGCGGCTTTCACCGTTGGCGGTGGTGAACGAAAGGTTCTCCAGCGCAACCTGCGGACCGGCTGCCAGCAGTTTCTCCAGACCGGTTTTGACCTGGGCCTCTTCGGCCGGAGTCAGCACCAGCTCGGGTGCCGGCTCGCCAGCGGCAGCCGCTTCGGCGGCAGCTTTTTCGTACGGTTGCAGTTTGGTCTGGTAAATCTGCATCAACGACATGGTTGCCGGGATGTCGAGGTTCTTCAGGCTCATGGCCATCTGCGCCGAACCCACCGGTTTGCCGTTCAACGACACTTCACCGATCTTGTAATCGGCACGCCCGGAAGCGCTGGTGCCCGACTCCTCGGTCTGGTTCTTCATTTCGAATTTCTTGATGCCCAACACCGACTGCTGCGCGCCGAACGTGGTTTTGCTGTCGGTCAGTTCGACGGTGTTCTCGCCGGTGTAATAGCCGTAGGTACTTTTGACGAGATTGCTGGCCAGGGTCAGGCCGCTCAATTCGACTTTTACCGGTGTCTGGTCTTCAGCCACGGTGGTCAGCGTGAAGTTGTCCATGTAACCGTTGGCTTTGACTTTCTGCGCCTGGGCGTTGGCCGCGACATCGAGGTTCAGACCGGAGAATTTCAGGTGGGACTTGTCGTCCAGCGCCACATCCAGCGGCAGCAATGCGAGGGTGCCGTTGGTGGCATTGTCGTAGCCGATATTGACCACGCCGGTGAGCGGCGATTTGTCCTTGGCGGCGGCAAACCACTTCTCGGTGACCGGGGTCTTTTCCAGCTCGTAATGACTGGTGGCCAGGACTGGCAGCCACTTCAGCGATACCAGGCGCGAGAACGGCAGCGGGCCGTGTTCGATGCGATCGACGAAGAGCAGTTCGACCGGCGCCTCGCCGAACATCTCACCCTCACCCTTGAGGCGGTAATGCGCGGTGCTGCTGAACACGTGGCGCTCAAGCGACACCAGCTCCAGCGACGCGGTGCCGTTGGAACCGACCAGCGCGGCTTGCAGTTCCTTGTTGGCGTCGGCGATCGAGGTGTTCAGTACCCCTTCGAGTTTGGTGCCGGTGAACCAGGCACCGCCAGCGCTGATTGCACCGATGGCCACGACAATTCCAAGAAGCACGCCTGCTGATTTATTCATGAATGACCCGATCAATGTCCGTTGTTTGAGGTGTGGTCGTCTTCCCTGAACCCATGACGGGCTACGGTCACGACTGCGTTTAAAGTGCGATGGAGATTAGCATCAGGCGCACCGGGGGGCCCAATGTTTAAAGGTTAAAGAGTGTCTATGGACCGCGGCGAGGGTTTGAGAGTTTCGGCGGACATACAATCGCCTTCGCGGGCAAGCCTCGCTCCTACAGATTCAGCGCTGAACCTGTAGGAGCGAGGCTTGCCCGCGAAGGCGTCCGCTCAGGCAACATCCATTCAGGAATACTGAACCTCAATCTCATCCAGCTGATGATCAAAACTTTTCAGCCGCGCGGTCCACGTATAAACCAGCACTTCAAAGTCCCGATTGATCACCGCGCCGCCCGTCACATCCGCGCGCGGGTCGCAGAAGTCCAGCTGATAGCGCTCGCGGGCCATGGCGGAGGCGACATCGGAGAGTTCACGGGCGTTGTTCAGCCAATGCCAACCGTCCTCGGACACTTGCTTGTCCAGGGCCAGGCATTGCTTCTTCAAGGTTTCGAGGCTTTTTTCCAGCGGCGTGCCGGTCAGTTCGCCCATGACTTCCTGAAAGGTACGCCCCGGTTGCCAGTAACTGCCCCAGAAATACCGGTCGAACACCGTTTCGACCCGACGCAAAGCGACCTTGGTGTCCCAGATCAGCACCAGCGTCTTGCCTTGTTCCAGTTGTCTTTTCTTGATGCGCTGGCCCTGGAGCGAAGCCCAGGCCACCACCACGATGGCCATCACGGCAATCAGCGCGGCGGCGCTGTCGAGGAACACCAGCGCCTTGTCGATCTGGTGAGCCAGCATGATGCCGTAGAAATAGGTGGCCGACAGCAACACCAATGCCGCAATAGCGCACCAGAAGCCGGGAGCATAAGGGTTTTTCATTATTAGAGTCCCCATGACCAACGCGAGCCGTGATTGATGAGTTCGACGCGCGACCTCATCAAGTCAAAGCATAGCAACGGCCTCAGGGTTTGCTGGTGTTCGTGGCTTGCGTTCGTCCGCTTTCCCAGCCACCGCCCAGTGCCAGGAACAAATCGATCTGGCTCATGGCAACCTGGGTGTTGGCGGAGGCCAGTTGCGCCCGTACGTCGGTGTAGGTGCGCGTGGCTTGCAGATCGGCCAGGAACGATTCACGACCGGCGGTGAAAAAGCGGTGGGTCTGATCGGCCGCCAGTTGCGCCGACTGTTCGGCATCCGCCAGCGCATCGCGGCGTTGCAGCAGCGCGGAGTACTGGGCCAGACCGGTCTGGGTCTCGCGGATGGCGTTGAGCACCACGCCATCGAAGTGCGCCAGCGCGCCT
Source organism: Pseudomonas migulae (assembly GCF_024169315.1). Classification (NCBI taxonomy): domain Bacteria; kingdom Pseudomonadati; phylum Pseudomonadota; class Gammaproteobacteria; order Pseudomonadales; family Pseudomonadaceae; genus Pseudomonas; species Pseudomonas migulae. Next base: position 4,057,855 of record NZ_JALJWR010000001.1, on the reverse strand, counting down.
TGGGTCGTCGCTTCGGCCTCGCGGATTCGCGCCCGGGAGCCATTGGACGGTACGGTCCAGGTCAGCAATGGGCCAAAGCCCCAGCGGTTGGTCGCCGGTTTACCGAGATTCTCCAGAATCCCGACCGTGCCGACGGTCGCGCCGATGCTGATGTCCGGGTACAACTCACCGGTGGCAATGCCGATACCCGCAGTCGCGGCGGCCAATCGACGCTCGGCCTGACGCACGTCCGGGCGACGCTTGAGCAATGTGGCGCCGTCACCGACCGGCAACAGTTGCGCAATTTTCGGCAATTGCGCGCAGTCGCTGGTGCCGGCCGGCAATTGGTCGACCGGTTTGGCCAGCAACATCGACAAACGGAACAATCCCGCCTGACGCGCCGCTTCATAACGCGGCATGTCGGCGCGCAGGGATTTGAATTGGGTTTGCGAGCGGGTGACCTGGGTTTCATCGCCACGCCCGGCGTCGCGCAAACGCTGGATCAGCGTGGTGCCCTGGGCTTGCAGGTCGAGGGAATGCTGGGCGATTTCCTGTTCTTCGTTGGCCGCGCACACTTGGGTGTAGGCGCGGACAACGTCGGCCACCAAGGTGATTCGCGCCGTATCCGCCGCCGCTTGCGTCGCATCGGCATTGGCCTTGGCGGCCTCGATGCCGCGCTGCAAGGTGCCGAACAGATCGAATTGATACGAGGTGGTGATGCCGATATCACCGACGTTAGCCACGGGGACTTTTTCCGGCAGCAAGAAGGCTTCGCCGGACTCCTGCAGACGCTGGGCGCCGAGCTTCACGCCGCCACTCCAGCCACCCGCGGCCTGGGCTTCGTCGACCTGAGCGCGGGCGCGGGAGAGGTTCGCAGCGGCCACGCGCAAATCGGTGTTGGACGCCATGGCCTGTTGCACCAACTGGTCCAGACGCGGGTCTTGATACAGGCGCCACCAGTCGCTGGGCACCGGCGCGGAAACCACATTTTTGCCGTTCACCGCCAGGTCGCCCTGCAGGTCTTCACGGTGGACGGCGGCTTCATCCGGCAAGTGATAATCCGGCCCGACCACCTGACACGCCGACAACAGCAGGCCTAATCCGGCAACCGCCAAACCCGAGGTCCTGCTCATTTGCCCGGCTCCTGCTGCTGATCGTCGATGATCGACACCGTCGCGGTGCGCCCGGCAATCATGCGGAAGTCGGCCGGCACGTCATCGAAGGCGATCCGCACCGGAATCCGCTGCGCGAGTCGCACCCAGCTGAACGCCGGATTGACGTTAGGCAACAGGTTGCTGCCGCTGCTGCGGTCGCGGTCTTCGATGCCGGCGACAATGCTCTCCACGTGGCCGCGCAGACGAGCGCGGTCGCCGATCACCCGAATGTCGACGCTTTGGCCAACGTGAATACCATCGAGTTTGGTTTCCTCGAAATAGCCGTCGATGTGAAACGAATTGCTGTCCACCACCGACAACACCGGGCGCCCGGCGGTGACGAATTCCTGGGCACGCGGCGCACGGTCGTTGACGTAGCCATCGACCGGGCTGCGGATGGTCGAGCGGTCGAGGTTGAGCTGGGCGCTGTCCACCGCCACCTGCGCTTCCATCAACGCCACTTCGGCGCGGGCCACCCGCGATTGGCTTTCTTCCAGTTGCTCGCCCGGCACCAGGTTGCCGAGTCCGCGGTTACGCTTGGCTTCGCGTTGCGCTTGCGCCAGGGTTTCCTGACGGTCGGCGACCGCCGCCTTGGCTTGGCGCAGCGCCAGTTTGAAACGGTCCTGATCGATGCTGAACAGCACCTGGCCGCGCTTCACCAATTGGTTGTCGCGCACCTCGACTTGCTGGATCAGGCCGGACACGTCCGGGGCGATCTGCACGATGTCGGCGCGGATATGCCCGTCGCGGGTCCACGGGGCGAACATGTAATACATCACCATGCGCCAGACCACGACGACCGCGAAGCTCACGATCAGTAGCGTCAGGACCACACGGCCGAGGGTCAAAAAAGGTTTTTTCATGTCATCAGGTATCGACTGAGTGAGTCCACGGCGCCGAGCAGCAAAGCGTAGAGAGCCACGTTGAACAATGCCCGGTGCCAGACCAGACGGTAAAAGTGCAGGCGCGTCAGCAACCCGTGCACCAGCAGGTAAATCACATACGTAATGCCCATCAGCACCAGCAGCGTGGGCAGGAACACCCCGCTGATATCCAGGTCACCGATCATAAAGGCGCTCCATCGATGCCATGGGGAAGCGGTTCTTCGAGGTCGCCGGCGCCGACGAATTCAACGCCGGGAAGCAGTGCCAGACGCAGACCGCTCAACGCGTGCAGCAGGTGCAGACGGGCGCCGTCATCGCACTCGCGGTTGAGGGCGCGACGCGTGCGGTCCATGGTCATCAACAACGCACTGGGCGCCGGCAAACGCTCGCCCGCCTTGAGGCAGGCTTTGAAATACTCGCCGACTTCGTTCACCACTTGATGCAGCAGCACCTGCGGCACGCCGAGCACACGTGGTGTGTAGGCGAGCAGGTCGAGCAGGTTCAGCGCCACGCGTACTTCCCGTAGCGCGATGCCGGTGTCCTGGCCGGTCATGACCAGCCGCGGCAAATGCTGCATCAGGCGATCGAGGATCTGCACGCCTAACTGCCGGTGTTCGGCCAGCGAGGCGGGTTCGGTGAGGCTGACGATGTCACGCCAGCTGAAACGGGTCAGGCGCTTGGCCGCCAATTCCGCGCCGAACGGCCGCGCAATCAGGGTCCAGATAAAGGCGAACAGCAAACCGACCGGGCCGGCCAGGTTGGAGTTGGCGAAGCTGAGGAAATCCGCGTCGTAGGCACCCTGGATACTGATGAAAGATGAGGTGTTGACCAGCGTCAGCAACATGCCCAGGTAAAACTGCGGCTTGACCGTCAGGGTGCCGATGCAAATGAACGGCACGGCGAACGCCAGCACCAGCATCGGGAAGTCATGCAGGTTGGGCAGCACCAGAAACAGGTAAAGACTGGCGAACAGCACCGACATCGCCGTCCAGAAGAAGAACCGGTAAATCTGCGGCGCCGGGTCGTCCATCGAGGCAAAAAAGCTGCACGCCACCGCCGCCAGAATCACCGCGCTGCCACCGTCGGTCCAGCCGAGCAGAATCCACAGCACCGAGGCGACGATGATCGCGGTGACCGTGGACGCCGCCGAATAAAGCATCAGCCCGCTGTCGAGAAACGGCGACAGGCGACCGAGGCGCCAGTGCCGATACACGGCGCGCCAGCTGTCCTGGCTTTCGCACTGAATGGCGTATTGCAGGCTGCGGCAGTCTTGCCACAAATCGATCCATTCGCCGAGACGATACAGGGCGTTGGAGAACAGTAATTGCTTGCGATCATCCAGCGCTTCGGCGGACGGTTGCAGCGCTTCGAGCTGATCTTTCAGCGCTTGCCAGCGAGCGAGGTCGGCATCTTTGTGGTTGAGCCATTCAGTGGTCGCCGCCAGCAACGGCGCGAACTTATCCACAAGCTCTGGTGTGCGGCGTTCGAGGGCGTAGAGCGCATCGTCGAGGGCATCGATCACCGGCAGCAAATGAATCATTCGCCCGCGCAGTTCCTTGGTATTGCGCACGGTTTGCGGACGCGCGCCCTCGTGGGGCAACTGGCCGATCATCAATTCGAGCGTGTTGAAGGTTGCGACCATCGACGCGCGCAGTGCGCTGACTTCATCGGGCTGCACGTTGCGGCTGAGGAAGCGCAGGCTGTAGGTCGAGGCATCGGTGAACCATTTGTTCACCGAATCGTTGAATACCGGCGCCAGGCGCCGTGGCCAGAACATCGCACCGACCACTGCCGCGACGGCGATGCCGAGGAAGATTTCTTCGGTCCGCGCCTCGGCCACATCCCACACCGCCAGCGGGTTATCCACCACGGGCAAGGCGATCAACGGCAGCGTGTATCCGGCAAGCATTAACGCGTAGCTGTTGGCGGTGCGCAGGTGCAGCGACAGGAACAGCAGAATCCCGGTCCACAGCGCGATGACCACCACCAGCACATAGGGGCTCTGAACAAACATCGGCACGAAAAACACCGCCGCCGCCGCACCGAGAAACGTACCGACTGCGCGGTACAGCGCCTTGGAACTGGTCGGGCCGACGAAGGGGCTGGAAACGATGTAGACCGTGGCCATCGCCCAATACGGACGCGGCATTTGCATGAGCATGGCGATGTACAACGCGATCATCGACGCCGCGAAAGTCCGCACACCGTAGAACCAGTCTCGCGCCGGGGGAACGCCGGTAAAAAATCCGCTCAAGGGTTCACCACCGACGGAGCGTTGGCCGCCTCAAACGCTTTCAATACCCGCAGCGCCGCTTCCAGATCACTCGGGGCGATCCCTTCCAGCACTTCATTGCGCAAGCGCACCAACTCGATTTCAACCGCCTGGACCAGCTCCCGACCGGTGTCGGTCAGGCTCAGGCACTTGGCGCGACGGTCATGCGCATCTTCGGTTCGACGGACGTAGCCGGCATGACACAACTGGTCGAGCAGACGCACCAGAGAAGGGCTCTCCATCCCGGCCGCCTGCGCGACCGTCACCTGCCGCACACCCTCGCCCAGACGCCCGATCATCAACAACGGAACGGCGCAGGCTTCGGATATTCCATAGTTGACCAGCGTGGTCTGGCAGATCTTCCGCCAGTGCCGGGCGGCCACCACCATGGAGCTGCTGATGTTCATCTGGAGAGCGTCGATATTTTTTGACACGGGCGAAAAGACACACTGTTAGTTTGCTAACTATCAATATGGCATTTGAGGGGAAAGTTGGTCAAGTTTTGAAACAATTTAGCAGCCATCTGTCGCGAGAGGCATTACCGAGAGTGAACGTACTGAAGATGTATACTTCATCAGTACGATGAATCGAGGATAGCGCTATGTCAAAACAAGCCGTTTTTACGATGAAACTTGAACCTGAACTGCGTGAACAGTTCATGGCCGAAGCAGAAGCTTCTCATCGCCCTGCCTCGCAAATCGTCAGGGAAATGATGCGTCAATTCGTTCAAACCCAAAGAGAGTCACGTGAGTACGAAGCGTTCTTGCAACGCAAAGTCGACAGCGCACGTGTTTCCATGCGGGCTGGCGAAGGCCTGACAAATGATGAGGTTGAAGCGCAATTCGCAGCCAGGCGTGAGCAGGCAATCAAAAAAGGATGACGATAATATGGACGCCGGAAGCAGCACAGGATAGTGCAGACATTTGGGATTACTTGCATTCGCTCAACCCAATAGCAGCTCTCGATATGGACAACCGCTTCAAGGATGTGATATCCCGCATTTCCCGGTTTCCTGAAAGCGGCCCTTTCAGGTACTCGCGAGTTAATCCCCCATCAAAGCTATCGCTTGGTTTACCAGCTCGAATCTGATGCAGCCTGGATACTCGCGCTGGTCCACACATCCCGACAGTGGCCACCCGAGAGTTGAGTTGTTACACCCCCCGCCCCTTCCTCAGCAGCACATTCAACTGATCCACCACCTCCGCCCAATCCGCGTCATCCAGAATCTCGTCGCGCAAAAACGCTGCCTGACTCTCGGTCCAGAAAAAGGCGTCTGCCAGGTGCAGTTCCGGTTTTAGTGGTGAATGGGTGGCGATGAATTGGTCGATGCTGATCGCGTCGCAGTCCAGACCAAGTTGTTTGAACAGGGAGGGGAGGCTGTGGGTTGGGGATTCCATGTCGGGGTCCTTTTTATGGCAAATGATGGGTGACTGCTGTGCAGTCAATCGCGGGCAAGCCGCGCTCCCACAGGAATGGCGAGATCCCTGTGGGAGCGTGGCTTGCCCGCGAAGGCGATGTGACGGACGCCGCTAAACTCAATTACTCAACTCCCGCACCTCCGCACGCGGAACCAGTTTCAAATACTCCGGCACGCTCATGTGCACCAGATTGTTGTGGTTGCCGGCCTCCAGGTAGATGTCTTTCTGCCGGGTCAGCAAGGGGTCGATGACCATGTCCATGCCATAGGACTCACCCAAAGCCGGCACTGCGCCGCGCTCGCAGTCTTCGAACAGATGCGCCAGGGTGCTTTCCCGGGAGACCTGCCATTCGCCACTACTGCGTACTTTGCTCAGGTCCAGGTGACGGCTGGCGGGGAGTACGGCCATCAGGTAATGACCGTGGTGATCGTCGAGGATTACCGACTTGGCCACCCGTTCGGCAGGAATGCCCGAGACCCGCGCGGTCTCCAGGCTGCTGGCCGAGTGGGGGTGGGTGACAATGTCATATTCGCATTGAGCCTTTTCCAGGCTTCTCTGCACGGTTCTTGCCATACGCATGATGCACCTCGGTGTCCGCAAACAGTATGTGACGGACGATGGGTTAACACTTTTCTCTGTACTGAAAGTCTAGGCCTGTCGCCGCATTCCAGTGGGAAATCTGCCCACCGGAACATCGTCGACAACTGATCAAAATTCGTACAACTCATGGCTCGACTAGACTGTATTTAGCGATGGGCGTTAACGGTACTGCGGACAACAGGAATCAACGCGGTGCTCTCTGGCTCATCGCGAGCAAGCTCGCTCCTACACGGAGGGTCAAGTGAACACTCGTTGCTGTGCAGTGGCGTTGCTGTTGGCCTTGAGCGGATCGGCGTTCGCGGCGGACACCCTCGTGCTGATTCCCAACCCCATCGGGATCTGGCTGATCACGTTCGGCATCGCCTTTCTGATCGCCGAGGCCGCGTTGCCCAATTACGGCGTTATCGGGTTGGGCGGGATTGTGATGTTCGTCATCGGTGCGGTGATCCTGAGCAACACCGAAGTGCCAGTCCCGTTGATGATCGGCCTCGGCCTGATCAGTGCGTTGTTGTTGATATTCCTGGTGATCCACGCCCTGAAAACCCGACCGCGCCAGACCGTCAGTGGCGATGCCGGGCTCGTGGGCAGCGTGGCTCCGGTGATGTCGTTGCAGCCCGGCAATGCCTGCAACGGCTGGGTGCACCTGCAAGGAGAAAAATGGCAAGTGCTCAGCGCCACGCCACTGGAAACCGGGCAACGGGTCCGGGTGGTGGCGCGCCAGGGATTACTGCTGCAAGTGGCCGCGGCTGACGCGGCGCCGGGTGGAGAATAACCATGGGCCTGCAACTGGGTTTTGTCGCGCTACTGCTGTTGGTGATTGCGCTGGCGGGATCGACCTTCCGCATCCTGCGCGAGTACGAACGCGGGGTGGTGTTCCAGCTCGGCCGTTTCTGGCAAGTCAAAGGCCCCGGCCTGATCCTGCTGATTCCAGTGGTGCAGCAAATGGTCCGCGTCGATTTGCGCACCGTGGTGCTCGACGTGCCGCCGCAAGACGTGATCACCCGCGACAACGTCTCGGTCAAGGTCAACGCGGTGCTGTACTTCCGCGTGCTCGACCCGCAGAAGGCAATCATTCAGGTCGAAGACTTCCTCATGGCCACCAGTCAGCTGGCCCAGACCACCTTGCGCGCAGTGCTCGGTAAACACGAACTCGATGAGCTACTGGCCGAGCGTGAACGGTTGAACATCGACATCCAGCAAGTGCTCGATGCCCAGACCGACGCTTGGGGTATCAAAGTGGCCAACGTCGAGATCAAACACGTGGACCTCAACGAGTCGATGGTCCGCGCCATCGCCAAGCAGGCCGAAGCGGAGCGGGAACGCCGGGCCAAGGTCATCCACGCGGAAGGTGAATTGCAGGCCTCGGAAAAGCTCATGCAGGCCGCCGAAATGCTCGGCCGTCAGCCGGGCGCCATGCAGTTGCGGTACATGCAAACCCTGAGCTCGATTGCCGGGGACAAGAGTTCGACCATCGTCTTTCCGTTGCCGATCGAATTGCTCAAGGGCATGGCCGATTTGTCGCAAAAACCTTGAAGCGGTGATGACCTGTGGCGAGGGGATTTATCCCCGTTGGGTCGCGAAGCGGCCCCGGCGCCCGGCCAAATAGAATGAATTGTCCGTACGGGCGACTGCTTCGCAGTCGAACGGGGATGAATCCCCTCGCCACAGATTCTTGCCCACTGAAGAATTTCTTAAGGGAACAGAATGCCGCCAGGATAAAGTCGCGATATGGAAACTCGAAGAAAAAGAAACCGACGTCCATATCGCAATAAGCATGTATCGCACCGCAGCCAGACAAGCGGACATTCACGTCGCTGAGCGCATACAGCAATTCGTTCTGGTGTCCGGAGATACCGACATGACTCCCGCACTGCGAGCGATCCGAGAGGACTTCCCTCAAGTGACCGTTGGCGTCGTTCTTCCATGTCGGACCGGGTTCAAGCGCTCTCCACCCGGCTCGCTGATAGAGCATTCCCACTGGATGCGCCGAGTCGTCTCGCCAGAAGAGCTGCATGCACACCAGTTCCCGAACCGAGTCCCCACCCACAAGGCACCCGCGATCAAACCGGATTATTGGTAACGCCATCCCCCACCGGATACACCGACTCCCACCCCCCACCCAACGCCTTGTACAACCCGACCATCGCCAGCGACACCCCGGTCGAACTCTCGACCCACTGCTGCTGAGTCGCCAGTAACTCGCCTTGCACGGTGAGGACGTTGACGAAATCCACCACCCCTTCCACGTACTGTTGTTGCGCGGTACGCAAGGCGATCTGGTTTTGGCGTACGGCTTCGGCGAGGCTGTCGCGGCGCAGTTGGCTGGCGTTGTAGGCGGTCAGCTGGTCGTCGATTTCATGCCAGGCCCGCAGGACGGTTTGCTGGTAGGCAATCGCGGCTTCCTGTTGCTGGGCTTCACGCAAGTTCAGCACGCCGCGCAGGCGCCCGCCATCGAACAGCGGCAGGCTGAATTGCGGGCCGATGCCGAACGCGCGCGAGCCCCAGGAGCCGAAATCGCTCAATTGCATCGCTTGCGAACCGATATTCCCCGACAGGGTGATGCGCGGATAGAAATCACCCTTGGCCACACCAATGTTTGCCGTGGCGGCATGCAGGCGAGCTTCGGCCTGACGGATGTCCGGGCGACGTTCAGCCAGTTGCGATGGCAGGCCGATGGCGACCTGGCGCGGGGTTTGCGGCACGGGCGCGTCTGTGGATAACTCGGCATGCAGCGCCTGGGGCGGTTCGCCCATCAACAGGCTCAGGGCATTGATCAGTTGCGACTGACGTTGTTCCAGCGCCGGCAGCCGCGATTCGATGGCCGCGACTTGCGCGGCGGCTTCGGCGACATCCAGGTCAGTAGCGACGCCATCAGCCAGGCGCAGCTGCGACAGTTTCAGGCTATGGCGAGCGACGTCGAGGTTCTCTTCAGTGACGGCACGCGTACTTTGCACGCCGCGTAGCTGAATGTAGTCCTGGGCCGTCTCGGCAAGAACCGACAGCAGCACACCGCGCTGGTCGTTTTCCGCGATTTCCAGCGTGGCATCCGCCGCTTCGGTTTCGCGGCGCACCCGTCCCCAGAAATCCAGCTCCCAGGAGGCCGAGAAACCGGCATCCCACAGATTGAATGCCGAATTACCATTGTTCCCCGACGGATCGCTCAGCCCTTCGCCACTGTTGCGTTTACGCCCATAGCTGCCTGTGGCGGCGGTGTTTGGGTAGCGGTCCGCGGTGACCACCTGGCGCGCGGCGCGGCTTTGCTGCAGACGACTGCTGGCGAGTTTCAGGTCGAGGTTGTCGGTCAGGGCACGCTGGGTCAGGGCCGAGAGTTTCAAGTCGTGGAAGACTTCCCACCAGCGTTCTTCCATTGTGTCGACGACGGCTTGGCTAGCGGCGGCTTTTTGTGGTTTGGACCATTCGCTGATTTGTGCTGCCTGCGGTTTCTGAAAGTCCGGGCCGACGGTGCAGGCGGTGAGGCCCAGGACCAGTAAGGCGCAAAAGGATAGTTGAGGCAGCCGGCCTCTTCGCGAGCAAGCCCGCTCCCACAGGGAGTCTCCGTTTGGGCAGTGATTGTGTGTATTGCACAACCCCAATGTGGGAGCGGGCTTGCTCGCGAAAGCGTCAGAACAGTCGACGAAGATGTTCATCGTTGCGCAACCTCATGCTCACCGTTGTCGGCGGTATCAATACTCGCCTCCACCGACATCCCCACGCGCAGCCGTTCGGCCAGCACTTGCCCCGGATCCAGAATGATTTTCACCGGAATCCGCTGCACAACCTTGGTGAAGTTGCCGGTCGCGTTATCCGGTTTGATCGAAGCGAAAGTCACCCCGGTCGCCGGGGCAATGCTCTCGACGCGACCGCGCAACGCTTCGCCGCCAAGGCTGTCGACGCGCACCTGCACACGCTGCCCCGGTTGCACGTCGGTCAGTTGGGTCTCCTGAAAATTGGCGACCACATACGCCTGCGTCAGCGGCACCACCGCCAGCAACTTGCTGCCCGGCGTGACATACGCGCCGACACGCACGGCGCGCTCGCCGACCATACCGTCCTGAGGCGCGACGATGCGCGTATAGGACAGCTCGAAGCTGGCCATTTCCAGCGCCGCTTGCGCCCGCTTCAATCCACCGTCTGCCGCATCGCGCTGGGCGATGAGGATGTCCACTTGCTTGCGTTCCGCCGCCAACACCGCGGTCGCATTGGCCAACCGGGCAGTGGCCTGATCGATACGCGTGCGGGCTTGCTGAGCGTTCTGCACCGTACCCGCGCCAACGCCGGCGAGGTGGTTGTAGCGATTCAATTCATGTTCGGCGAATGCCATTTCTGCCTTGGCCGACACGACCGTGGCTTGGGCCTGAGCGATCACCGATGTCTGGCGCTCAAGGGTCGCACGAGCATTTTGCAACTGCGCCCGCGCCACCAGCGTTTCGGCGTCGGCGGCCTGGGCAGCGGCGCGCAAATCCCGATCATCGATCAGCGCCAGCAATTGCCCGGCCTTGACCTGCTGATTGTCTTCCACCAGCACGTCCTTGATGAATCCGGCCACACGAGGCACCACCAGGGTGAAGTCCGCGGAGACAAAGGCGTCATTGGTGTTCTGTTGTGTGCGTTTGCCGAACATCCCCGGCGCCAGCAGATAAACCAGCACGCCGACCGCCACCAGGGCGGCGACGCCCACGGCGACTTTTTTCGTTGTTTGAGTCGTCATAAAAACCTTCTGTTTCAGTGGAGCAATCAAGTCGGTGCACGCGGCGGATAGATCCGCGTCGGCAGCCAGAAAATCAGCAGGATCAGCGCCAGGGCGACACCGGTCATGCACAGATAAAGGTCCGATGCGGTCAGCACTACGGCCTGCTCATGCAATCGATGGGCGAGCCCCGCGCTGTCTCTGTCGGCCAGCGGCGAATTGCCCAGACGGTCCACCAACATGGTGGAATGAAAGTGCAGCCGCGATGTGGTCAGCGCGTCGATCACGCCCGTGGCGATCACCGCCGACAGGCCTTTCACGGTGTTAAACCAGGCGGACGCGAACGGCCCTTCCATCGGGCTGATGCTGCCGGTCGAGAGCATCAACAACGGCAACACCGCCATCGGTTGCCCGAAGATTTGCAGCAGTTGCAGCACGTAGAAATCGTCGCGAATCCACACTGACGTCAGCTGCGAACCGCCGATGCACGACAGCGCCAGCATGCTCAGGCCGATCCCCAGCACCCAGCGGCAATCGATCCAGCGCAGGTTGCACAGCGCCGCCACCAATGGCAGCGCGATCAACTGCGGCAACGCTGCCAGCAGCATGATCGGTGCGGTCTGCACCGGGCGATAACCCTGCACCTGCGCCAGGTAACTGGACGGAATGATGATCACCGCCAGCAAAATCACCAGCACCCCAGCGAGGGTCAGCAAGGCGAACGACAGGTTGCGGATGCCGAGCATCTGCATCTTGAAAAACGGGATCGGCTGCGACCATTCGTTGATCAGAAACAGCACCAGCAACACCAGCCCGCCACCGAGCAATCCGCAGATCAGGCTCGACTCGAACCAGTCCAGCCGGTTGCCCTGCAGGATGCCGATCACCAGCATGCAGATCGCCGGAAAACCCAGCAGCACACCGCGCCAATTGAATTGCTTGAAACGCTCCAGGCGCAGCGGGTCCTGGGGCAAGCCGTAGGCCACGGCGGCCATGGCGATCAGGCATGGCGCGATGATTTGCCAGAAGGTCCATTGCCAGCCGACATGCTCGGTCCACAACCCGGCCAGCGGCGTGCCGAGCCCGGGGCCGAACGTCGCCGTCAGGGCATAACCGGCCAGGCCGTAGAGCTTCACGTTGGCCGGCAAGAAGCGCAGGGCGACGGTCATCAGCATCGGCGGCAACGCACCGCCCGCGAGACCTTGCAGGGTGCGCATCAACAACAGGCTTTCGTAGTTCGGGGCGAAGGGGCACAGCACGCCCAACAAGGTAAACACGCTGATCGCGCAGAGGGTGAAGCGTCGCAACGAGAACGTCACCGCACACCACGGTGCAAACGCCATCGCAGCTACCGAGGTTGCGGTGTAACTGGCAACGAGCCAGGTGCCTTCGTCATAGCCGATGGCCAAGGCGCCACGGATGTCGGCGAGGGCGACCTTGGTCACCATTTCGTTGAGGCCCGACACCAGCACCGCCAGCAACACGCCCACCAGACCGATGATGATCCGCGGGCCGAAGACCGGTGGCGTCATGGCGGCAGGACTGGCCGCGGCGAGAGGTGCCGGGGCCGTGAGGGAAGTCATGGACTGCAAGCTCCGGGATTGAATTCCGAAGCATTTTAAGAAGCGTGGAAGCTGACGAAAATCAACTTATTGGCAAGTTATAAGTGCGTTTCATGCAGCAATACATATCCCTTGTGGGAGCGGGCTTGCTCGCGAATACGGCGGCACATCCAGCATCTATGTGACTGACACACCGCTTTCGCGAGCAAGCCCGCTCCCACAAGTATCAGGTCGGTTGCGCAGCCAGCCACGTCTCGTCGCAACACGCCTTGAGCGTTTCACGCATCCAGCGATGCGCCGGGTCTTTGTCGAAACGCGGGTGCCAGGCCTGAGTCAACATCAGGGTCGGCAACGGGATCGGCAGCGTGAATGAACGCAGCTTCAACCCCAGGCGCCGCACGCTCAGCAGCGCTTCTTTGGGCACCGGCAGAATCAGATCGGAATCCGGCAATGCAAACATCGCCGCATGGAAACTCGGCGCGATCACCGCGACCCTCCGCTCCAGCCCCAAGGCGTTGAGCGCTGTATCGATCGGGCCGCGGGCGATGCCGCGACGAGACATGCTGATGTGAGAAAACCCGGCATAACGTTCGGCGGTGATTTCTTCATCAAACAACGGGTGGTCGTCGCGCACCAGGCCGACAAAGTGCGTGGAGAACAGGTTCTGCACCTTCACTTCCGGCATCAGCGGCCGGTTGTTGCTGACGCTCAAATCGATGCGTCCTTCACGCAACGCTTCGTCATCCCCATCGCCCTCCGGGACAAAACGCAGTTCGCAGTGCGGCGCCTGTCGCTCCATCGTGTCGAAGAGCTTGCCGCCGTAGACGCCCACAAAGAAATCGTTGGCGCGAATGCTGAAGCGTCGACGCAAACTGCCCAGTTCCACTTCATCGGCCGACCGGAATAGCAGCGCGGCCTGCTCCACCAGATCCCGCACCTGTTCACGCAATGCCAGCGCCTTGGGCGTCGGTACCAGGCCACGGCCGGCGCGCACCAGAATCGGATCGCCGATGGCCTCGCGGATTCGTGTGAGCGTGCGGCTCATGGCCGCCGGGCTGAGGTTCATCCGCCGCGCGGCGCCCACCACGCTGCCTTCGTCGAGCAAGGCGTCGAGGGCGACCAGAAGATTCATGTCCGGGAGTTGCATGCTGAGCACTCGTGGCTGATCTGGATTGATTCATACGCAATGCTAGCAAACATCCTTGAAATGATGTGGTGACGGTCCCGGCCCCTTCGCGGGCAAGCCCGCTCCCACAAGGATCTTCAGTGGATGCAGAACCTGTGGGAGCGGGCTTGCCCGCGATGAGGCCTGACCAGACACCACAAACCTTAGCGCTGCATCCCCCACCGCTTAACCGTCACCCGCTCCAGCGTATCGAACACCAGATTCTCCACCAGCAACCCAATCAAAATCACCACCGCCAATCCGGCAAACACCTTGTCGGTGTACAGCTCATTGCGGTTCTGAAAGATGTACCAACCCAATCCCCCCTTGCCACTGGTCGCACCAAACACCAGTTCAGCCGCGATCAACGTGCGCCAGGCAAACGCCCAGCCGATTTTCAGCCCGGCGAGGATCGATGACAGCGCCGCAGGAATCAGGATGAACAGCACGAAACGCATGCCCTTCAAACCGTAATTGCGCCCGGCCATGCGCAACGTTTCCGAGACGCCCAGGAACCCCGCGTAAGTGTTCAACGCCAACGCCCACAGCACCGAATGCACCAGTACGAAAATCAGGCTGTTCTGCCCCAGCCCGAACCACAACAGCGCCAACGGCAACAACGCAATAGCCGGGAGCGGGTTGAACATCGAGGTCAGTGTGCTAAGCAGATCGCGACCGAACTGCGTCGACACCGCCAGCGTGGTCAGGGCAAACGCCAGGGCGATGCCGATCAGGTAACCCTTGAGCAACACCACCAGCGAAATCCACACCTTGCCCAGCAACTCGCCGCTGAGCAGGCCGCCATACAACGCACTGCCGGTTTGCAGAAAACTCGGCAACAGCAGGTCGTTGTTCTGGAGGCGGGCCACCACTTCCCACAGCACCGCGAGCAAAATCAGGATCAGGCTTTTGCGAATCCAGCCCTGTTGCCACAGCCGTTGACCCAGGGGCAACTCACGCTCGAGCGGTACGCTGGTCAGCGGCTGCAAAACGGTTTCAAATTCTTCACGCGCAGATGATAACTGGCTCATCGGGCACTCCTCTCAATGGCTCAGTAAGCGATGCGAATGTCGGAAAAATCCAGCTCGCGCGCGGTTTCCGGCGACTGGCCTTCATCGAACAGCAACCGATGAATCTTGCGCGCCGACTCCTGAAACGCGACGCCGCCGAGGCTGTGTAAATCGTATTGATGGCTGTGGACTTCCGCCCGTACCCGGCCGGGATGCGGCGACAGCAGCAGGATGCGATTGCCCACCACCAGCGCTTCTTCGATGGAGTGCGTGACGAACAGCAGCGTGAAGCGCACCTCTTCCCAGAGCAGCAGCAATTCTTCCTGCATCTTGCGTCGGGTCAGCGCATCGAGGGCGGCGAAGGGTTCGTCCATCAACAGGATTTTCGGCTGCATCGCCAAGGCCCGCGCAATGGCAACGCGAGCCTTCATGCCGCCCGACAAGGTGTGCGGATACGCATCGGCAAACGCCGCGAGTCCAACCTTCTCCAGGTAGTGCAGCGCCCGTTCTTCGGCCTCTTTGCGCTTGAGGGTTTTCGACGCCAGCAGTGGAAACATCACGTTCTGTTTGACGGTTTTCCACGGCGGCAGTTGATCGAATTCCTGAAACACCACGATCCGGTCCGGCCCCGGCGCATTGACCGTTTGCCCTTGCAGACGGATCTCGCCCTCGACGGGCTGAATGAATCCGGCAATCGCCTTGAGCAAGGTCGACTTGCCGCAACCGGACGGACCGAGCAGCACAAAGCGGTCCGCCGGATCGATTTCAAAACTGACTTGGTGGGTCGCTCGAACCACACGTTGCGGCGTGCGGTATTCGAGGCTGACGTTGTCGACCGACAGCAGCGCCTGGGTTGTGGCGTTCGGTTTGCTGACCGTGTGGCCTTGCAAAGGGGCATTCATGACGATCAGCTCCCTTGCAGCGGCTTGGCGTCCTGGAAGAAGTAATCCTTCCACGAATCCGGTTTGTTTTTGATCGCGCCGACGCGGTACAGGAACTCGGCGAGCGGGTAGGTATTTTTCGGCGTGACGCTGAATTCGAACTGTGGGTTGTCGATGATTTTCAGCAGCGCAGCGCGATCGATTTTGGCCTTGGTCACGCGGATGTAGGTATCGGCGGCGGCGCCTTTATCGTTCTGGGCGAATTGCGCGGCTTCGGTCAGCGCCTCGACGAACGCCTTGTAGGTTTTAGGGTTCTCGTTGCGGAATTTCTCCGTGGCGAACAGCACCGTCGGCGAGTTCGGGCCGAGCAGGTCATAGGTGTTCAGCACCACATGCACATTGGGGTTGGCCAGCGCCTGATCCTGGAACGGCGGGTTGGAAAAGTGCCCGGTCAGCTCGGTGCCGCCAGCAATCAACGCCGCCGTGGCGTCGGGGTGCGGAACAGCGATGGTGTACTTGTCGAGGCGATTGAAGTCCTTGTCGCCCCACTGCTTGGCGGCCGCGTATTGCAGGAAGCGCGACTGCACCGACACACCCACCGCCGGCACCGCGATGCGGTCCTGCTCGGTGAAGTCGGCGATGGTTTTGACCTTGGGATTGTTGCTCACCAGGTAGTACGGGAAGTTACCGAGGGAGGCCACGGCCTTGACGTTCTGCTTGCCGTGGGTGCGGTCCCAGATGGTCAGCAGCGGACCGACGCCAGCACCGGCGATATCAATCGAACCGGAGAGCAGCGCATCGTTGACCGCTGCGCCACCGGACAACTGAGTCCAGTCGACCTTGATGTCGATGCCTTCCTGCTTGCCGTACTTCTCGATCAGGTTCTGGTCGCGCACCACGTTGAGCAACAGATAAACGATGCCGAACTGTTCGGCAATGCGGATTTCACCTTCGGCGTGGGCCACGGTCGGCGCCACCAGGCTGCCGGCGATCAGGCTGAAACCGAGGCCGATGGCCGCCGCCAGCGGTGCAAAGGGAAGACGTTTGGACATGATTCGATCTCCGACAAATCAGAAAGGCGCATCGCCCTGAATGGTGGTGCGATACAACTTGCGACGCAGATGACTCGGGCATCCGGCGGCGAGGTGAATCAGCGAGCGGTTGTCCCAGAACACCAGGTCGTGGGGCTGCCATTGATGGCGATAGATGTTGTGCGGCAACACGCTGTGGGCGTAGAGCTCGTCGAGCAGTTGCTTGCTCTCGTCGTCCGGCAAGCCAACGATGCGGGTGGTGAAACCCTCGCTGACGAACAACGCCTTGCGACCGTTTTCCGGGTGCGTACGCACGATTGGGTGGACGACTTCGGCGACCTGAGCCAGTTGCTCCGGGGTCAACGTCGGGCGCCAGTTGCCTTCGAACTTGGTCTCGCTGTAGCGCGCCGTGTACGAGTGCGCCGCCGAGCGACCTTCGACCGCTTTGCGCAGCGCTTCGGGCAGGTTGTCCCAGGCTTTGTGCATGTCGGCAAACAAGGTGTCGCCACCTTCGGACGGCAATTCCTGGGCGTGCAGCATCGAGCCCAGGCTGGGCAGTTCTTTATAGGAGAGGTCGGAGTGCCAGAACTTGCCGGCGTCACCGAGGCCGATGGATTGGCCGTTTTCGACGATATTGGAAACGATGAGGATTTCCGGGTGCCCGGCCAGCAGGAACTGATTGAGCACATGGATCTGCAACACGCCGAAACGACGGCTGAAGTCGATTTGCTGTTCAGGGGTAATGCGCTGGTCGCGGAACACCACAACATGGTGATCAAGGTGCGCGCGGTGAATGCGGGCGAAGTCCTGATCATTGACCGGGCGAGACAGATCAAGCCCGATGATTTCGGCACCGACGGCACCGCTGAACGGGCGGATCTCGAAAATTTGCGGCGCGATGCTTTGAGTTGCAGAGACAACAGACATAAATCACTCCCACGCACGGCACGCTCAAGGGCGCGCGCGTCGATCAGAAACTCACGGAGGTCCCGTGTTGGTTCGTGTCGTGCGGCGCGCCGATTGGTCGGCAGGTACGCAGGAGATTGACTTTATAGATATAAGAACGTGAATTTAAATACCGTTAGCGAATAACCATATGGCTTATTTCGCCTATGCTGCTGACAGGATGAGGCTGCTCACGCTTGAGGGACGCTCAATGTTCTATGTGCAACGCAATGAAGAAGGCCAACTGATGCGCGTGGAAGCCGAGGCCTATGCCGAGTCCACCGAAAGCCTGCCCGCCGATCACCCGGACCTTCAGGCGTGGTTCGCCAGCGAAGTCATGGCCATCGGCTACAAGCAACTGCAGCAAATCAAACAGCTCAAGCAGTTGAAGCAGAGCGATCTGGACATGATCCGGGTACTGGACGACCTGATTCAGGTGCTGACTGACAAGGGCGTGATGCGCATCACTGACCTGCCGGCCGCTGCACAGGACAAACTCATGGGCCGATCGCAGGCCCGGGAGGAGTTGGGTGGGTTGAGTAATCTGGTGGATGAGGATGAGTCGGGGTTGATCTAGCCCCCCTCGGTCATCGTTGTGTGTACTGACGCCTTCGCGAGCAAGCCCGCTCCCACATTGGATCTCGGTCGTACACAAATAGGGAGCTCGCAGAAGATCGACTGTGGGAGCGGGCTTGCTCGCGAAGGCGTCAGCTCAGACAAAGCAACTTCACAGCCTTACTCCCAAGGCTTTGGCTCCCCAAACAACTGCCCCTGCACACCATAAATCCCCATCTCGCGAATCACCGACAACTCCCCTTCGGTCTCGACCCGCTCGGCAATCAACGGCAGATCAATGCTGTGCGCCGCCCGCTGAATCGCCTCGATAAACAGACGCTTGTCACTCTCCTGATCAATCGCACGGATGTAAACGCCGTCGATTTTCAGATACGCCAACCCGAGCCGGGCCAGGTTGCCTATCATGCTGAAGCGTCCACCAAAGTGTTGCAGGCTTAACGAAAATCCGATTTCTCGCAGGCGCCGAGTCAGCTCTTCCAGCTTCGCTTGCTCCGGCAGTTGCTCCTCGCCGATTTCCAGGGTCAGCCGCGAGCCCAGATTGGAGTGCGCGCGCAAAATATCCAGGACTTTGGCCAGCGCCTGCGGATGGGTCAGCGTCGCCGAAGACAGGTTCAGCGCCAGCGACGCTTGATGGTCGGCCATTTGCTCCAGCACCTTCTCCAACATCAGGCGATCCAGTCTTGCAGCCCAGCCGAAACGCTCGAGCCACGGCAGGAATCGACCGGCGGGAATCGCCTGGCCCTGCTCGTCGATCAAGCGCGAAAGCACCTTGTAATGCAGCACCAGTGCCGTGTCCTGACTCGCCACCACCGGCTGGAAATACAACTCGAACCGCCGCTGATTCAGCGCCTCGTCGAGCAAACTGTGCCAGGCATGATGATCATCGCCAAGGCTCGACGCCGCCGTGTGATCCAGGCAGACCCACCTCGAATCGCCCTGGCCTTCGGCCTGCGCCAGCGCCTGATCCGCCAGCCCGAGCACCGCTTGCGGTGAGTCGCCATACATGAACGGCGCCAGCCCGATGTACGCCACAGCGGCCACATCGGTGGCGCCGGTTGCGTGCAGGCTCGCCAGGGCACTGTCGAGGTTTTGCGCCAGTTGCAACGCTTCGGCGTGCACCAACCCCGGCGCCAGCACGGCGAATTCGCCGCCACGGATCCGCGTGACGAGGGTCTGCGTTTCCGGGTATCTGGCGCACTCACGGGACAGCTGCTCAGCGACTGCGATCAGTAAATCATCGGTGTGCTGGCCGCCCAGACGCTGATTCAAGCCAGCGAGATCCCGGACCCGCAGCAGCAACAGATAGCCTGAACTCGCCTTTTCGGGATTGCTCACCCGCGCATTCAATTGCATCTCGAAATAGCGCCGGTTGGCCAACCCGGTCAACGCGTCCTGATAGGACTCGTCGCGCAATTTTTCACTGCGCTCGGCCTGTTCCTGAAACAACGCCTTGAGCTTCTCGACCATCTGATTCATGGCCTGGACCACGCGACGCAATTCAGGCGTGCGCGGCAGGTTGGGCAGGCTGAGGAATTCCCGGCGGGCGATGGCGTGGGATTGCTGGACCATGTAGTCCAGTGGTTTCAGTTGCCGGCGCAACAGCAACGCACCCAGTGCTGCACTCACCGCGCCGCAGAGCAGCAACCAGCCGAGGCTGCCCAAGGCGCTCTGCCAGAGTTTGGCCAACGCGAACATCGGGTGACTGACCACTTCGACCCGGGCCGCCTGCTCCCAGCCACGGCTGACAATCGCATCGCCGCCCGCCGGCTCCAGGCCGATCAGTTTGACGAACCAGTCCGGCACGTTTGTCACCGCAGGAATGCCGCTGCGCTCCACCAAAGTCTTGTCGTTCGACAGATCGACGACGCGGATGCTCGCGTAATAACCGCTGTCGAAAATCGAGCTGACCAGCAACTCGACCATCGCCGGGTCGTCGATGTTCGGCGTCAACGATAGCGCCAGCGCCGTCGCGGCGTCCTGCGCGTGGGAACGCAGTTGATTGACGTACTGGGTGCGCGAGCTCTCGAGGCTGACCATGAAGCTGCCGGTGAAGGCGACCACCAGGAACAGACAGATTGCGATCAACAGCTGTTTGAACAAAGACATCTGAGCGCGTGCTCCTAGTTAATCGTCTCGACCGGAAAACCTTCCGCCTGCATTTTCTTCAACACATCCTGCCAACGGGACAAGCGTTTGGTGTCACCCACTTTTTTGTTGCCCTTGGCACCGGGCAACCACAGCCCTTCGGCATTGAAAGCGTAGACCGGCAGCAGATCGGTTCGTTGGCTGGCGGGCTTGATCCCGTCGATCAGGCTGTCGAGCACCAACGGCATGGCGTCGGGGCTGGCGTAGTAAGTCAGCACCATGTGCGCGCGGTTCAGGCTCACGGCCTTGACGTAGGTAATGCGTAGCTTGTCGCTGGATACGCCGAGGTGGCGCAGGCTGAAATACTTGGCGATGGCGTAGTCCTCGCAGTCACCAGCGCCCTTCCACAAGGCTTCGATCGGGGTTTCCCAATAGTCGACCTCGTGCCACAGATCGATGTCCTCTTCGTAGCGCATCTGTCTATTGAAGAACAGATTGACCACGTTGAGCTGCTCCAGCTCGCTGATCTGCTTCTGCGTGGCAAGCAAATGCTGCCAGGCATCAATGCGCGGCTGCCCTGCGCCCAATGGCCCGTACAACGCCTGCGCCCGGCGGCTGATCAGGGAAAAATCCCAGTCGGCATGCAGACCGCCCGGCAAGACGCCGGCCAGCAGCAACGCGCAGCAGAGCCAGCGCAACGTCCAGGGGATCGCGAAACGTACCGCCAATGCGAGGCATCCAGGTAAGCAGGTGGAATCGATTGATGGTGAAGGGTAGCCGGTTAAAAGACAATGGCACGGTGAGATCACCGGGGCGGGCTAAACTGGGGGGTGTGAGCTGTTTATTCTGCGGGTTTGACAACCTGTCAGGCAGTCACTAGTGTCCTCTTGGATCCAAATTCTTTCAGTCATTCAGGGTGTGTAGTAGTGCCACAGAAGCCCAACCCTCTCAGCAGTATCAAGGTCGCCGGTCCGATTCCCGCTCATCTGGCACGCTCGGTCATCGAAGAAACCCTGCGTGCCGCCATTCTCGATGGCCGTATTCCCTGCGGTACAGCCCTTCGTCAGCAAGACCTGGCCGACCTGTTCGGGGTCAGCCGCATGCCGGTCCGTGAGGCGTTGCGCCAGCTCGAAGCCCAAGCGCTTCTTAACGTGATCGCCCATAAAGGTGCGGTGGTCGCGCCATTGGTTCAGGGCGACGCCGTCGAAACTTACGCGCTGCGGATCCTGCTGGAGTCCGAAGCCCTGCGCCTGTCGATCCCGTTGCTGACCCATGAGGACTTTGAACGGGCCGCCCGCTACATCGATGAACTGGAAACGGAACACGACTACACAGAAATTGGCCGGCTCAACCGCCTGTTTCACATGGCGATGTACTGCAAGGCCCCTAATCGTCGACTGTTGAGACTGGTCGAAGACGGGTTGAACGAAGAAGAACGCTTCCTGCGCTTCAACCTGGAAGCCATGGGCCTGGGCAAACTGTCCCAGGAAGATCACCGTGCGCTGTTGCGCGCAGTGGAAGAGCGCGACGTCGAGCGCGCGATAAAGCTGCTCGAACATCACCTCAATCGGGGCGTCGAGGTCATCACGAACTACCTCAACGGCCCCGAAGCACAAAGCAGAAAAACCTCGAAATAAATCATATCGGCAACCGGAGCGAGCAGATCAACCTGCTCGCCTGCGCTTGCCGCGCCTGCGTGCCGCTATCCCAGTCAGATAATTGCCTCGACCGTATGACGCGTCGGCGATAGCGGCTGCCTTGATTTACGCTCACTCTTGGCCTGCCAACCAATAATAAACGGGTGACGTACCGCGTCAGCGGCGCAGTCCCCGCATCAAGAACCTACGGAAGGAGTCTTGTCACGGGAAAGGAAGCATCGGCATCCCGGCCAACTTCCACCCCTCAATCACACTAACGATCACCCTTGGAAAGTTGCTTCGAGTGAGGCATTCACTCTTTATTTCGATTTCGACTTATATAAGCCGGAAGGAGCAACTACGCCCAAATAAAACTTTAACCAAAAGTCTTATTGGAACTTGTCACGCCCGGGAAAACTGAACTTAAAATTAGTGCAAAAATAACTTGCCCGAAACTTTATTCGTGTATTAGCTTTTCTCCGCGACCACTGGACACTGGCCGCAACGCTGCAGCCACACGACTTATACGCAACTTATAACGATCAATTAACTTGAGGCACTCACTCGCCTTCAGATTATTTAATCGCCCGTGAATTATTGATCGCAACTCCACTCCGGATTACATATAGGCTCGACATGAAATCGACTAAAGACCGTCTTAATCAGAAGAAAGCAGAACTGAGTGCGCACCCGATTTTTTCTGAAATACATTCGCTTTCAGTACTCCAACGCTTCATGGAATCCCATGTATTCGCGGTCTGGGATTTCATGTCGCTGACCAAGCGCCTGCAACAGGAGCTGACCTGCGTCCAGTTGCCCTGGCTGCCGCCGAGAGATCCGCAGGCTGCCCGACTGATCAATGAGATCGTGCTGGGTGAAGAGTCCGATGATCGGCCGGCTCAGGGTCATTACAGCCACTTCGAGTTGTACCTGGATGCGATGCGCGAAGTGGGTGCCAGCACGGTTGCCGTCGAGCGCTTCGTGGCCCTGCAGCAAGAAGGCGTGAGTTACGACGTGGCGTTGCAAAGCGTGGACATCGACCCGGCGGCGGCGCAATTCGTGCGCCACACCTTGCACACCGCGCTGCATGCGCCCGGCCACAGCGTGGCGGCGGCGTTTCTGCACGGACGCGAGAGCGTCATCCCGCAGATGTTCCAGCGCATTCTCGACGATTGGGGCATCGGCATCGAACAGGCGCCGACCTTCCGTTACTACCTGGAGCGGCACATCGAAGTCGATTCCGAAGACCACGGCCCGGCCGCGGAAAAACTCCTCGCGCGGCTGGTCGATGGCGATCCACAACGGGAAGAAGACGTCTACGCCAGCGCCCTGGCGGCCGTGGAAAGTCGCATCGCCCTGTGGGACGGCCTGCGCCTGAGCATGAGCGAACCGGTGGCGGAGGTGAACGCATGAACGCCGCCGACTACCAATCCTTCGCCGACGCCTGGGAAAGCCGCGCGACCATTCGCACTCGCCCGCGCCGTATGTTGGAAAACGACGAAAAGCTGATCTACCCGCTCAGTCGTCAACCGCTGGTGTTGAGCGAAACCTTCCTGCGCGAATGCCCCGAACAACGGGATTTCGCCCTGGTGCAGACGCTCTACAAATTCATCAACGACGTGGTGATTTTCGAAACCGAGATCGTCGACAAAACCGCGCGCAGCATCGCCAAGAATCGCTTCGCCGTGACCTTCCCGTTCGCCTGCCGTTACGACGCCATGACCGTTGTGGTGGACGAGGATTACCACGCGCTGGTGGCGATGGATTTCATGCAGCAAACCGTCGCCATGACGGGGATCACGCCGATCGAACTGCCGGATGAAATCGAGTTGAGCCGGGCGATTCCGGCGGCTGTTGCGCTGGCACCGGAGCATTTGCGCAGCGCCGTGGAATTGATCTGCGTGGCCATCGCCGAAAACACCGTGACCGGCGACGTGGCGGCCTTCGCCAAGGACGACACGGTCAAGCAATCGATCAAGGGCTTGATGGCTGACCATTTGCTCGACGAAGGTCGCCACTCCGGGTTCTGGGCGCGGCTGGTGCGCATCTACTGGCACACCGCAAGCGAAGAAGACCGTCAGTGCATCGCGCAGATTCTGCCGGTGTTCATCGGCCATTACCTGACCAACGACATCCAGAAATCCTTCGACTTCCGCCTGATCGACGCCTTGCAGATCAGCGACGCCGCGCGCCGCGCACTCAAGAACGAAGTGTCGGGGCTGGCCTTTCCGATCAACCGCCATCACCCGCTGGTCGCCAACATCGTGCGGTTTTTCCACAGCAGTTCGCTGCTCGATTCGCCCTGCGTTCAAGCAGCCTTGAGCGACTACCTGGTTTAACGAGGAGCACATCATGAGACGTCTCGACATTCTGCTCATTGGGCAGAGCCAGGCCCTGACCGACCTGGCGCAAGAGCTTGAACAACACGGTCATTCACTGACGCGGCTGACGATTCTCGACCAGCCGCCATCGGGAAATGCTGATTTGCTGATCGACGATGCCAGCCTGTCGTTCCAGCCGCTGGGCGATGTGCCGCGACTGACATTGAGCCTGGGGGTCGGAATGCGAGGGGATTCAGGTTTGCCGCCGCTGGACCTGCTGTGCCTGTACGGTTCGACGCTGCTCACCCGCGTGCCGATTGCCGACGAACCTTCGGGCAACGGCCAGGCGCTGCGTCTTCGAGCGGTGGCGGAACTGGTGGACCATGCAGCCTTGCTGGTCAGCCGTTTCTCCCGGGATGCGGACTATTTCCTGCTCGCCGAACCAGCGACTGCCGTTCATTTCGAACAGGTGGAAAGTCTGCTGTTTTCAGAACACCTGGCCTTCATCCACCGTCTCAATGCAACCGCCAACCCCGGCTTGCTGCAACTCGCTCAGGTGCCAATGATCGAGCGCCTTGAGCAGCGCTTCATTCAGTCCGCCGAAAGACCGGCGCTGAACCTGGCCGGCACGTCCCTCAGCTATCGCCAACTGCACGCTCACAGCCGTGCCATTGCGCAGCGACTGCAACCGCTGCTCGAACGGCACGACGGGCCGTTGGTGGTCGGCATCTGCCTGCCGAAATGCAGCGCATTGTATGCGGGGATCCTGGCGATTCTTGGCAGCGGCGCGGTGTACCTGCCGCTGGAGCCGAGCCATCCGTTGCAGCGTCAGCAATACATTCTGTCGAACGCCGGCGCCGTGCTGTTGCTGCACGACGGACAGCATCCGCTCGCATCCGGGATGCTCAGTCTGGACCTCACCAAGATCGACGTTGAAGGCGCAGATCTCGATCAACCGTTGATGCGCCAGCGCCCTGATCTCGATGCGCCGTGCATGGCGCTCTACACCTCGGGCACCACCGGTCACCCCAAAGGCGTGTTGCTCAGCCAGGCTAACCTCGCGCACTTCACCGCGTGGTACGCCGACTATGTGCAACTCACCGAACAGAGCCGCGTACTGCAGTTTTCGTCATTGAGCTTCGACTCCTCGTTGATCGATATTTTCCCGACGCTGCTCCAGGGTGCCGAGCTGATCGTACCCAGCGACGATCAACGCCGTGACCCGCTGCAACTGGTCGAACTGATCCGGCACCAACAGCTGAGCCATGCATTTTTGCCACCGGCCTTGCTGAGCATTCTGCCGCTGGATCAGTTGCAGGTGCTGGACCATGTGATGACCGGTGGCGATGTCTGCGAACCCTATGTCATCGAGCAACTCACCCGTCAGGGCAATCTCTACAACCTCTATGGCCCGACCGAAGCCACGGTGCTGATCACCGCGCGGCAACTGCGCGCTGGCGACAGCAACCGCACCCTCGGCGCACCGATCGCCAACAGTCAGGTGCTGATTCTCGACGAAGATTTTCAACCAGTGGCCGAACAGACCGTCGGCGAGTTGTACATCGTCGGACCGGGGGTGTGCCTGGGCTATTTGAACAATCCGCAGCAGACCGCCGAACGTTATCTGAACCTGAGCCTGCCGAACGGTGAGAGCCTGCGTGCGTATCGCACCGGCGACATGGCGAAGTGGACCGGCGCAGGCATCGAGCTGTGCGGACGCCGGGACAATCAGGTAAAGATTCGTGGCTTTCGGGTCGAGCCGGAAGAGATCGAACGCTGCCTGCGCGACAGTCAGCTGTACCGCCAGGTGGCGGTGGTGATCGACAGCCAACGGCGCATTCTCGCCTTCCTCGCCCAGCCCCAGGAGGATCAAACCGGTGCCGCACGCGAAGCGCTGAAGGCGCACGCCACGCAATTCCTGCCGGATTACATGCAGCCCACCGCCTGGACCGAACTGACGAGCATGCCGTTCGCCAGCAATGGCAAGGTTGACCGCAAAGTGCTGCTGGGGCTGCCCGTCAGCATGACCGAAAACCCGTCGCGGCGTTTGCCCGCCAGCGCCGATGAAGCGCTTCTGCTGGAGATTTGGGCGGAACTGCTGGAGCTGCCAGCCAGCGATATTTCCACCGACGAAAGCTTCTTCAATCTGGGCGGCCACTCGATTTTGCTGTCGCGCATGCTGCTGCGTCTGCGTGAAGAGTTCGGGCGTAGCATCTCGATCAACCGCTTCATCGAACTGCCCACAATCGCAAAACTGGCGACGCTGGTGCGCGGCTCCGGCACTGAAGAAGTGCTGAGTGAACAAGCCATGGCGGATGCCTTCCGCGAGCTGGATGTGCAGCCGTTGCCGGTCAGCCGCATGGGCGATGTGCACAAGGTGATCGTCACCGGCGCCAACAGTTTTGTCGGCGTGCACATCGTCGAGGCGTTGCTGGCCTGGGGCGCCAGCGAAGTGGCTTGCCTGGTGCGCGATGGCGGCGGGCAATCGGCGGCCGAGCGCTTTGCTCATGCACTGCGCGAGAACCGTCTGGAGCATCTGGATCTCAGCCGGGTGCGGGTTTACGCGGCAGACATCACGCGGCCCTCACTCGGGCTCGCCGTGGAGGTTTACGAGCGACTGGATCGCGAGTTCGGCGCACTGGTGCACAACGCCGCCAACGTCAATCACGTGCTCGATTACGAGTCGCTGGCGCGGGACAACGTCGAGCCGATTTTCGAGTGCCTGCGCTTGTGCGAAGGGCACAGTAAAAAGATCTTCAATTTCGTTTCGACATTGTCGGCGTCGAGCACGATTTCCGACGACGGCCGGGTGCTTGAATTGCCCGCCGCGCAGACCCCACCGATCTACATCAAGAACGGCTACAACCTGTCGAAGTGGGTCGGTGAGCGCATCCTCGAGCGGGCGCGGGAACGCGGCGTTCGGGTCAATGTGTATCGCCCCGGCAACATCAGTTTCAACAGCCTCACGGGTGTCTGCCAACCGCACAAGAATCGATTGATGCTGATGCTCAAGGGCTCGATCCAGCTCGGTCAGGTGCCGGAGTTCGCGCTGAATTTCGACCTGATGCCGGTGGACTTTCTCGCCCGTTTCATCGCCTTCCACGCCAGCCGTTATTCGGCGGAAAAAGCGGTGTTCAACCTGCACAACCCCGAACCCTTGAGTTGGGACGATTACGTCGCGTCCTTCCGTGAGGCCGGCCGGGAGTTCTCCATGGTCAGCGTGGCCGACTGGCAGCAGCAACTGGGCCGGGTCGACAGCGACAACGCGCTGTTCGGCGTACTCGGTTTCTACCTCAATGGCTTCGAGGAAGACATCGGCGATATCTCGATGATCGGCCACGACAACGCCCAGGCCGGCGTGCGGCAGATGGGCACGCACTACCCGGAAAAATCCCCGGCGCTGCTGCGTCGCGGCTGCGACTACCTCAAAGAAATCAACTTCATCTGATTCACTCAACCGGAGCAAAACCATGAAAACCCTGCAACCCGATACCCTGATCAAAAACCCTCAAGGCTGCCACGTCGTGTCGTCGGTGGACGTGCCGGCCGAGGCCACGAACGTGTGGGCGGTGGTCGGCAACTTTGCCGGCTTCGATCAATTCATCCCGGCGTTGTCGCACATCGAGATGACCGGCGAAGGCGTGTCGTCCCTGCGCAAGAAATTCTTCAAGGACGGTAACCTGGTGGTCGAGCAACTCAACTCGCGGGATGACCAGGCGTGGAGCATGACCTGGACCACGATTTACAACACACTGGGCGTGGCGAATTTGTGGGCGGCGATGACGGTTGAAGCGCTGGGTGAAGGCAAGTCCCGGGCGACCTGGACCATCATTGCTGAACCGGCTCAGGGCGGCGCGGAGGCACTGCCGGGGTTCAAGGGGTTTGTGCAGGGGTTTGCCGATGATGCGATGAATAATGTGTTGAAGCTGTTTGCGTAGAACACATTTTGTCGTTGATGCGGAAGTCCCTTTCGCGGGCAAGCCTCGCTCCTACAGGTTACTCGATACCCTGTAGGAGCGAGGCTTGCCCGCGAAGAACGATAACGCGGTCCGACAAACCTGAATCAGATCTTGAAGCTATCAACCAACTGCTTCAACCGATTCGCCTGCAACGACAACGCATCACAATCCTTCAACGTTTCATTGAGGTTGGCCACGCTCTGCTGGTTCAGCAGGTTGATCTGGTTGACGTCGACATTGAGCGTCTCCACTACCGCAGTCTGCTCTTCCGTCGCAGCAGCCACCGACTGGTTCATCCCATCGATTTCGCCGATGCGCTGGGTCACGCTGACCAGACGCAAACCGGCCTGGTTCGCCACTTCGACGCTCTCTTCGCTGGAGACCTGACTGGCGTTCATGGTGGTCACCGCTTCGCGCGAGCCGATCTGCAGCGAAGTGATCATCTTGTGAATCTCCTCCGCCGACTCCTGCGTGCGATGGGCCAGGTTGCGTACCTCGTCCGCCACCACCGCAAAACCACGTCCGGCTTCACCGGCGCGGGCCGCTTCGATGGCGGCATTGAGGGCGAGCAAGTTGGTCTGCTGGGAGATGCCTTTGATCACATCGAGAATGTGCCCGATGTTGTCAGTGCTGGCGTTGAGGGTTTCGATCTGCGTGCAGGACAGACTGATTTTCTGCGACAGCTCGGTCATGGCCAGAATGGTTTTTTCCACCACCAGACGACCGTCATCCGCCTGTTCGCTCGCGCCGCTGGCGTGCTGCGAGGCATCGGCGGCGTTACGAGCGATTTCCTGGGTCGCTGCGCCCAACTGGTTGATCGCCGCCGCCACGCTGTTGGTGCGCGCACTTTGCTCGTCAGAGCCGACGATCGAGGCGTTGGATGAGGCCATGACCCGTTGCGACAGGTCATGGACCTGGCGAGTGGCCGACGACACCTCGGAAATCGATGCGTGTATCCGCTCCACGAACTGGTTGAAAGAACCGCCCAGTTCGCCGAATTCGTCTTTGCTTTCCACGGACAGACGACGGGTCAGGTCGCCTTCGCCCTGGGCGATGTCCTGCATCGCGCGCCCCATGGTGGTCAGCGGACGCATCAGCACGTTGATCAACAGGCTCAGCAGCACTGCAATCACGGCCACGGCGATGAACATCGCGATCAATGCCGAGGTGCGGAATTGGCTCAATGGTGCGTAGGCCTTGTCCTTATCGATCGACAGACCGATGTACCACGCCGCATTCGGTAAACCGTTGACCGGAGTGAACGAGAGGATGCGCTCCTGGTTGTTCAGGGTAACTTGCTGATTACCCTTTTCGATGCGCAAGCCCGCGTTGGGGTAGATGTCCTTCAGGTTCTTCATGACCTGGTCTTTGTCCGGACTGACGATCACCTGACCGTCGGCGCTGACCAGAAACGCATGGCCGATGCCGCCGAAATCCACCGAGTTGATGATCTTCACCAGGGTTTCCAGGCTCAGGTCACCGCCGACTACGCCGAGTAGTTCGCCGTTCTTTTTCACCGGCATGGCGATGGTCACGACCAGGCCACCGACGGCGGCCATGTAAGGCGGGGTCAGCATGGTTTTGTCAGCGACAACGGCTTGCTTGTACCACGGCCGCTGACGCGGATCGTAGCCGTCCGGCATCTTCGCGTCCGGGCGCTGGGTGAAGACGCCATTGGTCTGGCCGACGTACGTGAACTGGAAGTTCGAGGTGAAAGCCGGCTGATCAACCAGCCCCGGCAGATCGGCTGTGGCGCCTTGATGAGCGACGTTCTGCGCGAGGTTTTCCAGCACCAGCACGCGGCCGCTCATCCAGTTCTGCACGCTGCTGGCGGTCAGGTCGCCGGCTTGTTGAACAGAGGATTCGAGGTTTTGCCGAATGGTATTTCGCTGCAGATAGTCGTTGTACAAAGTGAACAACGCAAAAGCCAGCACCACGACGCCGGAGGCGGCCAACAGGATTTTATGGCTGAACTTGAGATTCATTTCATGGGACTTCTATGCAGAAAGTGGGGATGCGGTCCGGGTTGCAACATTCCATGTACAGCTCGAGCGGCATTCTGTGACCGCTCTACTTTGGTGCACGCATGTCTCACCAGTCTGTCGGCACAAACCGGATAAATCTTAGGAGCATGTACGAAATGGCCGGCATTTCCGTCAGATACCCGCCGAACGGTGTGCTAGAGCGCCTGAGTAGCATTTTTGTGATGACGGTTGTTCGTGCGGCAGTTGCAAATCTGCCAACCCTTGATGACAATGCGACTAATTATCATTTGTGACGTCCGGGCAGTCGCATTCATGTCCTCATCTGAGTTTGCGGTACAGGCGCTTTACTGTAGCCATCACGGTTGGCTCAACACGTGGCTGCGCGCGCGCCTGGGCAATGCCGCCGATGCTGCGGACCTGGCCCAGGACACGTTCGTACGCCTGCTGCAAAGAACCGAACGCCTGGAACTCAAGGCCCCTCGCGCGTTTCTGCGAACGATTGCTCGCGGCCTGGTGATCGATCACTGGCGCCGCGAAGAAATCGAGCGCGCGTACCTGGAAACCATCGCCCACTTGCCGGAGGCCGAAACGCCGAGCACTGAAGCCCGGGCGCTGGTGCTTGAGTTGCTGGAAAGCATCGCGCGCATGCTTGAAGGACTGAAGCCGAAAGTGCGTCAGGCGTTTCTGCTGGCTCAGTGTGAAGGGCTGACTCACAAACAGATCGCCAAGCAGATGGGCTTGTCTCTCCGCTCTGTGGAACGCTACGTCGCCGATGCCTTGTTTCACTGCTACCAGCTGCGGTACGAAGCATGATGCCTGTGGATAACCTGTCGGTGAGCCGCCGTGGCGAACCCCATCAGCAGGTGGTCAAACAAGCCATCCACTGGCTGTTGCGCCTGCGAAACAACGCGAGCAATCCCCGGCTGCGTCAGCAATGCGATGTCTGGCGGGCGGAACACCATGAGCACGAAGTGGCTTGGCAACGGGTGCAGTCCCTGCAGGCCGAACTGAGCAGCAATCTGCGTGCAGTGCCCGGTGCTCACGTCGCCTTCAACACGTTGGAAAACAGTGTTCAGGGATTGGGCAGACGTCAGGCCTTGAAGTTGCTGTCCGGCGCAGTGTTGATGGGGTCGGCGGCATGGTTGGGCAGGGATGTGACGGGCTGGCAGCAGTGGACCGCCGATTTCGCCACCGCCACGGGCGAGCGTCGTGGTTTCCAGCTACCGGATGGCACGCGGCTGGAACTGAATACAGCGAGCGCGGTGGATCTGGACTACACCGCGCACCAGCGACTGATCAAACTGGCCCGCGGCGAAATCATCGTGACGTGCGGCGGTGCCGATGAAGGGTCTTCGTTTGATCGACCGCTACGGGTGCAAAGTCGAGAGGGTGTGTATGAGGGTGTGGCGGCACGTTTCATCCTCCGCCAGGAAGCGGACTGCACGCGACTCAGTGTGACCAGCGGCAGGGTCGTGATCCACTCGCCACTGCCCGCCAATGGATTGCCCACTCAGGTTCAGGCCGGACAGAGCTATCTGATCGATCACCAGCGAGCGCGCCTGGCCCCGCCGCTGAACATGGACGTCGGCGCCTGGGTCGATGGCCTGATCGTTACCCGCAACATGCGTCTGGGCGATTTCCTGCAAGAGGTCGGACGCTATCGACACGGGTATCTGACGTGCGCAGCGGACATTGCCGACCTGCGCCTGTCCGGTGTTTTCCGTCTGGAAAACACCGACAAGCTGCTGACCATCCTCCCGCAAACCTTGCCGGTGCAATTGCGTTACCGCACACGCTGGTGGGTCACGCTGGAGCGTCAGGCCTGAATTTTTTTGGCGGGTTTTCCGTGGGAGGCCGGCTTAGTCAGTAAGCACTTCAACGCTGACTTCAGTGACTTCCTACGGAAACCTACAATGACTGTCCGCTACATCAGTAAGAACTCTCCTAATTTCACCGCGGATGGCGGCGCCTTGCGTCACGCCATTCGCGCAGCGTTGTTCTCTACCGCGCTGGGTGTGGGTCTATTGCCGATATCCGCTGTGGCGGCAGGGAGCAGCGCAGTCAGCAGCCATCGCTACAACATTGCCGCCGGGCCATTGAGCGATGTACTCAATCAGTTTGCGCGTCAGGCGGGCATCACGTTATCGACCACACCTTCGCAAACGGCGGGACTTCAGTCCCCCGGCGTACAAGGACAGTACTCGGCCGATCAGGCGCTGAGCCATTTGCTCAGCGGTTCGGGCCTGGAAGCGGTAAGTCAGGATGGCAACGGCTACGTTCTGCGCTCCGTCACCGAAGCGTTGGCGCTGCCAACGACCGACATCAAAGGCTTTGCCCTCGGTAACGCACTGGGCAGCATGGACGGCTACAACGCGACGCACAGCCAGATCGCCACCAAAACCAGCACCGCACTGCTGGAAACCTCGCAAAGTGTGTCGGTGGTGACTCGCCAGCAAATGGATGACCAGGGTTCGCAAACCGTTGCCCAGGCCATGCGCTACACCCCCGGCGTGCTGACCAATCCTTACGGCGCTACCCATCGCTATGACTATGTGGCGATGCGCGGTTTCAACGACGGCTCGGTGGACAACATTTATCTCGATGGCCTCAAATCCATGGGTGACAGCGGCACCTACAGCACCATGCAGGTGGACCCATATTTCCTCGAGCGCGTCGATATCCTCAAAGGACCGTCATCGGTGCTCTACGGCCGTAGCTCACCGGGCGGTCTGGTGGCGCTGACCAGTAAGAAGCCGCTCTATGAGGCCTATCACCAGGTTCAGGCCACGGTGGGCACGCAGGGCCAGCGCGGCATGGGTTTCGACTTCAGTGGCCCGGTGGATGATGACAAACGCATTGCCTATCGCCTGACAGGGTTGACGGATCAGTCCGACACACAGTTCGACCACAACAAGGAAAAGCGCTACGCGTTGGCACCAACGGTGAGTATCGACTTCACCGAAGATACGTCGCTAACGCTACAGGCCTATCTGCAACACGATCCGGAGGGTGGTTATCACGGTGGCGTGCCGGCCGACGGCACTCTGCACCAACGCAATGGCAACCGCATCTCGCCACACTTCTTCGAAGGTGAACCGGGCGTTGATGGTTATCGGCGTGATCAACAGTCCTTCGGATATCAGTTCGAGCACCGTTTCAACGATGTTTTCACCGCACGGCAAAACTTCAGGTATCTCGACTCCAAGGTGAAGATCGATCAGGTCTACGCCTATGGCTGGACGACGCCGACCAGTAATGAGTTGAACCGTTACTACACTGGCGGTGATGAAAAGCTTCATGCCTTCATTGTCGATAACATGCTGCAAGCGGAGTTTTTCACCGGGGCAACCAAGCATACCGTACTGTTGGGGGCGGATTATCAGCGCCGCAAAACCGTGGTCGACTGGAGCAGCGGCGGGCTTGCGCCGATTGATGCGTTTAATCCGGTGTACGGCAATTCGGACATCGACTTCTACAGTCCGACCAGTTATCTGCGACGCCTGGAGCAAACCGGCGTCTACCTGCAAGACCTGATCGAGATGGACAAGTGGCGCTTCTCCCTCGGTCTGCGGCAAGACTGGGTCGAAACCTCGGATGAAAATCGGCTGGCTGAAACCGGACGCCCAGTGGGCACTGAAATCAGCGACAAACGAACCAAGCTGACGGGGCGTGCAGGTGCGCTCTATTTGTTTGATAGCGGTCTGGCGCCGTACATTAGTTATTCCGAGTCTTTCAATCCAAACTCCTACGCGGACAGCGCCGGTAACCCACTGGCACCCACCGATGGCACACAGTGGGAAGTCGGTTTGAAGTATCAACCTCCGGGTACCGACAATTTGTTCACGGCATCGTTGTTCCGCATCGATCAGGAAAACCTGGCGACGAAACTGCCTCAGGAAAACTTCTATCGCGCCGTCGGCGCTGTGCGCTCTCAAGGGCTGGAGCTGGAAGCGCACCTGCAGCTGACCGATAACCTCAAAGTGCTTGGCAGCTACACCTTCACCGACATCGAATACTCGAAGTCGATGATCAGCACCTTGAGTACGCCAACAGACGTGATCGAGAACAAGGGCAACTCGCCTACCCAGGCACCGCGGCATATGGCGTCGGTCTGGGCTGACTATAAGTTCGACAGCGCGGCACTGGATGGTCTGCGGCTCGGCGGTGGTGTGCGTTATGTCGGCTACAGCTGGGCTGATGCTGAAAACACCATGAAGGTGCCGTCCTACACCTTGTTCGATGCGTCTGTCGGCTATGACCTGGGCAAGGTTGGCCTGAAGGGCGTTGACGTACGCCTGAATGCGAACAATCTGACCAACGAGTCCTACGTGGCCTCCTGTGCCAGTCTGAACTTCTGCTACCTGGGCGAAGAACGCAATCTCGCCGCCACAATCAGCTACCAGTTCTAAATATCAGCCCATAAAAAAGCCAGCCCTTGATTTCCAGGGGCTGGCTTTTTTGTTTCTCCGAGGCGGCCTATCGGGCTTTTAGCAAGCCCGAAACGACAAAACCCCTGTCTGCGTTAGCGGACAGGGGTTTCGGAATTCAATCTTGACGATGACCTACTCTCACATGGGGAAACCCCACACTACCATCGGCGATGCATCGTTTCACTGCTGAGTTCGGGATGGGATCAGGTGGTTCCAATGCTCTATGGTCGTCAAGAAATTCTGTGACCAGCCCGTTAGTTCGTAACGTGCCAGCAAAATTGGTGACTTCTACTAAAACAAAACCCCAACTGCTTTCGCAATTGGGGTTTCGGAATTTAATCTTGACGATGACCTACTCTCACATGGGGAAACCCCACACTACCATCGGCGATGCATCGTTTCACTACTGAGTTCGGGATGGGATCAGGTGGTTCCAACGCTCTATGGTCGTCAAGAAATTCGGTAGCCGGCTCGTTTTCTCTTGCGAGATCACGTTCCAGCGAATGGGTATGCGATAGTTTGTGTGTTTGTTTCTCGAACTTTCGGTTCGTTTCGTCTTCACACACCGCAATCTGGCCTCTCTCGAGTTCACAGATTGCTTGGGTGTTATATGGTCAAGCCTCACGGGCAATTAGTATTGGTTAGCTCAACGCCTCACAGCGCTTACACACCCAACCTATCAACGTCGTAGTCTTCGACGGCCCTTCAGGGGACTCAAGGTCCCAGTGAGATCTCATCTTGAGGCTAGTTTCCCGCTTAGATGCTTTCAGCGGTTATCTATTCCGAACATAGCTACCCGGCAATGCCACTGGCGTGACAACCGGAACACCAGAGGTTCGTCCACTCCGGTCCTCTCGTACTAGGAGCAGCCCCTCTCAAATCTCAAACGTCCACGGCAGATAGGGACCGAACTGTCTCACGACGTTCTAAACCCAGCTCGCGTACCACTTTAAATGGCGAACAGCCATACCCTTGGGACCGGCTTCAGCCCCAGGATGTGATGAGCCGACATCGAGGTGCCAAACACCGCCGTCGATATGAACTCTTGGGCGGTATCAGCCTGTTATCCCCGGAGTACCTTTTATCCGTTGAGCGATGGCCCTTCCATACAGAACCACCGGATCACTAAGACCTACTTTCGTACCTGCTCGACGTGTCTGTCTCGCAGTCAAGCGCGCTTTTGCCTTTATACTCTACGACCGATTTCCGACCGGTCTGAGCGCACCTTCGTACTCCTCCGTTACTCTTTAGGAGGAGACCGCCCCAGTCAAACTACCCACCATACACTGTCCTCGATCCGGATAACGGACCTGAGTTAGAACCTCAAAGTTGCCAGGGTGGTATTTCAAGGTTGGCTCCACGCGAACTGGCGTCCACGCTTCAAAGCCTCCCACCTATCCTACACAAGCAAATTCAAAGTCCAGTGCAAAGCTATAGTAAAGGTTCACGGGGTCTTTCCGTCTAGCCGCGGATACACTGCATCTTCACAGCGATTTCAATTTCACTGAGTCTCGGGTGGAGACAGCGCCGCCATCGTTACGCCATTCGTGCAGGTCGGAACTTACCCGACAAGGAATTTCGCTACCTTAGGACCGTTATAGTTACGGCCGCCGTTTACCGGGGCTTCGATCAAGAGCTTCGCGTTAGCTAACCCCATCAATTAACCTTCCGGCACCGGGCAGGCGTCACACCCTATACGTCCACTTTCGTGTTTGCAGAGTGCTGTGTTTTTAATAAACAGTCGCAGCGGCCTGGTATCTTCGACCGGCATGGGCTTACGCAGTAAATGCTTCACCCTCACCGGCGCACCTTCTCCCGAAGTTACGGTGCCATTTTGCCTAGTTCCTTCACCCGAGTTCTCTCAAGCGCCTTGGTATTCTCTACCCAACCACCTGTGTCGGTTTGGGGTACGGTTCCTGGTTACCTGAAGCTTAGAAGCTTTTCTTGGAAGCATGGCATCAACCACTTCGTCATCTAAAAGATAACTCGTCATCAGCTCTCGGCCTTAGAATCCCGGATTTACCTAAGATTCCAGCCTACCACCTTAAACTTGGACAACCAACGCCAAGCTGGCCTAGCCTTCTCCGTCCCTCCATCGCAATAACCAGAAGTACAGGAATATTAACCTGTTTTCCATCGACTACGCTTTTCAGCCTCGCCTTAGGGACCGACTAACCCTGCGTCGATTAACGTTGCGCAGGAAACCTTGGTCTTTCGGCGTGGGTGTTTTTCACACCCATTGTCGTTACTCATGTCAGCATTCGCACTTCTGATACCTCCAGCAAGCTTCTCAACTCACCTTCACAGGCTTACAGAACGCTCCTCTACCGCATCACCTAAGTGATACCCGTAGCTTCGGTGTATGGTTTGAGCCCCGTTACATCTTCCGCGCAGGCCGACTCGACTAGTGAGCTATTACGCTTTCTTTAAAGGGTGGCTGCTTCTAAGCCAACCTCCTAGCTGTCTAAGCCTTCCCACATCGTTTCCCACTTAACCATAACTTTGGGACCTTAGCTGACGGTCTGGGTTGTTTCCCTTTTCACGACGGACGTTAGCACCCGCCGTGTGTCTCCCATGCTCGGCACTTGTAGGTATTCGGAGTTTGCATCGGTTTGGTAAGTCGGGATGACCCCCTAGCCGAAACAGTGCTCTACCCCCTACAGTGATACATGAGGCGCTACCTAAATAGCTTTCGAGGAGAACCAGCTATCTCCGAGCTTGATTAGCCTTTCACTCCGATCCACAGGTCATCCGCTAACTTTTCAACGGTAGTCGGTTCGGTCCTCCAGTTAGTGTTACCCAACCTTCAACCTGCCCATGGATAGATCGCCCGGTTTCGGGTCTATTCCCAGCGACTAGACGCCCTATTAAGACTCGCTTTCGCTACGCCTCCCCTATTCGGTTAAGCTCGCCACTGAAAATAAGTCGCTGACCCATTATACAAAAGGTACGCAGTCACCCAACAAAGTGGGCTCCCACTGCTTGTACGCATACGGTTTCAGGATCTATTTCACTCCCCTCTCCGGGGTTCTTTTCGCCTTTCCCTCACGGTACTAGTTCACTATCGGTCAGTCAGTAGTATTTAGCCTTGGAGGATGGTCCCCCCATATTCAGACAAAGTTTCTCGTGCTCCGTCCTACTCGATTTCATGACTAAGAGATTTTCGCGTACAGGGCTATCACCCACTATGGCCGCACTTTCCAGAGCGTTCCGCTAATCTCAAAGCCACTTAAGGGCTAGTCCCCGTTCGCTCGCCACTACTAAGGGAATCTCGGTTGATTTCTTTTCCTCAGGGTACTTAGATGTTTCAGTTCCCCTGGTTCGCTTCTTAAGCCTATGTATTCAGCTTAAGATACCTAACTTATGTTAGGTGGGTTCCCCCATTCAGACATCTCCGGATCAAAGTCTGTTTGCCGACTCCCCGAAGCTTTTCGCAGGCTACCACGTCTTTCATCGCCTCTGACTGCCAAGGCATCCACCGTATGCGCTTCTTCACTTGACCATATAACCCCAAGCAATCTGGTTATACTGTGAAGACGACATTCGCCGAAAATTCGCGATTAAACTCACAAATTTTACCTTAGCCTGATCCGTTACCAGTGAAAGTAACGTTCAGTCTATCTTTCTATCACATACCCAAATTTTTAAAGAACGATCTAGCCAAAGACTAGAAATCAACATTCACCATCATCACGATGGAATGCTCATTTCTAAGCTTTCAACAAACAGAAGCAGTAGTGGTGGAGCCAAACGGGATCGAACCGTTGACCTCCTGCGTGCAAGGCAGGCGCTCTCCCAGCTGAGCTATGGCCCCGTATTGCTACAGGATCCCACACAAAAATTGGTGGGTCTGGGCAGATTCGAACTGCCGACCTCACCCTTATCAGGGGTGCGCTCTAACCAACTGAGCTACAGACCCAATTTCGAGCTATCCGGCCGACCTCACCCTGCTCTTTACCACAAAGCATGGGGTGCGCTCTAACCAACCAAGCTACAACCCGTTAGGGCTGCTTCTTTATCGTCTTCTTCAATGAATCAAGCAATTCGTGTGGGAACTTATGGAGCAGCTGATGTCGTCGATTAAGGAGGTGATCCAGCCGCAGGTTCCCCTACGGCTACCTTGTTACGACTTCACCCCAGTCATGAATCACACCGTGGTAACCGTCCTCCCGAAGGTTAGACTAGCTACTTCTGGTGCAACCCACTCCCATGGTGTGACGGGCGGTGTGTACAAGGCCCGGGAACGTATTCACCGCGACATTCTGATTCGCGATTACTAGCGATTCCGACTTCACGCAGTCGAGTTGCAGACTGCGATCCGGACTACGATCGGTTTTGTGGGATTAGCTCCACCTCGCGGCTTGGCAACCCTCTGTACCGACCATTGTAGCACGTGTGTAGCCCAGGCCGTAAGGGCCATGATGACTTGACGTCATCCCCACCTTCCTCCGGTTTGTCACCGGCAGTCTCCTTAGAGTGCCCACCATTACGTGCTGGTAACTAAGGACAAGGGTTGCGCTCGTTACGGGACTTAACCCAACATCTCACGACACGAGCTGACGACAGCCATGCAGCACCTGTCTCAATGTTCCCGAAGGCACCAATCCATCTCTGGAAAGTTCATTGGATGTCAAGGCCTGGTAAGGTTCTTCGCGTTGCTTCGAATTAAACCACATGCTCCACCGCTTGTGCGGGCCCCCGTCAATTCATTTGAGTTTTAACCTTGCGGCCGTACTCCCCAGGCGGTCAACTTAATGCGTTAGCTGCGCCACTAAGAGCTCAAGGCTCCCAACGGCTAGTTGACATCGTTTACGGCGTGGACTACCAGGGTATCTAATCCTGTTTGCTCCCCACGCTTTCGCACCTCAGTGTCAGTATCAGTCCAGGTGGTCGCCTTCGCCACTGGTGTTCCTTCCTATATCTACGCATTTCACCGCTACACAGGAAATTCCACCACCCTCTACCATACTCTAGCTTGTCAGTTTTGAATGCAGTTCCCAGGTTGAGCCCGGGGATTTCACATCCAACTTAACAAACCACCTACGCGCGCTTTACGCCCAGTAATTCCGATTAACGCTTGCACCCTCTGTATTACCGCGGCTGCTGGCACAGAGTTAGCCGGTGCTTATTCTGTCGGTAACGTCAAGACACCAACGTATTAGGTTAATGCCCTTCCTCCCAACTTAAAGTGCTTTACAATCCGAAGACCTTCTTCACACACGCGGCATGGCTGGATCAGGCTTTCGCCCATTGTCCAATATTCCCCACTGCTGCCTCCCGTAGGAGTCTGGACCGTGTCTCAGTTCCAGTGTGACTGATCATCCTCTCAGACCAGTTACGGATCGTCGCCTTGGTGAGCCATTACCTCACCAACTAGCTAATCCGACCTAGGCTCATCTGATAGCGCAAGGCCCGAAGGTCCCCTGCTTTCTCCCGTAGGACGTATGCGGTATTAGCGTCCGTTTCCGAGCGTTATCCCCCACTACCAGGCAGATTCCTAGGCATTACTCACCCGTCCGCCGCTCTCAAGAGAAGCAAGCTCCTCTCTACCGCTCGACTTGCATGTGTTAGGCCTGCCGCCAGCGTTCAATCTGAGCCATGATCAAACTC
Source organism: Pseudomonas migulae (assembly GCF_024169315.1). Classification (NCBI taxonomy): domain Bacteria; kingdom Pseudomonadati; phylum Pseudomonadota; class Gammaproteobacteria; order Pseudomonadales; family Pseudomonadaceae; genus Pseudomonas; species Pseudomonas migulae. The sequence goes on along the minus strand of NZ_JALJWR010000001.1, from coordinate 4,017,664 downwards.
TTCAGTTCAAACATCTTTGGGTTTTTAAGAAACCCTAAACTTGGCTCAGCAATCGTTGGTTACATCTTTGATTTCTCGCGGAGTAACTTGTGATGCTGATAATCTTGTTGACTATCAGTCTGACTCCACAAGCACCCACACGAATTGCTTGATTCAGTTGTTAAAGAGCGGTTGGTTAAGATCTTTCGTCTCAACCGAGGCGCGCATTCTACAGCGTCCCCTGTATCTGTCAAGCGGTTATTTTCAGAAGTTTTCAAAGTTTCCTTTGCAACTTCAACCACTTGCGCTTCCGATCTCTCGTTAGCGGGAGGCGAATTCTACAGCGTTACTCGCTGCTGTCAACACCTCTTTTTCTCCGCTTTCGACCGAGAAGATCGAACCGTCAATCAAGCGAAAACACACTGCTCAACCAACTCCTTCTGGGCTTCGATGATCTGAAGCAACTCGCTGTCGAAAACTGCGTAACTCTTTGTTTACCAAGGAGTTTTCCGTTTCGACTGCGCCGGAAGTGGGGCGAATTATAGACTTCCAGAATCTGCCGTCAACCCCTGATTTGGCTTTTCTATCAATAACTTGCAGAAAGCCAGAAAACAGCCTGTTTTCCTCTATATGGGAAGGAGTGAAAACCACTCCCTCTATATAGAAGGAATCCTCAGAGCACTCCGGCCTCTTTAAAAGCAGCTACCGCACCAGCATCCAGACCCAATACCCGCTGCAATACCTCGGACGTGTGCTCACCCAGCAAAGGAGGCGCATTGCGATACTCCACAGGAGTCTCGGACAGACGAATCGGACTCGCCACCTGCGGCACCATTCCGGCCAGAACATGAGGCAGCTCGATTGCCAGCCCGCGCGCCTTCACCTGAGGATCGGCAAACACTTGAGCCAGATCATTGATCGGGCCGCATGGCACGCCCGCCTGCTCCAGCTGCGCCACCCACTCAGCAGTGGTCTTGAACACCGTAGCCTGGCGGATCAATGGAATCAGCAATGCCCGATTCGCCACTCGCAGCTTGTTGGTGGCAAAGCGCGGATCATCCGCCCACTGAGGCTGCCCAGCCACCTCCGCAAATTTGCGAAATTGGCCGTCATTGCCCACGGTCAGGATGAAATCGCCATCTGCCGTAGGAAAGTCCTGATAAGGCACGATGTTCGGATGCGCATTGCCCAGACGCTTCGGTGCATTGCCCGTCGTCAGGTAATTCATCGCCTGGTTAGCCAGACACGCCACCTGAACATCCAGCAGAGCCATATCGATATGCTGACCGCCGCCGTCATGATCCCTATGAGCCAGCGCTGCAAGGATCGCCACAGTCGAGTAGAGCCCGGTCAAAATATCCGTCAGCGCCACGCCGACTTTCACCGGCCCCGCCCCCTCATCTCCTTCCGGCCGACCTGTAAGGCTCATCAGGCCCCCCAGGCCCTGAATCATGAAGTCATAACCCGCGCGCTTGGCATACGGGCCGGTCTGACCAAACCCCGTGATCGAGCAGTAAATCAGATTCGGATTGGCAGCCCTGAGCGACTGATAGTCCAGCCCATAAGCCGCCAGACCACCGACCTTGAAGTTCTCGATCAGGATGTCGGACTTGGCCGCCAGCTCGCGCACCAGCTTCTGCCCCTCCGGACGCGTGAAGTCGATGGTCACGGATTGCTTGTTGCGATTGGCCGACAAGTAATAGGCGGCTTCGCTGGTGTTCTCGCCATAGGCGTCTTTAAGAAACGGAGGCCCCCAGGCGCGCGTGTCATCGCCATTACCCGGACGCTCGACCTTGATCACCTCGGCGCCAAGGTCCGCCAGTATCTGCCCGGACCAAGGCCCGGCCAGCACCCGCGATAAATCCAGTACCCGTAGATGCGAAAGCGCGCCCATGGCCGTTCTCCTGTTAATAGAACGCCTGGATACCGGTCTGCGCACGACCGAGGATCAGCGCATGGACGTCATGCGTACCTTCATAGGTATTCACCACTTCCAGGTTGACCAGGTGACGGGCAACGCCGAACTCATCAGAGATACCATTGCCACCCAGCATGTCGCGCGCCATTCGGGCAATGTCCAGGGACTTGCCGCAGGAGTTGCGCTTCATTATCGAAGTGATCTCCACCGCTGCCGTGCCTTCATCTTTCATGCGACCCAGACGCAGGCAGCCTTGCAGCGCCATGGTGATCTCGGTCTGCATGTCGGCCAGCTTCTTCTGGATCAGCTGAGTAGCGGCCAACGGGCGACCGAACTGCTGACGATCCAGGGTGTATTGGCGAGCGGTGTGCCAGCAGAACTCCGCAGCACCCAAGGCGCCCCAAGCGATGCCGTAACGCGCAGAGTTGAGGCAAGTAAAAGGGCCTTTCAAACCACGAACGTCAGGGAAAATGTTCTCTTCAGGGACAAACACGTTGTCCATGACGATCTCACCGGTGATGGACGCACGCAGGCCGACCTTGCCGTGGATTGCAGGAGCGCTCAGGCCTTTCCAGCCCTTTTCCAGAACGAAGCCACGAATGTCGCCGGCGTCGTCCTTGCCCCAAACCACGAACACGTCGGCGATCGGGCTGTTGGTGATCCACATCTTGCTGCCGGTCAGGCTGTAGCCGCCTTCCACTTTGCGCGCACGAGTAATCATCGAGCCCGGGTCGGAACCGTGGTCAGGCTCGGTCAGACCGAAGCAACCGATCCATTCGCCCGTTGCGAGTTTTGGCAGGTACTTCTGCTTTTGGGCTTCAGTACCGAATTCATTGATCGGCACCATCACCAACGAGGACTGCACGCTCATCATCGAGCGATAACCCGAATCGACGCGCTCGACTTCACGGGCGATCAAGCCGTAGCTGACGTAGTTCAGGCCGCTGCCGCCATACTGCTCAGGAATGGTTGCGCCGAGCAGGCCGACTTCGCCCATCTCGCGGAAGATTGCCGGATCGGTTTTCTCATGACGGAATGCTTCAAGAACACGCGGAGCGAGCTTTTGCCGAGCGAATTGCTCGGCGGTGTCGCGGATCATGCGTTCTTCTTCGGTGAGCTGTTGATCCAGCAGCAGGGGATCAATCCAATTGAAGCTAGCTTTACCGCCCATGAGTGTGTCCTCTCGAATCGGGTCAAATAACGTGGACTGATCCTAGGCCCGCTTCGGCGTTACAGCAAACGAGGATTTTGCATACTGTTGTGCTAATTTCTCACTCCGAAACGTCGCGAAACAGATTTAATGCGATGCATTAGTGAGGTTGACGTACATGCGCAGAAAGATTCCCAGCACAACAGCCATGATCAGCTTTGAAGCGGCCGCGCGCCACGAGAGCTTTACCAAGGCCGCCCAAGAACTTTCACTCACCCAGGGAGCGATTTGCCGACAGATCGCCAGCCTTGAGGAGTTCCTCGGTGTGGAACTGTTCCGACGCTCCCGGCGCGGGGTCAAGCTGACGGAAGCGGGGCTTTCCTACAGCCGCAGGGTCGCCACCCAACTCGATGCCGTAGAGCGCGACACGTTGTCGGTCATGGGCCAGCAAGGCGCCAACGTGATCGAGCTGGCGGTTGTGCCGACCTTCGGCACTCAATGGCTCTTGCCTAGACTCAAGGATTTCCAGCAAAAACATCCGGAAGTGACGGTCAACCTCACTAACCGCACCCGCCCCTTCCTGTTTGCCGACACCGACTTCGACGCGGCGATTTACTTTGGCGATGCGGACTGGTCGGGTACTGAATCCCACAGGCTGATGGGCGAAAACCCGATGCCCGTATGCAGCCCCACTCTACTGGGCAAAAAGACAGACCTAACCCCCGCTGAAATCGCCGAGCTGCCCCTGCTGCAACAGACCACCCGCCCCTACGCCTGGCGCCAATGGTTCAACTCGCAAAACCTTAATATCCCGCGCGACATGACAGGACCGCGCTACGAGCTATTCTCCATGCTTGCCCAAGCGGCGATGCACGACATGGGGATAGCCTTGATCCCGCCGTTCCTGATTCAGCGCGAACTGGCGGAGAAGCGGCTGGTGATTGCCAACGCTCAGGCAATGTCGAGCATCAAGGCGTATTACTTGATGATTCCTGAGCGAAAAGTCGAATCGGCGTCTTTGAAGGCATTTCGCGATTGGCTGGTGAATCAGGCGCAGGGCTACAGCCTAGAGGGATAACGGCTCATCGGAATTAGCTGACCTCGTAGTCAGCAACTTCAAAGCCCTACAGATATAAGTATTTGTCGCATATTCGCAGACTGTACCGCGAAGCGGTACAAACGTCCCACAAGCGCCTGAAGACGTGGCCTTGAGCCGCTATTCGACAGCAATACCACCTCATTCACCGTGCCGATGTGTAAATTCTTGAATTTCGGCCAGAATCCTTACAAGGCACGGTCTGCAAGGGATTGAACCGGGTGGTTGCGACATTCGGTCACGGGGTGACTTGTAGTTAATTTTCCGTCACCCGTCATAATCCCTTGAAGGGCACAAAGTTCGCCTGCAAAATGCCGCGCCCCGCCCTGATTTGGCGGGATCGTGCTGATCGGCCGCCCCAGCCGCACCATCCGAAGTGCCTGGGTTTACTCAATAAGATCACGCAGGAGATTTGACGTGCACATTGGTGTTCCTCTCGAAACCCAGACGGGTGAAACACGGGTTGCTGCAACCCCGGAAACCATCAAGAAGCTGATCGGCCAGGGTCATAAGGTTACTGTGCAAAGCGGCGCCGGCATTAAGGCCAGCGTTGTCGACAGTGCTTATGAAGCGGCAGGCGCAATTATTGGCAGCGCCAACGATGCGTTTGGTGCCGAGCTGATTCTCAAGGTGGTCGCCCCCAGCGACAGCGAGCTGGCTCTGATCAAGAGCGGCACCGTTGTGGTGGGCATGCTCAACCCGTTCAGCAATGAAACCATTGCCAAGCTGGCTGAGTGCGGCATTACCGCGTTCGCACTGGAAGCTGCGCCGCGCACCTCCCGCGCCCAGAGCCTGGATGTACTGTCCTCCCAAGCAAACATCGCCGGCTATAAAGCCGTGTTGCTGGCCGCTCACCACTACCCACGCTTCATGCCAATGCTGATGACAGCTGCGGGCACCGTGAAAGCGGCTCGCGTGCTTATTCTTGGCGCCGGCGTTGCGGGGTTGCAGGCGATTGCCACCGCGAAACGCCTGGGTGCAGTGATCGAAGCCTCCGACGTTCGTCCTGCGGTGAAGGAGCAGATCGAATCCCTCGGCGCCAAGTTCGTCGACGTGCCGTACGAAACCGATGAAGAGCGCGAATGCGCTGTCGGTGTCGGCGGTTACGCCCGGCCGATGCCCGCCAGCTGGATGCAACGTCAGGCCCTGGCCGTGCACGAGCGCGCCAAGCAAGCCGACATCGTCATCACCACCGCCCTGATTCCGGGCCGCAAGGCACCGACGCTGCTGAGCGCGGAAACCGTCGCGCAAATGAAGCCAGGCTCAGTGGTCATCGACCTCGCGGCGGCTCAGGGCGGCAACTGCCCGCTGACCGTGGCGGATCAGGTGGTGGTCGAGAATGGCGTGACCATTTGCGGCCCGACCAACCTGGCCGGCGCAGTCGCGGCAGATGCTTCAGCACTGTATGCGCGCAACCTGCTGGACTTCCTGAAGCTGGTCTTCAACAAAGAAGGCCAGTTCGAAGTGAACCTCGAAGACGACATCGTCGCCGCGTGCCTGATGTGCCGCGACGGCCAAGTCATCCGCAAAAACGCCTAAGCAGGGATTCAGACGATGGAAGAGCTTATCTCCCCCGGTATCTACAACCTGATCATCTTCGTGCTGGCGATTTATGTCGGTTATCACGTGGTCTGGAACGTTACGCCTGCACTGCACACGCCATTGATGGCCGTGACCAACGCCATCTCGGCGATCGTCATCGTCGGCGCCATGCTGGCGGCGGCATTGACCGTCACGCCTCTGGGCAAAACCATGGGCACCCTGGCGGTGGCTCTGGCGGCGGTGAACGTTTTTGGTGGCTTCCTGGTGACTCGCCGGATGCTTGAGATGTTCAAGAAGAAAGCCCCGAAAGTCGTAAAAGAAGAGGCGCCTAAGTAATGAGCATGAACCTCGTAACGACGCTCTACTTGATCGCGTCCATCTGCTTCATCCAGGCCCTGAAAGGCCTGTCGCACCCGACCACTTCGCGGCGCGGCAATCTGTACGGCATGCTCGGCATGGCACTGGCGATCCTCACTACCGTGGGCCTCATCTATAAGCTGGGCGCAGAGCTTGCCACCGCCGGTATCGGTTACGTCATTGTCGGGCTACTGGTCGGCGGCACTGCCGGTTCGATCATGGCCAAGCGCGTTGAAATGACCAAGATGCCGGAACTGGTCGCCTTCATGCACAGCATGATCGGGATGGCTGCGGTATTCATTGCCATCGCGGCGGTGGTCGAGCCGCAATCCCTGGGCATCGTCAAACAGCTGGGCGATTCGATTCCTGCCGGTAACCGCCTGGAGCTGTTCCTCGGCGCGGCCATCGGTGCAATTACCTTCTCCGGTTCGGTGATCGCATTCGGCAAGCTCTCGGGCAAGTACAAGTTCCGTCTGTTCCAGGGCGCACCGGTACAGTTCAGCGGTCAACACAAGCTCAACCTGCTGCTGGGTCTGGCGACGCTCGCGCTGGGCATCACCTTCATGATGACCGGCAACCTCGGCGCTTTCGCGTTGATGCTGGCGCTGGCCTTCGTGATGGGCGTGCTGATCATCATCCCGATCGGCGGCGCGGACATGCCGGTAGTGGTATCGATGCTCAACAGCTACTCCGGCTGGGCAGCGGCGGGTATCGGCTTCTCGCTGAACAACTCGATGCTGATCATCGCGGGTTCGCTGGTGGGTTCGTCCGGTGCGATCCTCTCGTACATCATGTGCAAGGCGATGAACCGCTCCTTCTTTAATGTACTGCTCGGCGGTTTCGGCAATACGGCCGAAGCAGGCCCGGTTGGCGCCAAGGAAGCCCGCCCGGTGAAATCCGGCTCGGCTGACGACGCGACCTTCCTGCTGGCCAACGCCGATACCGTGATCATCGTTCCGGGTTACGGCCTGGCGGTAGCACGGGCGCAGCACGCGCTGAAAGAGCTGACAGAGAAGTTGACCCACCGCGGCGTGACCGTGAAGTACGCGATCCACCCGGTGGCCGGTCGGATGCCCGGCCACATGAACGTCTTGCTGGCCGAGGCGGAAGTGCCTTATGACCAAGTGTTCGAGATGGAAGACATCAACTCTGAGTTCGGTCAGGCCGACGTGGTGCTGGTGCTCGGCGCGAACGACGTGGTCAACCCGGCCGCGAAGAACGATCCGAAATCGCCGATTGCCGGCATGCCGATTCTCGAAGCGTTCAAGGCCAAGACCATCATCGTCAACAAGCGTTCGATGGCCAGCGGTTATGCCGGTCTGGACAACGAGCTGTTCTACCTCGACAAAACCATGATGGTCTTCGGCGACGCCAAGAAAGTCATCGAAGACATGGTCAAAGCCGTCGAATAAAACTTGCTCCAACGCAATACCCAAAACCTCAGCCTTTAGTAGGCTGGGGTTTTTTTATTCCCCGTGAAACCCGACCAAAGGCTCTAAATCAGGGCTTGGCATTCGACCATGGTAGCGGGACGGATTTTTTTCAAGCCACTAGACTGCACACCTTGCTTCCGTTACCCGAGATAACAACCCATGTACCGTGATCGTATTCGCTTGCCTTCGTTGTTGGACAAGGTGATGAGCGCAGCTGACGCTGCCGCTCTGATTGAGGACGGCATGACCGTCGGCATGAGCGGTTTCACACGCGCCGGCGAAGCCAAGGCCGTGCCTCACGCATTGGCCGAACGCGCCAAAGTCACCCCGCTGAAAATCACGTTGATGACCGGCGCGAGCCTGGGCAACGACCTCGATAAACAGCTCACCGAAGCCGGCGTTCTGTCGCGACGCATGCCATTCCAGGTTGATAGCACTTTGCGCAAGGCGATCAACGCTGGCGAAGTGATGTTCATTGATCAGCATCTTTCAGAAACCGTGGAGTCGCTGCGTAATCAGCAGCTAAAACTGCCGGACATTGCAGTGATCGAAGCCGTAGCGATCACCGAGCAGGGCCACATCGTGCCGACCACTTCCGTGGGCAATTCGGCCAGCTTCGCGATCTTCGCCAAACACGTGATCGTCGAGATCAATCTGGCGCACAACCCGAACCTCGAGGGTTTGCACGACATCTATATCCCGACGTACCGCCCGACCCGTACGCCGATTCCGCTGGTGAAGGTCGACGATCGGATTGGCAGCACCGCCATTCCGATCCCGCCGGAAAAGATCGTTGCGATCGTGATCACCAACCAGTCCGACTCGCCGTCGACCGTGCTGCCGCCGGACGTTGACACTCAGGCCATTGCCGACCATCTGATCGGCTTCTTCAAGCAGGAAGTGGCAGCCGGGCGCATGACCAACAAACTCGGCCCACTGCAGGCGGGCATCGGCACCATCGCCAATTCCGTGATGTGCGGCCTGATCGACTCGCCGTTCGAAGACCTGACCATGTACTCCGAAGTGTTGCAGGACTCGACCTTCGACTTGATCGACGCCGGCAAGCTGAGCTTTGCCTCAGGCAGCTCGATCACCTTGTCGAGCCGTCGTAACGCCGATGTGTTCGGTAACCTGGAGCGCTACAAGGACAAGCTGGTCCTGCGTCCGCAGGAAATTTCCAACCACCCGGAAGTGGTGCGCCGACTCGGCATCATTGGCATCAACACCGCGCTGGAGTTCGACCTGTACGGCAACGTCAACTCCACCCATGTCTGTGGCACACGGATGATGAACGGTATCGGCGGCTCGGGCGATTTCGCGCGCAACGCGCACTTGGCAATCTTCGTGACCAAATCAATCGCCAAGGGTGGCGCGATCTCCAGCGTGGTGCCTATGGTCAGCCACGTCGATCACACAGAACACGACGTCGACATCCTCGTGACCGAGGTGGGTCTGGCCGACTTGCGTGGCTTGGCCCCTCGGGAGCGGGCTCGCGTCATCATCGACAACTGCGTGCACCCGGACTACCGCCAAGCCCTCGATGACTACTTCACCGCCGCCTGCGCACTCGGCGGACACACCCCGCATATCCTGCGCGACGCCCTGAGCTGGCACATGAACCTGGAAGAAACCGGGCGGATGCTGGCGGTGTAATTGGTACAGATAGCGGCTGACGCAAACACAGTTTCGTCAGCTCGCTATTGCCAGACAGAAATGTGTTTAAAACTGTACTGCTGTACCGGTCATTTCCTACCGTATTTGCCTACCCTATCGACCGAAATCCTAATAAACGCACCATATCAGTGCTGACAAGTACAGTTGCCTCAATTTTGACCAGTACACCACCCTTTAACAGTTAACTGGTCCCTCACAATACAGGTGAACTGTATCTAGAGAGACTGGCCAAACGAGAGGATCATTGGCATCAGTTAAACCACTACCTAATCCCGCCACAAGCGGAAGGATGAAAACCATGGAACGTACACTCAGTTCCGATCTGTTCTTCGAAGACACCGCTGCAAAAACCCAGGCTTCCATGCCTCTGCGCGTTATCGCCAACCTGATGCTGTGGCAGCGCCGCATCTCCAGCCGCCACCAACTGGCTCGCCTGGATTCGCGTCTGCTGGCTGACGCCGGGATTAGCGAAGCACAACGCTACGAAGAGCTGAGCAAGCCGTTCTGGCGCTAAGTTAGCGTCGCTGGCTCTGATCCTTAAGGTCAACCGCCAGCACCCGAATTGAACAAACAAGACCCGTCGTGGGAAACCACGACGGGTTTTGTCGTTTTGGGCTGCGAAATCCTCAAAACAATAACCACACCTAGCAACAGGTACAGTTAACAAACATATATAACTGAACCAGTACAATTTAACTTGAGTGTGTCTGTCCCGGGATATCGGGCGGGATCATCATTGAAATCCCGACCTGCCCGCAAAAGGACTGCACCATGGATCACCTACTGGATCTTGCCACTACCTCCCCGCAATCCAAGCCCCGATTTACCTGGACTAGAAGATTGCTCGGAGGCCTCGCCGACAGCCTCGAAAGAGCCAGAACCCGGCGTTTACTGGCGCAACTCGATGGCCGACAGCTGTCTGACCTGGGCATCAGTCCTTCCGATCGTGTCAGGGAACTGGATAAACCGTTCTGGCGCTGATGTCTCGCTTGAACAGACGGGACTGTGCGAACCGCTGTCTACAGGCCTAATATCAATCCAGAACGTGGCGATGACCGCGCGACAGGCGTCTGACTCAACAGATACCGCGCCACCTCTCAATCGGTTCACCCAAAGGAGTTACACCATGTCCCGTCTTCGTCTGCTCAGCGCTGCAGCCCTGCTTGCCGTGGCTGCCAATTCCCACGCCACCAGCTTCATCGTGACCACCGACGCTGTCGTCGGTGCACTCAAGGCCACGTCCGACGCCACTTCCGATGTCACGTCGTCCTTTCGGGATGACAAGATCGTCCGTGCCGCCCGTGATGACGCCGCCAGTTTTGTCGCCAGCGAAGGCGCCATTCGCGGCGTGAAACTGGAAAGTGCACTCGACCACATTCGCCATCAGGCGCCAGGGTTGAACGCAACGGACGCTCAACTGGCTCAGGCAATTCTGACGATCTGAAACGTCATCTCCTTTTGGGACACGCCCAACGTGTCCCAATGTTTCGGCGCTGGCTCTAAACCGGGCGTTGCGCTAGCCTTTGGACTCGCTTTCAACTGTCGAGTCTCATGCGTTTTCCTACACATCTACTGATCACACCGGTTTTCATGGCGGCCTGCTGGGCTGGCTCGGCCCATGCCATTGACCTGACGACCCAGGGTCTCGTGGCCACTGGCTACGCCACAAGCATGGTGACCTCCGCCCCCTTCGACCGTAAGCTGCTGCTGGCCGCCCGGGATGACGCCGCGTCATTCATTGCCAGCGACGGCCAATTGCGAGGAGCACGACTGGAATCCGCGCTGGTTTACCTGCGTCGGGCCCAGCCAAAACTTCATGCAAGCGATCTTGAACTGGCACAGGCTATTCTCGTCCAATAGTTATCCTTGTTCCTCCGGAGTCGTTCCATGCGTAGCCCGCTGATTGTCGCCACCCTTGGCCTGCTGTTATTGGCCGATCTGGCCCAGGCGCACACCCTGGTAGCCACCAGTAACATCATTATCAACGCCACCCAGCGCACACTCGATTTCACGTCCGACACCACCACGTCGATCCGTGATTCGAAAATCGTCCGTGAAGCCCACGACGATGCGGCCAGTTTCGTCGCCAGTGAAGGTGAAATCCGTGGTGCGCACCTGGAAGCGGCCTTCGATACATTGCGCACACGCGTGCCGGAAGCCCGGGATGCCAGTGATCAGGTACTCGCCGAAGCCATCCTCGCACTGTGAGGTCGTTTAGTGCCTGGCTACTGGCCGGGGTCGTGTTGCTGCTTGGCAATACGGCCCAGGCCAGCCTGCAATTACGGCTCAAGACCGAAGGCTTGAGCCCTGCGCAACAACAGGCCAGCCAGGCGCTGCTTGATGAAGCCATGCAGGCGCTGCCGCCGCGGTTCATCGAGCAACTCGACCGGCGCATAGACGTCGGCTGGACCGATGACATGCCGAGCAATGCCTACGGCCAGGCGTCGCTGGTGTCCGAGCTCGATCTCAACCGCAACCTGCTCGCCAGCCTCACCGACGGCAGCGCTGCAACAAAAAAGACCTATCGCCCTCACGGCACCGTCCGCCGCGAAATGCTCGCCACAGTGCTGCACGAGCTCACCCACATTTACGACCGCTCGCGTTTCTGGTCAGCTGCCGAACGCACGCTGATCCAACGCTGCACCCGGCGTAACAACAGCTCCGGCCTGATCGGCATTCCGGATGAATGCCGCGGCCAATCCTCCCGACGCTTTACCCTCAGCGACGACCCGCGCCTGCTTGACCTCGCTGGCTGGCCGCAATACGTCGGCCGTCGCGGCGAACGCGAACAGTACAACCGACAGATCGCTCGCAGCCCGGACATCTACGAAACCAGCAGCCCCAAAGAGTTCGTCGCGGTCAACATGGAGTATTTCCTCCTCGACCCGAGCTACGCCTGTCGCCGCCCTGCGCTGTACCGCTACTACAAGGAACATTTCGGCTGGGCGCCCGCGGCCAAAGACACCTGCGGCAAATCCTTCGCCTTCCTCAACGCCGGCAATGACTTCGCCAAACAACCCTTGGGTCAGGTCGATCCGGAACGGGTGTATGCCGTGGACTATCTGCTGGCCGAAGCCAACCAGAACTGGGTCAGCCGCTGGGGCCACAGCATGTTGCGCCTGGTGATCTGTGCACCCGGCCGACCACGCGGACCGGATTGCCGGCTGGACCTGGATCAGCACCTGGTGTTGTCCTATCGCGCCTTTGTCGGTGACGTACAGCTGTCGAGCTGGGACGGCCTGGTCGGCAAGTATCCGTCGCGCCTGTTCGTCCTGCCGCTGGCCCAGGTCATCGACGAGTACACCAAGACCGAACTGCGCAGCCTCGCCTCGGTGCCGCTGAACCTGTCGCGCAACGAGATCGAAGACGTGGTGGAACACGCCGCCGAGATGCACTGGAGCTACGACGGCAATTACTTCTTCCTATCCAACAACTGCGCGGTCGAAGGCCTGAAGTTGCTACGCAGCGGCACCAACAACGCGAAGCTGGTCGGACTGGACAACATCATGCCCAACGGTTTGCTGGAAGTACTCAAGGGCCGCGGCCTGGCGGATACCAGCGTGCTGGACGATCCTCGCGAGGCGCTGCGTCTGGGCTACCGCTTCGACTCTTTCCGCGATCGCTATCAAGCGATGTTCGAAGTGCTGAAGAAGCACCTGCCGATCAAACAGGACAAGGTCGAAGACTGGCTGGCATTGAAGGCTGAAGAGCGTCGCAAATGGATCGATCAGGCTGACCTGCGCACCAGCGCGGCGTTGCTGTTGCTGGAGCAGGCCGCGTTCCGCCAACAACTGGTGCTGGCTCAGGACGAAGTGAAGCAACGCTATCTGGGTGCTCGGGAGTTGAAGAACGGTGGCATGGACAAAGCCAACGCGACGTTGCAGCAGATTCTCGCCAACAGCGGCTTCCTCAGCCGTCCAGCGGAGCTGCTCGGCACCGGTGGGTATGGATTGCCACAGCCCAGCGAATGGCAACGTCTGGAATCGGAAAGCAGTCTGCGGCAGAAACAGCTTCAGGCATTGACCGGTGATCTGGACAAGGAAGTGAGAGCCTTGCTCGAGCCGAGCCGTGCAGCGGAGATGGCCGCCAACGAAGCCAACCTGAAACAGGTTGGCGAGCATTTGCGGAAACTGCATAAAGCATCGGGCGGATTGGAGTTGCCGTGAACATCAAAAGATCGCAGCCTTCGGCAGCTCCACGGGATTGCGATCCTGTGTAGGAGCTGCCGAAGGCTGCGATCTTTTTTGGCATTACGCAGAAGCGCGTCCCTCCAGCACTACAAAACCCCTTCCAGAACTTCATAAACAATCCCGCTGCCCACGGCGATCAGCACAATGTCGCCACCCGCGCGCCGCCATTCGTAACCCGGATAATACGGCAGTCGACTCAGCGCGCGATTATCCAGGCGTTCTCCGTAATAACCGCGCGGCAACGGCCGACCACGTACCAGATGAATGCCGGGAGGTGGCGGCGCGCCGCGTACGAAATAGCCATGATTGTCGTGGATGGTTTGGCGTACCGGGCCAAAGTCCCGTGGCGGAGGGCCGCCGCGATGATTGTCCTGCGGGCCACGGTGGTCATCGCCGTGATTGTCGTAATGGCCTTGTTGCTGGCCGCCGCGGTCGTGATCGTCGCGCTGATCGGCATTGGCATGCAGCAACGGGGTGGCACTGAGCATCAGCACGCCCAGGCTGGCAATCAGACGTTTCGGCATTTTCATCAGGTCTTTCCTCACTGCACCTACAGCAAAAAGGGCTTCAGAACGTAGTCCTGAAGCCCTCGGTCTTGCTGTTTAGTCTGTGCCGCGAGGCTCTAATTCCTCTGTATCAGGAACTTTACCTTCAGCTGACGCGGGCCTTACGCACGCCATCAGCCAGCGCCGAGCAAAGACTCAACACGCCATCAATCGCCTGTTCTGGCGTCGATGCATTGGCGATGTGATCGATCAACGCCGAACCCACCACGACACCGTCGGCCAAACGCGCGATGGACGCCGCTTGCTCCGGTGTACGAATACCGAAACCGATGCTGATCGGCAGATCAGTGTGGCGACGCAGACGCGCAACAGCTTCTTCAACGTGCTCCAGCGTTGCCGCGCCGGCACCGGTCACACCGGCCACAGACACGTAGTAGACAAAACCGGAGCTGCCATTCAGAACGGTTGGCAGACGGACATCGTCGGTTGTCGGGGTGGTTAGACGAATGAAGTCCAGGCCGGCCGCCTGGGCGGGGTCGCACAGTTCGCCGTTATGCTCGGGCGGCAGGTCGACCACGATCAGACCATCCACGCCAGCTTCTTTGGCGTCGGCGATGAAACGTGGCACGCCGTACATGTGGATCGGGTTGAAGTAACCCATCAGCACCAGCGGCGTTTCGCTGTTGCCTTCACGGAACTCGCGCACCATTTGCAGGGTTTTCGTCAGGTTCTGTTTGGCCGCCAGTGCGCGAATGTTCGCCAACTGGATCGCCGGACCGTCGGCCATTGGATCGGTGAAGGGCATGCCCAACTCGATCACATCAGCGCCAGCGCCGGGCAAGCCTTTGAGAATCGCCAGCGAAGTGTCATAGCTCGGGTCGCCGGCGGTCACGAAGGTCACCAGGGCGGCGCGGTTCTGTTCCTTGAGTTCGGCAAAACGCGTTTGCAGGCGGCTCATCAGTGTTTCTCCTGCTGGGATTGCTCTTGTTGAGCGAGTTCCATGTGGTGCATCACGGTTTGCATGTCTTTGTCACCACGGCCGGACAGGTTGACCACCATCAGGTGATCTTTCGGCAGGCCCGGTGCACGTTTGAACACTTCGGCCAGGGCATGGGCGCTTTCCAGCGCCGGAATTATCCCTTCCAGACGGCAGCATTTATGGAATGCGTCGAGGGCTTCATCGTCGGTCACCGAGGTGTATTGAACGCGACCGATGTCATGCAACCAGGCGTGTTCCGGGCCGATGCCCGGGTAGTCGAGACCGGCGGAAATCGAGTGAGCATCGATGATCTGGCCGTCGTCGTCCTGCAACAGGAAGGTACGGTTGCCGTGCAACACACCCGGTACGCCGCCGTTCAGGCTGGCAGCGTGCTTGCCGGTTTCGATGCCGTGACCGGCCGCCTCGACCCCAATGATTTCGACACTTTTGTCGTCGAGGAAGGGATGGAACAGGCCCATGGCGTTGGAACCACCGCCGATGCACGCCACCAGGCTGTCGGGCAGACGGCCTTCCTGGGCTTGCAACTGGTCGCGGGTTTCCTTGCCGATGACAGCCTGGAAGTCGCGAACCATCGCCGGATAAGGGTGCGGGCCGGCCACGGTACCAATCAGGTAGAAAGTGCTGTCGACGTTAGTCACCCAGTCACGCAGCGCTTCGTTCATCGCATCTTTCAGGGTGCCGGTGCCGGCGACCACCGGGATGACTTCGGCGCCCAGCAGTTTCATGCGGAATACGTTGGCTTGCTGACGCTCGATGTCGGTAGTGCCCATGTAGATCACGCAGTCGAGGCCAAAACGCGCGGCCACGGTGGCCGTTGCCACGCCGTGCATGCCGGCGCCGGTCTCGGCGATGATGCGTTTCTTGCCCATGCGCCGAGCCAGCAGGATCTGACCGATGCAGTTGTTGATCTTGTGCGCGCCGGTGTGGTTCAGCTCTTCACGCTTCAGATAGATCTTCGCGCCACCACAGAACTCGGTCAGGCGTTCGGCGTAATACAGTGGGCTCGGACGTCCGACGTAGTCGCGCTGGAAGTAGGCCAATTCCTCTTTGAATGCCGGATCTTCCTTGGCCGCTTCGTATTCGCGGGCCAGATCGAGGATCAACGGCATCAGGGTTTCGGCGACGTAGCGGCCACCGAACGCGCCAAACAGGCCGTTGGCGTCGGGGCCGTTGCGCAGATTAGTCTGGGTCATGGGTCGCTCCGGTTGAATGCGTAAGATGACAATGGGCTTAACTCTACCCCTGACGCCCCAGGCTGAAAACCGATAAGATCGCCGCAACCTGTCAGGAAAACTCACAGATCCCATGAGCCATGACCTTCCCCCGCTGAACGCCCTTCGCGCTTTCGAAGCCACTGCCCGCCTGAATAGCGTCAGTCGGGCCGCCGAACAGCTGCACGTCACTCATGGCGCAGTCAGCCGACAACTGAAAGTGCTGGAAGAGCATCTCGGGGTGAGCCTGTTCATCAAGGATGGACGCGGCCTTAAACTCACAGATGCCGGCGTGCGTTTGCGCGACGCCAGTGGTGAAGCGTTCGAACGCTTGCGCACCGTCTGCGCCGAGTTGACGCAAAGCACTGCCGACGCACCGTTCGTGCTCGGCTGCTCGGGAAGTCTGCTGGCGCGCTGGTTCATTCCGCGCCTGGGCCGGTTGAATGCTGACTTGCCGGACCTGCGCCTGCACCTGTCGGCCGGAGAAGGCGATCTCGATCCTCGTCGACCGGGGCTGGACGCCTTACTGGTGTTTGCCGAGCCGCCATGGCCCGCGGACATGCAGGTCTACGAATTGGCCAGCGAACGCATCGGCCCGGTCATGAGCCCTCGCATCGCCGGATACGACCGACTCGAAAAATCACCGGCAAGCGTGTTGTTGAACGAACCGTTGCTGCACACCACCTCACGTCCGCAGGCCTGGCCAAGCTGGGCGCAGCAAAGCGGCCTCGACGCCAGTGCGTTGAAGTACGGGCAGGGTTTTGAGCATTTGTATTATTTGCTGGAGGCGGCGGTCGCCGGGCTGGGCGTGGCGATTGCCCCTGAACCGCTGGTGGCCGAGGACTTGAAGGCCGGTCGCCTGGTTGCGCCATGGGGTTTCAGTGAAACCTCGGCGCAACTGGCGTTGTGGCTACCCAAGCGCGCCGCGGACGGGCGCGCTCGGCAGCTGGCGCAGTGGCTCAAAAACGAGCTGCGCCAAGCCGATTAGTCGCCGCGCTTGCACAGCAGGTAAGCCGCGAGCAGACCCAGCGCACCCACAGCGACACCGGCTGTAGTCCAAGGGTGTTCCTGGGCGTAGTCCCGAGTAGCAATCCCGGTTTCACGGGTTTTGACTTTGACTTCTTCATACGCATCGCTGAGCAGATGACGCGAATGCTTCAGGGCATTCTCGGCGTTGGCTTTCAAGGCCTTGAGGGTTTTACGCGACTCGTCCGAGGCGTCGTCCTTCAGGTTTTCCAAAGACTTCAGCAGACTCTCGATCTCGGCTTCCATGCTTTGCAATGAGGCTTTACGTAAAGAGGTGTTGGCCATGGTGGCTCTCCTGCATTGGTGATGAGTGGCGTGTGTTGGTTGGGACTTCAGGGGTTCGAGAAAGTGCAGTAAATCTGAACTTCTGCGTCGGAGGAGCCGACAGAAGTAATACGAAAAATCACTGCTAGGCTGTATTTCACACCCTGAGGAGAACGCCCATGACTGACCATCACACTTACAAGAAAGTCGAGCTTGTCGGCTCATCCACCAGCAGCATTGAAGACGCCATCAACAACGCACTGGCCGAAGCCAACAAGAGCATCAAGCACCTGGAATGGTTTGAAGTGACCGAAACCCGCGGGCACATCAAGGACGGCAAGGCTGCACACTTCCAGGTAACGCTCAAAGTCGGGTTCCGGATTGCCAGCAGCTGAATTTGAGCGAGTCTTCTGAACTTGCGCGCTGGCCGAGTGCCATAGGGAATGGCAATACGCTATATATTTGCATCCGGCCGATGGCTGGATGCTCCCTTTGATCCGACCAGGGAGTGCGACCGATGAAGAAGTTTATGTTGGCGGTAGGTTTGTTGAGCCTTGCGGGGACGGCCTTGGCTGAAGGCAAGTCGTGCGAAGAGCTCAAAGCCGAAATCGCAGCGAAACTTGATGCCAAGGGCGTTGCAGGTTATTCACTGGAAATCGTTGATAAAGGCACTCCTACTGACGGAGGAGAAATCGTCGGCAGATGTGAAAAAGGCACCAAGGAAATCGTCTACAAGCGGTAGGCCGATTCCATCATCAATGAAAAAGCCGACGCAATGGCGTCGGCTTTTTTGTGTGCGCTATTTGAGCGTCAGCCTTTCATGACCTGCGCCAGCAGCTCGTAGGAGTGCACGCGGTCGGCATGTTCGTACAGGTCGCAGGTAAAAATCAGCTCGTCTGCCTGGGTCTGCTCAATCAGCACGTCCAGCTTGGCGCGGATTTTTTGCGGGCTACCGACCATCGCCAGCCCCAGGAAATCATGGACCGCGTCTTTCTCGTGGGGCAACCACAGGCCGTCCATGGTTTTCACCGGCGGACGTTGCACCAGGCTTTGGCCGCGCATCAACGCGAGGATGCGCTGATAGACCGACGTTGCCAGATACTCGGCCTGCTCGTCGGTGTCAGCCGCGACCAGCGGAACGCCCAGCATCACGTAAGGCTTATCCAGCACCGCGGAAGGCTTGAAGTGATTGCGATAGACGCGAATCGCCTCATGCATGAAACGTGGTGCGAAATGGGAAGCGAAGGCGTAGGGCAAACCGCGCTCACCCGCCAGTTGTGCACTGAACAAGCTCGAACCCAGCAACCAGACCGGGACATTGGTGCCGGTGCCCGGCATCGCGATGATTCGCTGGTCCGGCGTGCGAGGGCCGAGGTAGCGCATCAGCTCCGCCACATCTTCAGGAAAATCGTCGGCGCTGCCGGAGCGCTCACGACGCAGGGCGCGAGCGGTCATTTGATCGGAGCCGGGGGCGCGTCCCAGACCCAGGTCGATCCGACCCGGATAAAGGCTTTCGAGGGTGCCAAACTGTTCGGCGATCACCAGCGGCGCGTGGTTGGGCAACATTACGCCACCCGAGCCGACCCGGATGGTGGACGTGCCACCGGCTAGATAGCCAAGCAACACCGAGGTCGCCGAGCTGGCGATGCCGTCCATGTTGTGGTGCTCTGCGACCCAGAAACGGTTGTAACCGAATTTTTCGACGTGCTGCGCCAGGTCCAGAGAGTTACGCAGCGACTGCGCTGCGCTGCCGTTCTCGCGAACAGGCACCAGATCAAGGGTTGAGAATTTGATATCGGACAGTCGTTTCATAAACCTGCTTCTCCAAATTGAGGACGCAGGTTTTTTCTTGTAAACGAAAACCTGCCGAATCCATAAGCGTGTTTCATGCAATGAGGGCATATACCCGAGTTTCAATAGCCAAGGCAAAAAAACCTACGAAAACGGTAGGATTTAAGAGATCAGGTGAACTTTGCATCACCGTCTATCCTCAGAACCCTAACAACCGAAAACCACGAAGGCGCGACGCTTCGCGCCGGATCCTGAGGAGGCAGACATGGCTATTACCAAGAAAGCATCGGCGCATTGGGAAGGTGATCTGAAAACCGGCATCGGCTCGATTTCCACGGAGACCGGTGTTCTCAGAGAAGCGCCCTACGGTTTCAAGGCCCGTTTCGAAGGCGGTAAAGGTACCAATCCGGAGGAGCTGATCGGCGCGGCCCACGCGGGCTGTTTCTCCATGGCATTTTCGATGATTCTCGGCGATGCCGGTCTCAAGGCTGACAGCATCGATACCGATGCCGAGGTCACACTGGACCAGGTGGACGGCGGGTTCGCTATCACGGCGGTGAAACTGATCCTCAAGGCAAAAATCCCTGGCGCGACTCAGGCGCAGTTCGAGGAACTGAGCAATAAAGCCAAAGAAGGCTGCCCGGTGTCCAAAGTGCTGAATGCGAAGATCAGCCTGGATGCCACGCTGGTCAGCTAGATCCGCGTTATCGCGATAAGTGATCGCAGCCTTCGACAGGCTGCGATTTTTTTGCGCTGAAACAAAACCCGGCTGGCGAAACTGTGGTCGAATAAATGACAGCAGCGAAAATGCATCAAGGTGCGTGCTGCCTCAAAAGGAGCTTCAACCATGAAACGTCTTGCCCTGGCGGTTATCTGCGGTGTGCTGGCGACCTCAGCGTATGCAGCGCCCAAAGATTGCGAAGAGCTCAAGAATGAGATCGAAGTGAAGATTCAGGCGAATGCCGTGCCCTCCTACACGCTGGAAATCGTGTCGAAGGAAGAGGCCGACAAGCATGACGCCGCGATGGTCGTAGGCACGTGCGACTACGGTAGAAAAGCCATCATTTACCAGAAGAACGACCGCTGATACGCCTCACATGAGGCAATAGGACTCTCGGTCTTCAGCGACGATTTCCCGCTTGGCGTTGTACAACCGGGCGCCGGGAGTGAACGCTATCGAACGGCCTTCCAACACATAACGCTGGCCGGCTTCAAAATGATCGTACTTGATGGTCAGGTAACACAACCGTTCCGAAGGACCGTTCATCACACCCAAGCCACCACCACCGGGCACTTCGAAGTCGAAACGAACGATCAGCTCATGGCTGCCGGGCGTAACCTGGAAGAAGCGCCCATCGCGCAATCGCTGCTTGTCCAGTCGCTCCGCCATCAGCAACTTATCGTTGGGGAATGGCGTAGAAAATTCGACCCACGCCATCTGTGGATTGACTGCCGGCAACGGACTCTGGCAACCGGCGAAGGCGCCTGCCGCGAGCAATAGCAACAACCTGCGCATGATGAATGTCCCGAGGATTGGGCATTCAGCATAACGCCGATCAAGTGCGTTGGCAGCCCGCCGGTGTGCCCTGGCCTATCACTTTTCGCTGTTGATCATAGAGCTTGGCCCACGGCCGAAAGCCGATATTCCCTGCTTTCAGCTGATATTTCTCACCCGCGTTGAAGCTGTTGAATTTTACATTCAGTTGGCAATCGCGCCACAGCGGTTCGGCGGAAGGCCCGATATTGCTCGGCTCGACCGCGAATTGATAACGCACCGTCAACTCATGACTGCCGGGCTGAACCTCGAAATAGCGTTTGTCCGTGGAGGCCTTGTCATCGACTTCCAACGCCTGCAGCGCCGTGTCTTGCTGCTGTGAGTCGAGGTCGATCCACGCTTGAGCGGGATCAGGTTGAGGTAATCCGAATCCTGCACAGCCTGTCAGCATCAACAGGCCTCCCGTCAGCATCATCTTGCGCATAGCGGAGCTCCAGTCAGGCGGGATAGTCTTGCGGGCAGACTCTCCAGGGATGATTTTATTTTGATCAGGCCGCTTCCAAGCCTTGGGTTACTTGATCGCGTTTTGCGCGTTTTGTTTCCGGGTGTGTTGTTTTTGTTTATCAATGGCTGCACCAGCGTCAGCTATTACGGCCAATTGGCCAGTGGTCAGCTGCAATTGCTGCGGGCGCGGGAGCCGGTTTCCGACGTAATCGCCGACCCGGCTCGCGATGCGAAGTTGCGTGCGCATCTGGCCCAGTCGCAGAAGGCACGGACGTTCGCCAGCCAGCAGCTGCATCTGCCGGATAACCAGAGCTACCGCTTGTACGCTGACATTGGCCGACCGTTCGTAGTCTGGAACGTGTTCGCCACGCCGGAATTTTCCCTCACCCCGCAAAACCATTGTTTCCCCGTCGCCGGTTGCGTGGCCTATCGCGGCTATTACAGCCAGAGCGCGGCCCGTGGCGAAGCTGCATTGTTGCGATTGCAAGGTATGGACGTGTCGATCGGCGGTGTCGAGGCCTATTCGACGCTCGGCTGGTTCAACGATCCGATCATCAGTTCGATGATGGGTTGGGGCGACGAGCGGCTGGCGACCTTGATCTTCCATGAGTTGGCGCATCAGCGTTTTTATGTGAAGGACGACACAGAGTTCAATGAATCCTTCGCCACTTTTGTGGAGCAGGAAGGCACTCGGCAATGGCGTGCCCATCGCGGGTTGGCCCCGGACAATGGCGCCGAAGCGCAGCGGCGGGATCAGTTCATTCAACTGGTTCTGGACACTCGCAAGCGGCTTGAACAGCTATACGCTCAGCCACTGACCAGCGAGCTGATGCGTCAACGCAAAGCGGCCGAGTTCGAGCGGTTGCGCGCCGAATACCGGCAGTTACGCGACAGCCAATGGACCGGAGACAAACGCTATGACGCCTGGATCAACGCACCGATGAACAACGCCCGGTTGTTGCCGTTTGGTTTGTACGACCAGTGGGTGCCGGCGTTTGTGGCGTTGTTCAGGCAAGAGGATGGGGATTGGGTGAAGTTTTATGCGGCGGTAGAGAAGCTTGGTGCGCTGCCCGTTGGTGAGCGTAAAGCGGCATTGAAAATATTAGCGGAATCGAAAATTTCCGGTGATTGAACCGGCCTCTTCGCGGGCAAGCCCGCTCCCACATTGGTTCTGCTGTGTACACAAATCCTGTGGGAGCGGGCTTGCCCGCGAAGGCAATTTCACTAGCGTTGCAAAAACGCCTGATGCATCTCATCCAGCGTTTCAAAGTGATAAGTCGGCGCTTCTGCGCTCAGCTCTTCCCGACTGCCAAAACCATAACCCACCGCCGCCGCATCCAGCCCGTTGCTGCGTGCGCCGATCAGGTCATGTTTGCGATCGCCGATCATCAGGGTGCTGGCCGGGTCCAGGCCTTCTTCGGCCATCAGGTGGGCGATCAGCTCGACTTTGTTGGTTCGCGTGCCATCCAGTTCGCTGCCGTAAATGACTTTGAAGTGCTTGGCAAAGTCGAAGTGCCGGGCGATTTCCCGGGCGAAGATCCACGGCTTGGAGGTCGCGATGTACAGCTGGCGCCCTTGCCCGCCGAGAGTTTCCAGCAGTGGCGTGACACCGTCGAACACGCGGTTTTCATAGAGTCCTGTGACCTTGAAGCGCTCGCGATAGAAGTTTACCGCCTCCCAGGCTTTGGGCTCATCGAAGTCGTAGAACTGCATGAACGCCTGCAACAACGGCGGGCCGATGAAATGTTCGAGTCGGGTCAGGTCGGGCTCGTCGATTCCCAGTTTGCTCAGGGCGAACTGGATCGAGCGGGTGATCCCCTCGCGTGGATCGGTCAGGGTGCCATCGAGGTCGAACAAAACGGTTTGGTAATGCATGTTGAATCCTGAATAAGGGCGTCGATGTCAGATCTGGTCGTAGCCTTCAGCCAGATGCAGGTCCTTGAGCTTCACGTAGTTCGCCGCGCTGTAGGTGAAAAAGGCCTGTTCCTTGTCCGTCAGCGGACGGATCTGTTTCACCGGGCTGCCCACATACAGAAAGCCGCTTGCCAGGCGTTTGCCTGGCGGCACCAGGCTGCCGGCACCGATGATCACATCGTCCTCGACCACAGCGCCGTCCAT
Organism: Pseudomonas migulae; assembly: GCF_024169315.1. NCBI lineage: Bacteria > Pseudomonadati > Pseudomonadota > Gammaproteobacteria > Pseudomonadales > Pseudomonadaceae > Pseudomonas > Pseudomonas migulae. Next base: position 3,994,410 of record NZ_JALJWR010000001.1, on the reverse strand, counting down.
GACGATGCTGCCCATGCCGATCAGCACCCGGCTGCCCACGCTGCACCCGTGCAGCATGACTTTATGCGCGATAGTCACGTCATCACCGATCAAACACGCAAAGCCATCAGGATTGAACGGCCCGGCGTGAGTGATGTGCAGCACACAGCCGTCCTGCACGCTGGTGCGCGCGCCGATGCGGATGCGGTGCATGTCGCCGCGGATCACCGTCAGCGGCCAAACGGAGCTGTCATCGCCGATTTCGACGTCGCCGATCACCACCGCCGAGCTGTCGACAAAAGCGCCTTTGCCCAGCAGTGGCGTGTGGTTCTGATACTTGCGAAGGGTCACGATAGGGTTTCTCTCTGTTGCCGATAGCTGCGGTGAGCGTCGATTGTAATTAAGATGGCCGCATGTTTCTTCCAGCCAAGGTGCCAACCGTGAGCGTGAACAACCCTCTTTTGCAGTCCTACGACCTGCCGCCGTTCTCGGCGATCCGCGCCGAACACGTGCAACCGGCCATTGAACAGATCCTGGCTGACAACCGCGCCGCGATTATCGAGATCCTCAAAACCCAGGGCAAACAACCGACCTGGGCCGGCCTCGTGCTGGCGATGGACGAACTCAACGATCGTCTGGGCGCGGCCTGGAGCCCGGTCAGCCACCTGAATGCCGTGTGCAACAGCGCCGAATTGCGCGAAGCCTACGAGTCCTGCCTGCCCGCCCTGAGTGCCTACTCTACCGAGCTGGGCCAGAACCGCGAATTGTTCGAGGCCTTCGAAGCCCTGGCCAACAGTCCGGAAGCCGCCGGTTTCGATGTGGCGCAGAAAACTATCCTGGAACACTCCCTGCGTGACTTCCGTCTGTCGGGTATTGATCTGCCTGAAGCCGAGCAAAAGCGTTACGCCGAAGTGCAAAGCAAATTGTCGGAACTGGGCAGCCGCTTCTCCAACCAGCTGCTCGATGCGACCCAAGCCTGGACCAAGCACGTTACCGACGAAGCCGCCCTCGCCGGTCTGACCGACTCGGCCAAGGCGCAAATGGCCGCCGCAGCCCAGGCCAAGGGTCTGGAAGGCTTCCTGATCACCCTGGAATTCCCGAGCTACTACGCGGTAATGACCTACGCCCACGACCGTGCCCTGCGCGAAGAAGTCTACGCCGCCTACTGCACCCGCGCGTCGGACCAAGGCCCGAATGCCGGTCAGAACGATAACGGCCCGGTGATGGAGGAAATCCTCGACCTGCGCCAGGAGCTGGCGAGACTCTTGGGCTTCGCCAGTTTCTCGGAGCTGAGCCTGGCCACCAAAATGGCCGAGTCCAGCGATCAGGTGCTGAGTTTCCTGCGCGACCTGGCCAAGCGCAGCAAGCCGTTCGCCGCCCAGGATCTGGAACAGCTCAAGGCCTACGCCGCCGAACAAGGCTGCCCGGACCTGCAAAGCTGGGACAGCGGTTTCTACGGTGAAAAACTCCGCGAACAACGTTACAGCGTTGCCCAGGAAGCCCTGCGCGCCTACTTCCCGATCGATAAAGTGTTGAGCGGTCTGTTTGCCATCGTTCAACGCCTGTACGGCATCGAAATCGCCGAGCAGAAAGGCTTCGACACCTGGCACCCGGACGTTCGCCTGTTCGAGATCAAGGAAAACGGCCAGCATGTCGGCCGCTTCTTCTTCGACCTCTACGCCCGCGCCAACAAACGCGGCGGCGCCTGGATGGACGGCGCCCGCGACCGTCGCCGCACCGCTGTAGGCGCACTGCAAAACCCGGTGGCCAATCTGGTGTGCAACTTCACCCCGGCCGACAGCGGCAAGCCTGCGCTGCTGACGCACGACGAAGTGACCACCCTGTTCCACGAATTCGGTCACGGCCTGCATCACCTGCTGACCCGCGTCGAACACGCAGGCGTGTCCGGCATCAACGGCGTGGCGTGGGATGCGGTCGAGCTGCCAAGCCAGTTCATGGAAAACTGGTGCTGGGAGCCGGAAGGCCTGGCGCTGATTTCCGGTCATTACGAAACCGGTGAGCCGCTGCCCCAGGATCTGCTGGAAAAAATGCTCGCGGCGAAGAACTTCCAGTCCGGCCTGATGATGGTGCGCCAGCTGGAATTCTCGTTGTTTGACTTCGAACTGCATGCCACCCACGGCGATGGCCGCAGCGTGCTGCAAGTGCTCGAAGGCGTGCGCGACGAGGTCTCGGTCATGCGTCCGCCGGCTTACAACCGCTTCCCGAACAGCTTCGCGCACATTTTCGCCGGTGGTTACGCCGCGGGTTACTACAGCTACAAATGGGCAGAAGTACTGTCCGCGGACGCATTCTCGAAGTTCGAAGAGGACGGTGTGCTGAATCCCGAAACCGGTCGCGCCTTCCGCGAAGCGATCCTGGCGCGCGGCGGTTCTCAGGAACCGATGGTGCTGTTCGTCGACTTCCGTGGCCGTGCGCCGTCGATTGACGCACTCTTGCGCCACAGCGGCCTGAGTGAGGACGCAGCAGCATGAGTGAGGGGCCTGTGAAGACGAAAAAACGCTTCATCGCCGGGGCAGTCTGCCCGGCCTGTAGTGTGCCGGACAAGTTGATGATGTGGAGCGAAGACGATGTCCCGCATCGCGAATGCGTGGGCTGCGGGTATTCGGACACGTTGAATGAACAAGGCCAGTCCGTGCCCAAGGAATTGGGGACGCGGGTCAATGTTTCGGCGCTGAAAGTGCCGGACGCCAAGGTTCAGGCCGTACAGTTTTTCCCGAACCCGAAGCTGAAGAAAAAGCCTGACGAACAGCACTGAGTACAGCGGTCGCCTTCCACAGCGCAACGCCGTGGAAGGTGCCGTTTACTCGACGTGGGCAGACTTGAACCAGCTTTTCATCGAACAGGCAGCAAACGGACTCGTGCTGCAATCCCCGTTGGCCAGCGCAGTACGCAGTTTGTCGGCATCGGCCTGCATCATGTAATGAACACCGTCCCTGAAGTGGGTGCTGTCACCGAAGCCGCCTTGAGTCATCTCGCTCAGCGCATCCTCCTTGCTCCATCCCTGCACGACCACCCGGTACATGGCGGCCATCAGGCCCGTCCGGTCCGAGCCGTGTTTGCAGTGCATCAACACCGGGCCATTGGCCTCGGCGCTCTGGATGGCACGAAGGGACCTGAGCACATCCGCATCATCCACATGATTGGTGCGGTAAGGCAGTTGAACCTGCTCGATACCTGGCGTGGTCAGCCAGCTTGAATCGGACTCGGGGAGGAAGTTGATCACGGTGACGACCTTGAGTTTTGCCAGCAAGGGAACGACTCCACGGTCGGGTAATGCGCTGCGATAGAGCGTTGGGGACATCTGGAAAAGGTTGTACTGAGCCTCGACCGGTTGAGCCCACTCCGCAGGACGGGGCTCGATTGTCTCGTCAGCGTGAACGAGCGTCAGGTTGAACAGTGCAACCAGCGACAGACATATCGCAGGGATAAGGCGTGAGGACATGCTCGGCGACCGTATTGAGAGGCGGGGGTGACGACGCCACAATGAGCGTTGAACGGTCAAAGGTCCGTGAGCCATCTGTCAAAGAATCGTGAAGGCCAATTTTGATTCGATAGTTAGTACAAACGATCATCACACTTACCCACTACAACCAAGCCTGCATGAATATTCACACAGGCTCAGCGATAACAGGCTTATGGGTTGACGATACTGGAATAAGCTTTTGCCAGCGCCAACAGTTTTGCCTTGTCGTCACTGTCGATATCGCCATCACCGTCCACATCACTTTTGACTGTTTTGAGGTTGAAAGAACGGCCGCCATCAACCGAGGTTGCCGTCATATAGACGGAATCCACCAGCGCTTCGGTCTGCGCTTCGGTAGCGGCATCCCAACCCAACTCCTTACGGGCAAGCTGCATTGAAACGAGCGTGTTTGGCTCCGAAGGACTTGGTTGCATAAGTTGTAAGAAGATACCGCGCTGATTAAAAAACGACATTTATAAATTCCATTTAATGAGTTAATGCACGAAGCTTCGTGCGAGACAAATACTACTTATGAAGTTAGCGTCCAAGCTATTCGCCTTATGTTTCCCCGCGTGTCATAAAGTTGCACTTGCCGATCAACTACATTGCAAATAAGTTCCCTGTCTGGCCGGAGTGCCGAACGGCACTGGCCGCTTCGCTCGACCTCGGATACTGTATGCACATACAGCAACGAGTATTGATCGATGAACACCCCCTTGCCGCCGCGCGGTCGCGGCACCGCCACCAATCCGCATAACCGCTTCGCGCCAAATCGTTCGGTGGCCGAGGACGACGGCTGGTACCAGGAAGCGCCGATCACCCAGGGCACCGAGGTGCGCATCGAAACCGCGAAAACCATCATTACCCGCAACAACTCGCCGGACCTGCCCTTCGATCGTTCGATCAATCCCTATCGCGGCTGCGAGCACGGCTGCATTTATTGCTATGCGCGGCCCAGCCACGCTTATTGGGACATGTCACCCGGGCTGGACTTCGAAACAAAACTGATCGCCAAGACCAACGCCGCCGATGTGCTCGAGGAACAGCTGTCCAAACGCGGTTATCAATGCGCGCCGATCAACCTGGGTTCCAACACCGATCCGTATCAACCCATCGAGCGCGAACACAAGATCACCCGCAAAACCCTGGAAGTGCTGCTGCGTTACCGCCATCCCGTGACCATCATTACCAAGGGCTCGCTGATTCTGCGCGACCTGGACCTGCTGGCCGAACTCGCCGAGCAACGTTTGGTGGCGGTGATGATCAGCCTCACCACCCTGGACGATGAACTCAAACGCATCCTCGAACCCCGCGCCGCTGCGCCCAAGGCCCGTCTGCGGGCGATCCGTGTGATGCGTGAAGCCGGGATTCCGGTGGGTGTGCTGTGTTCGCCGATGATTCCGATGATCAACGACAGCGAGCTCGAAAGCCTGCTGACCGAAGCGCAGGCGGCCGGTGCACAAAGTGCGGCCTACATGATGTTGCGCCTGCCACTGGAGGTGGCGCCGTTGTTCGAGGAATGGCTGGCGGCCCACTACCCTCAACGCGCCACCCATGTGTTGAGCCTGATTCGCCAGAGCCGCGGCGGTGAGCTCTACGACAGTCGGTTTGGCAGCCGGATGCGTGGCGAAGGTCCGTTTGCCGACCTGCTGGCGCAACGGTTTGCCAAAACCATCAAACGCCTGGGACTCAATCGACGGGAGGGTTTCAATCTGGATTGCGATGCCTTTTGTCCGCCGGGTCGCCAGATGTCGTTGATTTGAGGACAATTGGCCTATGGTTGAGTAGTAGTAAACGTGTGACATATTTAGGCTGGTCACATTTTTTGTAACCTGTAACGCACGTTTTAGAGCGGTTGATTCAGTTTGAGTTAAGTTTCGGCGGCTACCTTGTTCATCGAGTGACTGACGGGTCGGGGTTCATGACCTGGATGTTTTTTAACCAGCCACTGGCTTCACACCGGACAAAACGGGAAAATTCCCTGACTCCGCCAATGAGGATGAATTTATGAGTGACAAGGATAAACAGCCGTTGGCTGTGTCGGCTTCAGCCCAACCGGAGGCGGAAACCGCCGATGCAGCGCTGCAGCATATTGTTGACGGCTTTTTGCATTTTCATCATGAGGTTTTTCCGCAGCAGGAAGAACTGTTCAAAAAACTCGCCACGGCCCAGAGCCCCAGAGCGATGTTCATTGCATGCGCCGATTCGCGCATCGTTCCTGAACTGATTACCCAAAGCGCCCCCGGCGACCTGTTCGTAACCCGTAACGTCGGTAACGTCGTGCCGCCTTATGGGCAAATGAACGGCGGTGTTTCCACCGCCATCGAATACGCCGTGCTCGCACTCGGCGTGCAGCACATCATCATCTGCGGGCATTCCGACTGCGGCGCCATGCGTGCGGTGCTCAACCCGCAGAGCCTGGAAAAAATGCCAACGGTCAAAGCCTGGTTGCGTCATGCCGAAGTGGCGAAAACCATGGTCCAGGAAAACTGCCACTGCGCCGATGAAAACGAAAGCATGCACATCCTCACCGAAGAGAATGTGATCGCCCAGTTGCAGCATTTGCGTACGCACCCGTCGGTGGCCTCGCGCATGGCCAACGGTCAGCTGTTTATCCATGGCTGGGTCTACAGCATCGAAACCAGCGAAATCAAAGCTTACGACGCGGATCAGGGTTGCTTCCTGCCTCTCGATGGCAGCCATCCAATTCCGGTGGCGACGCCCAAAGCGCGCTTCTAAAAAATTCCTGTGTGGTTTGACCGAGGCTGCTGATCAAGCAGCCCGGCTTCGCCATGCCTGAAGAAAACTTCGGGAGAATCACCATGCGTGCTGCGCAACTAAAGGCTGTTCTGCCACGGGAGCTGCTGGCTTCCGTGGTCGTGTTTCTGGTCGCCCTGCCCTTGTGCATGGGCATCGCCATTGCTTCGGGATTACCACCGGCCAAAGGCCTGATCACCGGGATCATCGGTGGGCTGGTCGTGGGCTGGCTCGCGGGTTCGCCACTGCAAGTCAGCGGTCCGGCGGCGGGTCTGGCTGTTCTGGTGTTCGAACTGGTGCGCCAGCACGGCATCGACATGCTCGGGCCGATTCTGCTGCTGGCGGGTTTTCTGCAATTGGTCGCCGGACGTTTGAAGCTGGGCTGCTGGTTTCGGGTAACCGCGCCGGCGGTGGTTTACGGCATGCTCGCCGGGATTGGTGTGCTGATCGTGTTGTCACAGATCCATGTGATGCTCGATGCCGTGCCCAAACCGTCGGGGCTGGATAACCTCGCGGCCTTTCCGGCTGCCGTGGCGCAAGCCTTGCCTTCATTTGGCTGGCAAGCCGGTCTGCTCGGGCTCGCGACCATAGCGGTGATGTACCTGTGGGAAAAACTGCGCCCACATTCCCTGCGTTTCATTCCGGGAGCGCTGTTGGGCGTAGGCCTGGCGACTATCGCCAGCCTGATGCTCGCCTTGCAGGTCAAACGCGTGGAAGTCCCGGCCAATCTGGCGGAAGCCATCGACTGGCTGAAACCGGCGGACTTGCTCAATCTTGCTGACCCGACCTTGCTGATCGCCGCGTTCGCTGTCGCCTTCATTGCCAGTGCCGAAACCCTGCTGTCTGCCGCTGCAGTGGACCGCATGCACAGCGGTCAACGCTCGGACTTCGACCGGGAATTGTCGGCCCAGGGTGTTGGCAACATGCTCTGCGGCCTGCTCGGTGCACTGCCCATGACCGGCGTGATCGTACGCAGCTCGGCCAACGTGCAGGCCGGCGCCACCACGCGAATGTCGGCGATATTCCATGGCCTGTGGCTACTGGCGTTCGTGCTGCTGTTGTCGAGCGTGCTGCAAAGCATTCCCGTGGCGAGCCTGGCGGGTGTGCTGGTTTACACCGGTTTCAAATTGGTGGACCTGAAAGCCTTCCGCGGTCTGGGCCGTTATGGCCGGATGCCGATGTTCACCTACGCCGCGACGGCGCTGGCGATCATCTTCACCGACTTGCTGACCGGCGTGCTGATCGGCTTCGGTCTGACCCTGGCCAAGCTTGCATGGAAAGCCTCGCGGTTGAAGATCAGCCTGATCGATCTGCCCAGGGACGGCGAAATGGAGTTGCGATTGACCGGGGCCGCGACCTTTCTCAAGGTGCCAGCACTGACTCAGGTGTTGGGGACCATTCCCGCCGGCACGACGGTGCATGTGCCGCTCAATAACCTGAGCTACATCGATCACTCGTGCCTGGAGTTGCTTGAAGAATGGGGTCGAGCCAATGCGGCCAAGGGTTCGACGCTATTGATAGAGGCGCGGGGGTTGAAACGCAGGCTGGAAGGGCGGGTGCGGACTACCACTGGAGTAGGTTCTACGGCCTGAACATAGACAATGTGGGAGCGGGCTTGCTCGCGAAGGCGGTGAGTCAGTCGACATTAATGTTGAATGACCCACCGACTTCGCGAGCAAGCCCGCTCCCACAGGGGTTTGGTTTTTTCAGTTGGATCAGGCGGCAGGCTGATCCAGCTCCAGCCCTACGCCCAGCCGGCGCGACATGCACGGCCAGCGCTTCCACGCAGCGCCGGTATCGGGGCTGCTGAGTTTCTCGCGATAGGCTTCCACCGACTCCAGCGCAAAGCTTTCGTCGTCGAGCATGCTATCCACCGCGTGGTGAACCACTTCATCCAGTTGGTTGGCAAATTCCTCACCGATCAGTTGGTGAGCAATCAGGTTGGCAACAGTCATGTCCAGGGGGATCAGTGGCTGGCCAAAGTGCTTGATGTACAGGTCGTTGACCTCTTCGACAAACCGGTGCGCCAGATACGCTTCGTCCAGCAGGCTGTCGAGCCCGATGTGACCAGCCATGACCGCCGGCGGCTGGAGGAAGTACTGCTCGGCGATTGTCAGCACCGGTTTGATCTGTGACTCGATACCCGCTTCCCTGGCGACTTCATTGGCTGCATCCAGCAGATCAGGAACTTCATCGATGTAGGCGGCGACAAAACGCGTCAGCACGCCATTGGCATCCGCCTCCGGCAATTGGATCGACGGGTGCAGGTGAGGCAGTTTACTTTCCAGTTGACGCGTCAACAGGCCGGTCTCGGCCTCGTGTTGTTGGGCTTTTTGGATCTGCTCGCGCAATGCGGCGGTGTTCATGAAAACTCCAGGAAACAAAGGCAATGAAATAGGGAAGACATAACTTAGCTGGCCTTTGAAAAAGGCTAAGACGCATTTGTCATAATTATTTCATCCTTGAGACATCACAGTTATATCGATTTGCCACCACTCGTCTGCATCCTTCTCCATTCGGGACCTTGAACGCAAGTCCCAGCTGTTTCAGATCATTTACGCCGTCACGTTGCGAGGTAGCAGTCGCTGTCTATACTCGGGTGGGAATGGAGTTAGCTGATGACGCCCGACTGCACACGCAGCAAGGCTCGGCGATTCAAGTTCGTAGTCTGAAAAAGCCGCTCCCTTGCCGCAGGTGAAAGCCGGCGGGATAACAAGAACGATAAGGGGAACCCGCAATGATGCGACATCCACACGTCTGGATGGGCCTCCTGTTGTGGTCGATTTTCGGTCAGGCGCAAGCTGCCTGGACCGTGAATATGGCGCCGGGAGCGACTGAAATCAGTCACGCAGTATTTGACCTGCACATGACCATTTTCTGGATCTGTGTAGTGATCGGCATCATCGTCTTCGGCGCCATGTTCTGGTCGATGATCCTCCACCGTCGCTCGACCGGGCAGGTGGCCGCAAAATTTCATGAAAGCACCACCGTCGAAATCCTCTGGACCATCGTGCCCTTCCTGATCCTGGTGGCCATGGCGGTACCGGCGACGGCGACCCTGATCAAGATGTACGATGCCAGTGAGCCGGATATCGATATCCAGGTCACCGGCTATCAGTGGAAGTGGCATTACAAATACCTGGGCCAGGACGTCGAGTTCTTCAGCAACCTGGCCACGCCCGCCGACCAGATTCACAACAAGGAAGCCAAGGGCGAGCATTACCTGCTGGAGGTCGACAAGCCGCTGGTGCTGCCGATTGGCGCCAAAGTGCGCTTCCTGGTGACCTCCGCCGACGTTATCCACTCCTGGTGGGTGCCGGCCTTCGCGGTCAAGCGCGATGCGATTCCGGGGTTCGTCAATGAAGCCTGGACCCGTATCGACAAGCCCGGCCTCTACCGTGGCCAGTGCGCCGAGTTGTGCGGCAAGGACCACGGTTTCATGCCGATCGTGGTCGAGGTCAAGGAAAAGGCCGATTACGAAAAATGGCTGGGCGAGCGCAAGGCCGAGGCCCTGCAGCTTAAAGAACTGACCAGCAAGGAATGGACCCTCGACGAGCTCAAGGAGCGCGGCGACAAGGTCTATCACACCACTTGCGTGGCTTGTCACCAGGCCGAAGGCCAAGGCTTGCCGCCGATGTTCCCGGCACTCAAAGGCTCGAAAATCGCCACCGGACCGAAAGAAGGTCACCTGAGTATTGTCTTCCACGGCAAGCCCGGCACCTCTATGGCGGCGTTCGGCAAGCAGCTCTCGGAAGTCGATATCGCAGCGGTCGTGACCTACGAACGTAACGCCTGGGGCAACAACAAAGGCGACATGGTCACTCCTAAAGAAGTGCTGGAGCTGAAACAGGCGGAAAGCAAATGACCCGGTCTATTGCGCAACCAAGGAACCGGTCGGGGCAGCGAGCCCCGGCCTGCCCAGCCCATCTGTTTGCAGGAGACAAGCCATGAGCGCCGTCATCGATGATCATGGTCATGCCACCGATCACGCCCACGGCCCCGCCAAAGGCCTGATGCGCTGGGTGCTGACCACCAACCACAAGGACATCGGCACGCTGTACCTGTGGTTCGCGTTTTCCATGTTCCTGTTGGGCGGTTCGTTCGCGATGGTGATTCGCGCCGAACTGTTCCAGCCTGGATTGCAGATCGTCCAGCCGGAATTCTTCAACCAGATGACCACCATGCACGGTCTGGTGATGGTGTTCGGCGCGGTGATGCCGGCGTTCGTCGGCCTCGCCAACTGGATGATCCCGCTGATGATCGGCGCGCCGGACATGGCCCTGCCACGGATGAACAACTTCAGCTTCTGGCTGTTGCCGGCGGCGTTCATCCTGCTGGTGTCGACCCTGTTCACCCCCGGTGGCGGACCGAACTTCGGCTGGACGTTCTACGCCCCGTTGTCGACGACCTACGCGCCGGAAAGCGTGACGTTCTTTATCTTCGCCATCCACTTGATGGGGATCAGTTCGATCATGGGCGCGATCAACGTGATCGCCACCATCCTCAACCTGCGCGCCCCCGGCATGACGCTGATGAAAATGCCGCTCTTCGTCTGGACCTGGCTGATCACCGCGTTCCTGCTGATCGCGGTGATGCCGGTGCTTGCAGGCTGCGTGACGATGATGCTGATGGACATCCACTTCGGCACCAGTTTCTTCAGTGCAGCCGGTGGCGGTGATCCGGTGCTGTTCCAGCACGTGTTCTGGTTCTTCGGGCACCCTGAGGTGTACATCATGATCCTGCCGGCCTTCGGTGCCGTCAGCTCGATCATCCCGACCTTCTCGCGCAAGCCGCTGTTCGGCTACACCTCGATGGTCTACGCGACGGCGAGCATCGCGTTCCTGTCGTTCATCGTCTGGGCGCACCACATGTTCGTGGTCGGCATTCCGCTGGTGGGCGAGTTGTTCTTCATGTACGCGACGTTGCTGATTGCGGTGCCGACCGGGGTGAAGGTGTTCAACTGGGCCAGCACCATGTGGCAAGGCTCGCTGACCTTCGAGACACCCATGCTGTTTGCCGTGGCGTTCGTGATCCTGTTCTCCATCGGCGGCTTCTCCGGGTTGATGCTGGCCATCGCCCCGGCGGACTTCCAGTACCAGGACACCTACTTCGTGGTCGCGCATTTCCACTATGTACTGGTGCCGGGGGCGATCTTCGGGATCTTCGCCTCCGCCTACTACTGGATGCCGAAATGGACCGGCCACATGTACGACGAAACCCTCGGCAAGCTGCACTTCTGGCTCTCGTTCATCGGCATGAACATGGCGTTCTTCCCGATGCACTTCGTGGGGCTGGCGGGTATGCCGCGACGGATTCCGGACTACAACCTGCAGTTCGCCGATTTCAACATGGTGTCGTCGATCGGCGCGTTCATGTTCGGTGCCACGCAGATTTTCTTCCTGTTCATCGTGATCAAGACCATTCGCGGCGGCCCGCCAGCACCGGCCAAACCGTGGGACGGAGCAGAAGGCCTGGAGTGGAGCATTCCGTCACCGGCGCCGTATCACACGTTCACCACGCCGCCGGAAGTGAAATGAACACTCTGGCCGGCGAAGCCTTTGTGGCGAGGGGATTTATCGAAACGTCGCACCGCCCCGTTCGGCTGCGAAGCAGTCGTGAAACCAAAACACGCGGTGTGCCTGATACACCGCGGTTGCAGGTTTTGGGGCCGCTTCGCGACCCAATGGGGATAAATCCCCTCGCCACAGGGTTCTCGCTGGAGGATGGAAACCATGGCTGACTCGATTTCGATGAAGAAGCTGGTCACGCGCCTGCTACTGGTGGTGGTGGCGATGTTTATCTTCGGGTTTGCCCTGGTGCCGATCTACGACGTGATGTGCAAGGCGTTCGGCATCAACGGCAAGACCGCCGGGCAGTACGAAGGCGAGCAAACGGTCGACACGTCGCGGCAGGTGCGCGTGCAGTTTCTGTCGACCAATTCCGCCGACATGTCCTGGGATTTCTACCCCAAGAGCGACGAACTGACGGCCAACCCGGGGGCGGTGAACGAGATGATTTTCATCGCGCACAATCCGACGGACAAGCCGATGAGCGCGCAGGCGGTGCCGAGCATTGCGCCGAGCAACGCGGCGGCGTATTTCCACAAGACCGAATGTTTCTGCTTTACCCAGCAAGTGCTGCAGCCCGGTCAACGGATCGAGATGCCGGTACGTTTCATCGTTGACCGTGACATGCCCAAGGATGTGAAGCACCTGACGCTGTCCTACACGCTGTTCGATATCACCGCCCGACATCCACCGGTGGCTGTAAATACTGGCGGCTGAGCGTGCCCGATAAGGAGAACAATAAATGGCAACTCATGAACATTATTACGTTCCGGCCCAGAGCAAATGGCCGATCATCGCCACGGTCGGTATGTTCGTCACCGTGTTCGGCCTGGCCACCTGGTTCAATGACCTGAAAGCGGCGCGGCCGGAATCCCACGGCCCGCTGATCTTTTTCGTCGGCGGCCTGCTGCTGGCGTACATGCTGTTCGGCTGGTTCGGCACGGTGATCAAGGAAAGTCGTCAGGGGTTATACAGCGCACAGATGGACCGCTCGTTCCGCTGGGGCATGAGCTGGTTCATTTTCTCGGAGGTGATGTTCTTCATCGCCTTCTTTGGTGCGCTGTTTTATGTGCGCCACGTTTCCGGTCCGGCACTCGGCGGGGAAGGTGCCAAAGGCATCGCGCATATGTTGTGGCCAAACTTCGAATTCGTCTGGCCGCTGCTGAACAACCCTGACTCCAAACTGTTTCCGCCGCCCAAGGAAGTCATCAGTCCCTGGGGCCTGCCGCTGCTTAACACCGTGCTGCTGGTGAGTTCCAGCGTCACCGTGACCATCGCCCACCACGCCTTGAAAAAGGGCCATCGCGGCGCGTTGAAAATCTGGCTGGCGATCACCGTGTTGCTGGGCTGCGCGTTCCTCGGTTTTCAGGCCGAAGAGTACCTGCACGCCTACAACGAACTGGGCCTGACCCTGGGTTCGGGCATCTACGGCGCGACGTTCTTCATGCTCACCGGTTTCCACGGCGCTCACGTCACCATCGGCACCATCATCCTGTTCGTGATGCTGATGCGGGTCATGCGCGGGCACTTCGATAACGAGCACCAGTTCGCCTTCGAGGCGGCGAGCTGGTACTGGCACTTCGTGGACGTGGTGTGGATCGGGCTGTTCGTTTTCGTCTACGTGCTCTGAGGCTTACCAGGGCGCATGCGACACCAGCTGGCCGCTGAAAAAGCCCCAGGCGATCAAGCCGACGGTGATGGCGGCCAGCGCCACACGAACACTCAAGGCAATGACGAGGCGGTTCGAGCTGCTGTCGTCCTTGACCAGAAAAAACAGGCCGCTGAACAGGCTGACAACCGTGGCAATCAGCATCAGGACGATGGCTGCTTTGAGCATGGTGGGACTCCGGGGGAAAGGCGATGCACTTGAGTATAGCTATCGCGACTGCCGACTTTCTGGCGACGCCATGAAGCGCTTTCGGCCGGGCATCGTGCCGACACTGGTGGTCGCGCTCCTGCTGCCGCTGCTGGTCTCGCTCGGCTTCTGGCAACTGAGCCGGGGCGCAGAAAAAAGTGCGCTGCTGCAGGCCTATGCCGAGCGCCGTGCCGCCGCACCGATGGCCAGCACCGAACTGAAACACAGCGAAGATCCGGCCTTTCGCCGGGTCCGCCTGCACGGCGAGTTCGATGCGGCGCACAGCCTGTTGCTGGATAACCGTCAGCGTGACGGCAAGGTTGGCGTCGAGCTGCTGCAACCCTTTCAGGATCAGGCGACCGGGTTGTGGCTGCTGGTCAATCGCGGCTGGTTGCCCTGGCCGGACCGGCGCACACCGCCGCAATTCACCACGCCGACTCAGGCCTTGAGCCTGGATGCCTGGGTCTATGTTTCGCCCGGCGCGACCTTTCAACTGCAGGCCGATCCAAGCACCTCGACCTGGCCTCGATTAGTCACCGCGGTCGAACCTTCCAGGCTCTGGACGGCGCTGGACCGTGACGGGTTCGCCTACGAATTACGCGCAGAAACCGGCCCCGCGTCCTACCAGGCCGATTGGCCGGTGGTGGCCATGGGGCCGGAAAAACACATCGCTTATGCCGTGCAGTGGTTCGCCTTGTCGATCGCCCTGCTCGGCCTCTATGCCTATCTCGGCTGGCACAACGCAAAGGAGAAACACCATGGGAGCGGCCATGAATCCACCCAGCATGTCTGAGGCGAAAACACCGGCGGCCCGGCGCAAGGGTCGCTTGCAGCTGCTGCTGATTGTGCTTGGCGTGATCGGTCCGATGATCCTCGCCACCGGCATGTACAAATTGCAGTTCTGGGTGCCGGAAGGTCGCAGTTATCACGGCGAGCTGATCGGCAACGGCCAGACCCGCGCCGACCTCGGCGTGCAGGCGCAGGAAGACCGTTGGCAATTGCTGGTCACCGCGCCCAAGGAGTGTTCGGTGGACTGCCAGCAGTTGGTGTATCTGGCGCGACAAATCCAGATCGGCCTTGGCCGCGATGCCGGGCGCGCCAGTCACGCCCTGGCCGCCGCACAACCGCTGAACAGCGACTACGACGCCAAGCTGACCCGCGAATACCCGCAGCTGCAACGCTACCCCATGGACCTGACCACGTTCAGCAAGACCACTGGCGATCAAAGCGTGCCGCAGCTATGGATCATCGACCCGCACGGCAATCTGGTGCTGCGCTACGACCCGACGGTGAAGGGCAAGGACTTGCTCAATGACCTGCGCCACCTGCTGAAACTGTCGAACATCGGATAAGGGCATCGTCATGGCCAAACCTGGATTTCGCCTCGCGCTGTTTGCCACCTTGCTGGCACTGATTGTGGTGCTGCTCGGCGCCTACACCCGCCTGACCCACGCCGGCCTCGGTTGTCCGGACTGGCCCGGTTGCTATGGTTTTATCAGCGTGCCGAAAAGCGAAGCCCAACTGGCCCATGCCGAACTGCATTTTCCCGATGCGCCGGTCGAAGCGCACAAGGGCTGGAATGAAATGCTCCACCGCTACTTCGCCGGCACGCTCGGGTTGCTGATTTCGGTGCTCGCCGGGCGCGCCTGGGTGCATCGTCGTCATCCGGGGCAACCGGTGAAGCTGCCGCTGTTCCTGTTGGCGGTGGTGTTCGCCCAAGCGGCGTTCGGCATGTGGACGGTGACGCTCAAGCTTTGGCCGCAAGTGGTGACCGGGCATTTACTCGGGGGTTTCGCCACGTTGAGCCTGTTGTTTCTGCTGACCTTGCGCCTGTCCGGTGTGCTGCCGGCACTGACCGTGCCCCGGCGTTTGCAGTACTGGGCGACGGCCGGGTTGCTGCTGGTGATCCTGCAAATTGCGTTGGGTGGCTGGGTCAGTTCCAACTACGCGGCGGTGGCTTGCATCGACTTTCCCACCTGCCACGGACAATGGCTGCCGCCCGCTGATTTCGCCAACGGCTTTCACCTGACCCAACACATCGGCCCCAACTACCTGGGCGGGCAGCTCGACAGCGATGCCCGCACCGCGATTCATCTGACTCACCGCATTGGCGCGCTGCTGGTGACGCTGGTGCTGTTCGGTCTGGCGTGGCAACTGAAAGTCGTCGGTATGACACGCCTGGCGGGGCTGGTGCTGATTGCCCTCGCTGCACAGATCACCCTCGGGATCAGCAACGTGCTGTTTCACCTGCCGCTGCCGGTGGCCGTCGCGCATAACGCTGGCGGCGCAGCGCTGCTGCTGACGATGGTGCTGGTCAATTATCACGCGCGAACCAGTCTGGTTCGGGTCACGCAGCAACCCCCTGCACGCTGGCGGTTCAGTCCGCGTAAACACTCAGCCGGGCCCATAACAATAAAAGGAGAGATGCCATGGCGACTCTGATCGGCGCACGTCACAGCCAGGCGATCTGGCGTGACTACCTGGAGCTGACCAAGCCGAAAGTGGTGGTGCTGATGCTCATCACTTCGCTGGTCGGCATGTTCCTCGCGACCCGCGCCGGGGTGCCGTGGACGGTGCTGGTGTTCGGCAATCTGGGGATTGCGTTGTGTGCCGGCGGGGCGGCCGCGGTCAACCATGTGGTGGACCGGCGGATCGATGCCGTGATGGCGCGCACCCATAAACGTCCCTTGGCCGAAGGCCGGGTTTCACCGACGGCTGCGCTGACCTTCGCATTGGTGCTGGCGGTGTTGGGTCAGGCGTTGTTGCTGGCGTTCACCAATCCCCTGACGGCGTGGCTGACCCTGGCTTCCCTGCTCGGTTACGCCGTGGTCTATACCGGTTTCCTCAAACGCGCGACGCCACAGAACATCGTCATCGGCGGTCTCGCCGGGGCCGCCCCGCCGCTGCTCGGCTGGACCGCCGCGACGGGTCACGTCAGTGCCGAACCGCTGCTGCTGGTGCTGATCATCTTCGCCTGGACCCCGCCGCATTTCTGGGCGCTGGCAATCCATCGCAAAGAGGAATACGCCAAGGCCGATATTCCGATGCTACCGGTGACCCACGGCGAGCACTACACCAAAATTCATATCCTGCTTTATACCTTCGCGCTGCTGGCCGTGAGCCTGATGCCGTACGTCATCCACATGAGCGGCGTCCTCTACCTGGTTTGCGCCGTCGGGCTTGGCGCGAGGTTTCTGCAATGGGCCGTCGTGCTGTACTGTGGCACTCGGCCGCACGCGGCGATCAACACGTTCAAGTACTCTATCTGGTACTTGTTCCTGCTGTTTATCGCGCTGCTCGTAGACCACTACTTACTGTTGAACCTATGACTCGAACCCAGAAAACCGTCTTCATCCTTGTCGCCCTGATCGCGCTGGTCCTGGGCCTGACCATCAACAAAGTGCTGTCCGGCAAGGGCCAGGGCGACCCGACGGCGTTGATTGACGCCGGGATCATCCTGTTGCCGCAAAGCCGCAATCTGCCGGACGTGACGATGATTGATCAGGACGGCAAACCGGTGGCGGTCAATGCGTTGAAAGACAAGTGGTCGCTGCTGTTCTTTGGCTACACCTTCTGCCCGGACATCTGCCCGACCACCCTCGCCCAGCTGCGCCAGATCAAGAGCGAACTGCCGCCGGAGGCTGTGGATAAATTGCAGATCATCCTGGTCAGCGTCGACCCGAACCGTGATACACCCAAGCAGCTCAAGCAATACCTGGGCTACTTCGATCCGCAGTTTCAAGGGCTGACGGCGGCCTCGGTCGAGGACATTCAGAAGCTGGCCAACGCGGTGAGCATCCCGTTCATTCCGGCAGACACCAGCAAGCCAAATTACACGGTTGATCACAGCGGCAACCTGGCCGTGATCGGGCCGGACGGGACGCAACGCGGGTTCATTCGGGCGCCGTTGAACAACGCCAAGTTGGTGGCGCAGTTGCCGGTGATGCTTAACCGCAAATAAGTACGACACGATACCTGTAGGAGCCAGGCTTACCGGCGAAGGCGATCTCACAGACGCTTTCGCCGGCAAGCCTGGCTCCTACGGGGTCCGTGTTTCAGGCATAAAAAAAATGGGGCGCATTCAATGCGCCCCATTTTTCGTTACAGCTTCAAATCAGAACGCCGGCACGACCGCGCCTTTGTACTTCTCGAGAATGAAGGCTTTCACTTCCGGGCTATGCAAGGCAGCCACCAGCTTCTTCATGTCTTCGCTGTCCTTGTCGTCCGGGCGGGCAACGAGGATGTTCACGTACGGCGAGTCGCTGCCTTCGATGACCAGCGCATCCTTGGCCGGATCAAGCTTGGCTTCCAGCGCGTAGTTGGTGTTGATCAGCGCCAGGTCGACCTGAGTCAGCACACGCGGGATGGTCGCGGCTTCCAGTTCGCGGAATTTCAGGTCCTTGGTGTTCTCGGTGATGTCCTTGATGGTCGCCAGGATATTGTTCGAATCCTTCAACTTGATCAGGCCAGACTTCGCCAGCAGCAACAGCGCGCGGCCGCCGTTGGTGGCATCGTTAGGAATCACCACGGTGGCGCCGCCCGGCAGTTCAGTCAGCGCTTTGTACTTGCTGGAATAAGCGCCCAGCGGTTCCAGGTGCACACCGGCCACGGAAACCAGGTTGGTGCCCTTGGCCTTGTTGAATTCATCGAGGTACGGCTGGTGCTGGAAGAAGTTGGCGTCCAGGCGTTTCTCGGCCACTTGCACGTTAGGCTGGATGTAGTCGGTGAAGACTTTGACCTTCAGGTCCACGCCTTCCTTGGCCAGGGCCGGTTTCACGAATTCGAGGATTTCTGCGTGCGGGACCGGTGAGGCCGCAACGGTCAGGGTGTCGGCGTGGGCGGAAAAGGCTGCAACGGCAGCGAACGCGACGAGTAGTTTTTTCATTCAGCTAACTCCTTGTGAGGCGCCTGTTGATGGCGCCTGCCAGCGAATGGCCGGCTCATGACTTATTTACGCGAGAAGTGTGCCACGAGCTTATCGCCCACGGTTTGCAGCACTTGTACCAGTACCACCAGCAAAACCACGGTCACCAGCATCACATCGTTCTGGAACCGCTGATAACCATAGCGGATCGCCAGATCGCCGAGGCCACCGGCACCGACGACACCGGCCATGGCGGTGTAGCCCACCAAGGTAATCGTGGTCACGGTGATGGCGGCCAGGATGCCGGTTCGGGCTTCAGGCAACAGGGCGTTGAACACGATCTGCCGTGTCGTCGCGCCCATCGCCTGGGTGGCTTCAATGATCCCTCGATCGACTTCACGCAGGGCCGTTTCCACCAGGCGGGCAAAAAACGGTGCCGCACCGATCACCAACGGCGGTATTGCGCCGGCCACTCCCAGCGACGTGCCGGTGAGGAAGATGGTGGTGGGGATCAACACGATCAGCAGGATAATGAACGGCAGCGAGCGCACCACGTTCACGATGAAGGCCAGCACCGAATAGGTGGCCTTGTGCTCAAGCAATTGACGCGGGCTGCACAGAAACAACAGCACACCCAGCGGCAAGCCCAGCAACACGGTGAACACCAGTGATCCACCGAGCATCATCATCGTGTCGCCCGTGGCTTCCCAGATGTCCGACCAGTCAATGTTAGCGAAAAAACCCAGAATCAGATCCATCAGCGCAGAACCTCCATGTGGACATCAGCCGCGGTGAAGCGGGCAAACGCCGCCTCCATGTCGCCGCCGGTGACCGCCAGGGTCAATTGCCCGTAGGGAATGTCTTTGATGCGGTCGATACGACCGGCCAGGATGCTGTAGTCCACGCCCGTTTCCCGAGCGACGGTGCCCAGCAAAGGCGCGTAGGTCGCTTCGCCCTGGAAGGTCAGACGCACGATACGGCCTGGTACGTGAGAGAAATCGTCGCGTTGTTCGCTTTCATCGATCTGCTCGTCTTCCTGCACAAAACGCTTGGTCGTCGGGTGCTTGGGATGCAGGAACACCTCGGCCACCGAGCCTTGTTCGACGATCACACCTGCATCCATCACCGCCACCTGGTCACAGACCCGACGGATCACGTCCATCTCGTGGGTGATCAGGACGATGGTCAGCTTCAGCTCGCGGTTGATCTCGGCCAGCAATTGCAGGACCGACGCCGTGGTTTGCGGGTCCAGGGCGCTGGTCGCTTCATCGCACAGCAGAATTTTTGGCTTGGTCGCCAGCGCGCGGGCAATACCCACACGCTGCTTCTGACCGCCGGACAACTGCGCCGGGTACTTTTTGGCGTGGTCGGACAAGCCAACCCGCGCCAGCAACTCGGCCACACGCTTATCGATCTCGCTGCGCGACATTTCGCCCGCGAGGGTCAGCGGCAGCGCGACGTTGTCGGCAACGGTCTTGGACGCCAGCAAGTTGAAGTGCTGGAAAATCATCCCGACCTGCTGACGGAAGCGGCGCAAGCCATTGGCGTCGAGCGCCGTGACTTCTTCGCCGTCGACGATGATCTTGCCGCCACTGGAGTTCTCCAGGCGATTGATCAGACGCAGCAGGGTACTTTTTCCCGCACCGGAATGACCGATCAGGCCGAAGACCTGACCGTTCTCAATCGTGAGACTGGTCGGGTGCAGGGCGGGGATATCCTTACCGGCGACGCGGTAGGTTTTGTGGACGTTTTGAAACTCGATCACGTAGCGAACCTTGTGGGGCGCGTTAGAAAAGGATCAGCGGTTAGCCGGGCGCGCATTTTAGCCTGTCCGTATAGAGGTTATTAGCATTTATTCCGTATTCATCCTTTCATTTGGCAATAACGCGATCAAAGGTCATAAAAAAGGAACGGCTAAAAAGCCCATCAGTCACTAATAAGGCAACTCGAAAACGCCCCCGGTGCCGTGCCTGGGGAATGCATAAGCGTCCTGGCTACGGCAGGAATCGCAACGAGGAGTTAACGACTGATGAGTACTAAAAAGCCTGCCGCACCCAAAAGCGCACTAGCCGGGACCGACACCCTGGACCGCGGCAACACCAATACCAAGCTCGACAGCCTGGAAAAATTCCGCTCCGACGCCACCGAACAGGCCCTGCGCACTAACCAGGGCGTGAAAGTTTCGGACAACCAGAACACGTTGAAAGTCGGCGCCCGCGGACCGTCGTTGCTGGAAGACTTCATCATGCGTGAAAAGATCACGCACTTTGACCATGAGCGGATCCCGGAGCGCATTGTCCATGCCCGGGGCACTGGTGCTCATGGCTTTTTCCAGACCTATGAAAACCATTCCGTGCTGACCAAGGCCGGTTTCCTACAGGACCCGGGTAAGAAAACTCCGGTCTTCGTACGATTTTCCACGGTGCAAGGCCCGCGCGGGTCGGGCGATACCGTGCGCGACGTACGCGGTTTCGCCGTGAAGTTCTTCACCGACGAAGGCAACTTCGACCTGGTCGGCAACAACATGCCGGTGTTTTTCATACAGGATGCAATCAAGTTTCCTGACTTCGTGCACGCGGTAAAACCCGAGCCACACAATGAGATTCCTACGGGCGGCTCGGCGCACGACACCTTTTGGGATTTTGTCTCCCTGGTGCCGGAATCCGCGCACATGGTGATGTGGGCGATGTCCGACCGGGCGATCCCGAAAAGTCTGCGCAGCATGCAGGGCTTCGGCGTGCACACGTTCCGGCTGATCAACGCCGAGGGCAAATCGCGGTTCGTCAAATTCCACTGGCGGCCTTCCGCCGGGACCTGCTCGCTGGTCTGGGACGAAGCGCAAAAACTCGCCGGTAAAGACACCGACTACCACCGCCGCGATCTTTGGGAATCGATCGAGATGGGCGACTACCCGGAATGGGAGTTGGGCGTACAGGTCGTCGAGGAGGAAAACGAACATTCCTTCGATTTCGACATTCTCGACCCGACCAAAATCATCCCCGAGGAAATCGTGCCGATCACGCCGCTGGGCAAGATGGTGCTCAACCGCAACCCGGACAACTTCTTCGCCGAAACCGAGCAGGTCGCTTTCTGCCCGGGGCATATCGTGCCGGGCATCGATTTCTCCAACGATCCGTTGCTGCAAGGTCGGCTGTTTTCCTACACCGATACACAAATCAGCCGACTCGGTGGGCCGAATTTTCACGAGATCCCGATTAACCGTCCGGTCGCCCCCTTCCATAATGGCCAGCGCGATGCGATGCACCGCACCACCATCGACAAGGGTCGCGCATCCTACGAGCCGAATTCCATCGACGGTGGCTGGCCGAAAGAAACACCGCCCGCCGCGCAGGATGGCGGCTTCGAGACCTATCCAGAGCGCATCGACGCCAACAAGATCCGCCAGCGCAGCGAGTCGTTCAGCGATCACTTCTCGCAGGCGCGGCTGTTCTTTCACAGCATGAGCAAGCACGAGCAGGAACACATCATCGCGGCCTACAGCTTTGAGCTGGGCAAGGTTGAGCGGGAGTTTATCCGTGCGCGTGAAGTGAATGAGATCCTCGCCAACATCGACCTCGAACTGGCCAAGCGTGTGGCGCAGAACCTTGGCTTGCCGGCGCCGAAGGCCGGTACGGTGGATGTTCCGAAAATCTCCCTGGACCGCTCACCGGCCCTGAGCCAGGCCAATTTGTTGCCCGGCGATATCAAAACCCGAAAAGTCGCGATCCTGGCGGCCAACGGTGTCGATGGCGCGGCAATCGATGCGATGAAAAAAGCGCTGAAAGCAGAAGGCGCGCACGCCAAGCTGCTCGGCCCGACGTCCGCCCCGGTGACAACGGCCGATGGCAAGTCGCTGCCGGTGGATGCGTCGATGGAGGGGTTGCCATCCATCGCCTTCGATGCGGTCTTTGTGCCGGGTGGTGCAGCATCGATCAAAGCGTTGAGCGGTGATGGCGTGGCGCTGCATTACGTACTGGAAGCGTACAAGCACTTGAAAGCGATCGCGCTGCAAGGCGAGGCGAAGCAGCTGTTGGATGTGCTGAAGCTCGAGGCTGATGCGGGGTTGATCGTGGGGACGGATGCGAAGTTGATCAAAGCGTTTTTTGCAGCGATCGGGCAGCATCGGGTTTGGGATCGGGAGCCTAAGGCCAAGGCGGTTCCGGCTTAAAGTGCTGTGTTGCTAGACAGGGCGCCTTCGCGGGCAAGCCCGCTCCCACAGGTCCAGTGTCGTTCACATAGTTGGCGAACGACACAAATCCTGTGGGAGCGGGCTTGCCCGCGAAGCTTTTCAGGGTCTACGCGGACTCAAGACGATTTGCGCCGGAATGTTGCGCACGATCTGCTTCTGCAGATTCAGATCGAAATCCGAATCCAGCTTCTTCACCCGTTTGGTCAACAGCGTCGCCAACCACGGATAATCCTGCGTACGCGGCGCCTGAATGCTCACGTCACATTGATAATTCACCACATCGGCGGCGATCGCATCCAGTTGGCGACGAAGTTTGCCCATATCGGTGAGGTTCAGCGCTACGGTGGTGCTCTCAGCGGTCGGATCGATCACTTTTGCTTGCGGTTTCGCCTCTGCAGCCAACAGCGCCGCTTCAGCTCTATCGAGCTCAGCCTTGCGCGCATTGACGATAGCGTTGTTGACCCCACCGGTCAGCGCTGGCGCCTTGGGCATCAACGCCCGCGCACGGCTCAGGGCGGTAGCAGCCGCGTTCACATCGCCTTTTTGCAGCACGATCTGGCTGCGTTGCAGATAGGCCTCGGCGAGTTGCCGTTGGTATTGCACGAGGGATGGGTCGTCTGGTGATCCGGCCTGCAAGGCAGCCAGTTGGTCTTCAGCAGTGGCCAGCTCGCTGCTGGCGAGGCTTTGCTCGAGCTGTGCGATGGCCGTGGCCCGTGCATCAGTGGCCTCGGTGGCCGCCGGTGGCGTGCTTTGACATGCGCCCAGTAGCAGCGAAAATGCAACAAGGAGCAGATAACGGGAGGCTAACAGCTTCATTCCTGCGACTCTCTATTTGCGCAAAAAACGAGCAAGTCTACACCCCTCGACGGGGCAGGACAAAACTCAGCAGAAACAGCGCGGCGGCCGTCACCACAATCGACGGCCCCGCCGGGGTGTCCTTGAACCAGGACAATGCCAACCCGCCACACACCGCGAGCATGCCCAGCAGGCTCGCGCCCAGTGCCATCTGTTCCGGCGACCGGGCGTGACGTTGTGCCGCAGCCGCGGGGATTATCAACAGCGACGTAATCAACAACACACCGACGATTTTCATCGCCACGGCGATCACTACGGCGATCAGCAACATCAGGGTCAGACGCAGCGCCGGTACCGGCAGCCCTTCCACTCTCGCCAGCTCTTCATGCACCGTGATCGCCAGCAATGGCCGCCACATTGTCACCAGCAAGGCCATGACCGCCGCGCTGCCGCCGAGAATCCAGGCCAGATCGGTCGGACTGATCGCCAGCAAATCGCCGAACAGATAGGCCATCAGGTCGATCCGCACTTCGTGCATGAAGCTTAGTACGACAAGGCCTAAAGAGAGCGTGCTCGGTGCGAGAATTCCCAAAAGCGTGTCGGAGGCCAGCGGCTGACGCTGTTGCAAAGTCACCAGCAACACCGCCAATAACAAGCAGCCTACGGTGACCGCCACGGTCGGGCTGACATCCAGCAGAAAGCCCAACGCCACGCCGAGCAAGGCCGCGTGGGACAGGGTGTCGCCAAAATAAGCCATGCGCCGCCAGACCACGAAAGAGCCCAACGGGCCCGCCACCAGTGCCAGGGCCAGGCCTGCAAGCAGGGCGTAGAGCAGAAAATCAGCCATGCTTGCAGCTATCTCCATGAACGTGGGGTTGGCCCGACGGGGCCGTGGTGACCACCGAACCATGCAGATCATGGGCGTGGTCGTGATGGTGGTGATAAATCGCCAGGCTCTGTGCGTTCTTTCCGAACAGCTCGACGAAAGCCGGATCGCCGCTGACCTGCTCGGGATGGCCGGAACAGCAGACGTGACGGTTGAGGCAGACCACTTGATCGGTGGTGCTCATGACCAGATGCAAATCGTGGGAAACCATCAGCACGCCGCAGCCGTGACGGTCACGCAGACGAGTGATCAGGCTGTACAGCTCGGCTTGCCCCGCTACGTCAACGCCTTGCACCGGCTCGTCGAGCACCAGCAACTCAGGCTCGCGCAACAGCGCCCGGGCCAGCAGCACGCGCTGCATTTCACCACCGGAAACGCTCTGCACCGGGCTGTCGATCACCTGTTCGGCGCCCACTTCCTTGAGGGCCGCCAACGCACGAGCGCGATCCACACCGGGCACCAGTCGCAAGAAGCGCAACACCGACAGCGGTAGCGTCGGATCGACATGAAGTTTTTGCGGCATGTAACCGACCCGCAGTTTCGGCTTGCGCCACACGCTGCCGCTGTCCGGCTTCAACAGGCCGAGCACCGCACGCACGAGGGTGGTTTTGCCAGCACCGTTGGGACCGATCAGGGTGACGATCTGCCCCGGTTCGACGCTCAGTTCAATGTTATCCAGCACGTTTTGCCCGGCAAAGGTGACGGCAACCTGCTCGAGGCGGATCAGCGCATTGCTCATCAAGCCCCCTGGCAACCCGAACAGACGCCGACCACTTCGACGGTCTGGCTTTCGACGACGAATCCGACATCCCTGGCGCTGCCGATGATCGCGTCGCTGATGGACTTCTGCTCAAGTTCGATGGCAGCGTGGCATTCGCGGCAGATCAGGAACTGGCCCTGGTGGGCGTGCTCCGGGTGATTGCAGCCGACGAAAGCGTTCAGCGAGGAGATGCGGTGCACCAGACCGTTTTCCAGCAGGAAATCCAGTGCGCGGTACACGGTCGGCGGCGCAGCGCGGCGGCCATCCTGCTCGCTGAGCACGGCCAGGATGTCGTAGGCACCCAGCGGCTTGTGGCTTTGCCACACCAGTTCCAGCACCCGCCGACGCAAGGCGGTCAGGCGCAGGCCTTGACGTGCGCACAGGGCATCGGCCTCAGACAGTGCGCTGTGAACGCAATGAGAGTGGTCGTGGGGACGGCTGGCAATCGGTGTTTTAGGCATGAGCGGCGACGAGTTTTGTGAGAGACGTTATTATGTTACCCGTTCTCGCCTCTTCGAGTGGTCATCGTGTCCCGACTTTTTTCTATCTTTGTCGCATTTGTCGCCAGTTTTCTGTTGATCGGTTCTGCTCATGCCGAAGTCAAGGTTCTCACCAGCATCAAGCCGCTACAGCTGATTGCCGCTGCGGTGCAGGACGGCGTGGCCATTCCGGAAGTGCTGCTGCCGCCGGGTGCCTCCCCGCATAACTATGCCCTGCGCCCTTCCGACGTACGGAAGGTGCAATCGGTGGATCTGGTTTACTGGATCGGTCCGGCCATGGAAGGTTTCCTGCCTCGCGTGCTCAATGGTCGTACGCTGCCGAGCGTCGCCGTGCAGGATCTGCCGGGGCTGAAATTGCGTCGCTTCGCCGAAGACAGTCACTCCCACGCCGAAGAAGCCGATGAGCATGATCACGATCACCGACCCGGCAGTCTGGATGCGCATTTGTGGTTGTCGCCAGCCAACGCTCGGGTGATCGCGACGAAAATGGCCGCGGATCTGAGTGCTGCCGATCCGGCCAATGCGGCGCGTTATCAAAGCAATCTCAAAGCGTTCGATGAACGCCTGGATGCACTGGACCTGCGCTTGAAGGCGCGGTTGGCGAGTATCGCGGGCAAACCGTACTTCGTGTTCCATGAAGCGTTCGACTACTTCGAAGAGGCTTACGGCTTGAAGCACACGGGCGTATTCAGCGTCGCCGCCGAAGTCCAGCCGGGCGCCCAGCATGTGGCGGCAATGCGCACACGGTTGCAGGAAGTGGGTAAGACCTGCGTGTTCAGCGAACCGCCGTTGCGTCCGCGCCTGGCGGAAACCCTGGTGGCTGGCCTGCCGGTGAAACTGGCGGAACTGGATGCGCTGGGCGGGTACACGCCGGCGACTGCTCAAGGTTATGAGCAGGTGCTGGAGAAATTGGGGAATGATTTGGCAGGGTGTCTGGAGTCGCTATAGCACCGCGAATTGTGGGAATCCATTCGCGGGCAAGCCTCGCTCCTACAAGTTCGAGCCGTACACACCATTGTGAACGACGTTGACCTGTAGGAGCGAGGCTTGCCCGCGAAGCTTTCAGAGGGCGAACGGTAAAGGCGTACTGACCTTCTGCCGCTGCGCCAGGCGCTGCTGAAACTCCATCGGATCGTGAATCAACACGTCCTGCCCGGCAAAAGACTCCGCCGCAATCAACCGCGACAACCAGAATCGCACGCACGCCACGCGCAGCATGGTCGGCCACAACTCCGCCTCGGCAGCGGTGAATGGCCGCAGTGCCGCATAAGCGCCCAACAAGGCCCGAGCCCGTGGCCCATCGATCAACCCGTCGTCATCCGAACACCAATCGTTCAACGCAATCGCCACGTCGTAGAGCATTGGTCCCGAGCAAGCATTGTAAAAGTCGATCAATCCCGTCAGGTGCGTGCCTTCGAACATCGCGTTGTCGCGGAACAGGTCCGCGTGGATGTTCGCCCGAGGCAACGCCAGGATTTTCTCTTTCTGCTGTGTGATTTCGTCCAGCGCCCGTTGCAGCAGATCGCTCTGCTCGGCATTCAGGTGCGACAACAGCTGCGTGCCCTCTTCCTGCATCCAGTCCAGGCCACGATCGGTTTTGCGCTTGATCATGTTCGCCTGGGTCGCCAAATGCAGATGGCCCAGCAACTCGCCGACCTGCGCGCAATGCTGAGCGTTGGCTTCCTTGATGTGCTTGCCAGCCAGGCGCGGCTGCAACAGCGCAGGCTTGCCCGCCAACTCGCGCAAGGCGACACCATCGGTCGTGCGCAGGGCGTAGGGCACCGGCAGGTCGGCTTCATGCAGCACGTCCAGCAGCTCGATGAAGAACGGCATCTCCTGAACCGGACCGCGCTCGACCAGGGTCAGGACAAATTCGCCCTGCTCCAGGCTGATAAAGAAATTGGTATTTTCGCTACCGGCGGCAATCCCCTGGAAATCAAGCAGGCGGCCGAGCCCGTATGGGGCGAGAAAGGTTTCCAGCTCGGGCCGAGCCAGCGGGGTGAACACAGACATGTTTTAACTGCCAGTACGGGCGCCGCTGCTTGAGCCGGCGCCGATTGAAATTAAGAATCTACTTCCATTCAAAAATCTTCCACGACGGAATCAGCATATCCGGCTGATCCGAGCGGATGAAGTTCGCATCCGTCCCGTCTGCGCGCACCAGGAAATACGGCGGAGCCCCCTTCGGCGTGACCTTGATCGCATACAGGAAACCGTTTTGGCGGTATTCCTGAATGACTTTGTCCCCTTCCGTGCGGATCGTGACTTCAGGCTCCGGAGTCGGCGCATCGTCCGCCGCCATCGCGGCCAGTGGAACGGTTGCAAACAAGCCAGCCAGCAACAGGCGATTTAGTGTGCGCATGATAACCTTGTCCCTTTGTCGTCAACGGTCCCGCTATTCTAGCGCCGGACCCGCCGAAAAGGTTGATCCTGCTCATGAGCCAAGCCCCCCTCGTCCTGGTGGACGGTTCTTCTTACCTGTACCGCGCCTTTCACGCCCTGCCACCGCTGACCACTTCCAAAGGTCTGCCGACCGGAGCGGTCAAAGGCGTGCTGAACATGCTCAAGAGTCTGCGCAAGCAGTACCCGGACAGTCCGTTCGCCGTGGTGTTCGACGCCAAGGGTGGGACGTTTCGCGATGACATGTACGCCGAATATAAGGCCAACCGTCCGAGCATGCCCGACGACATGCGCGTGCAGATCGAGCCGCTGCATCAAAGCGTGATCGCCCTGGGCTTCCCGTTGCTGTGCGTCGAAGGTGTCGAGGCCGATGACGTGATCGGCACCCTGGCCCGCAGCAGTGCGGCGGCCGACCGCCCGGTAATCATCTCCACCGGCGACAAGGACATGGCGCAGCTGGTCGACGGCCACATTACCTTGGTCAACACCATGACCGGTAGCGCGCTGGACGTGGAGGGCGTGAAGGAGAAATTCGGCGTCGCTCCCGAGCAGATCATCGATTATCTGGCGTTGATGGGCGACTCTTCCGACAACATCCCGGGTGTTCCGGGCATCGGTCCGAAGACGGCATCCGGCCTGCTGGTCGGGGTGAACGGCGGCCTGACTGAGCTCTATGCGCAGCTCGACATCGTTCCGACCCTGCCGATTCGCGGCGCGAAAACCCTGCCGGCCAAACTCGAAGAGCACAAGGAGATGGCCTTCCTCTCCTATCAATTGGCGACGATCAAGATCGACGTGCCACTGGATATCGGCCTCGACGACCTGCAAATGGGCAAGCCGGATCACGACAAACTCGCCGAGCTCTACACGCTGCTGGAATTCAAGAGCTGGTTCGAAGAGAACCAGCGCGACGCCAAGCGTTCCGGCCAGGAAGTCACCGCGCCAGTGGCTGAAGAAGCCGCCGTCGAGACTGAACTCAAGTACACCACGATCCTCACCCAGGCCGATTTCGACCTGTGGCTGAAGAAGCTCAACGACGCCCAGCTGATCGCCTTTGATACCGAAACCACCGGCATCGATGCGCAACAGGCGCAACTGGTCGGCCTGTCGTTCGCTGTACAGGCCAACGAAGCGGCCTACATCCCGCTGACCCATTCCTACATGGGCGTTCCGGATCAGCTTGATCGCGACACCGTGCTGCGCGCACTGAAACCGATCCTGGAAGACCCGAACAAACTCAAGGTCGGCCAGCACGCCAAGTTCGACATGAACATCCTGGCCAACTGCGCCATCGGTGGGGATCAGAGCTGCGGCATCACCGTGCAAGGCATCGCCTTCGACACCATGCTCGAATCCTACGTGCTGGATTCCACCGCGACCCGCCACGACATGGACAGCCTGGCGCTGAAGTACCTGAATCACACCACCACGGGTTTTCAGGGCATCGCCGGCAAGGGTGCCAAGCAGCTGACCTTCGATCAGATTTCCCTGGAGCTGGCCGGGCCTTACGCCGCTGAAGACGCCGACGTGACGCTGCGCCTGCATCAGACCTTGCAGGAAAAACTCAACGCGATTCCGAGCCTGAGCAAAGTCCTGAGCGACATCGAAATGCCGCTGGTGCCGGTGCTTGCGCGGATCGAGCGTCAGGGCGCATTGGTCGACGCCAACCTGCTGGGCATCCAGAGCGTTGAGCTGGGCGAGAAAATGGTCGCCCTCGAGCGTGAGGCGTTCGCCATCGCCGGTGAGGAATTCAACCTCGGCTCGCCGAAGCAACTGGGCGTGATCCTGTACGAAAAACTCGGCCTGCCAATCCTCAGCAAAACCGCCAAGGGTCAGGCTTCAACGGCCGAAGCGGTGCTGGCGGAACTGGCCGAGCAGGATTACCCGCTGCCCAAAGTGCTGATGCAATACCGCTCGATGAGCAAGCTGAAAAGCACCTACACCGATCGCCTGCCGGAGCAGATCAACCCGCGCACCGGGCGGATTCACACGTCTTATCATCAGGCTGTCGCGGCGACCGGGCGTTTGTCGTCCAGCGATCCGAACCTGCAGAACATTCCGATCCGCACCGCCGAAGGTCGGCGGATTCGTCAGGCGTTCGTTGCGCCAAAAGGCTACAAGCTGCTGGCCGCGGACTACTCGCAAATCGAGCTGCGCATCATGGCTCACCTGGCCAAGGACGAAGGGCTGCTGCACGCCTTCCGCAATGACCTGGACGTGCACAAAGCCACCGCCGCCGAGGTTTTCGGTGTTGAGCTGGAGCAGGTCACCACGGATCAGCGCCGCAGCGCCAAGGCGATCAACTTCGGTTTGATCTACGGCATGAGTGCGTTTGGCCTGGCCAAGCAGATCGGCGTCGATCGCAAACAGTCCCAAGCGTACATCGACCGCTATTTCGCCCGTTATCCAGGCGTTCTGGAATACATGGAGCGCACTCGCGCCCAGGCGGCCGAGCAAGGTTTCGTCGAGACCATCTTCGGTCGTCGTCTGTACCTGCCGGAAATCAACGCAAAAAACCCGGCCCTGCGCAAAGGCGCCGAACGCACGGCGATCAACGCCCCGATGCAAGGCACGGCGGCGGACATCATCAAGAAAGCCATGGTGGCTGTGGATAACTGGCTGACCTCGTCGGGGCTAGACGCCAAAGTCATCCTGCAGGTGCACGATGAATTGGTGCTCGAGGTGCGTGAAGATCTGGTCGATCACGTTCGTCAGGAAATTCGCCTGCACATGAGCGAAGCCGCGAAGCTTGATGTGCCGCTGCTGGTCGAGGTTGGCGTGGGCAATAACTGGGATGAGGCTCACTGAGCCGTCTGAACAGGCGTGTTCTGCTGCGGCATAGTGCCGCGGCAGAAGAGGCGAAGGGCGCTTATTTCAGTTAGCGATCCGGCTTATTTCAAATGGTTTTTGAAACGCCGGAACTAAACCTGTGAACTGCCACTCAGAGTAACTGAATGGCTGGTGAAGCCCTTCGATGCTCCTATGTTGTGTTAAGTGTTGGCAGATAATCTGGACCCCGCCCTAGCGGTCCGGAGCTTGAACCCCGGAACTTCCCCCTCCCCATAAGAAGTCCGGGGTTTTTTTTGCCCGCGATTTGTTATTCCGCGAGCTCCGAGCCTTTGTCAGCCAGTTCCATCCAGCCCGCCAGTACAGTGTAGGCGTCTTCCAGGCCCATACGTTTTGGCGCTGAAAACAGCTGGATGCTGATCGCATCACCCCAGCCTTTTCGGATGTCCGACTGAACCTTGAGCAGCACGTTTTTCGCGGCGCCGTAAGTCAGCTTGTCCGCTTTGGTCAGCAGAATGTGCATCGGCATGCCGCTGGCAACGGCCCAATCGAGCATCAACAGGTCGAAGTCGGTCATTGGATGACGGATGTCCATCATCAGGATCAGACCTTTCAAACTCTCGCGACCACCCAGATAAGCTTCCAGGTGACGCTGCCAGTGCAGCTTCAACGGGATCGGTACTTTCGCGTAACCGTAGCCCGGCAGGTCGACCAGACGACGATCATCGTCTAGCTTGAAGAAGTTCAAGAGTTGCGTGCGACCCGGAGTTTTCGAGGTCCGCGCCAGGCTGGCATGCGTCAGGGTGTTCAACGCGCTGGATTTACCGGCGTTGGAACGCCCGGCGAAGGCCACTTCAAAGCCTTCGTCGTCGGGACATTGATCGACTTTGGCAGCGCTGAGCATGAAGGTGGACTGTTGGCACAGGCCGAGGATGGGGTTCTTGAGTTGCATGGGATTTCCGATGTGGGCGGCGCCGGGAATGGACGCGGCAAGCGGTGTCGTTTCCGTTTCAGTAGCGCCAGTATATAATGCCGCAGATTTTGTGTGCGCTTTGTCCCAGCGTAGGATGAAGTTCACGAGAGCGATTGACCTTGATTGCGCATTAGAACGCAGAACGCTCTCAACCCTGAAAAGGTCGTTTTATGACGAAATGGCTGCTAGCTGCCGGTGTCTTGATGCCGCTTTACGGCGCTCAGGCTACACAGGATCCGGAAGCTGTGTACAACCGTGTTTGTGGTGCCTGTCATTCCGGCCAACTACCCATGGCGCCCAAAAAGGGCGATCAGGAAGCTTGGACGCCGAGGTTGGCGAAAGGTATGGAGACGCTGGTGCAACACGTGACCCAGGGTTTCAAGGCGATGCCGCCGCGTGGTTTGTGCATGGACTGCAGTGCCGAGGATTACCAAGCCATCATCCACTGGATGAGCGAGTGATCCCGGTCCATAACTCTTTAACCCTTAGCCGTAGTTGGATTAGCTGATGAACAAATTGATCGTGAGTCTGCTGTTGACCGTGGGGATCTCCGGCATAGCCCATGCTGCAGGTGATGCAACTGCTGGTCAGGCGAAAGCCGCAGTATGTGGCGCCTGTCATGGCCCGGATGGCAACAGCATGGCGCCTAACTTTCCGAAACTGGCAGGTCAGGGCGAGCGTTATCTGAACAAGCAGCTGCACGACATCAAGTCCGGCAAACGCACGGTACTGGAAATGACCGGCCTGCTGACCAACCTGAGCGATCAGGACCTGGCCGATATCGCCGCCTACTTCGCCAGCCAGAAAGGCAGCGTTGGCGCCGCCGACCCTAAAGTCGTGGCTCGCGGTGAAGCACTGTTCCGTGGTGGCGACCTTGCCAAGGGCCTGCCAGCCTGCACCGGCTGCCACTCGCCAAACGGCGCGGGCAACGCGGCCGCCGGCTTCCCGCACCTGGGTGGCCAGCACGCTCAATACATTGCCAAGCAGCTGACCGATTTCCGCAAGGAAGAAGGCGGTCGCAGCAACGACGGCGACACAAAAACCATGCAGACCATTGCCAAGCGCCTGAGCGACGAAGATATCGCCGCAGTCTCCAGCTACATTCAGGGCCTGCACTAAGACGGCGAAGCGGGCGCCGCGCGGGACGTACATCTCCTGCAACGTTAACGCTCTATTAATCCGTCGCAGCAAGTATAAAAAGGGTGGCTCAGGCCGCCCTTTTTTGTGCCTGCTGCCGTTACACTACAGAACTCAAGCCCGCCATGACCTGTCTGAAAACAGGTCGCGCGAGGCGACCCAAATTGTCCAGGAGTAAAGCATGCGTAATCTGATCATCAGCGCCGCACTCGTCGCTGCCAGCCTGTTCGGCATGACTGCCCAAGCCGCCGAAGCACCCGCCGCCCCTTATGTCGAACTGAGCAATCCGGTTCCGGTAGCAGTGCCTGGCAAGATCGAAGTCGTTGAATTGTTCTGGTATGGCTGCCCGCATTGCTACGCGTTCGAGCCAGTGATCAATCCTTGGGTCGAGAAACTGCCGTCCGACGTGAACTTCGTTCGTATTCCTGCGATGTTCGGCGGCCCGTGGGACGCACACGGCCAAATGTTCCTGACCCTGGAAGCCATGGGCGTCGAGAGCAAGGTTCACGCTGCGGTGTTCAACGCCATTCAGAAAGAACACAAAAAGCTGGTCGATAAAAACGAAATGGCCGACTTCCTGGCGACTCAAGGCGTAGACAAGGACAAGTTCCTGGCGACCTTCGACTCCTTCGCCATCAAGGGCCAGATCAACAAGGCTCGCGAACTGGCCAAGAAATATGAAATCTCTGGCGTTCCGACCATGATCGTCAACGGCAAGTATCGCTTTGACGTGGGTTCTGCCGGTGGCGCCGAGCAAGCCCTGCAACTGGCCGACAAACTGGTCGACAAAGAGCGAGCGGCTAACAAGGCTGCTGCCAACTAAGCGCGGGGCCCGCCATGCGCCGCTGGGGTACTGAACGCATCGTTGGCCTGCATGATCCGCGGGTCAACGAGCATCACCTGGAATCGACGGGCTTGCCCGCAGACAGCCGTCTGCGCTTGCTCAGCTTCAATATCCAGGTCGGCATCAGTACCGAGCGGTATCGGCACTACCTGACCCGGGGCTGGCAACACCTGTTGCCGCATACCGGGCGTGCCGACAACCTGCAAAAGATCGGCAATCTGCTGGGCGACTTCGATCTGGTCGCCCTGCAGGAAGCCGATGGCGGCAGCCTGAGATCAGGCTACGTCAATCAAGTCGAACACCTGGCGCAACTCGGCGCCTTCCCCTACTGGTATCAACAACTCAATCGCAACCTCGGTCGCCTCGGCCAGCACAGCAATGGCGTGCTCAGCCGCCTGCGCCCGTGGGCGATCGAAGATCATCCGCTACCGGGGCCCAAGGGTCGCGGGGCAATCCTGGTGCGTTTCGGTGAAGGTCCGGAAGCGTTGGTGGTGGTCATGATGCACCTGGCATTGGGCGCCCGTGCCCGAAGCCTGCAACTGGCTTACATCCGTGAGCTGATCGGCGGTTACAAGCATCAGGTGCTGATGGGCGACATGAACACCCACGCCAGTGACCTGCTGCAAAATTCTCCGTTGCGCGACCTCGGCCTGCTGGCGCCGCAACTGGAAGCAACCTTCCCCAGCTGGCGCCCGCAGCGCTGCCTGGACCATATTCTGCTGAGCCCGACCCTGACACTGGAAAAGGTCGAAGTGCTGGCACAACCTATTTCCGATCACCTGCCGGTCGCGGTAGAGATTCGTCTGCCGGGTTCGCTCACGGCCGATGCATTGCCCGCGTTGAGTCCTGCCCTTCGCGGAACCCATGAATGAGCGACGAAACAGAACGCTGGAAAGAGAAATACCTCAAAAGCATCGAACAACAGGAAAAGTTAGAACGTCGCTGGGACGCCCGGCTCGACCTGCTGCGGCGCGGACTGGTGCGCAGTACCCTGGCAGCCGAGGGAACCGACCGCGCGGTCGACCAGTGCATGAAAGAAATGCGCGAAGTCATTCGCACCAATGACATGGACGCCGGCCTCGCGGCACTGCTTCCACGCCTGGAAAAAGCGGTACTCGACTCCGAGCAACGCCGCGAGACCCGGGTCAACCAGACCAGCGCCGCACTGACCGCGCTGGTGGCGCAACTGCAGACATTGCCGCTACCACGGGAAGTCAGCCGCCCACTCAAGAACTTCGCCAAGACACTGGACGGACGCGTCAGCCAGGCGCGCGAGATCCCTTTGCTGCTCAGCGAGCTGAGCGGCCTGCAGGGAAAAGCCCTGAGTCAGCTGGAGAACCCGGCGGAACCTGGTCGTCCGGGCTTGTTGCAGCGCCTGTTCGGCACTCGTGAAACGGAAGATGCGCTACAACAGGTGGCTCCCCCGCTGACGAACGCGCCCACCCTGCCGCCTGTCGAAGAGGTCGCTGCAGCACCTGCCGAACTACCGAAAGTGACCGTCGATCCCGCGCCAGTTGCCGACGAGCCGCTCGTGACACCGCCCGCCAATCACCCTGCCCAGCCCGATCCACTGATCGAAGCACCCGCAGCAACGGCGCCGATCGCAGAAGTCGTGGCTTTTGTACCCCCCGTCCATGAACCTCAGCGAACGCCTGCTCCTAGTGAACAACCAGAGAATCCCGCATCAGCCGCCCCGTCAGCGGTTGTCGAAACGCAACTGGCGACCAATCCGGACGAACTGACCCCGACTGTAGTTCTCGACCGCCCGTCCCTGCCCTCGACCATGGTCCAAGCCGAGGCATCGGCCGCCATCGATCCGGAGCACTCTGAACACGATATTCTCTACGCCCTGCCGGACTCGCCGGAACCGTCCTACAGCTCTGTCGCCAAGCACATCGAAGACACGCTTCTGGGCCTGCTGGACGACCTGTCACTGCCAGAGCGTTATCGCCCACAAGCCGAAGCGATGCGCGATCGCCTGCAAAACGGTTTGAACTGGTACGAATTGCTGCCGATCCTCGACGACCTGGCGACCTTGATGCTGGCCATAAACAACAGCGGCCAGCACGAATTTGAAGTCTATCTACAGCAACTCAATGAGCGCCTCGAGTCATTCCAGAGCAACCTGCAAGCCGCCAGCGATGGCCACGCGGACAACCGCTCGGCCGCGCGCGAAATGGACACGCAGATCCGCGAGCAGGTCGACGGCTTGCAGAGCAGCATGCAAGAGGCAGCGGATCTCGAAGACCTCAAGCATGTCCTGGAGAACCACCTCGAAGGCCTGCTCGGGACCATGGATCAGCACCAGAAGCAACGCGACGAGCGCGAGCAGGAAGTGGCCGCCCGCCTCAAGGGTCTGGCTGAACGCGTGGCGCACATGGAGCAGGAAGCACAAGGCTACCGCGAGCATCTTGAAGAACAGCGACAGAAAGCCTTGATCGACCCACTGACCGGACTGCCCAACCGTGCGGCCTGGAGCGAACGGCTCGATCACGAAATCGCCCAATGGCAGCAACACGGCAACACCCTGTTGCTGGCCATGCTCGACCTCGATCATTTCAAACGCATCAATGACAACTATGGCCACCTGGCGGGCGACAAGGTGCTGAAAATCATCGCCAGCGTCTTGCGCAAGCGCCTTCGCGGGACGGATTTCATCGCGCGGTTTGGCGGTGAAGAGTTTGTCCTGCTGATGCCGGGCACAGTGCCAGCGATGGGGGCAAAACTGCTGGAAAACCTGCGCGCGTCCATCGAAGCCTGTCCGTTCCACTTCAAAGGGGAACCAGTGACCATTACCATTTCGATGGGAATGACTGCGTTCAAACCGGGGGAACACAGCGATATGGTACTGAAAAGAGCCGATCAGGCGTTGTACCGGGCCAAACATGCAGGCCGTAATCGAGTGGAGTTCGGCTGAGAAGCAATTGTTCAATTTTGTTTAAATGGCCCCTTGAGCCGTCGTCGCGCAAATCAATACGTTACACTGTTGCATTATTGTCTTGCGCGTACTGCCTCTCCCATGAAATTTCTCGCCCTCATCGTGTCGCTGATTCTGCTGGCCGGTTGTGCCAGCGGTCCCAGGTTCGACACCAGCCATCCTTCAGCCAATCACGACAGCCGAATCCAGTTCGTGGTGGTGCATTACACCTCCGCATCGCTGGAACGTTCGCTGCAGCTGCTGACCCACGGCGAAGTCAGCAGCCACTACCTGATCGGCGACGATAAAAACGCCACCATCTATAAGCTGATGGATGAAAACCTGCGGGCGTGGCACGCCGGAGAGAGTGAGTGGCAGGGTCGCACCTGGTTGAATTCCAGCTCCATCGGCATCGAAATCGTCAATCCGGGTTTCAAGGAAACCCCGACCGGAGAGCGCTACTGGTATCCCTACAGCGAAGCTCAGGTCCAGTCGCTGATCGTGTTGCTCAAGGACATCAGCCAGCGCTACGCCATCAGCCCCCGCAGCATTATCGGCCATAGCGACATCGCACCGTTGCGCAAGCTGGATCCAGGCCCGGTTTTCCCCTGGAAACGCCTGGCGGCCGAAGGCCTTGGTGTCTGGCCGAACGAACAGGCTGTGGCGCGCCAACAAGCGCAGTTCGACGTCGAATTGCCGAGCATCGGCTGGTTTCAGGGACAGTTGGCTCGCCTGGGTTATGCCACGCCGCAAACCGGTGAGCTGGATGTTGCGACCCGTCATGTGATTGCAGCCTTTCAGATGCATTTCCGCCCATCCCGCTTCGACGGTATGCCGGACGCCCAGACGGCAGCACTTCTTCAGGTGTTGAACCAGACAAAATAATGACGCCCGCCCGACGGTCCGGGCTTTTTCCCAATCAGCAGCTATAACTCATTGGTAATTCTTCGGATATTCCCATATGACCGCTGCTCGAGAGACGCTACGTAGCTGGTTCTATCGCCCCTGGTTTTTGGCGATGCTGGCTGCTGCCCTCAGCAGCGTGGTGCTATTGGCGCTCAGCCTGTTCGTGGCCATCCATCAGGTCGAGCAGAAAGAGAGTATGGAAATGAATGCGCAGGGTGAGCGATTTCTTGCGCGCCTGGAGCAGTTGTTCGGACAGCTGCGCGAAAGTCTCGATGATCTGGAAGCCCAACCGCTGCGAACCTGCGACAAAGACATGATCGCCACGTTGCAGCAGGTCACCTTCAATTACCGCTTCGTTTACGAAGCCGCGTATATGGATGCCTCGAAGATCTGCTCTAACCGTCCGCGCCAGGCCGGATTGTCGCTGACACGACCACCGGATATTAAAGACCCCACTTACAGTTATTGGCTGAACACCACCACCGAACCTGATGAAAACCGGGCCGCACTCATGCTCGGGCGTGGCAATTTCCGTGTCGCAACCTCTCGCGGACATTTGACCGACATGGTCGACCTGTCGCCCGGCAGCAGTCTTTTAGTGATACTCGACCGCGGCACCCGCGCAATTCCGGTGCTGGGCTCCGCACAAGCCTGGCCGCCGACCGAACCTTGGCCACCGAAAAGCAGCGATGCCTTGCAAGTCACCCAGACTCGCTTGATTTATCGTATGCCGACCAAAAGCCCTGAATACCAATTGGTGCTGATCACCCCGCGCACCGCCGTGAATGTGCCCACCTCATGGTGGTGGCTGGTGCCGGCCAGCCTGGCGCTGGGAGCCCTCGTGGGCTTCATGGTGTTTCTGCTGGTGCGCCAGCGACAGTCGCTGGATGCCGAATTGGCTGGCGCGATACGGCGAGGCGAGCTGCAGGTGTTGTACCAACCCATCTTCGACCTCGACAGCCGCAACTGTGTCGGGGCTGAAGCCTTGCTGCGCTGGCGCCGGCCGGACGGCACCCTGACCAGCCCCGAGCTGTTTATCCCCATGGCGGAGAACACCGGCCAGATCCGCCAGATGACCGACTTCGTCCTGCAACGCCTGCTGGAGCAACTGGGGCATTTGTTGCGGGCCAATCCGAAGCTGTACATCTCGGTCAACCTGGCAGCCTGCGACGTCATGGTGCCGCGTATCGGCCAGGTGATGGCGCGGCTGTTGATCCTGCACCGGGTCGCAGCCAAACAGATTGCCTTTGAAGTGACGGAGCGCGGCCTGATCGACGTGGTGGTGGCCCGGGAAAACCTTCAGGCCTTGCGTGACGTCGGTCATCAGGTGTTGATCGATGACTTTGGCACCGGCTATTGCAGCCTCGCCTACTTGCAGACCCTGCCAGTGGATTGCCTGAAAATCGACAAGGCGTTCATCGATGCGCTTGGGCATGACGCCGCCAGCAGCGGCGTGGCACCGCACATCATTCACATGGCCCAGGCGCTGCAACTCAACGTGATTGCCGAGGGCATCGAACATGAAGCGCAAGCGGCGTTTCTAAGCAGTGAAGGGGTGAAGTTCGGCCAGGGCTGGTTGTTCGCCCATGCGTTGAGCGCCGTTCAGTTCATCGAGCTGATCACCCGTGG
The DNA here is from genome assembly GCF_024169315.1 of Pseudomonas migulae. Taxonomy (NCBI): domain Bacteria; kingdom Pseudomonadati; phylum Pseudomonadota; class Gammaproteobacteria; order Pseudomonadales; family Pseudomonadaceae; genus Pseudomonas; species Pseudomonas migulae. The sequence continues at coordinate 3,955,181 of NZ_JALJWR010000001.1, read as the reverse complement.
TCGGCGCCTGGCCAGCCGACGCCTGGATGACGAAGCGTAAACGCGGGTTATACCGCCAGCGCCATGTAGAACTGAGTGCCCTGCCCCGGCCGCGAATAGACGCCCATCCGCCCACCGTGCAACTGCACGATTTCCTTGCACAACGCCAGACCAAGTCCCGCGCCACCCTTCTTGCGCCCGACTTGTACGAACGGCTCGAAGATCCGCCCCTGCTGGCCGTAAGCGATACCTTCGCCATTGTCCTCGACACTGATAATCACCCGCTCGCCGTGGCGTCGCGCCTGCAAGCGAATCTGGCCATCGGTGCCGGTATGACGCAACGCGTTGTCGATGAGGTTATCGAGCACCCGGTCCAGTTGTGGTTGATCGGCCTGTAGCCACGGTAATGGCCCCTGCACTTCCACCAGCAAATCGATGCCTTTTTCTTGCGCCGAATCGACAAACCGCGACCGGGCCTGCTCCAGCAGTTCCTCGATGGAACACGGCGCCAGCGACAGTTTCTGCAATCCGTTCTGGTAGCGTGAGAAGTTCAGCAGGTCGTTGATCAACTGCATCAAGCGCTGCATTTCTTCATTCACGGTGTCCAGCAGGTCGGCTTCTCGCGAGTCCGGGGCAAAATGCGCGCGCTCACGGAACAGGCCGAAGGCCATGTGCATCCCGGTGACGGGCGTGCGCAGCTCATGGGAGGCGCGTAATACAAACTCGCTGCGCACCCGCTCGAAAGCTCGCTGCTCGGTGACGTCATGCAACACCATCACCGCGCCCAGAATATGGCCCTGGGTATGACTGACCGGCGTCAGGCTGTAAGTGAGCAGCCGGGACTCGCCATCGACTTCGATACTCAAGTCCTCCGGCGCCCGCTCCAGCGTGCCTCCGCGCAGGACCAGTTGCAGCTGCTGATCCAGCTCGGGGCGTTCGAGCGCCGAGCCCAACCCCTGGCCGAGACGGTCGGTGTCCCAACCCAACTGGCGTTGCGCCACCGGGTTGAGGTGTTCGAGATGGCCATCACGGTCGATCATCAACAGACCGTCGTCAATGCTGTCGAGCACCGCCTGCAACCGCTGCTGGCCGGCAAGCAATTCGTCGATATTGGTCGCCTGATGCTGTCGCAGGGCTTCGGCCATGATTCCGAAGCGCTTGGTCAGCTGATTCATCTCCACTGCCGAGGAAATCGGCAGTGTCACCTCGAAGTTGCCTTGGCCGATGTGGTCGGCGGCCTGGGCCAGGGCTTCGATCGGCTCACCGAAACGCCGCGCGATCGCATGAGCGGTCACAAACCCGATAATCAGCACCGCCAGACCTACCAGCCCGAGCAGGCCGGCAATCAGCAGCGCCCGATCCCGGGCCTTACGTTGCGTTTCATTGATACTGTCCAGCGCGTGTTTGTGCTCGGTGATCAGACCGTTGCGCAATACATTGAATTTTTCAGTGAGCGCTGCATTGCCAATCAGCACATGGGACGGATCATTTGACAGAGCCAACGCCTGAAGAAAGTTCAGGTAATCGTTCTTGGCCTGCACAAAACCGTACTGGCGTCCTTCGCTCCCCTGATCATGGGCGATACCTTCATCCAGCAGCTGAAAATAATGCTGCTTTGAAGCTTCAAACGCCGCGGGATCGGGTTTGTCGCTCATCATCAAAATCAGCTGATCGCCTAAGGTCTGGCGCAGTTTCAAGCCCAGATCCAGGCTGACGAAATTGTTGCGGACCAGTGCTTCCTGGGTTCCGGCCATCTGCATCACGCTAACCAGCCCGAGCAACAGCCCAAGCAGCGCGACGGTGATCAGTGCGGAAATACTCAGAAAAAGCCGAGTACGCAACTTCATCGCCAGTTTCATCGGGCAGGACTCACAGGTTGTACTGCTTGCGTTTGCGGTACAGCGTCGAAGCGTCGATGCCGAGCGTCTTCGCGGCCTGGTCCAGCGTGTCCGCGGTGGCCAGTACCGCGCCGATGTGCGCCTTCTCCAACTCGTCCAGACTCAGCGCAGCACCAATGCGCGGCGCATTGTTGACCGGCGTTTCGGCCATGCCCAAGTGGCTGATCTCGACGCGCTCCTGTGGACAAATGATGCTCGCCCGCTCAACCACGTTGCGCAACTCTCGAATGTTCCCCGGCCAGCGGTAGCTGAGCAACGCTTCACGGGCCTCATCGCTGAAACCTCGCGCCGGACGGGCGTATTCCTTGACGAAACGCGCCAGGAACCGGTCAGCGAGGTTCAAGATGTCTTCCCGGCGTTCGCGCAACGGCGGCAGATGCAAGGTGATGACGTTCAAGCGATAGAGCAAGTCTTCACGGAAACGACCGTCGCGCACCATGTCTTCAAGATTGAGGTTGGTGGCGGCCAGGATGCGTACATCGGCGCGGCGGGTTACCGGGTCGCCGACGCGCTCGTATTCCTTGTCCTGAATGAAACGCAGCAACTTTGGCTGCAACGTCAGGGGAAAATCGCCGATCTCGTCGAGAAACAACGTACCGCCATCAGCCTGGTTCACTCGCCCCAGCGTACTTTCGCTCGCACCGGTGAAGGCCCCACGGCTGTGGCCGAAGAGTTCGCTTTCCATCAATTCGGCCGTCAGCGAGGGGCAGTTGATGGTGACGCAGGATTTTTTCGCGCGCTTGCTCCAGCCGTGAATGGCCTGGGAAAGTTCACCTTTACCGGTGCCGGATTCACCAAGGATCAAAATGTTGGCATCCGTGCTGGCCACCTGGCGGGCGGTTTCGAGCACGACTTTCATGGCCGGGCTGTGGGAGTCCAGCCCATCCTTGGGTTTGCGCACTTCACCTTCCAGCGCTTCCAGACGTGCTGACAATTGCCGCACTTCCAGTTGCTTGGCGGTGGCCAGGCGCAATTGATCGGGGCTGCACGGCTTGACCAGGTAATCAGCGGCGCCCGCCTGGATCGCGTCTACGGCGGTGTCCACGGCCGAGTGAGCAGTAACGATGACAACCCGCATCCACGGCGCCTGAATGCGCATCTGGGCCAGCACATCGAGACCGTTGTCTTCCCCCAGGCGCAAATCGAGGAAACACAGATCAAACACCTGGCGTTGCAACAACGCATCAGCCTGCGCCGCGCTGTTGGCCGTGGCGACGCTGTAGCCCTCGTCTTCGAGGCAATAGCGGAACGTTCGCAGGATGGCAGACTCGTCGTCCACCAGCAAAATGCGGCCCCGATGCTCGGTGGCTGATTCCATTTTCCTACGCTCCTTAACGAATGATCTTGGTTAGTCCCGGAAAAATCGGGCAAGTTGCATGGTTGATTCTGGTCGATTCCGACCGCATCGGGGTAGCTATCTACTCACCCTACGGCTAATCACCTGATTTTGTTGTTTTTTTATCGGATCGCTGGTTTTCAGGCGCTCTCCCGACTTCCTGTGAGACATCTACGCCCTCCTCGCAATTCAAAAATTCTGAAACTTCCTACGAGCTTATCGTGCATTACGCACGACGCCAAAAGGGCCATCGTGCAGGATGCGTCCGAAGTGATTTTCACGACCTTCATAACTGATTGATTTTATTGATATTTTTTATCATGAAAAGCTGGCATGCGGGCTGCAATAGTCTGATTAACCAAGGGCATCGAAATCGTCGCCCTCAATCAAATCACCACCGTGTGGGAGGAGCTTCAGGATGAGTCGCCAACGTGCCGCCCAATTGCGTATCTCGCCACTGCATATCCAGCAAGGCCTGTTTGCTGTCCTGGCGCTATTGATCACCTTGATCGGCGGCCAGCAGTTTCAGCGCTGGGAGCAGAGCCAGGAGCAAGAAGCGCCACGCCTGTCGATTCAGCACAAGACCCAAACCCACTTCAGCGCCGTCAGCAGCACCTCTGCCGACAGCGCGCCGATGCGAATGATGGACGTCGACCAGGCTCAGCCTGTGGATGAGATGCCCCGTCAGGAACGTTGGGTGTTCTAGACACACGAACTTGGCGCATTCGATGCGCCGGGACATGCACCACAAGCATTACCTCTAAATAGAAGCGTAAGGAGAATCACCATGTTGAGCTGGGCAATCACATTCTTGATCATTGCCATCATCGCTGCAGTACTGGGCTTCGGTGGTATCGCGGGCACCGCCACGGGTATCGCCAAGATTCTCTTTGTCGTGTTCCTGGTGATGTTTATTGCTTCGTTCTTCTTTGGCCGTCGCGGTCGAGGTTGAAGATGAACGTTTTACTGAAAACGATGGCAGCCGCCCTGCTTTTGGGCGGCAGTGCCACCGCGATGGCGGCCAATGATGGCCAGGCGCGGGTCAACGAGTTGTTGAGCGCAGACCCGCAGTTTCATGACACTTGGCAAGGCGTGGTGAAGAAGGAAGAACGCCTGCCGGAATGGGTGATGAACCTGTCTGGTGACGCCGAGCAAATGAACGCCGTGGAAGAAGATGGCGACAAGTATCTGGTGGGGCCGCTCTGCGAATCGCATGACACATGCCTCAACAAACGCTTGATCGTGGCCATCAGCTTCGACAAGAAGGACGCCTACGCCATGCTGGTCGAAGTGCCTGCAGGATTGCCGGCCGACAAGTCGCCAACGCGGCATGCCGATTACCGCTTCCTCGGCAAGCCTGACCAGGGCATGCAGGATCTGTTGATGGAACAACTGAAAAAAGATCCGAACTGGTACTGAATCTGTCACATGAAAGAAGCAGCATTGCTTCTCTCCAATGCGCTGCCTGAGGAAGGTAGACGCATGACCAAGGGGCCGGGACGTTCTGCCTGTTTCAAGGGCGGAGTGACCTACGGGTACAGGGAGTGCCTGCGCAAGGGCCGGGTCAGGTAAAAGCTGCGACGCAAGTTCGCCGCCCCAAGGTGGCGCGACGGACTTGCGAAGAGCTTATGCGCGCAATGCGCTGAAACAGAGCAATCCATTCGGTGTTGCTGAATCACTCTCCCATTCGCACGAACGATTACCGGAAAATACGCTCCCGGTGTTTCTTGCGTGACCGTACATCGAGAAAAAACTGCCTGATTTTGCAGCGATTTCTTGTTCCTCTCGATCGGAATTTTCTGAAATACCCCTCCCGCGCAAATGATCAAAAAACACCCACCCCGCCCGGAAATGGCCGGTTCACGGCACGTATGCCTGCCGAAATGTCACATTCGAACCGTTTGCGACGTCGGTTTCAGGAAAAAAACCTCATGCCGATTCGGCATAGGGTAGGCGTTTACGGCATTAGACGTCGCTTCCTTGCATCGGAATAGTTGCGCCTTTTTTCGCCTGCCAGAGAGCCATGAATAATCGCTCCGGGGCACCTTATACGGGGGCAGATGCTCAAGACTTTTTCGCCACAAGCGTTCCAGTTCCTGCATCTGCCTGAGTCAAACGCAAGTAAGGGTAAAGATATGAAGAAGGCAAAGCTCAGCCTCGCCTGGCAGATCCTCATCGGTCTGGTATTGGGGATTGCAATCGGTGCGCTGCTCAACCATTTCAGTGCCGAAAAGGCCTGGTGGATCAGCAACGTCCTGCAACCGGCAGGCGATATCTTTATCCGTCTGATCAAGATGATTGTGATCCCGATCGTGATCTCGTCGCTGATCGTCGGTATCGCTGGCGTCGGTGATGCGAAGAAACTCGGCAGCATCGGCCTCAAGACCATCATCTACTTCGAGATCGTCACCACGATCGCCATCGTCGTCGGTCTGGTATTGGCCAACGTGTTCCATCCGGGCGCCGGCATCGACATGAGCACCCTGGGCACCGTGGACATTTCCAAGTACCAGGCGACCGCCGCCGAGGTACAGCATGAACACGCGTTCATCGAAACCATCCTCAACCTGATCCCGTCGAACATCTTCGCGGCCATCGCTCGCGGTGAAATGCTGCCGATCATCTTCTTCTCGGTGCTGTTCGGTCTCGGTCTGTCGAGCCTCAAGCCCGAGTTGCGCGACCCGCTGGTAACGATGTTCCAGGGCGTGTCGGAAAGCATGTTCAAGGTCACCCACATGATCATGAACTACGCCCCGATCGGCGTTTTCGCACTGATCGCAGTGACCGTTGCCAACTTCGGTTTCGCGTCCCTGCTGCCGCTGGCCAAACTGGTGATCCTGGTTTACTTCGCCATCGCCTTCTTCGCCTTCATGGTGCTGGGCCTGATCGCTCGCCTGTTCGGCTTCTCGGTGATCAAGCTGATGCGCATCTTCAAGGATGAGCTGGTGCTGGCCTACTCCACCGCCAGCTCCGAAACCGTGCTGCCGCGCGTGATCGAGAAGATGGAAGCCTACGGCGCGCCAAAAGCGATCTGCAGCTTCGTGGTGCCGACTGGCTACTCCTTCAACCTCGACGGTTCGACCCTGTACCAAAGCATCGCGGCGATCTTCATTGCCCAGCTGTATGGCATTGATCTGTCGATCAGCCAGCAATTGCTGCTGGTGTTGACCCTGATGGTGACCTCCAAAGGCATCGCCGGCGTACCGGGCGTGTCCTTCGTTGTATTGCTGGCGACGTTGGGCAGCGTGGGTATCCCGCTGGAAGGCCTGGCGTTCATTGCCGGTGTCGATCGCATCATGGACATGGCGCGTACCGCACTGAACGTGATCGGCAACGCCCTGGCCGTACTGGTCATCTCCCGTTGGGAAGGCATGTACGACGATGCCAAGGGCCAGCGCTACTGGAACTCGCTGCCGCACTGGCGCAGCAAGGAAAAACTGCCGGTGGGTGAGACTTCCAACAACTGATGCAAAACCCATGTGGGAGCGGGCTTGCTCGCAAAGAGGCCGGTACATTCAACATCTATGTTGACTGACACACCGCCTTCGCGAGCAAGCCCGCTCCCACATTGGGCCTTCGCTGGCAATACCAAACAAACCCCGGAGAAATCCGGGGTTTGTCGTTTCTGGCTACCCCGCTATCATTCGCGGCATTCTTCGGGGGATTTGACTGATGCTTAATGGCCTGTGGCTTAGCTTCTTCATCGTGGCGGCCGTTTCGGCGCTGGCGCAATGGCTGATCGGTGGCAACGCCGGGATCTTCGCGGCGATGGTGGAAAGCATTTTCGCCATGGCCAAGTTGTCGGTCGAGGTTATGGTCCTGCTGTTCGGCACGCTGACGCTTTGGCTGGGCTTTCTGCGCATCGCCGAGAAGGCCGGGATCGTCGAATGGCTGGCCAAGGCGCTGGGCCCGTTGTTCCTGCGCCTGATGCCGGGAGTGCCGGCCGGTCACCCCGCCATCGGCCTGATTACCCTGAACTTCGCCGCCAACGGCCTGGGCCTGGACAACGCCGCCACGCCGATCGGCCTGAAAGCCATGAAGGCGCTGCAAGAGCTCAACCCCAGCGACACCATCGCCAGCAACGCGCAGATCCTGTTCCTGGTACTCAACGCCTCCTCCCTGACCCTGCTGCCGGTGACGATCTTCATGTACCGCGCCCAGCAAGGCGCGCCGGATCCGACGCTGGTGTTCCTGCCGATCCTGCTCGCCACCAGTTGTTCGACGCTGGTGGGATTGCTGTCGGTGGCGGTCATGCAGCGCCTGCGCCTGTGGGACCCGGTGGTGCTCGCCTATCTGATCCCCGGAGCCCTCGCCCTCGGCGGCTTCATGGCGTTGCTGGGGACGCTCTCGGCGACCGCGCTGGCCGGTTTGTCCTCGATCCTCGGCAACGTGACGCTGTTCGGGCTGATCATGCTGTTCCTGGTGATCGGCGCGCTGCGCAAAGTGAAGGTGTATGAGGCGTTCGTCGAAGGTGCGAAAGAAGGCTTCGACGTGGCCAAGAATCTGCTGCCGTACCTGGTGGCGATGCTGTGCGCGGTGGGCGTGCTGCGCGCCTCCGGGGCGCTGGATTTCGGCCTCGACGGGATTCGGCATCTGGTGGAGTGGGCCGGTTGGGACACCCGCTTCGTGGATGCGTTGCCGACCGCGATGGTCAAGCCGTTCTCCGGCAGCGCGGCTCGGGCGATGCTGATCGAAACCATGAAGACGTCCGGGGTAGACAGCTTCCCGGCGTTGGTGGCGGCGACGATTCAGGGCAGTACGGAAACGACGTTCTACGTGCTGGCGGTGTATTTCGGCGCCGTGGGGATTCAGCGGGCACGGCATGCGGTGGGGTGTGCGTTGCTGGCGGAACTGGCCGGGGTGCTCGGCGCTATCGGTGTTTGCTACTGGTTCTTCGGCTAAGCACAAAACCCTGTGGGAGCGGCGGTGCGACGATTCGACTTGCCCGCGAAGGCGTCAGCACAATCGACACCGCTATCGCTGGCAAGTCGAATCGTCGCACCGCCGCTCCCACAGGGTTCAGCGTTGGCTTCAAGGGCGGGGAGGCGGCGCGACTTTCTGTCCTTGCTCCACCGCCCAACTCACCACCTGCGCCGTCAACTGGTCGCTCGCCTGGCCAAACCCGGCCACCACCGCCGGCACCTTCACATCGTTCAACGGCTGGCGCACTTCAAAGCGGCGGCTGGCGAGTATGCGTTGGTCATAACCGCGCACCAGCAACGCATCCAGACGCACAACCACACTCGCCGCGGTGCCTTGGTATTCAGTCTGGAACGCCTGCAAACTCCCGCCCAATTCCAGGTCCGCCTGGAAATTGCTGTCGTCGGTGCTCAGCAACGCAACCCGACCGTCACGCTGGAAACCATCGAGCAGACGATTGCGCAGCAACACCGGCGCCGGGTCGCTCCAGCGTGAAGCCTTGTAGCTGCTGATCAGGTCGCCTTGCGGAATCACGGCGATCTGCGGACTGTTCAACGCCTCGCTGGCTTGCGGCTTGGTCAGGCGCAGCGACCAGCGCTGCGGCGTGCCGTGGCTGGGAGAAACGCTCTGGGCCGAAGGCAACCGATACACATCGGACGGCTCGGACTTGGGCAGGATCGAGCAAGCGCTGGTCAACGCAAAAGCGCCGAGGAGGGCAACGTGGCGCAGTTTCATGGCGTGAACTCCTTGTTCTTGTCATTGCCCAGCAGGTATCCGCTGGGGTTGGCTTCCAGGCGCTGGGAAATCGCCCGCAACGACGTCAGGGTATCGCGCAACTCGCGCATCGCCGGGGCCAGACCGTTCAGACCTTGCATGCCGCTGTTGAGGGAATCCTGATTGTTGGTGAGCAACTTGTTGATCGTCGCGCTGCTTTGTTCCAGCGACTTCATGGCCTGCTCGGCACTGCCGAACATCTGCTTGCCCTGATCGTTGAGCATGCCGTTGGCGTTGCGCATCAGCGCCGACGTCTGCTCCAGCATCGCGCCGGCCTGCTTGCCGACCGACGCCAGTTGCTGCATCGCCTGGCGGATGTCACCGCGCTGATCGGCGATGGTGCCGGTGGTTTGCTCCAGATGCTCGAGGGTCTTGCTGATGCGCTCGACGTTCTGCGCGGAAAACATCTGATTGGCGTTGTGCATCAAGACGTTCACGCCAGCCATCAAATCGTTGCTGTCGTTGAGCAGACGGGCGATGGGCGAGGGCGATGCGACGATGGTCGGCAGATCACCGTCCTTGCCCTTGAGCGTCGGGCTTTGCGGCGTGCCACCGCTGAGCTGGATGATCGACGTACCGGTGATCCCGGTCAGCGCCAGTTTGGCCTGGGTGTCTTCCTTGATCGGCGTATCACCGCCCAGACGAATTCGCGCCAACACCCGGCGCGGGTCTTTCGGGTCCAGGCGCAATGTCACCACGTCGCCGACCTTGATCCCGCTGTACTGCACCGCGCTGCCCTTGGACAGGCCGCTGACCGCCTCGTTGAAAACGATTTCATAATCCTTGAACTCGGTGTCGACGCTGGACTTGGCCAGCCACAAGCCGAAGAGCAGGGCACCTGCCACCACAATCACGGTGAACAGGCCGATCAATACATGATGGGCTCGGGTTTCCATGTCAGACCTCATTCAACTGTTGAGCGGCCGTCAGCGCCGCGCGGCCGCGAGGGCCATGGAAGTATTCGTGAATCCACGGGTCGTCGGTTTCCGAGACCCTGTCGATGGCGTCCGCCACCAGCACTTTCTTCTGCGCCAGCACCGCCACGCGGTCGGTGATGGTGTAGAGCGTGTCGAGGTCGTGGGTCACCAGAAACACACTCAAACCCAACGCATCGCGCAGGGTCAGGATCAACTGATCGAAAGCCGCCGCGCCGATCGGGTCGAGGCCGGCGGTGGGTTCGTCGAGAAACAGGATGTCCGGGTCCAGCGCCAGCGCACGGGCCAGTGCCGCGCGCTTGATCATCCCGCCGGACAGCGAAGCGGGGTACTTGTCTGCCGCCGACAGTGGTAGCCCGGCCAACGCCAGTTTGACCGCCGCCAGGTGTTCGGCATCGTTGCGGCTCAGGCCAGCGTGTTCGATCAGGGGCAGGGCCACGTTTTCGGTCACGGTCAGCGAAGAGAACAGGGCGCCTTTCTGAAACAGCACACCGAAGCGCCGTTCGACCATCGAGCGCTCGTGTTCGGACAGCGTCGGGAGGTTCTTGCCAAAGACCTTCACCACCCCGTCACTGGGCTGGCGCAAGCCGACAATGCTGCGCAGCAGCACCGATTTGCCGCTGCCGGAACCGCCGACCACGGCCAGGATTTCGCCCTTGTACAGATCCAGGTCGAGGTTCTCGTGCACGCTCTGGCGGCCAAAACGATTGCACAGCCCACGGACTTCGATCACCGCCTCGGAGGGCGCTCGGGGTAGACGACTCACCAGCCCATCTCCATGAAAAACAACGCGGCCACGGCGTCGAGCACGATCACCACGAAAATCGACTGCACCACACTCGACGTGGTGTGCGCCCCCACAGACTCGGCGCTGCCACTGACCTTGAAGCCTTCAAGGCAACCAATGGCGGCGATGAGGAACGCAAAGATCGGCGCTTTGACGATGCCCACCAAAAAGTGCTGAACGCCGATGTCGGTTTGCAGCAGCGAGAGGAACATGGCCGGCGAGATATCCAGCGCCACGGCGCACACCACGCCACCGCCGACAATCCCCGACAGCATCGCCAGAAAGGTCAGCATCGGCAGCGCCACCAGCAGCGCGAGCACGCGCGGCACCACCAGCAACTCCATCGGGTCGAGGCCGAGGGTGCGAATGGCATCGATCTCTTCATTGGCCTTCATCGAGCCGATCTGCGCGGTAAACGCACTGGCGGTTCGCCCGGCCATCAGGATGGCGGTGAGCAGCACGCCGAATTCGCGCAGGAAGGAGAACGCCACCAGGTCCACGGTGAAAATGCTCGCACCGAAACTCTGCAGCACCGTCGCCCCGAGAAACGCCACGACAGCGCCCACCAGAAACGTCAGCAGGGCTACGATGGGTGCGGCGTCGAGGCCGGTCTGCTCGATGTGCGCAACCATTGGCGTGATGCGCCAGCGTTTGGGACGGAACAGGCCGCGGGCGATGGTTTCCAGGATCAGGCCGACGAATCCCAGCAGTTGCAGGGTGTCCTGCCAAACAGCATCCACCGCCCGGCCAATGCGCGTCAGCAGTTGAATGCCGACGCCGATTTCCGGTTCCTTGATCGGCACGCAGAAGTCGGTCATCGAGCAATAAACGGTCTGCAATAACGCACGATCGGCGACGGACAAGGTGCAGTCGGGATGTTCGGCGGACTTGCCCAGCCGGTCCGAACCGAGCAATTCCACCAACAGCGAGGCGCCGGCGGTGTCGAGCGCACCGAGGCTGTTAAGGTCGATGTGGGTTTTGTCGTCGTATTGGCCGCGGAGCTTTTCGCACAACGCCTTGAGATCGGCGTAATGGGCGAGCGTCCAGTCACCCGTGACCCGCAATTGCGCAGGGGTGTGCGAAGTGTCCATCAAGGCACTGCCGGGCATTGTGCTGCTGGTCATAAGCTCCGTGCTTGTTCGGCTGTTACGCAGAACTACGTAATAGCACGAACCGCATTACTTTTCTTTGGTCGGTGTGCTGTCCGTGATCGTGAAGCGCAACACACCGATCAACTGGCCGTCCTCGGTCAGCACCCGCACCTGCCACTTGCCCGCCGGGTTACCGGGGAAGTTCTGCTTGTGGGTCCAGGCGCGATAGCCTTCCTTGCGCCCGCCGTGGATGTCCAGGGCGATGCGGTCGACTTCTTTACCGTTGAACTGCCAGACATGGTAAATCCGCTCGTCCAGACCGCGCGGCGCGTTGATCGCCGTGTAGGCGTACAGGCCGTCGCCACGGATCTGCTCGGCGCTGACTTCTTCCAGACTCTTGCCAGGCGTGCGGTCCTGCATCTGGGTGCTGATCGCGACATCGGTCATCCACAGCGTGGCTGGCGGCACCCACGAGCGCAGCACCCAACCCACGCCACCAATGCCGACGGTGATGCTCAGAATGGCCAGCGCGTTGCGCACCGTCCGGATCGGGAAGATCGACGCCAGGCTCGGGAACGACAAAACGACGGCCGTACCCAGGGCCAGTTTGAAACTCTGGGACGTGGTCAGGTGCAGGATGACGGGCAGGGCGGTCAGCAGCGCGGCAAACAGCGTCAGCGTGTGCAGCGCCAGGAACGCCCAGCGCCGGGGCGCCAGCCATTTGTAGTAGAGCGGGTCGGTGATGGAAATCAGCGCGGCGATGCCCAGCAGCCCGGTGAAAAACAGCTGTCCGCTGTTCCACGTGGTGGTGATGAGAAAGAACGGCAGGACGAAAAACAGACTTTCCTGGTGGATCATCTGCGTGGCGTAACGCAGCAACGGCTGGGGAATTTCCCGTTTGAAGATCCGGGTGAAGAGCTGGGTGAGGCTGTTTTCCAGCATCAGCCAGATCCAGCTGATCACCATGATAATGGTGATCCAGGTCGCCAGGCCTTGCTGACGATCCACCAGCATGAAGCTGCCGACCCCCGAGATGAAACCGCCGAGCGCAATGACCCCTGGGTAGCGCTTCATCAATTCGAGGATGCGCTGTACGAACAAGGTCAGGGTAGGCATTCGGCGATTCACAATAGTCGTGGGAAAAATCCCCGACAGGTTACCGCTGAGGAGGGCGCTGTGGCGAGGGCGCCCGGTCACTTTGGCCAAATACAAAACCCGGATTGGAAATCTTACTGTGGCGAGGGGATTTGTTGCCAGCCTGATGATTTTCTCAAGTGAACAGCATACGCAGCCACAGGGGATTGGTTATCGTCTGCGATGAACACGCCACGCCAACAGCCCGAGCACAATCAAAGCGAACACCCCGGCGATCGCCCACATCACCTGGTCATAACTCATCAACGGCTTCTCGATCCGCAGATAGCCCGGTTGCAACAGCAACTCACGCATGGCCTTGTTGGCCTCTGCCAGCGTCACGCCCTGCAGCTCCCTGGCCGGGTCAGCGAAACGCCCCTCCTCGTAGTCCCCCAGCGCGCTCCAGTAGTAATCGGCCACAGCGCTGTTACCTTGCACAGCCCAGGCCTGACGGGCAATGGCGGCCTGCTTGAGGCGGTTGAAGGTGTCGGCGTCCAGGCCGTTCTTGAGCAAGTCGGCCTTCAACTCATCCAGTACTTGCTCGGCCTCGGGCACATCGTCGCGCTCAAGGTCGGCGTTGAGGCTCATGAAACCCACGCCGCCAAACACCTCTCGTTCGGCAGAGGGCCCGTAGGACAGACTGTGCGCCAGGCGCAACTGGCGATAGAGCGCCCAGTCCAGATAGTCCTTGAGCAGGTCGAAGGTTTCGTCGTGCTGGTCTTCCAGCACCGGTTCCGGCACCAGCCAGTGTAACTTCGCTCCACCGCCGACAAAGCCGTGACTCAACGTACGCTCATGGGCCGCGCTGGCCTGGATTTGCGGCAGCGGCGGATGCTCGCTCGGGTCAACCGCCTGGAGTGCGCCCCAGGCCCGTTCCAGATAGGCCGGCAGCAAGCGGTCGAGGTCGCCGACCATGATCAGTGTCATGTTGTTCGGCGCATACCAGGCCTTGCGGGTCGTCTCCAGTTGTTCGCGGGTCAGGTGATCCACCTCGGCCCGCTCCGGGCACTTGAGGCCCAATTCCACCGCCAGCTGATTGCTCGCCGTGTGGCCCACGTCCTGACGATCCAGCCAGCGTTGCAGGTGTGAGTAATGGCCGCCGTCCTCGCGCTCGACCACCTGTTTGGCGGCGTTGATGGCGTTGTCGTCGATTCGGGTCTGGGTCAGCAGCGCCAGCAGCAGGTCGAGGACCTTGCGCTGGTTTTTCGCCGGCGCCTCGATGACGAACGTGGTGTCGGCGTTGCTGGTGTACGCGTTCCACTCGCCGCCGAGCGCCTGCATGCGTTCTTCCAGACCGCCTTCGCCGGTGGCGTCGATGCCGCTGAACAGCAGGTGTTCGAGCAGGTGCGGCAGTTCCTTGTCGGCGCAGCTGAAATCATCGATGCCGATGCCGACCACCAGCCGAATGGCCACATGCCCGCGTTCGGTGCCGGGTTTGAGCAGCATTTGCAGGCCGTTGGGCAGGGTATAGCCCTCGACCTGAAAGCGATCCAGGGCAAACGAAGGCAGTGATCCGAGCAACAGGCAGGCGAACAACAAACAACGCATAGCATGCTTCCAGGCAATCAATCGGAGATCCGTGGCGTCCTTCAGGCCGCTATCGCGGGCAAGCCCGCTCCCACAGGTGATCTTGGTCGGACACAATTCTGATTACACCAAAGATCACTGTGGGAGCGGGCTTGCCCGCGATAGCGGCCTGAAGGCTGAACCATTGTTACTGACTGACCACACTGCCAGACGTTCAAGGCGAATGTGTGATGTCAGCCAAATCATCGACGATGAGCGCACCGGTGTCAGACGTTTCCAGCACCACATACGCACTGCTGCAGAACAACGAATTCAGGCGTTTCATGTCGGCGATCAGCTCTAGGTGCAACGAACTGGTCTCGATACTCTGCACGATCTTGCGTTGCAACCGGCTGACATGAGCGTGGGCCAAGCGGCGTTCCTGCGCGCGAAAGCGACGTTTCTCACGCAACAACTGGCGAGCACTTTCCTTGTCGGCGCTGAGAAACACCGACAATCCCAGACGCAAATTGGAAATCAGCTGGCTGTGCAACCCCGCCAATTCGTCCAGACCGACTTCGGAAAAAGACCGGCGCTGCGAGGTTTTCTGCTGTTGCACCTTGCGCAGCATGCGCTCGATCAGGTCGCTGGCGAGTTTGAGGTTGATCGCCAGTTCGATGATTTCCGCCCAGCGCCGACTGTCGTGTTCGCTAAGGTCTTCGCGAGGCATCTGTGCCAGATAGAGTTTGATCGAACTGTAGAGTGCTTCCACGTCATCGGTCAGGCGGCGCATTTCCTGGGTGACCGCAGTTTGTTTGCCGCGCAGCACGTCGAGCATGGCTTCGAGCATGTTGTCGATCAGGTCGCCGATGCGCAGGGTTTCCCGGGCGGCGTTGGCCAGCGCCAGGCTGGGGGTCACCAATGCCGTCGGGTCAAGATGCCGTGGCTTGGTGGTGCCGTTGATTTCCGGCCGCTCCGGCAGCAGCCACGCACAGAGCCTGGCCATCGGCCCGACGCTGGGTAGCAGGATCAGGCAACGCACGGTGTTGTAGAGCAGGTGGAAGCCGATGACCATTTCCTGCGGGCTGAAATCCAGACTGTCGATCCAGTGCACAAGCGGGTCGAGCACCGGAATGATCAGCAACAGGCCGATCAGCTTGTATAGCAGGCTCCCCAGCGCCACCTGACGGCCTGCAGCGTTCTGCATGCTGGTGCTCATGAACGCCAGAATGCCGCTGCCGATGTTGGCGCCGATCACCAGGCCGATGGCCACGGGCAAGCTGATCACACTGGCGCCGGCCAGGGTCGCGGTCAGCAGGACGGCGGCCAGGCTGGAGTAGGAAATCATCGCAAATAACGCGCCGACCAGGGCGTCGAGCAGGATGTCGCCGGTCAACGAGGCGAAAATCACCTTGACCCCTTGGGCGTGGGTGATCGGCGCAGCCGCTTCGACAATCAGTTGCAGCGCCAGAATGATCAGCCCCAGGCCGATACTGACGCGGCCCATCTGCCCGAGCCGCGTCTGTTTGCGCGACAAGAAGAAAATCACCCCGAGGAAAATCAGCAACGGCGACAGCCATGACAGATCGAAGGTCAGGACCCGCGCCATCAGCGCCGTACCCACATCGGCGCCGAGCATGGTTGCCAGTGCCGGCATCAGCGCCATCAGGCCCTGACCGACAAAAGACGTGACGAGCATGGCGGTGGCGTTGCTGCTCTGGACCATGGCGGTCACCACGATGCCGGCGATGAACGCCAGCCAGCGCTTGGACATGTTCTGGCCGATCACATGGCGCAAGTTGGAACCGTAGACCCGCAGGATGCCGGTTCGGACGATGTGCGTGCCCCAGATCAACAAGGCCACGGCCGATAACAAATTGAGCAGGGTGAGCATACGGGCCCCCTGTGGTGGTAGCGCCCCAAAGGGGCAAGTTGACGGTGCCGCGCGACTTTCTACGTTGTGTACTTAAGCTGTAGTTGGCTAACGGTCTGGGCGCCAGCATCGCATAGCTAAAGAGGCGATTGAAACAAAACTGTCATGAAAACAATTTGATGCGGACAATGAAAAAGGAGCCCGAAGGCTCCTTTCTTGTCAGCACAGCATTCGGGTTACTGCCCCGGAATATCCTTGCGCAGTTTCACAGGATCCTGCTGTTTTTTCTTTTTCGCCATCGCGGTGCGCATCTTGATGTTGATGGCTTCCACCGCCAACGAGAACGCCATGGCGAAGTAGACGTAGCCTTTTGGCACGTGCACGTCCAGGGATTCGGCAATCAGCACGGTACCGACGATCAACAGGAACGACAGCGCCAGCATCTTCAGCGACGGGTGCTTGTCGATGAACTCGCTGATGGTGCCCGAAGCCCACATCATCACCAGCACTGCCACGATGATTGCCGCGACCATGACCGGAACGTGGGAGACCATGCCGACGGCGGTGATCACCGAGTCCAGCGAGAACACGATGTCGATGATCGCGATCTGGATGATGGTGTAGATGAAGCTGCCGCCCTTGCCGCCCGGCTCTTCATGGGTTTCATCTTCACCTTCCAGCGCGTGGTACATCTCTTGCGAGCTCTTCCACAGCAGGAACAGACCACCGAAGAACAGGATCAGGTCTCGCCCGGAAATACCCTGGCCGAACACTTCGAACAGGTCTGCGGTGAGGCGCATGACCCAGGTGATCGACAGCAGCAACAGAATCCGCGTGATCATGGCCAGCGCCAGACCGAAGATTCGGGTGCGCGCCTGCATGTGTTTGGGCATGCGGCTGACCAGGATCGAAATCATGATGATGTTATCGATACCCAGGACGATTTCCAGGGCGGTCAGGGTAAAGAAGGCAACCCAGATTTCAGGGTTGGTCAGCCATTCCATGTGTATTCCTTTGAGCGAGTGTTAAACCAGAACGGGCCCGGGCTTCAAACAGCAAAGCCTGGACCCGTTTTGGTGAGTCTTGGGCTTATAGAGTGCTGAACAGCGGAAAGATCCCCATCAGCAACGCGGCAACCAGTATGCACATGCACACCAGCACTGCCCACTTCAGGGTGAAGCGCTGATGGTCACCAAAGTCGATACCGGCCAGGGCCACCAACAAATAGGTCGATGGTACCAGCGGGCTCAGCAAGTGGACGGGCTGACCGACGATCGAGGCACGTGCCATTTCAACCGCGGTTATACCGTAATGACTGGCTGCTTCGGCAAGTACTGGTAACACGCCGTAATAAAATGCGTCGTTCGACATGAAGAACGTGAACGGCATGCTCACCAGCGCGGTAATCACGGCCAGGTACGGGCCGAGGAAATCCGGGATGACGGCCAACAGGCTCTTCGACATCGCATCGACCATGCCGGTGCCCGACAGGATACCGGTGAAGATACCCGCCGCGAAAATCAAACCGACCACCGCCAGCACGCTACCGGCGTGAGCCGCGACGCGATCCTTCTGCTGTTGCAGGCAAGGATAGTTGACGATCATTGCAATACTGAAGGCCACCATGAACAGCACCGGCAGCGGCAACAGGCCGGCGATCAGGGTGCACATCAGGGCGAACGTCAATGCGCCGTTGAACCAGATCAGCTTCGGACGACGGGCGTCCGGGAACTGCGACACGCTGATTTCGCTGTGGTCGATTTCGTCACCCACCAGGTGCAGTTCACCCAGACGCGCACGTTCACGTTTGCCGTAGAAGTAAGCGATGGCGAGGATGGCCAGGACACCGGCAGCCATCGCCGGAATCATCGGAACGAAGATAGCCGAAGGGTCCACGTGCAGCGCACTGGCCGCACGGGCGGTCGGGCCGCCCCACGGGGTCATGTTCATCACGCCGCCGGCGAGGATGATCAGGCCGGCCATGATCCGCGGGCTCATGCCGATGCGGCTGTAGAGCGGCAGCATGGCGGCCACGCAGATCATGTAAGTGGTCGCGCCGTCACCATCAAGGGAAACGACGAGCGCCAGTACGGCGGTGCCGACCGAAACCTTCAACGGGTCGCCCTTGACCAGTTTGAGGATCTTGCGCACGGCCGGGTCGAACAGGCCGGAATCGATCATCAGGGCGAAGTAGAGAATGGCGAACATCAGCATCACGCCGGTCGGCGCGAGCTTGGTGATGCCTTCGAGCATCATCGGGCCGATCTTCGGCGCAAAACCGCCGAACAGGGCGAAGACGATCGGGATGATGATCAGGGCGATCAGCGCGGACAGGCGCTTGGTCATGATCAGGAACATGAACGTGATGACCATGGCGAAGCCAAGGAAAGTCAGCATGGGAATACTCCAGGCGTAGCGCGGCTAGGGAATGGGCGAACCGGGTGGGGTCAGCGCAGAACGGGAAGCACGAGGCGTACGGGCGGAGTTGCGGCGAAGCGGCGGGTAGCAAAGGACATCAGGGTCACCATTGTTGTTGTTAAATGGGCCGTGCGAGCTATAAAACACTGGCATTGGCCACCGGTCTGTTGCCGGCAGTGAGGGCGATCCTAATCGGGGAAGCTTTCACCGAGCTTTCGCCGATGAAAGCATTGACCGGATGTGCAACCGGTCGTCGGACCGGGGCAGGGGGTGAGACCGGGTTGAGGCCTTCGCGAGCAAGCCTGCTCCCACACTGGTTCAGCGTCGTACACAAAACAACTGTGGGAGCGGGCTTGCTCGCGAAGGCGTCCGTAAAATCGCAACAGGAGGAAAGGTCATGAGCGACATTCACACAGGTGGCTGCCACTGCGGCCATCTCCGCTATCAATTCAGCGGCCCTTTGCACGACATCGCCCACTGCCACTGCTCGATTTGCCGACGGGTCAGCGGCGGGATCGTGACCACCTGGATCACCGTGCCCGCCTCCACCTTCGAATGGGTGAAAGGCACACCGGCGCAGTACGTTTCCTCATCCAGCTGCGTACGTTATTTCTGCCCGACCTGTGGGGCCCAGGTTGCTTTGGTCACGCAGCTCAGTCCCGAGAGCATCGACCTGACCATCGCCACCCTCGATCATCCCGAGCAGGCCCCGGCCGAGCGGCATATCTGGACCGACAGCCGTCTGCCATGGCTGCACCTGGACGAACACTTGCCGGGTGAAGCCGAAGAAACCCTGTGATCAGAAAATAGACAGATCCAGTGGCCGAATCGCGCCCATCCAGATGGCATGCTCGGTGTGATCGAGCAGATCGTCGCCGGTGTCCGGGTGCAGGAACACCACCAGGCCCTTGCGGTTGAGGGCCAGCCACGGCAACACGTCGCCGATGATCTCCGGACCGAATGCCAACTGGCAGCTCCAGTCCGGGTGCGGCCCCACCGGGCGTTCGTGCACGCGCCCCATCTTTAGCGGGAATAGCTGCGCCGCTTGCTCACACAACGCGCGCGCCTGATCAATGCAGGCGGCGTCGAAATACACATGGGCGTGATAGCCCTTGATCTGTTGCATCTGAATCCCTCTGAAACCCGGTCGAACCCTCACCGATTCCTACAGGTCACACGCCATATAGGTAGGAAAGTGCGGAGCCCAGCCATGAAAAATGCCGAAACCCCAGTGATAAAAGTGGTGCTGTATGGTGCCATGAGTAGCTTGGGCAGTGCGCTGATGGCTGAAATGCTGCGGCGCCAACATGAAGTGATCGCCATTCTCGACGACCTGACGGCGCTGGCGCCGCGCCCCGGTTTGCGCGCCAAGACCGGCGATCTGTTTGACTCCGAGCGAGTGAAGCAAAGCGTGGCGGGCTGCTCGGCCGTCATCTGTCTACTGGACGCACCCGGGTTGCCGTTCAACAGCGAGCATGTAGAAAAATCCATCCTGCTGGGTCCCGTCGAACAAGTACTGGCGGTCGATGCACTCATCGATGGCATGGAAGCCGCCGGCATCGCCAGACTGTTTCTGGTGGGGGACTTCGAGGTGCTGGACGATCCGCAGATCGAGGATCAACTGCAACGCCACGCGGCGGAGGAAATCCGCGATGCGCTGCAAGGCAGCGCGTTGCACTGGACGATGGTCAATGCGCCACGCGGCGTAGCGGGGCTGACAATCGAGCATTTCAGTCAGGTCAGCAGCAGCCTGGAACCAGGGTTGGCCGAACCGCTTCAGCGGTTGAGCCGCGTCGCGGCGGGTATTGCCGATGAGCTGCACATGAATCTGCACGTTGGCGAACACGTTAATTTCATTGCGACTTCGGACTAGTAAAAGGCCGCGTTCGGGCGATCTTTTCCGTGCTCACACAGCGATAGAAGGCAACGGCAGACCATTGAGCGATTGCGCACTGCTGGCCTGTTCCGCCATCAACCAGTCCACAAACTGTTGAATCAATGCCCCACGCCGTTTGCGCTGGGGCAGGACCACGTAATAACCCTGCCGGGACATCACCGTATCGGCAATCGGTCGACACAACAAACCTTGCGCGAGCAAGTTATCCACAAGGTGCCGCCAACCAATCGCCACGCCTTGGCCGCCAATCGCCGCTTGAATCAGCAGTGTGTAATTGTCGAAGCGTAATTGACCGGGCGCTGGCGCCGACGTGATGCCCAACTCGCGAAACACGCCGCTCCAGTCGAACCAGTTGCTACTGTTTTCACCCCGCAGGTGCAGCAGCGGGAATTCCAGCAGCGCCTGTGCAGGCAAGGGCAGGGCACGGTCCTTCAACAGCAGCGGACTGCACACCG
The DNA here is from genome assembly GCF_024169315.1 of Pseudomonas migulae. Classification (NCBI taxonomy): domain Bacteria; kingdom Pseudomonadati; phylum Pseudomonadota; class Gammaproteobacteria; order Pseudomonadales; family Pseudomonadaceae; genus Pseudomonas; species Pseudomonas migulae. Next base: position 3,934,178 of record NZ_JALJWR010000001.1, on the reverse strand, counting down.
GAAACACTTCTTCGCTGAACAGCCAATGGCTTTCACCCTGTTTAAAACGCCCATCGCCGAACAGCACCGCCACATCAATATCCGTGCGCAGCATATTGAGGCTGCGTTCGCTGGTGACCAGGCTGACGTCCACTTGCGGATTGGCCGCATGAAAGCGGTGCAGACGGGGCATCAGCCAGTAGGCGGCGAAGGCGAAATCGGTGGCAACCTGCAACACTTCATGCTGGTGCTGTGCGCTGATTGCGCTCAATCCTGCGTCGATATTCTGTAAACCGAGTTGAACTTGCTCGAAAAGAATCGCCCCCGCCTCAGTCAATTCGATGCCGCGATAAATGCGATCGAACAGCCGTGTGGCGAGCTGATCTTCCAGCCGTTTGATCTGCTGGCTGATCGCCGGTTGCGTGGTGCCGAGCTCAACCGCCGCTGCGGTGAAGCTGCGCTGGCGCGCCGCGGCCTCGAAGGCACGGAGCAGATCAAGGGACAAATCACCCAGAGCGTCATACATAAGCTGTGCTTATCCTAGTCATTGCCTGGCATGGGCTTTACCACAAAGTGCATGGACTCCATGCTCGATCGCAGCACTCTCGCATAAATATTCACTATGGAATGCCGCGATCACATGAAGCGCAAGAACATTCTTTTCATCATGGCCGATCAAATGGCCGCGCCAATGTTGCCGTTCTACGGTCCTTCGCCAATCAAACTGCCGAATCTCAGCCGCCTCGCCGCGCAAGGCGTGGTGTTCGACGCCGCTTATTGCAACAGCCCACTCTGCGCGCCGTCGCGTTTTACCCTGGTCAGCGGTCAGTTGCCGAGCAAGATCGGCGCCTACGACAACGCGGCCGATTTCCCCGCCGATGTGCCGACTTACGCCCACTACCTGCGGCGCCTCGGCTACCGCACCGCGCTGTCCGGCAAGATGCACTTCTGCGGTCCGGACCAACTCCATGGTTACGAAGAACGCCTGACCAGTGATATTTACCCGGCCGATTACGGTTGGGCAGTGAACTGGGACGAACCGGACGTGCGTCCGACCTGGTACCACAACATGTCGTCGGTGTTGCAAGCCGGACCGTGTGTGCGCACCAACCAGCTGGATTTCGACGAAGAGGTGGTGTTCAAGGCCCAGCAATACCTGTTCGATCACATTCGTGAGGATGGCGACCAGCCGTTCTGCCTGACCGTGTCGATGACTCACCCACACGATCCGTACACGATTCCCAAGGCGTTCTGGGATATGTACGACGATGCCGATATCCCGTTGCCGCAGACGCCGGCGCAAACCGAACTCGATCCGCACTCCCAGCGTTTGCTCAAAGTCTACGACCTGTGGGACAAACCGCTGCCTGTGGATAAGATTCGGGATGCGCGCCGTGCGTACTTTGGAGCGTGCAGCTATATCGACAGCAACGTCGGCAAACTCCTGCAAACACTCGAAGAAACCGGCCTTATAGACGACACCGTCATCGTTTTCTCCGGTGACCACGGCGACATGCTCGGCGAGCGCGGGCTCTGGTACAAAATGCATTGGTTTGAAATGGCCGCGCGAGTCCCCCTGTTGATAAGTGCTCCGGGGCAGTTCGGCGCCGGCCGGGTCAGCGCGGCGGTCTCCACCGCTGACTTGTTGCCAACCTTTGTGGAGTTGGCCGGCGGCTCGCTGGAGCCGGGCCTGCCACTGGACGGCCGCTCGCTGGTTTCGCACCTGCAAGGGCAGGGCGGTCATGATGAAGTCTTTGGCGAATACATGGCCGAAGGCACCATCAGCCCGTTGATGATGATTCGTCGCGGCGCCTACAAATTCATCTACAGCGAAGACGACCCGTGCCTACTCTTCGACGTACACAACGACCCGCGTGAGCAGGAAGAACTCAGCCAGTCGCCGCAACATCGGCCACTGTTCGAGGAATTTCTGGCCGAAGCGCGGGCCAAATGGAACATTCCGGCGATACACCAACAGGTGCTCGCGAGCCAGCGTCGTCGGCGATTCGTCGCCGACGCGCTGACCATCGGCAAGCTGAAGAGCTGGGATCACCAGCCCCTGGTGGACGCCAGTCAGCAGTACATGCGCAACCACATCGATCTCGACGACCTGGAACGCAAAGCACGTTATCCACAACCCTGCCAAAACCAATAATGTTAAGGGGAAGTCCATGCAAAAGTTATCCACAGTACTGACGGTCGGGCTGCTGGCTCTGGGCAGTGCGTCGGCGTATGCCGATCAAAGCTGCGAGACGGTGAAAATGGCCGATCCTGGCTGGAGCGACATCGCCGCCACCAACGCCATCACCGGGTTTCTGCTGGACGGCATGGGCTACAAGGCCAAAGTCGATACCCTCGCGGTGCCGATTACCTTTGGTGGTTTGAAGGATGGCCAGGTCGACGTGTTCCTCGGGAACTGGATGCCGGCGCAACAGGGTTTCTACGACAAGTTCGTGGCCACTGGCGATGTCACGCAACTGGCAAAGAACCTCGACGGCACCGAGTTCACACTGGCTGTCCCGGACTACGTCTGGGACGCGGGTGTGCATAACTTTGCCGACCTGAACAAGTTCGCTGACAAGTTCGACAAGAAGATCTACGGCATCGGCTCCGGGGCTCCGGCGAACATTTCGCTGCAAGAGATCATCAAGAAGAACGACTTCGACATGGGCCAGTGGAAACTCGTCGAGTCCAGCGAGCAGGCGATGCTGGCCGAAGTGTCTCGCGCGGTGAAGAAGCAGAAGTTCGTGACCTTCCTCGGCTGGACGCCGCACCCGATGAACGTGCAGTTGAAAATGCATTACCTCAAGGGTGGCGAGAAATATTTTGGCGACACCGGCAGCGTCCACACACTGACCCGCAAAGGTTATGCACAGGCCTGCCCGAACGTCGGCAAGCTGCTCACCAACCTGAGTTTCACTCAGGAGATGGAGAACAGCATCATGGCGGATGTGGTGAACAAGAAGGTCAGCAATGCGGACGCCGCCAAGGCTTGGATCAAGGCTAATCCGGCGGTGCTGGACAAGTGGCTGGATGGCGTGAAGACCGTGGACGGGAAGGATGCGTTACCGGCCGTAAAAGCCAAGCTCTAATTTCCCAGCCCCTCAATACAGTTCACCCACTGTGGCGAGGGGATTTATCCCCGTTGGGCTGCGAAGCGGCCCCAAACTCCTGCAATCGATAAACGACTGCTGCGCAGCCGAACGGGGATGAATCCCCTCGCCACAATGATCGCGTCGTGCTGCTACCCTTGCGCAAAACCCCATCCGAGAGGACCCATGGCCTTCCCCAGCCGCCACTCACTCTTTCCCTTCCTCACGTGGTTGCCGCGGCAGACCCGCGCCAGCGTCGGTCGTGATCTGATTGTCGGTCTCAGCGGCGCCATTCTCGCGTTGCCGCAATCCATTGCCTACGCGCTGATCGCCGGTCTCCCACCGGAATACGGCTTGTACGCCGCGATCATCCCGGTGCTGATCGCCTGCCTCTGGGGGTCGTCGTGGCATCTGATCTGCGGCCCTACGGCAGCCATTTCGATTGTCCTGTACGCCAGCGTCAGTCCTCTGGCCGTTCCAGCGTCCAAGGACTACATCACGCTGATCCTGCTTCTGACGCTCCTCGCCGGCATTTTCCAGTGGCTGCTGGGTTTGCTGCGATTCGGTGCTCTGGTGAATTTCGTCTCGCACTCGGTAGTGCTCGGTTTCACCCTTGGCGCCGCGGTGGTGATTGCCATAGGCCAAATGCCCAACCTGCTGGGGCTGGACTTGCCCAACCAGGCCACGGCGCTGGACAGTTTCACGATGCTGTTCAGGCATCTCGGCGAGGTGGATCAACCCTCGCTGATGCTGGGCCTGGCGACTGTCGTTGTCGGGGTGACGCTGAAACTGCTGATGCCGCGTTGGCCAACGCTGTTGATCACCCTGGTCTTGAGCGGATTGCTGGTGTGGCTCTGGCCATCCATGTTTGGTCATGTGCAGTTGGTCAGCGCGTTTGTCGGGCGGCTGCCACCCTTCAGCCCGTTGCCGCTGGACCTGGATCTGATCCTGCGTCTGTTGCCCAGCGCCGTGGCGGTCGGGATGCTCGGGCTGGTGACGAGTCTGTCGATTGCCCGCTCCTTGTCGGCGCGGTCGCAGCAGTTGCTCGATGCCAATCAGGAAGTCCGCGCCCAGGGTTTGTCGAACATGGTCGGTGCGTTTTTCTCCGGGTCGCTGTCAGCCGGATCCTTCACACGCTCGGGACTGAGCTACGAAGCGGGTGCCTGCTCACCGCTGGCAGGGGTTTTTTCGGCCATGTGGGTAGCGCTTTTCGCGATCTTCGGCGCCCACCTGATTGCGCATATCCCGATTCCGGCCATGGCCGGCAGCATTCTGTTGATCGCCTGGGGCTTGGTCGACCATCGCGGCATTCGCGCGTTGCTGCGGGTTAGCCGCGCCGAGTTCGTGGTGATGGCGCTGACCTGTGTCGCCACGCTGTTGCTGGAGTTGCAGACAGCTATCTACGCCGGCGTGCTCGCGTCCCTGTTTTTCTACCTCAAGCGCACCTCACAACCGCGCGTACAGCACTGGCGCGACGGCGATGAAGACATTCTGCGGGTCGGCGGTTCGATCTTCTTCGGCGCCAGCCATTACCTGCAAGTGCGCCTGCAACGGATGCACGGCGCGCGCGTGGTGATCGAGGCGCAGCACATCAACTTCATCGACTATTCGGGTGTGGAAATGCTGCACCAGGAGGCTCGCCGACTGCGCAAGCAGGACCGCAGCCTGACCCTGCGCGGAGCGCGGCCGCCGGTGGTGGAAGAGTTGAGGAAGCTGGAAGGGGCGGAGAAATGCCCGATCCGTTTCGAAGATTAAACACCGTCCTTGTAGGAGCGAAGCTTTTGGCGAACTTGAGGACGCCTTCGCGGGCAAGCCTCGCTCCTACAGGTTTATGCAGCCAGTTGGCGGCGTAGTTCGGCCAGCACCGGCGCCGTGTCCGGGCGCACACCGCGCCACAGGAAGAACGCTTCTGCCGCTTGTTCAGCGAGCATCCCCAGGCCATCCATCGACACTGCCGCACCATGCTCCGTAGCCCAGCGGCAGAAAGAGGTCGGCTCCTTGCTGTACATCATGTCGTAGCAAACGGTCTTGCCCGGCTCGATCAAACTGCCGGCAATCGGCGGTACATCACCTGTCAGGCTGGCGGATGTCGCGTTGATGATCAGGTCCACCGGCTCCTGCAGCCAATCGAAACCACTGGCCGACACCGGCCCCAGATCCGCGAACAACTCCGCCAGCAACTCGGCTTTATCCACCGTGCGGTTCGCGATGATCACCGAGGCCGGCTGCTCGGCCAGCAGGGGTTCAAGCGCACCGCGCACTGCGCCACCCGCGCCGAGCAACAGGATGCGTTTGTCCTTGAGACTGAATCCGGCGTTGACCGTCAGGTCGCGCACCAGCCCGGCGCCATCGGTGTTGTCGCCCAGCAGCGTGCCATCGGCGAGTTTGCTCAGGGTGTTCACCGCACCGGCCCGCTGCGCTCGCGCCGTCAGACTGTGTGCCAGACGAAACGCTTCTTCCTTGAACGGCACCGTCACATTCGCCCCGCGCCCTTCAAGGAAAAACGCCCGGGCAAAGTCGGAAAAATCGTCGAGCGGTGCCAGCGAAGTGCTGTAGTCCAGTTGCTGAGCAGTCTGCTCGGCGAACAGACGATGGATCAGTGGCGACTTGCTGTGGCCAATCGGGTTACCGAATACGACGTAACGGTCCATCAGGATTCCTCGTTCAGGCCTTGGCCAACCAATCGCGATCTTGCAGGAAGTACTCGGTCAGGCGCGCTTCTTCACTGCCCGGCTCGGCTTTCCAGTCATAGCTCCAGCGAACTTGCGGCGGCAGCGACATGAGGATCGACTCGGTACGCCCGCCCGATTGCAGGCCGAACAGCGTGCCACGGTCGTAAACCAGGTTGAATTCGACGTAACGGCCACGGCGGAACTCCTGGAATTCGCGCTGTTTGGCGGTAAACGCATCGTTCTTGCGACGCTGCACGATCGGCAAGTAAGCATCGATGTAGGCATCACCGATGGCGCGAATGAAGGCGAAGCTGGTGTCGAAGTCCCATTCGTTCAAGTCATCGAAGAACAGACCGCCGATGCCGCGCGGTTCGTGGCGATGCTTGATGTGGAAGTAGCTGTCACACCAGGCTTTGTAGCGTGAATAGACATCCGGACCGAACGGCGCGCAGGCCTGCTCGGCGACGCGGTGCCAGTGTACGCAGTCTTCTTCATTGCCGTAATACGGCGTCAGGTCGAAGCCGCCGCCGAACCACCAGACCGCCTCTTCACCTTCTTTTTCAGCGATGAAAAAACGCACGTTGGCGTGGGAAGTCGGCACATGCGGGTTGTGCGGGTGAATCACCAGCGACACGCCGAGGGCCTCGAAGCCACGCCCGGCCAGTTCCGGCCGATGAGCGCTGGCGGACGGTGGGAGGCCGCTACCAAAGACGTGGGAAAAGTTAACGCCGCCCTTTTCGATGACAGCACCGTTCTCGATCACTCGCGTGCGACCGCCACCGCCGGCAGATCGGGTCCAGGCGTCTTCGACGAAGTGCGTGCCGCCGTCTTCGGCTTCCAGAGTGGCGCAAATGCGGTCTTGCAGGTCGAGCAGGTAGGCTTTTACGGCCTCGGTGCGGGTCGTCATGTCATCACCTTGAATCGGGCAAAACTACGCGGCGCGCCTTCGGAGCAGGGCCGGCGCAAATGGGCGCGTAGCATACCATCGCAGATGGGCCTGCCGCAGTTGACGGGGATCAAGCTTAGGAGTCCGATAGAGCGCTTCGCGCTACACCTCTAGTAGCTATGACCTAAGGAGAGTTCTGATGGCAAAGCGTATCCAGTTCCGCGCCCATGGCGGCCCCGAAGTGCTCGAGTATGTGGATTACCAGCCTGCCGAGCCCGGCCCGCAGCAGGTCCGCGTCACCAACAAGGCCATCGGCCTGAACTTCATCGACACATATTTCCGTAGTGGTCTCTATGCGCCACCCGCCTTGCCGTCGGGTGTGGGTTCGGAAGGTGCGGGCGTGGTCGAGGCGGTGGGCAGTGAAGTCACCCGCTTCAAGGTCGGCGACCGCGTGGCATACGGCAGCGGCCCGCTGGGCGCCTACAGCGAAGTTCACGTGTTGCCGGAGGCCAATCTGGTACACCTTCCGGACGCGATCAGCTTCGAACAGGCTGCCGGGGTAATGCTCAAGGGCCTGACCGTGCAGTACCTGTTGCGTCAGACCTATGAACTCAAGGGCGGCGAAACCATCCTGTTTCACGCAGCGGCCGGAGGTGTTGGTTCCCTGGCCTGCCAATGGGCCCGGGCCTTGGGCGTGAAGTTGATCGGTACGGTCAGCTCGCCGGAGAAAGCCGCGCTGGCAAAAGCCAACGGTGCATGGGCGACCATCGACTACAGCCATGAAAACGTCGCACAACGCGTGCTGGAATTGACTGACGGGAAAAAAGTCCCGGTGGTGTACGACGGCGTCGGCAAGGACACCTGGCTGACGTCGCTGGACAGCGCCGCACCTCGGGGTCTGGTGGTGAGTTTCGGCAATGCGTCGGGTGCCGTAGACGGCGTGAACCTGGGGATTTTGTCGGCGAAAGGCTCGCTGTACGTGACCCGTCCGACACTGGCGACTTACGCCAACAACGCCGAGAACCTGCAGCGGATGGCGGATGAGCTGTTCGAGATGATCATCAGCGGGAAGTTGACGGTGGACATCAGCCAGAAATACTCGCTGGTTGACGCGGCGAAGGCGCAGACAGAGTTGTCGGCGCGGCGGACGACTGGTTCGACTGTTTTGTTGCCTTGAGGACGCCTTCGCGGGCAAGCCCGCTCCCACAGGTACCGGGTCGGTCACAAATTATGTAAACGACCGAAATCCTGTGGGAGCTGGCTTGCCAGCGATGAACGATGACTCGGCCTCAACCCGGGCGAATGACGTTCCCGGTCGCCAGATCGCGAATCACGCTCGGATTCTTGCGCCCGCCAAGGTTGCCGCCCAGGATGAAATCAACCTGCCCACGGAAATACTGCTCCACGCGAATCCGCGTCCGTGCCGCCGGCCGTCCTTGAGGGTTGGCCGAGGTCGAGACCAACGGCCCGACCACCGCACACAAATCCCGCACCAACGGGTGATCGCTGACCCGCAACGCCACCGTCTCATGCACGCCAGTGATCCACTGCGGCAACTGATTCTGATGCGGCACCAGCCAGGTATTCGGCCCCGGCCAGGTGCTGGCCATGCGATCCATCCACAGTTCAGGGAAGTCTTCGAAGAGAAAATCGAACTGACGAATGTTGTCCGCCACCAGAATCAGGCCCTTTTCCACCGACCGGCCCTTGAGCATCAGCAGACGTTCGACCGCTTCCAGGTCCCACGGATCGCAACCCAGACCCCAGACCGCCTCGGTTGGATAGGCAATCACCGCCCCTGCGCGAATGGCTTGCGCGGCTTGTTGCACACGCCAACTGTTGACCATGAAAAACTCTCCGGAATAAGGCTCTGCGCAGTTTACCGATCTTCCTTATAAAACCTAGCTCACCCGCGCAAACCAGCGCCCGTTTTCGCAAACCGCCCGGCCTTCCAGTTCCAGCTCCGTCAACGCTGCCAGCACTTTCGACAGGGCCCAGCCGCTGGTGTCTGCTAACGCTTCACTGGTGTGCGGCGCTGCATGCAGCAACATCAGCAGCGGATGAGCCACCGAGGGTGTCTCCGTGGACAACGGCAATTGTTGCCAGCCGCGCAAAGCTTCGAGGATATGTTCGATAGTTTCCACCAATACCGCACCATCACGGATCAGCTGATGACAGCCTCGGGCGCCGGGATGATGGATCGACCCCGGAATGGCATACACCTCGCGGCCTTGCTCCGCCGCCAGCCGCGCGGTGATCAATGAACCACTGGCGACACTGGCCTCCACCACCAGCACGCCAAGGGACAAACCGCTGATGATCCGGTTGCGCCGGGGAAAGTTGCTGGCGGTGGGTCCCGCATCCAGCGGGAACTCCGAAAGCACTGCGCTGCCCGACGCAATCATGGCGTCCGCGAGCCTCCGGTTGCGCTGTGGATAAAACTTTTCAAGTCCCGTGCCAAGTACACCGACCGTTCGCCCGCCCACGTCCAGGGCGGCTTGATGCGCGGCGGCATCGATGCCCAGCGCCAGACCGCTGGTGATGACAAAACCGGCGCTGGCCAGACTCCGGGAAAACGCCCCGGCGGTATCCATGCCCGGTCGCGAGGCGCGACGACTCCCAACCATCGCCAGCTGCGGCTTTTCCAGAATGCCCGGATCGCCCGCGACGAATAACAGCGGCGGCGCGTCGCTGATTTCGGCGAGCAATGCCGGGTAGTCAGGCTGGTCCCACATCAGTAAATGCTGGCCCGGACGCTCTAGCCAGGCCAATGCGTGACTGGCGCCATCGCGAATTTCGCTCGAGCGCCTTGCCTCCGAACAAGCCAGTGGCAAACCCAATGCACGCCAGGCACTGGCCGGCGCGCTGATGGCTTTGGATGCCGAGCCAAAGGCCTCAAGCAACTTCTTGAAACGCACCGGGCCGAGTTCCGGCAAACGATGCAGGCGTAGACGAGCTTCCAGTTCCGCAGGCGAAACCGGTGTTACAGCAGACAGCGACATGGATCATCCTTGATCGTTATGAGCCCCGTTCAAACGGGAATAAGCTGTGGATAACTCTGTTGGTAACTTGTGGAGCAGGCTTACGGATTTCGCACCTTGTCCATCACCGCCAATGAGCGCGATGCGTTGAGCACCAGCCCGTAACTGAGCTTGTCGTAGGTGCGGAATACCATCAGCAAACCGGCGCGCTCATCAGGAATCTTCAGCGGTTGGCCGGTGATCCGGTCACGCACGGTTTCGCCGGTTTTCATCACCACCAGCACGTTGCCTTCGGCCAGGCCGTCACGCTGCCCCTTGTTCAGCGTGACGACGTCCATCGCGCCAATCTGCGTAACGCCGCGCGGCACGTCGATGATCAGGCCGTTTATGTCGGTTGTCGGCGCACTGGGCATGAACGTCGAGTTGATCGATCGCTCTTCACTGCTGAACAGACGGTCCCCAAGACGCACTTCCTGAGTCGTGCGCTGCAGGGCGAGGGTGGCGACATCGCCTTCAGTGGCCACGATTTCGCCGCCGCCAATGTCGTCCGCATTGATACCCAGAAACTCTTTGCTGTCGGGATCGGTGTAGACCTTGCCCTGGCGGAAGATGCCGTAAACCGGCTGGTTCGGGTCGAATTGGCCACGGGCAAAAATTCGGTCACCGGTACCGCTGAGCACCCGTTCGGCGTCGCCCGCGACGATATAAGGCGCCTGGTCGAAATCCTCCACCTTGTCGACGATGCGGTTGCTCAGCAGGAAGCTGTTGATCGCTTGCAGCGGAATACTCGGGATGGCATCCGCCACCGGGGAGCTGCGCACCCGGGGCGAAAGCTTGATAGTGCCCCGTGAAGCCCCGCGATTAAGGGTCAGACGCGGCTGGCCATTGACGTAGACCAGCGACAGCACATCGCCGGGGTAGATGAGATTGGGGTTCTGGATCTGTGGATTGGCCTGCCAGAGCTCAGGCCATTTCCACGGTTCACGGAGGTATTTTCCGGAGATATCCCAAAGTGTGTCACCCGTGACAACGGTGTATTGCCGTGGAAAACCTTCCCTGAGTTGCACTTGCCCGTGCGCGAATCCGGCCGAGGCCAGAAGGAGCAGGGCGAGTAGTGATTTCCTCATGCGGTGAATCCCTTTATTATGTGCGTTCGCGTGAAACGCCAGAGCCCTCGTGGCTCGCTTCCGATTCTTTACCAAAAAGAAAAGGAAGCTACGCTTCACAACGGTAGCCTGCATCTCCGGACCTGCCAGGCCATCGACCCGACTTTACCTCACACGTGCAGCAATCAAGCTTATGGCCATTTTAGACATCCTCGAATTCCCCGACTCGCGTCTGCGCACTATCGCCAAACCTGTGGCTGTAGTGGACGACGAAGTGCGTCAGTTGGTCGATGATATGTTTGAAACAATGTATGAAGCGCCAGGCATCGGCCTCGCCGCGACCCAGGTCAACGTGCACAAACGTATCGTCGTGATGGACCTCTCCGAAGACCGCAGCGAACCGCGGGTGTTCATCAACCCCGAGTTCGAGTCCCTGACCGACGAGATGGAGCAATACCAGGAAGGCTGCCTCTCGGTGCCGGGCTTCTACGAAAACGTCGATCGCCCGCAGAAGGTCAAGATCAAGGCCCTGGACCGCGACGGCAAGCCGTACGAACTGATCGCCGAAGGCCTGCTCGCCGTGTGCATCCAGCACGAATGCGACCACCTCAATGGCAAATTGTTCGTCGACTACCTGTCGAATCTCAAGCGCGACCGAATCAAGAAGAAACTGGAAAAGCTCCATCGCCAGAACGCTTGATGCCCTCCTTTCAAAGGCTTGCTGCGGCAAGCCTTTTTCTTTTCAGAGATTGCTCCCATGACTGAGCCACTGCGCATCGTCTTTGCCGGCACCCCGGAATTCGCCGCCGAACACCTCAAGGCCCTGCTCGACAGCCCTTACGAGATCGTCGCGGTCTACACCCAACCGGACCGTCCGGCGGGTCGCGGGCAAAAGTTGATGCCGAGCCCGGTCAAGCAGTTGGCACTGGAAAACAACATCCAGGTCTTGCAACCGCCGACCCTGCGCAACGAAGACGCTCAGGCCGAACTGGCCGCGCTGAAGCCGGATTTGCTGGTGGTCGTCGCTTATGGCCTGATCCTGCCGCAAGTGGTGCTGGATATCCCGCGCCTGGGTTGCATCAACAGTCACGCGTCGTTGCTGCCACGCTGGCGCGGCGCGGCGCCGATCCAGCGTGCCGTCGAAGCCGGCGACAGCGAAAGCGGCGTGACCGTGATGCGCATGGAACTGGGCCTCGACACCGGGCCGATGCTGCTGAAAGTCACCACACCGATCAGCGCTGAAGACACCGGCGGCAGCCTTCATGACCGTCTGGCGGAAATCGGTCCACCGGCGGTGATTCAAGCCATCGCCGGCCTCGCCGCGGGCACGCTGGAAGGTGAAGTGCAAGACGACAGCCTCGCCACTTACGCTCACAAATTGAACAAGGACGAAGCGCGCATCGACTGGAACCGTCCGGCCATTGAACTGGAACGTCTGGTTCGAGCCTTCAATCCATGGCCGATCACCCACAGCACGCTGAACGGCGAAGCGCTGAAAGTATTGGCTGCGAGCGTCACTGAAGAGCAGGGCGCCTCAGGGGAAATCCTCAGCGCCAGCAAGGACGGCCTGATCGTCGCTTGCGGTGATCAAGCGCTGCGTCTGACCCGTCTGCAATTGCCCGGCGGCAAGGCGCTGAACTTCAGCGATTTGTTCAACAGCCGTCGTGAGAAATTCGCCGTCGGCACCGTCCTCGGTCAAACGGCGGACGCTCAATGAATCCACGTCTGGCCGCCGCCAAGGCACTTGCTGCAGTTCTCAACGGAAAAGCCTCACTCAACAGTTCGCTGCCGACACAAATGGACAAGGTCGAAGACCGCGATCGCGGTTTCACCCAGGACCTGGCGTTCGGCACCGCTCGCTGGCAGCCGCGCTTGTCGGCACTGGCAGCCAGGTTGCTGCAGAAACCCTTCAAGGCTGCCGACGCCGATGTCGAGGCGCTGTTGCTGGTCGGCCTCTACCAACTGCTGTACACCCGCGTCCCGGCACACGCCGCCATCGGCGAAACCGTCGGTTGCGCCGACAAGCTGAAAAAACCGTGGGCCAAGGCGTTGCTCAACGCCGTGTTACGCCGCGCCCAACGTGAAAGCGAAGCGCTGCTGGCCGAACTGGAACATGACCCGGTGGTGCGCACGGCGCACCCGCGCTGGCTGCAAAAATCCCTGAAAGCGTTCTGGCCTGAGCAATGGGAAGCGATTTGCGCAGCGAACAACGCGCATCCGCCAATGATTCTTCGGGTCAACCGTCGCCATCACGCTCGCGATGCCTACCTGGGGCTGCTGACCGAAGCGGGCATCGCCGCCACGCCGTGCATTTACAGTCAGGACGGCATCATTCTCGACGCTGCCGCCGACGTGCGCAGCCTGCCGGGTTTCGCCGAAGGCTGGATCAGCGTGCAGGACGAAGCGGCGCAACTGGCCGCTGACCTGCTGGACCTGGTGCCGGGCCAACGGGTACTCGACGCCTGCTGCGCACCGGGAGGCAAGACCTGCCACATCCTTGAAGCCGAACCTGCATTGGCCGGCGTCGTCGCCGTGGACCTGGAAGCCAAGCGCCTGGTGCGTGTGCGGGAAAACCTCGCACGCCTGGGCCTGAGCGCCGAACTGATCGCCGCCGATGGCCGCGACACCGCGACCTGGTGGGACGGCAAACCCTTCCAGCGCATCCTCCTCGACGCGCCATGCTCGGCCACCGGCGTGATCCGTCGTCACCCGGACATCAAGCTGACTCGCCAACCGGATGACATCGCCGCACTTGCCGTGCTTCAAGGTGAATTGCTCGATGCCATGTGGATAACTCTGGAGGTGGGCGGCATTCTGCTTTATGCCACCTGCTCGACATTGCCGACCGAGAACACCGAAGTCATCGAAGCCTTCCTCGCCCGCACGCCGGGAGCCCGTGAGCTGGACCTCGCCACGACGGCGGGCATCAAGCAGCCTCATGGTCGCCAGTTGCTGGCCCAGGAAGGCGGCCACGACGGGTTCTACTACGCCAAGCTGATCAAGATCGCCGCCGCGCGCGGTTAACCGGTTTTAAGGGAGTGACTGGATGAAAATCATCATCCTCGGCGCAGGGCAGGTCGGCGGTTCGCTGGCGGAACACTTGGCCAGCGAGGCCAACGACATCACCGTGGTCGACACCGACGGCGAACGCCTGCGCGACCTCGGCGACCGGCTGGACATCCGCACGGTGCAGGGCCGCGGCTCGCTGCCGACGGTACTGCGTCAGGCCGGCGCGGACGATGCCGACATGCTGGTCGCGGTGACCAACAGTGACGAGACCAACATGGTGGCCTGCCAGGTTGCTCATACCCTGTTCCACACCCCGACCAAGATCGCCCGGGTGCGTGAAGCGGCGTACCTGACGCGCTCCGAGCTGTTCGACAACGAAGCGATTCCGGTAGATGTGTTGATCAGTCCGGAACAAGTGGTCACCAACTACATCAAGCGCCTGATCCAGCACCCGGGCGCGCTTCAAGTGATCGACTTCGCCGAAGGCAAAGCGCAGCTGGTCGCGGTGAAGGCGTACTACGGCGGACCGCTGGTGGGTCAGCAACTGCGTCAGTTGCGCGAGCACATGCCGAACGTCGAAACCCGCGTCGCGGCGATTTTCCGACGTGACCGGCCCATCCTGCCCCAGGGCGATACGGTGATCGAGGCCGACGACGAAGTGTTTTTCATCGCCGCCAAGGCGAATATTCGCGCAGTCATGAGCGAAATGCGCCGGCTCGACGAAAGCTACAAGCGCATCGTCATCGCCGGTGGCGGTCAGATCGGCGAGCGCCTGGCCGAGGCCATCGAAAGCCGCTATCAGGTGAAAATCATCGAGATGAACCCGGCACGCTGCCGCCATCTCTCGGACACCCTCGACAGCACCGTGGTGTTGCAGGGCAGCGCCTCCGACCGCGATTTGCTGATGGAAGAGAACATCGCAGACGCCGACATCTTCCTGGCCCTGACCAACGATGATGAAGCCAACATCATGTCATCGCTGCTGGCCAAACGGCTGGGCGCGAAGAAGGTGATGACGATCATCAACAATCCGGCCTACGTCGACCTGATCCAGGGTGGCGACATCGACATCGCCATCAGCCCGCAATTGGCGACCATTGGCACCTTGTTGGCGCACGTACGGCGCGGCGATATCGTCAGCGTGCACTCATTGCGCCGCGGCGCGGCGGAGGCCATCGAGGCGATTGCCCATGGTGATGCGAAGTCGAGCAAGGTGATTGGCAAGGCCATCGAAAACATTGGCCTGCCGCCGGGTACGACGATTGGCGCGATCATTCGTGATGAAGAAGTGATCATTGCCCACGACGATACGGTGATCGAAGCGGGGGACCATGTGATTCTGTTCCTTGTGGATAAAAAGCATATTCGGGATGTGGAGAAGTTGTTCCATGTCGGCCTCAGCTTCTTCTGATCCGGCATTTGCGGTGGCGGGGCGGGTCTCTTCGCGGGCACGCCCGCTCCCACAGTGTTTTGCGGTAAAAACATATCTTGTGTACGGCTGAGATCCCTGTGGGAGATTCTATGTTTGGGGGCAACCCCCAAACATAGAACTTGGCTTGTACTCGCTTTGATTTTTCATCAAGGCAAACAGTACTCTGGCCAGCTTACGGGCAAGTATTACCAAGGCTTGAGTGCCCTTCATGCCTCTTGCCAGATAGCTTTGATAGTAAGGTTTCCAGGCTGGAGAGCGACTCGCGGCCATGGCGCTGTTATGAAATAAGCGCCGGAACTCCGAATCGCCTCGTTTGGATAAGTATCGTTTCTGATCCTTCTTTCCCGATTGTCTGACTCGCGGATCCATTCCTAGAAAGGCGATGTAGCCATCGCTGTCGGAAAAATCTCCACGCATAAAGGCGGTGACTGCAGCTGTAGCCGTCAGGACGCCTACACCCTCAACCGCTTGGCAGCGTTTTACCTGCGCGTCCATGTCAGCTTCGCTGACAATGCTCTTCAGCACTTTCTGTATGCTTTTTTCAATCTGCTCAAGGCATGCCAGATAGTCGGCCAATGCCTCTTCGAGCAACGGTTCGTCCTTCCAGCTTTGTTTGATGGCCACACGATGCCGAACAAGCTCGGCCCGACGACGCAGCAAGCTTTTGAGTTGTGTGTAGGCCTTTGGAGGCGGACTCCAAATCCTCAACTTGTCGGACTCTTTACTCAAGTAACGAGCCAGCAACGCTGCATCCAGGGCATCTGTTTTAGCCCGAATACCTATCCCTTCGCGGTATCGATTAAGACGGCTGCCATCGATGACGTAAACGTCATGACCCATTTCATGGGCCATCTCCGTCGTATCGAGGTGATAGGTGTTGGTGGCTTCGAGGGCAATGGCGCTGTTTGCGGGCAGCGCCTTGAGCCACACCTTAAGGGCCGATCGCTCGTTCGAAACAATCAAGACCTGCTCCAGATCGGATCGATAAACAGCGATCTCGTCCTTCGCGACATCCACACCAACGACCACCTGCGAAACATGAATTGTCATGGCACGCCCTCCGAGCTAGGGTTTAAAGACTTGTCGGGGTTCACCGTTGCGCTGGCTTGTTTCTATCGTCGGTCTAGGCCGATGCATTCCTTATCGGCGCATTAGGTGAAGGGGCGGGACGAAGTCTCCCACGGTCTGTACTGGTCAGAGTCAGAAGCTAGGCTTTAGTCCCGCCCACCCCTTCAAGTCTAAACATACAAGCGGGCTTGCCCGCGAAAGCGATCTCATAACCACACAGGCATCCCTGAAAAACCTCAATAAGGAATCCACCATGCTCGAATCCCTGGAAAAAATGCTCGCCAAGGGTGTGGATAACTCATTGCTGCGCTTTGGTCTGGGCAAGGGCTATCTGGATCTTGGGGAAAACGCCAAAGCCGCCGAACATTTCCAGCGTTGCGTCGAGTTCGATCCGAAGTATTCAGCGGCGTGGAAGCTGTTGGGCAAGGCGCACTTGGCGCTGGCAGACCATCCGGCGGCGCGTCAGGCGTGGGAACAAGGTCTGGAAGCCGCCCGGGCCCATGGCGACAAGCAGGCAGAGAAAGAAATGACGGTGTTTCTGAAAAAGCTTGAGCGTCAGGCGCCCTGATCAGAGATAGCGCAGGCCAATGCCTTCGGCATCCACCAGCACCACTTCCATGCGAACCCGCGGCGCGCCTGTGGGTAAATCCTGCACCTGACCAAACACCACTGCCCCTTTTGGCAGCGCAGACAAGCCCGGATGCTTGACGTAGACACCCGTCGTCGAGAGGTTGCGGGTCTGGCCGAGGCATTCGCCAAAGCTTTCATGACTGATCTTGATGCGAAACGATTTTCGGTGTTCGGACATCTTCTGCGCCCTTTTCTGAACAGTTGTGGATAACTTGCAGAAGCGAAGCTTGCTCGCGAAGAGGCCATTAAATTCAACGATGATGTTGGATGAAATATCGCCTTCGCGGGCAAGCCTCGCGCCTACAAAAAGAAGTTATCCACAGATCATGCCAATCCACTCAATACCAGCGTTCTTCACCCGGTGGACGCTTCTTGAAGCGCTTCATGCTCCACATGTATTGGCTCGGATACGCCCGCACATAGCGCTCCACCACCTTGCTCATGGCGGCGCAGGATGTCTCGGTATCGGTGCTGTACATGGCCTCCGGCGCGGCTTCGAGGATCACTTTGTAACCCGAACCGTCCGGCAGGCGCAGGGCGTGCAGGAATACGCCGACCGCTTTGCCGCCGGCGAGCATGTTCGGTACGAACTTGCTGGTCAGCGCCTGAGTGGCGAAGAACGGCACGAAGATCCCGGCGGACTCGGACGGTTCCGGGTCAGCGGGAATCCCCACTGCACCACCTTTGCGCACTTCCTTGATGATACTGAGGATGCCTTCCTTGGTGGAGGCCGCCACCTTGTTACCCAGTTGCACCCGCTGCTTGCGCAACAAATCATCCACCGCCTTCAACTTCGGCGGGCGATAGAAAATGATCGGTTTGCACTGACTGCAATAGAAGTGGTTCAACACTTCCCAGTTGCCCAGGTGACTGGTAATGCCAACGACACCTTTGCCGGAGGCGAGGGCGTCTTTCAAGACGTCGAGACCTTCGACTTCGCGGACCAGATCAATGGAACGCTGCGCCGGCCAGATCCATGCACAGGCACTTTCGGTCAGCGACTTGCCGATGTCCTTCAGGCTCTGGCCGACCAGACGCTCGCGCTCGGCAGGGTCCATCTCGGGGAAGCACTTGGCCAGATTGATCCGCACCACGTCGCGGGAACGGTTCGGGGTTTTCCACATCATCCAGCCGATGGCCGAGCCCACCGCCTGCACGGCCCGCCACG
Source organism: Pseudomonas migulae (assembly GCF_024169315.1). Taxonomy (NCBI): domain Bacteria; kingdom Pseudomonadati; phylum Pseudomonadota; class Gammaproteobacteria; order Pseudomonadales; family Pseudomonadaceae; genus Pseudomonas; species Pseudomonas migulae. Next base: position 3,916,155 of record NZ_JALJWR010000001.1, on the reverse strand, counting down.
GAAGCAGGGCGAACAACCGCAGAGCGCCTACCAGCAAGGCGCCTTTCAACTTATCCACAGGTCACTCCTGATTTTGTGCTGTGCGCGAGGCGGCTATTCTAACCGCCGATCGACAAGCTCGCGTAACGATCGCAATCGCGGGTGTGGTCCATGACCATCCCCGAGGCCTGCATCAGCGCGTAGCAAATGGTCGGGCCGACGAAGGTGAACCCGGCTTTTTTCAAGCCTTTGCTCATCTCCACGGCGGTCGGCGTTACTGCCGGGACTTCGGTTCGATCCTTGAAGTGATTGATCACCGGTTTACCGCCAACGAAGGACCAGAGAAACGCCACCGGGTCCTCCAGCGCCAGCCAGGCCTGGGCATTGCGCCTGGCCGCGTTGAGTTTGAGGCGATTGCGGATAATGCCGGGATCGAGCATCAATTCATCGATTTCAGCGTCACTCATCTGCGCCACGCGCTGTACGTCAAAGCCGAACAACACCTCGCGATATCGCTCACGTTTACGCAACACGGTGATCCAGGAGAGGCCGGCCTGGAACCCTTCGAGCAAAAGCAACTCGAACAATCCCTGCGCATCGCGTAGCGGCGTGCCCCACTCCTGGTCGTGATAAGCCATGTACAACGGATCTTCGGAACACCAAAAGCAGCGTGGCATAAGGCTCCAGGGGGCGTGCGCAGCAACGAATCGGGTATACTCCCGCTCTTTAAATCGCAGCCCAAGAAACAGGTGAATTTCGTGAGCCAGCCTACGCCAGCCGTGCGTACCTTCCAAGACTTGATCCTCGCCCTCCAGCAATACTGGGCCGAGCAAGGTTGCGTGGTACTTCAGCCCTACGATATGGAAGTAGGCGCCGGGACTTTCCACACTGCCACGTTTCTGCGCGCCATCGGCCCGGAAACCTGGAACGCCGCTTATGTGCAGCCCAGTCGTCGCCCGACTGACGGCCGCTACGGCGAAAACCCGAACCGCCTGCAGCACTACTACCAGTTCCAGGTAGTCCTGAAGCCGAACCCGGACAACTTCCAGGAACTGTACCTGGGCTCCCTCAAGCACGTCGGCCTGGACCCGCTGGTCCACGACATTCGCTTCGTCGAAGACAACTGGGAGTCGCCAACGCTGGGCGCCTGGGGTCTGGGCTGGGAAGTCTGGCTGAACGGCATGGAAGTGACGCAGTTCACTTACTTCCAGCAAGCGGGCGGCATCGAGTGCTACCCGGTGACCGGCGAGATCACCTACGGCCTCGAGCGTCTGGCCATGTACCTGCAAGGCGTGGACTCGGTCTACGACCTGGTCTGGGCTGACGGTCCGTTCGGCAAAGTGACCTACGGCGACGTGTTCCACCAGAACGAAGTGGAGCAGTCGACCTACAACTTCGAACACGCGAACGTCGAGAAGCTGTTCGAACTGTTCGATTTCTACGAAAGCGAAGCCAAGCGCCTGATCGAACTCGACCAGCCGCTGCCGTTGCCGAGCTACGAAATGGTGTTGAAGGCGTCCCACACCTTCAACCTGCTGGATGCGCGCCGGGCAATCTCGGTCACCGCGCGTCAGCAATACATCCTGCGTGTGCGCACCCTGGCGCGTTCCGTTGCGCAAGCCTACCTGCTGGCTCGCGCCAAGCTGGGCTTCCCGATGGCGACCCCGGACCTGCGTGATGAAGTACTGGCCAAGCTGGAGGCTGCACAATGAGTGCTCAAGATTTTCTGGTTGAACTGGGCACCGAAGAACTGCCACCCAAAGCCCTGAACACCCTGGCTGATGCGTTCCTGGCCGGTATCGACAAGGGCCTGCAAGCCGCGGGTCTGAACTACGAGACCAAAACCGTCTACGCCGCGCCGCGTCGTCTGGCTGTGCTGATCACCTCGCTGGCCACTCAGCAGCCGGATCGCAGCATCAACCTCGACGGCCCGCCACGTCAGGCCGCGTTCGATGCCGAAGGCAACCCGACGCAAGCGGCACTGGGTTTTGCCAAGAAGTGCGGCGTCGAGCTGAGCGAAATCGATCAGAGCGGTCCGAAACTGCGCTACAGCCAAAGCATCGCCGGCAAGCCAACCGCGAGCCTGCTGCCGACCATCGTTGAAGACTCCCTCAACGACCTGCCGATCCCGAAGCGCATGCGCTGGGGTGCTCGCAAGGAAGAATTCGTTCGTCCGACCCAGTGGCTGGTGATGCTGCTCGGTGACCAGGTCATCGATTGCACGATCCTCGCCCAGAAGGCCGGTCGCGATTCCCGTGGTCACCGCTTCCATCACCCGGAAAGCGTGCGCATCACTTCGCCCGCCAACTACCTGAGCGACCTGCGTGCCGCTTACGTGCTGGCCGATGCCAACGAGCGTCGCGCGATCATCAGCAAGCGCACCGAAGAACTGGCGACGATGCAGGAAGGCACGGCGATCGTTCCGCCAGCCCTGCTCGACGAAGTGACCGCGCTGGTTGAATGGCCGGTGCCGCTGGTGTGCTCGTTCGAGGAGCGTTTCCTCGACGTGCCGCAAGAAGCGCTGATCACCACCATGCAGGACAACCAGAAGTATTTCTGCCTGCTGGACGCCGACGGCAAGTTGCTGCCACGTTTCATTACCGTGGCCAACATCGAAAGCAAAGACCCGCAACAAATCATCGCCGGTAACGAGAAAGTGGTTCGCCCACGCCTGACCGACGCCGAGTTCTTCTTCAAGCAAGACAAGAAGCAGAAACTCGAAGACTTCAACCTGCGCCTGCAAAACGTGGTGTTCCAGGAAAAACTCGGCAGCGTCTACGACAAGGCCGAGCGCGTTTCCAAACTCGCCGCGTTCATCGCGCAACGCATTGGCGGCAACGCAGCCTGGGCCTCCCGTGCCGGCCTGCTGTCCAAGTGTGACCTGGCGACCGAGATGGTCGGTGAGTTCCCGGAGATGCAAGGCGTCGCCGGTTACTACTACGCCCTCAATGACGGCGAGCCGGAAGAAGTCGCGCTGGCCCTGAACGAGCAGTACATGCCGCGCGGTGCCGGAGCTGAATTGCCGACCTCCCTGACCGGTGCGGCCGTGGCCATCGCCGACAAACTCGACACGCTGGTAGGTATCTTCGGTATCGGCATGCTGCCGACCGGTAGCAAAGACCCGTATGCCTTGCGTCGTGCGGCACTCGGCGTGTTGCGCATCCTGATCGAGAAGAAGCTCGACCTGGACCTGAACGATGCCGTGGCGTTCGCTGTGAATGCATTCGGCGCCAAGGTCAAGGCTGCTGGCCTGGCTGATTCGGTACTCGAATTCGTATTTGACCGCCTGCGTGCCCGTTACGAAGACGAAGGCGTGGATGTCGGGACTTATCTGTCGGTCCGTGCCCTGAAGCCGGGTTCGGCGCTGGACTTCGATCAGCGTGTACAAGCGGTAGAAGCTTTCCGCAAATTGCCGGAAGCCGCTGCCCTCGCCGCCGTGAACAAGCGCGTTTCGAACTTGCTGAGCAAGGTCGAAGGCTCTGTTCCTTCGGTTGTGGAAGCCAAGTACTTCGACAATGCCAACGAGTTCTCCCTGTACTCGGCGATCCAGCAGGCAGACCAGGCTGTTCAGCCAATGGCCGCTGCGCGTCAGTACAGCGAATCGCTGGCACGCCTGGCCGCCCTGCGCGAACCGGTGGATGCATTCTTCGAAGCCGTGATGGTCAACGCGGATGACGCCAACGTGCGCGCCAACCGCTATGCGCTGCTGTCGCGTCTGCGTGGGTTGTTCCTCGGCGTCGCCGATATTTCGCTGCTGGGGTAAGACTGTTTGAAACTGCTGATTCTCGATCGGGACGGGGTGATCAACTACGACTCCGACGCTTACATCAAGTCGGTGGAGGAGTGGATTCCGCTCCCCGGTTCGATCGAAGCCATCGCGCAGTTGAGCAAGGCTGGCTGGACGGTAGCGGTTGCTACCAACCAGTCGGGCATCGCTCGCGGCTATTACGACATCGCCACCCTGGACGCCATGCACGAGCGCTTGCGTTCGTTGGTGGCGGAGCAGGGCGGTGAAGTCGGGCTGATCGTCTATTGCCCGCACGGGCCGGACGACGGCTGCGATTGCCGCAAGCCAAAACCCGGGATGTTGAAAACCATCGCCGCGCATTACAACGTATCGCTGACTGATCTATGGTTCGTTGGCGATAGTCTCGGTGACCTGGAAGCCGCCAAAGCCGTCGATTCTCAGCCAGTTTTGGTAAAGACCGGGAAAGGCGTAAAGACTTTGGGCAAGTCCCTACCGGTAGGCACCTTGATATTTGACGATCTGGCGGCGATTGCCGCAGAACTTATCCACAATTAGAGTGCTTCTGATATTCCTGTCAAAGGATTGATCGGGAGTGCGCTTTAAATAGACGGGCAGAGCCCGCACGGTAAACGTCGCCATGTCGATACTGCAGGCCATCAGAACCTTCCTCTTTTACCTGCTGCTGGGCACCAGCTCCTTGCTCTGGTGCAGCCTGAGCTTTTTTATCGCGCCCTTTCTGCCATTCAGGGCGCGCTATCGTTTTATCAACGTGTACTGGTGCCGTTGCGCCTTGTGGCTGAGCAAAGTCTTTCTGGGCATCAGCTACGAAGTGAAGGGCGCCGAGAACGTGCCTGACCAGCCCTGCGTGATTCAGTCCAATCACCAGAGCACCTGGGAGACGTTCTTCCTCTCGGCTTATTTCGAACCTTTGAGCCAAGTGCTGAAGCGTGAATTGCTCTACGTTCCGTTCTTTGGCTGGGCAATGGCCATGCTGCGACCAATCGCCATCGACCGCGACAATCCGAAAGCGGCGCTCAAACATGTGGCGAAGAAGGGCGATGAGCTGCTCAAGGATCGCGTCTGGGTACTGATCTTCCCTGAAGGAACTCGGGTTCCTTATGGCACCATCGGAAAATTCTCTCGCGGTGGTACCGCGTTAGCCGTAAACGCCGCGCTTCCAGTGCTGCCGATTGCGCACAATGCCGGCAAGTTCTGGCCGAAAACCGGTTGGAAGAAGAAGCAAGGCGTGATCACGGTAATCATCGGCGAGCCGATGTACGCCGAGGGCAGCGGGCCGCGAGCCATTGCCGACCTGAACGATCGGGTTCAGGCCTGGAACGAGCAGATGCAACGGGACATGGGCTCGCTTCCACCCGCCCCGCAAGCCCCGGCTGCCAGCGATCAGGTGGCTGTCTGAAGTTCTGTGGATAACCTGTGTACCGTTTTGTCGAAAAGTCGCTCGTTTTGATTTTAAGCTTATGATTTATATATATATTTCCTAAACACATAAAACTCAGAAAAAGGTGCATAAGTTTTTTTTGGACGTAAAAAAACCGGCTGATATAGCCGGTTTTTTTATGTCTGCGATTCGGATTGCTGCAGGCGTTAGCTGGTGATGGGGGCACGCCAGTCATCGGAACCCGAGGTGCCGCAGACTTCGTGGATCCAGGTAATTTTTCGGTAGGTGAAGTACACGTCTTCGAGATGCGTAAAGTGGGCCATGTTGGGATCCTGGCAGCTCGGCATTCTGGTCTGTACATCGACAATCACAGCATCGCTTAACTCGATACTGAAATAGTGCTCTTGAGTGCCCGCCGACGATGTTCGATACCAGGCGATATTACAGTTCTGCAGCACTTCACCACTCGTTAAGGCGTTGAAGATCAGCGGTGATGATTTATCAAAGACTTTGGAGATCATGAGTGGCTTGTGCACTCGCTGACCCGTGGGTTGGCCGGATTGAGGATCTCTTGGAATAATGATCTGGTGACTGAATGCCTGTACCAGGATCTGGTCCTCATGCCCCTCCTGATACACATTTCCAACCGACTCTTGAGTAAAGGTCCCGGCAGTGATCATCCCTTGCCGATTTCCATTGATTGTTAAGTACGCGGGTGTTGGCATAGCAGCATTCCCTTTTCGATATCCCAAAAATGATCGCTTCCTCAAGTCATACACTTGACGAGGAGGCGGTAGGATAAAGAGCACCAGGGATGACGTATGTAGGACTTTTCTGCGAGATGCCGAGGTATAACGCCTGCGTTCGATACGATTTTCAGCCGTGCCGTAAGAGCGAATTCCCGACGCAATAAAAAAGGCCAGCGCAATGCGCTGGCCTTTTTTTGGCAAGTCCGCTGGATCAGAAATCCAGGTTGGACACCGCCAAGGCGTTGCTTTCGATGAAATCACGACGAGGTTCGACCGCATCACCCATCAGGGTGTTGAAGATCTGATCCGCGCCAATGGCGTCTTCGATGGTCACTTTGAGCATCCGGCGCTGGCTTGGGTCCATGGTGGTTTCCCACAGCTGATCCGGGTTCATCTCACCCAGACCTTTGTATCGCTGGATGGTGTGACGCTTGGTGCTTTCAGCCATCAGCCATTCAAGCGCTTCCTTGAACTCGGTGACCGGCTTCTTGCGCTCGCCACGCTGGATGTACGCGCCGTCGTCCAGCAAGGTGCTCAACTGAGCGCCTAGGGAGACAACGGTCTTGTAATCGTTGCTGCCGAAGAAGTCGCGGTTGAAGGTGATGTAGTTCGACAGGCCGTGGGAGATCAACTCGACCTCTGGCAGCCAGACGTTACGTTCACGGTCTTCACGCAGGCTGGCTTTGTAAACCAGGCCGGATTTCTCGACGGTGCGCAGGCGAACTTCGAACTGAGCCATCCAGTCCTGCATCGCTGCGTGATCGGACAGTTGCTCCATGCTGACCGCTGGCAGGTAGATGAAGTGCTCGGTCAGTTCCTGCGGGTACAGGCGCGACAGACGCTTGAGGGTCTTCATGACCAGACGGAAGTCATTCACCAGACGCTCGAGCGCTTCGCCGGAGATACCCGGGGCTTCTTCGTTCAGGTGCAGGCTCGCGTCTTCCAGGGCCGACTGCGTCATGTACTCTTCCATGGCGTCGTCGTCTTTGATGTATTGCTCTTGCTTGCCTTTCTTGACCTTGTACAGCGGTGGCTGAGCGATGTAGATGTAGCCTCGTTCGATCAGCTCCGGCAACTGACGGAAGAAGAAGGTCAGCAGCAGGGTACGGATGTGCGAACCGTCGACGTCAGCATCGGTCATGATGATGATGTTGTGATAACGCAGCTTGTCGATGTTGTACTCGTCGCGGCCAATGCCGCAGCCCAGCGCGGTAATCAAGGTGCCCACTTCTTGCGAAGAGATCATCTTGTCGAAGCGTGCCTTCTCGACGTTCAGGATCTTGCCCTTGAGCGGCAGGATGGCCTGGGTGCGACGGTTACGTCCCTGCTTGGCGGAGCCGCCAGCAGAGTCACCTTCCACGAGGTACAGTTCGGAGAGGGCAGGGTCTTTTTCCTGGCAGTCAGCCAGTTTGCCCGGCAGGCCGGCGATGTCCAGTGCGCCTTTGCGGCGGGTCATCTCGCGAGCCTTGCGCGCCGCTTCACGTGCACGCGCCGCGTCGATCATCTTGCCGACGACCAGCTTGGCTTCGTTCGGGTTCTCCAGCAGGAAGTCAGAGAAGTACTTGCCCATTTCCTGTTCGACCGCAGTCTTCACTTCGGAAGACACCAGCTTGTCTTTGGTCTGGGAGCTGAACTTCGGATCCGGCACCTTCACCGAAATAATCGCGGTCAGGCCTTCGCGGGCATCGTCACCGGTGGTGGCGACTTTGTGTTTCTTCGCCAGGCCTTCAGCTTCGATGTAGGTGTTCAGGTTACGCGTCAGTGCGGAACGGAAACCCACCAGGTGAGTACCGCCATCGCGCTGTGGAATGTTGTTGGTGAAGCACAACAGGTTCTCGTTGAAGCTGTCGTTCCACTGCAGGGCGATTTCGACGCCGATGCCGTCTTCACGCTGGATGTTGAAGTGGAACACCTGGTTGACCGGGGTCTTGTTGGTGTTCAGGTATTCAACGAACGCACGCAGACCACCTTCGTACTTGAACAGCTCTTCCTTGCCGCTGCGCTCGTCCTTGAGAACGATACCAACACCGGAGTTGAGGAAGGACAGTTCGCGAATCCGCTTGGCCAGGATGTCCCAGCTGAAGTGGATATTCTTGAACGTATCTTCTGAAGGCTTGAAGTGAATCTGGGTGCCGGTGGTTTCGCTCTCGCCAACGATTTTCATCGGCTCTTGCGGAACACCGTGGACGTAAGTCTGTTCCCAGATCTTGCCGCTGCGGCGAACGGTCAGGATCAGTTCTTTGGACAGTGCGTTCACTACCGAAACACCTACACCGTGCAGACCGCCGGATACTTTGTAGGAGTTGTCATCGAACTTACCGCCGGCGTGCAGCACGGTCATGATGACCTCGGCTGCGGAAACGCCTTCTTCTTTGTGCACGTCTACCGGGATGCCACGGCCGTTGTCGCGAACGGTAATGGACTCATCCGGGTGGATGATGATGCTGATGTCGTCGCAGTGGCCGGCGAGAGCTTCGTCGATCGAGTTATCGACCACTTCGAACACCATGTGGTGCAGACCGCTGCCATCGTCGGTGTCACCAATGTACATACCGGGACGTTTGCGTACGGCATCCAGGCCTTTCAGCACTTTAATGCTCGTTGAGTCGTACGTATTTTCTTCGCTCAATGCCTTCACTCCCGATGGTCGTGGGTCTGGGTGATACGGCCCTGTTCCACGTGGAACAGAGCGACTGGCGTTTCCGTCTGCCAGCCGTCCCTCAGTAATTCGTGATCTACACAGGTGATGAACACCTGGCAGCGTAAGTCTTCCAGCAAGCGGCAAAGCGCGCGACGGTGGTGCTCGTCCAGTTCAGACGGCAGGTCATCCACCAGATAAATACACTGGCCGCGACGGGCCTGGCTAACCAAGTGCCCTTGGGCAATCCGCAATGCGCAGACCACCAACTTCTGCTGGCCACGAGACAAGATGTCCGCGGCGTTGTGTGCGCCCAATCTGAGACGCAAATCAGCGCGTTGTGGTCCGGCCTGGGTATGACCCATTTGCTGATCCCGCTGAAGGGACCCGGCGAGCACTGCACTCAACTCACGGTCTTTGTCCCAACCTCGGTAATAGCTGAGCGTTAAGCCTTCCAGCTCAACCAGTTCGCTCAAGGTCTGTTCAAAGACTGGTTTCAAGGCTTTGATGTAAGCGCGGCGGTATTCATCTATTTCAGCGCTGGCCTGGCACAGTTCCCTGTCCCAAACCGCTTGCGAAACGGCGTCAAGTGTACCATGCCGCAGCCAAGAGTTTCTCTGGCGCAGGGCCTTCTGCAAGCGTTGCCAGGTTGACATGAATCGCGGTTCCACGTGGAACACGCCCCAATCGAGAAACTGTCGACGAATCTTCGGTGCGCCTTCCAGTAAACGGAAACTGTCTGGGTTGATGAGTTGCAGAGGCAGAATTTCAGCCAGTTGCGCGGCGCTACGGGCGTTTTGACCGTCAATGCGAATCTGGAACTCACCCTGGCGGTCGCGGGATATCCCCAATGCGCTATGCCCGCCCTCAGCCAATTCGACCTGGCCAAACACCGTGCACGCCAATTGCTCGTACTGAATGACCGGAAGCAGGCGGGTGCTACGAAACGAACGGGCAAGCCCCAGCAGGTGAATGGCTTCCAGAACACTGGTTTTGCCGCTGCCGTTGGCGCCGTAAAGAATGTTGATTCGGGGGGAGGGGGAGAAGGTCACCGGGTGCAGATTACGCACCGCGGTGACCGAAACGCGACTTAAGGACATCTAGCTTCTGCTGAGCATGATTACAGACGCATCGGCATGACGACGTAAGCCGAATCGTCGTTGTCCGACTCTTGCACCAGCGCACTGCTGTTGGAGTCGGACAGGATCAGACGGACTTGCTCGGTGGTCATCACGCCCAGCACGTCGAGCAAGTAGCTCACGTTGAAACCGATTTCCAGGTTGCCGCCGTTGTATTCAACGCCCACCTCTTCTTCCGCTTCCTCCTGCTCCGGGTTATTCGCCTGGATCTTCAACTGACCGTTGGCCAGTTGCAGACGGATGCCACGGTACTTCTCGTTGGACAGAATCGCGGTACGGCTGAACGCTTCACGCAGGGCCTGACGGTCGCCGAGTACCAGCTTGTCACCGCCTTTTGGCAGAACGCGCTCGTAGTCAGGGAATTTACCGTCGACCAGTTTCGAGGTGAAGGTGAACTCGCCCGTGGTAGCGCGGATGTGGTGCTGACCCAGGACGATGCTGACGATGCCATCCGGCTCAGTCAGCAGGCGGGCCAATTCCAGAATACCTTTGCGCGGCACGATGACCTGGTGGCGATCCGGCTGACCAATATCAGCCTGCATCGAGCACATGGCCAGGCGGTGACCGTCGGTAGCCACAGCGCGGATGATACCGGCCGAGACTTCCAGCAGCATGCCGTTGAGGTAGTAACGCACGTCCTGCTGGGCCATGGCGAAGCTGGTGCGTTCGATCAAACGACGCAGTTTGCTTTGCTCAAGGCTGCAGGTCAGCGAGCCCGGGCCTTCTTCAACCGTCGGGAAATCGTTGGCCGGCAGGGTCGACAGGGTGAAGCGGCTACGGCCAGCCTTTACCACCAGCTTCTGCTCATCAACCTTGATGTCGATCAGCGCGTCGTTCGGCAGGCTCTTGCAGATGTCCATCAGCTTGCGCGCAGGCACAGTGATGGAACCCGGGTCTGCGGGCTCTTCGAGTTGTACACGACCGACCAGCTCGACTTCCAGGTCGGTACCGGTCAGCGACAGTTGCTGGCCTTCGACAACCAGCAGCACGTTGGAAAGCACCGGCAAGGTCTGTCGGCGCTCGACGACGCCTGCGACCAGTTGCAGGGGTTTCAACAGGGCTTCGCGTTGAATGGTGAAATGCATGGTCTAGTCCCTTGCCTTAATAAGCTGCGCTGGTATGCATCAAGTGGTCAGTGTACGCAGCAGGTTCTTGTAGTCCTCGCGGATGTCCGCGTCGGATTCCTTAAGTTCATTGATCTTGCGGCAGGCGTGCAAAACGGTCGTGTGGTCGCGGCCGCCAAACACGTCGCCGATTTCCGGCAGGCTGTGGTTAGTCAACTCTTTGGACAACGCCATGGCAACCTGACGCGGACGAGCGACCGAGCGAGAACGACGCTTGGACAGCAGGTCGGAAATCTTGATCTTGTAGTACTCGGCGACAGTGCGCTGAATGTTATCCACAGAGACCAGTTTGTCTTGCAGCGCCAACAGGTCTTTCAGGGATTCACGAATAAGCTCGATGGTGATATCGCGGCCCATGAAGTGCGAGTGGGCGATCACGCGCTTGAGCGCGCCTTCCAGCTCACGGACGTTGGAACGAATGCGCTGGGCAATGAAGAACGCCGCATCGTGAGGCAGATCGACTTTGGCCTGATCGGCTTTTTTCATCAGGATCGCTACACGGGTTTCCAGCTCCGGCGGCTCGACGGCAACCGTCAGGCCCCAGCCAAAGCGGGATTTCAGGCGTTCTTCAAGACCTTCGATCTCTTTAGGGTAGCGGTCACTGGTGAGAATGACCTGCTGGCCACCTTCGAGCAGGGCGTTGAAGGTGTGGAAAAACTCTTCCTGTGAGCGTTCCTTGCGGGCAAAGAACTGAATGTCATCGATCAGCAATGCATCCACCGAACGGTAGAAGCGCTTGAACTCGTTGATTGCGTTCAGTTGCAGTGCCTTGACCATGTCGGCCACAAAACGCTCCGAATGCAGGTACACGACCTTGGCATTCGGGTTCTTCTTTAATAGATGGTTACCCACAGCGTGCATCAAGTGGGTTTTACCCAAGCCGACACCACCATAAAGGAAGAGCGGGTTGTAACCGTGCTTGGGGTTGTCCGCTACCTGCCAGGCCGCTGCGCGGGCCAGTTGGTTCGACTTGCCCTCGACGAAGTTCTCGAAGGTGAACGTGCGGTTCAGGTAGCTGGTGTGCTTGAGCGCACCTTCGACCTGCACCGTGCGCTGTTCCGAACGCACCGGGGCCTGTTGAGAACTGGCACCGGCCATCGGGTCGAAACTGTCGCGCGATGGCTCTTCACTGACTTCGGCAACCTTCTGCGTCGAACGCTTGGTCGGCGTAGCCGATGGGGCGGGCGCCGGAGCGCTGACAGGCGATTGAGCCGCCTGTGCCTGGGACGCGGCAGCAGCCAGTGGAGCGTTCGGTGCGGCACGCGGCGCCGAACTGCGTTTGCTGCCTATTAATAAGGAGAGCGCCGGCGCCATGCCGTTGCCATGCTCATCAAGCAGTTCGAGGACGCGGCCCAGGTACTTTTCGTTGACCCAGTCGAGAACAAAACGATTCGGCGCGTAGACACGCAACTCGTCGCCTTCGGCTTCGACCTGTAGTGGACGGATCCAAGTGTTGAATTGTTGGGCAGGCAGCTCATCGCGCAAAAGCTCCACGCACTGCTGCCAAAGTTCCACTGACACGGATATCCCCTAAGTTGAAAGCCGGTGAGGCAAAAACAAGCGGCCATTGTAGCGACCAGACGCCGACTTATCCACACGTAGGTGGATCACCGACCAAGAAGAATCAACGATTTATACGCAAAAAAGACGACCAATGGTCTGTGCATAAGGTCTGTGGATAACCGACCCTGAGGTCGTTGTACAAGTGGGGGCGAAACTCGGTGGATAACCAGCCTGTGGATAACTACCCCTTTCACGCACAGCTTATCCGACAGCGCAGCACAGGCTGACCACCGTTTTCCACCGTAGTTGTCATTCTCTGTACATCACGGGATAGAAGGCCTTAAGGCAGTTATCCACAGACGATCGGTGCCCTAGCTTTTATAAGCTTTACAGAAAAGCTTTAAATACTTTCCTTCTTTATTTTTATATTTGGCCAAGGTGGAAGGCGAGCAAAACCACGGGAGATCTATTTATAAGGAAACGCTGGTTGGAAATTGACCTAGAGGCTTGCTTTCTCTAGAATCCCCGGTCTCTTAAAACGGGGGCCATTCCGGCCCGTTGTGGACGAACCAGGTAACACGACAATGAAACGTACTTTCCAACCAAGCACTATCAAACGCGCTCGTACCCACGGTTTCCGTGCTCGCATGGCTACCAAGAACGGCCGTGCCGTTCTGTCGCGTCGTCGCGCCAAAGGTCGTGCGCGTCTGGCAGTTTGATAAGCCGGCACTGGAGGTGAGTCAGGACTTCAGTCGGGAAAAGCGTCTGCTTACTCCCCGGCATTTCAAGGCAGTCTTTGACTCCCCTACCGGCAAGGTTCCGGGGAAAAATCTCCTGCTCCTTGCGCGCAACAACGATCTTGATCACCCCCGTCTCGGGTTGGTTATCGGGAAAAAGAGCGTAAAGCTCTCCGTCGAGCGCAATCGCCTCAAACGTCTGATGCGCGAATCGTTCCGTCTGCACCAGGATTCACTGGTCGGTTGGGACATCGTTATCGTCGCGCGCAAAGGTTTGGGTGACGTAGAAAACCCCGAATTGATTCAGCATTTCGGCAAACTCTGGAAACGTCTGGCACGTAGCTCGCCGGTACCAGCAGTCAAAACCGAAACTGTAGGGGTAGACAGTCCCGATGCGTAAACTGGCACTCGTTCCGATCCAGTTTTATCGCTATGCCATTAGTCCCCTGATGGCCAGTCACTGTCGTTTCTACCCCAGTTGTTCCTGCTACGCGTTAGAAGCCATAGAAAATCATGGCCTTCTGCGCGGTGGCTGGCTGACCTTTCGTCGTTTAGGTCGCTGTCATCCGTGGAATCCCGGTGGTTATGACCCGGTTCCACCTATCCCTACCTCCCGTTCTTCTTCGATGGCCGAGTAATCATGGATATCAAACGCACGATCCTGATCGTCGCCCTGGCAATCGTGTCCTACGTTATGGTTCTTAAATGGAACCAGGACTATGGCCAGGCTGCCCTGCCGACTCAGAATGTTGCTTCCAGTACTACCGCACCGGGCCTACCGGATACGGCGACTGGCAATAATGCTTCCGTCAGTGACGACATTCCACGCGCCGCAAGCGATACCACTGCTACTGCTCCTGCTGAAACGCCGGTAGCTGCAAGCAAAGACCTCATCCAGATCAAAACGGATGTGCTCGATCTGGCTATCGATCCACAAGGTGGTGATGTCGCCCAACTGAAATTGCCGCTGTATCCACGTCGTCAGGACCATCCGGAAATTCCGTTCCAGCTGTTTGATAACGGCGGCGAACTGACTTACCTGGCGCAAAGCGGTCTGATCGGTACCAACGGCCCGGACGCAAGTCCAGCCGGTCGTCCGGTTTACGCCTCGGAGAAGAAGATTTACCAACTGGCTGACGGTCAGGACCAATTGGTCGTGGACCTGAAGTTCAGCAAGGACGGCGTCAACTACATCAAGCGTTTCACCCTGAAACGTGGCCTGTATGACGTAACCGTTTCCTACCTGATCGACAACCAGAGCGCACAGCCCTGGTCCGGTGCGATGTTCGCGCAACTGAAGCGTGACGCCAGCGGCGATCCTTCCTCAACCACCGCCACCGGTACCGCGACTTACCTGGGCGCAGCCCTGTGGACAAGTAACGAGCCGTACAAGAAAGTGTCCATGAAGGACATGGACAAGGCGCAGTTGAAGGAAACCGTCACTGGTGGTTGGGTTGCCTGGTTGCAGCACTACTTCGTGACCGCGTGGATTCCGGCGAAGGGCGAAAACAACGTCGTCCAGACCCGCAAAGACAGCAAAGGCAACTACATCATCGGTTATACCGGCCCGGCAATCAGTGTTGCGCCAGGTGCGAAAGCCGAAACCAGTGCCGTTCTGTACGCCGGGCCGAAAAGCCAGGCAGTGCTGAAAGAGTTGTCCCCAGGCCTGGAACTGACTGTCGACTACGGCATTCTTTGGTTCATTGCCCAGCCAATCTTCTGGCTGCTGGGACACATTCACGCCATCGTCGGTAACTGGGGCTGGTCGATTATCTTCCTGACCATGCTGATCAAAGGGATCTTCTTCCCGCTGTCGGCTGCCAGCTACAAATCCATGGCCCGTATGCGTGCAGTGGCTCCGAAACTGGCTGCGTTGAAAGAGCAACATGGCGATGACCGGCAGAAAATGTCGCAAGCCATGATGGAGCTGTACAAGAAAGAGAAGATCAATCCGCTGGGTGGTTGCTTGCCAATCCTCGTGCAGATGCCGGTTTTCCTTTCGCTGTATTGGGTTCTGCTTGAAAGCGTTGAAATGCGCCAGGCGCCGTTCATGCTGTGGATTACCGACCTGTCGATCAAGGATCCGTTCTTCATTCTGCCGATCATCATGGGTGCAACCATGTTTATCCAGCAGCAGTTGAACCCGACTCCTCCGGATCCGATGCAGGCGAAGGTCATGAAAATGATGCCAATCATCTTCACCTTCTTCTTCCTGTGGTTCCCGGCTGGTCTGGTGCTGTACTGGGTAGTGAACAACTGCCTGTCCATCGCCCAACAGTGGTACATCACGCGTAAGATCGAAGCGGCTACCAAAAAAGCCGAGGCGTAACTTACTCTGTGGGTAACCACTCAAAACGCCCCCTAGTGGGGCGTTTTGCTATCTGTCACTTTTGTCTGGATACCGGTTTATGAGCGTTCCTCGTGAAACCATCGCCGCCGTCGCCACCGCTCAAGGTCGCGGCGGTGTGGGCATCGTCCGTATTTCCGGGCCGTTGGCGAGTGTGGCGGCCAAAGCGTTCAGTGGTCGTGAACTCAAGCCGCGATTTGCCCACTATGGCCCGTTCCTGAGTGAAAACGATGAGGTGCTCGACCAAGGCATCGCGCTCTATTTCCCGGGACCGAACTCGTTCACCGGCGAAGATGTGCTGGAACTCCAGGGCCATGGCGGCCCGATCGTTCTCGATATGCTGCTAAAACGTTGTCTGGAACTGGGTTGCCGCCTGGCCCGTCCGGGTGAATTCAGTGAGCGTGCCTTCCTGAACGACAAGCTCGACCTGGCCCAGGCCGAAGCCATCGCCGATTTGATCGAGGCAAGTTCTGCACAGGCGGCGCGAAATGCACTGCGTTCGTTGCAGGGCGCCTTTTCCGAACGTGTGCATAACCTCACCGAGCAACTGATTGGCCTGCGGATCTATGTCGAAGCGGCAATCGACTTTCCGGAAGAAGAAATCGACTTCCTTGCCGATGGCCACGTGTTGACCATGCTCGACAAAGTACGCGACGAGTTATCCACCGTACTGCGAGAAGCCGGGCAAGGCGCCTTGTTGCGTGACGGCATGACGGTGGTCATCGCGGGTCGGCCGAATGCCGGAAAATCCAGCTTGCTGAACGCCCTGGCCGGGCGAGAAGCAGCGATCGTGACTGAGATTGCCGGCACGACCCGGGATATTCTTCGTGAACATATCCACATTGATGGCATGCCGTTGCACGTTGTCGACACGGCTGGCCTGCGGGATACCGATGATCAGGTTGAGAAAATCGGTGTGGAACGGGCGCTGAAAGCCATCGGCGAGGCAGATCGCGTACTGCTGGTCGTCGATGCCACCGCTCCTGAAGCCCTTGATCCGTTCGCGCTGTGGCCGGAGTTCCTGGAGACCCGCCCGGATCCGGCCAAAGTCACGCTGATCCGGAACAAGGCGGACCTGACTGGCGAAGCTATTGCCCTGGAAGTCAGCGAGGATGGGCACGTCACCATCAGCCTCAGCGCCAAGTCTGCAGGCGAGGGCCTGGAATTGCTGCGTGACCACCTCAAGGCCTGCATGGGCTATGAACAGACCTCGGAAAGCAGCTTCAGTGCTCGCAGGCGTCACCTTGAAGCATTGCGGCATGCCAGTGCTTCCCTCGAGCATGGTCGTGCACAGCTGACCCTGGCAGGTGCCGGTGAACTGCTGGCAGAGGATTTGCGTCAGGCGCAGCACGCCTTGGGTGAAATTACCGGCGCATTCAGCTCCGATGATCTGCTGGGACGAATCTTTTCCAGCTTCTGTATCGGTAAATAAACCTCCGTTGTCCACAGACAGGCCGTCCCGCGCCTGTCTGTTTCCCTCCTTTCTCTAATTCTTCCTCCAGTGCCGAGCTGATTCTTTTTGCTTGAGCGGATTTTCCATGCCTGGAATTCGATCATTCCCGGTTTTTCTGTGGATTAAGCCCTGTGAATAACTGCCACTAAGGGCAGTTGATAACAGGGCCTCAAAACTGAAGATAACCGCCTCTGTGGATAACCACCCCTTTCATCCACAGGCTTACACCGGTTATCCAAGGCCCTCATTGGCACATGACCACAGGGTTTTGAATCTCTGTACATATTGAATATAAGGGCCTGTAGAGATCTATCCACAGAAAGGTGCCTCAGTAGAAATAAACATAAAAACAAAGATTTAATAAATTTCTCTCTTTTTAATTTCTATAACCCCGACTTCTCCACAGCTGGTTAAATTTTGTGCAAAGGGTTCTTTAGGAAGGGCGAAGTCCCTATACTTGCCGACCTGGTCCAGAAACCCGGGCTCAAACTATTCCTGAATTACCTACTTAAGCAGGCACGAGGTGCGTGGTGGATTTCCCTTCCCGTTTTGAAGTGATCGTCATCGGCGGCGGTCATGCCGGTACCGAGGCAGCACTGGCGTCAGCACGCATGGGGGCGAAAACCCTGTTGCTGACGCATAACGTGGAAACCCTCGGTGCCATGAGTTGCAACCCTGCCATTGGCGGGATCGGCAAAAGCCATCTGGTGAAAGAAATCGATGCCCTCGGCGGCGCGATGGCCATGGCAACCGATAAAGGCGGTATCCAGTTTCGCGTTCTGAACAGCCGCAAAGGCCCGGCCGTGCGTGCAACGCGCGCTCAGGCAGACCGTGTTCTGTACAAGGCCGCTGTCCGCGAAGCATTGGAAAACCAGCCGAACCTGTGGATATTTCAACAAGCCGCTGATGACCTGATCGTCGAGCAGGAACAAGTGCGCGGTGTCGTCACCCAAATGGGCCTGCGTTTCTTCGCGGATTCCGTGGTGTTGACCACTGGCACCTTCCTCGGTGGACTTATCCACATCGGGATGCAGAATTATTCCGGTGGTCGCGCTGGTGATCCGCCCTCGATTGCCCTGGCTCATCGTTTGCGTGAATTGCCACTGCGTGTCGGCCGCTTGAAAACAGGGACACCGCCGCGCATCGACGGTCGATCCGTGGATTTCTCGGTGATGACCGAGCAAGCCGGTGATACGCCGATCCCGGTGATGTCGTTCATGGGTTCCAAAGAGCAGCATCCGAAACAGGTGAGCTGCTGGATTACCCACACCAACGCCCGGACCCACGAGATCATCGCGGCGAACCTCGATCGTTCGCCGATGTATTCCGATGCAGGGTTGATCGAGGGCATTGGCCCGCGTTACTGCCCGTCGATCGAAGACAAGATCCACCGCTTTGCCGACAAGGAAAGCCACCAGGTCTTCATCGAACCGGAAGGTCTGACCACGCACGAGTTGTATCCGAACGGGATATCCACATCCCTGCCATTCGACGTGCAGTTGCAGATCGTGCAATCGATCCGCGGCATGGAGAACGCACACATCGTGCGTCCGGGATACGCCATCGAATATGACTATTTCGATCCGCGTGACCTGAAATACAGCCTGGAAACCAAAGTGATTGCCGGTCTGTTTTTCGCCGGACAGATCAATGGCACCACCGGTTACGAAGAAGCCGGTGCCCAAGGTTTGCTGGCCGGAGCCAACGCCGCACTGCGCGCAAAAGGCCAAGAGGCCTGGTGCCCGCGTCGCGACGAGGCGTACATCGGAGTGTTGGTCGATGACCTGATTACGTTGGGGACTCAAGAACCGTACCGGATGTTCACTTCCCGTGCCGAATACCGTTTGATCCTGCGCGAAGACAACGCGGACCTGCGCTTGACCGAAAAAGGTCGTGAACTGGGTCTGGTCGATGACGCGCGTTGGGCGGCTTTCTGCACCAAGCGCGAAAGCATCGCACTGGAAGAACAACGCCTGAAAAGCACCTGGGTTCGCCCGGGCACCGAGCAGGGCGATGCGATTTCCGAAAAATTCGGTACGCCGCTGACCCACGAATACAACTTGCTCAACCT
Source organism: Pseudomonas migulae (assembly GCF_024169315.1). Taxonomy (NCBI): domain Bacteria; kingdom Pseudomonadati; phylum Pseudomonadota; class Gammaproteobacteria; order Pseudomonadales; family Pseudomonadaceae; genus Pseudomonas; species Pseudomonas migulae. The sequence goes on along the minus strand of NZ_JALJWR010000001.1, from coordinate 3,897,268 downwards.
GCTGAGCCGTCCGGAAATCGACTACGCTGGTCTGATCGCCGTCACCGGCGGTGGCGCAGAAGATCCACAGGTTGCCGAGCAGGTCGAAATCAAGACCAAATACGCCGGCTACATCGATCGTCAACAGGATGAAATCGCGCGCCTGCGGGCCAGCGAAGACACAAAACTGCCTGTGGATATCGATTACACGAACATTTCCGGTCTCTCGAAAGAGATCCAGAGCAAGCTCGGCGCGACCCGTCCAGAGACTTTGGGCCAGGCGTCACGTATTCCGGGCGTTACGCCAGCAGCGATTTCGCTGTTGATGATTCATTTGAAAAAACGCGGCGCGGGCCGTCAGTTGGAGCAAAGCGCTTGAGTTCGTTGGTCACCTCGCAACACGCCGAAGAGTTATCCACAGGTGCTCGCCAGCTCGGTGTCACACTGACCGAAACCCAGCACGCGCAGTTGCTGGGCTATCTGGCCCTGTTGATCAAATGGAACAAGGCCTACAACCTGACCGCCGTGCGCGACCCGGACGAAATGGTCTCGCGCCACTTGCTCGATAGTTTGAGCATCATGTCGTTCATCGAAAACGGCCGCTGGCTGGACGTGGGTAGCGGCGGCGGCATGCCGGGCATTCCGTTGGCTATCCTGTTTCCAGAGTCGCAAGTGACCTGCCTGGACAGCAACGGCAAGAAAACCCGCTTTCTGACCCAGGTCAAACTCGAACTCAAACTGGATAACCTGCAAGTTATCCACAGTCGCGTCGAAGCCTTCCAGCCTGCGCAGCCGTTCAACGGGATCATTTCCCGGGCGTTCAGCAGCATGGAGAACTTCAGCAACTGGACTCGCCACCTCGGCGACGCCGATACACGCTGGCTGGCAATGAAGGGCGTTCATCCGGCCGATGAGCTGGTAGCATTGCCGGCAGACTTCCACCTCGATAGCGAACACGCCCTGGCCGTACCTGGTTGCCAAGGCCAACGCCATCTGCTGATACTGCGCCGCACGGCATGATTGGGAACACAAGCAAGAATGGCTAAGGTATTCGCGATAGCGAACCAAAAGGGTGGTGTGGGTAAAACCACCACCTGCATCAACCTCGCAGCTTCCCTGGTCGCTACCAAGCGCCGGGTGCTGTTGATCGATCTCGATCCACAGGGCAACGCCACCATGGGCAGCGGTGTGGATAAACACGGCCTGGAAAATTCGGTTTACGACTTGCTGATCGGCGAGTGCGACCTGGCCCAGGCCATGCACTACTCGGAGCACGGTGGTTACCAGCTGTTGCCGGCCAACCGTGACCTGACCGCGGCCGAAGTGGTTCTGCTGGAAATGCAGATGAAGGAAAGCCGCCTGCGCAGCGCGTTGGCGCCGATCCGTGAAAACTACGATTACATTTTGATCGACTGCCCGCCGTCGCTGTCGATGCTGACACTGAACGCTCTGGTTGCGGCCGACGGGGTCATTATCCCCATGCAGTGCGAGTACTTCGCGCTCGAAGGCTTGAGCGATCTTGTGGATAACATCAAGCGCATCGCTGAACTGCTGAACCCGAACCTGAAAGTCGAAGGCTTGTTGCGCACGATGTACGACCCGCGCCTGAGCCTGATGAACGACGTGTCGGCTCAGCTCAAGGAACACTTCGGCGAGCAGCTCTACGACACCGTCATTCCGCGCAACATCCGCCTGGCCGAAGCGCCAAGCTATGGCATGCCGGCGCTGGCGTACGACAAGACATCACGGGGCGCCATTGCCTATCTGGCATTGGCGGGCGAGATGGTTCGCCGTCAACGCAAAAACTCACGCACCGCCGCTGCTCAGCCAACTTAAGGAATCCCCATGGCCGTCAAGAAACGAGGTCTCGGACGTGGACTGGATGCACTGCTGAGCGGTCCGACTGTCAGCTCTCTGGAAGAACAGGCGGTACAAGCCGATCAACGTGAGCTGCAGCATTTGCCCCTGGACCTGATCCAGCGTGGCAAGTACCAGCCACGTCGGGATATGGACCCGCAGGCGCTGGAAGAACTGGCGCAGTCGATCAAGGCCCAAGGCGTGATGCAGCCGATCGTGGTTCGTCCGATCGGTAGCGGCCGCTTCGAAATCATCGCCGGCGAACGCCGCTGGCGCGCCAGCCAGCAGGCTGGCCAGGAAACCATCCCGGCGATGGTTCGCGATGTGCCGGATGAAACCGCCATCGCCATGGCGCTGATCGAGAACATCCAGCGTGAAGACCTCAATCCGATCGAAGAAGCGGTAGCCCTGCAGCGTTTGCAGCAGGAATTCCAGCTGACTCAGCAACAAGTGGCCGAAGCGGTGGGCAAGTCCCGCGTGACCGTGGCCAACCTGCTACGCTTGATCGCGTTGCCGGAAGTTATCAAGACCATGCTGTCCCACGGTGACCTGGAAATGGGTCATGCGCGTGCTTTGCTTGGTTTGCCGGAGAATCAACAGGTTGAAGGGGCGCGACATGTTGTCGCACGGGGGCTGACTGTGCGCCAAACTGAGGCACTGGTTCGCCAGTGGTTGAGTGGCAAACCGGAGCCTGTCGAAGCGACAAAACCGGACCCTGATATCGCCCGACTCGAGCAGCGCCTGGCTGAGCGCCTAGGCTCTGCGGTGCAGATCCGACACGGAAAGAAGGGGAAGGGGCAGTTGGTGATCGGTTACAACTCCCTCGATGAGCTTCAGGGTGTGCTTGCACACATTCGCTGAAACATTTCCTCATGTAGCGTGCAGTCGGAAATCACTACCTGACAGTTGAATAGGGGCAGAACCGCCCCTATACTCTGCGCGCATTTTGTCGGCACAAATTATGCCAAGTTATTGAATTCTGGCAGCCGACCATTGGGGAGTAATTGTGATGGAAAGCCGCACGCCAAACCGCTTGCCGTTCCATCGCCTGGCAGTTTTTCCGGTGTTGATGGCTCAGTTTGTCGTTTTGCTGATCGCCGCTTTGGCGCTCTGGCAATGGCACGGAGTCGTTGCCGGGTACTCAGGACTCTGCGGAGGCCTGATAGCCTTGCTACCCAATGTTTATTTCGCTCACAGGGCATTTCGGTTTTCCGGCGCCCGAGCAGCTCAAGCCATCGTCCGGTCTTTTTATGCCGGCGAGGCGGGCAAACTGATTTTGACGGCAGTGCTTTTTGCGTTGACGTTTGCAGGTGTGAAGCCATTGGCGCCGCTAGCTGTATTCGGCGTCTTCGTGTTGACCCAACTGGTCAGCTGGTTCGCGCCCCTGCTGATGAGAACAAGACTTTCGAGACCTTAGGGCGTTTGAGGCAACCATGGCAGAAACAACCGCTTCGGGCTATATCCAGCACCACTTGCAGAACCTGACCTTCGGTCAGCACCCAACCGGCGGGTGGGGTTTTGCCCACACCGCAGCAGAGGCCAAGGAAATGGGCTTCTGGGCTTTCCACGTCGATACCCTCGGCTGGTCGGTCGCTTTGGGTCTGATCTTCGTTCTTCTTTTCCGCATGGCGGCAAAGAAAGCGACTTCCGGTCAGCCTGGTGCATTGCAGAACTTCGTTGAAGTATTGGTCGAATTCGTCGATGGCAGCGTGAAAGACAGCTTCCATGGCCGTAGCCCGGTGATTGCACCGCTGGCACTGACCATCTTCGTCTGGGTCTTCCTGATGAACGCCGTCGACCTTATCCCGGTCGACTGGATTCCTCAGCTGGCCATCCTGATCACTGGCGATGCGCACATTCCATTCCGTGCCGTATCGACCACTGACCCGAACGCTACCCTGGGCATGGCCCTGTCGGTGTTCGCGTTGATCATTTTCTACAGCATCAAGGTCAAGGGCATCGGCGGCTTCATCGGCGAACTGACCCTGCACCCGTTCGGCAGCAAGAACATCTTCGTTCAGGCCCTGCTGATTCCGGTGAACTTCCTGCTGGAGTTCGTGACGCTGGTGGCCAAGCCGATTTCGCTGGCACTGCGTCTGTTCGGCAACATGTACGCCGGCGAACTGGTCTTCATTCTGATTGCTGTGATGTTCGGCAGCGGTCTGCTCTGGCTTAGCGGCCTGGGCATAGTTCTGCAGTGGGCGTGGGCTGTGTTCCACATCCTGATCATCACCCTGCAGGCGTTTATCTTCATGATGCTGACCATCGTCTACCTGTCGATGGCGCACGAAGAGAACCATTAAGACCAGTCTCGACTAGTCTGATGTCCCACCCGGTCAAACGGGTGGGTGCCCGAACAGGGCTATGAAACGATTTGTTTTACCGCTTTAAAATCTAAAAAACCTAAACCATACGACGTAAAAGTCGGGAGGAAAGATGGAAACTGTAGTTGGTCTAACCGCTATCGCTGTTGCACTGTTGATCGGCCTGGGCGCACTGGGTACCGCAATTGGTTTCGGCCTGTTGGGCGGCAAGTTCCTGGAAGGCGCAGCGCGTCAACCAGAAATGGTTCCAATGCTGCAAGTCAAAATGTTCATCGTTGCCGGTCTGCTCGACGCCGTAACCATGATCGGTGTTGGTATCGCTCTGTTCTTCACCTTCGCGAACCCATTCGTTGGTCAACTCGCTGGCTAATCACTCGAACCTTCGAGTGATTGGTTTGATGTGCAACGAACGAGCGAGGTGTTGGCGTGAACATTAATGCAACCCTGATTGGCCAGTCCGTTGCGTTCTTCATTTTTGTACTGTTTTGCATGAAGTTCGTGTGGCCTCCGGTCATCGCGGCTTTGCACGAACGTCAGAAGAAGATCGCGGATGGACTGGACGCTGCCGCCCGAGCAGCTCGCGACCTGGAGTTGGCCCAAGATAAAGCGGGTCAACAACTGCGCGAAGCTAAGGCTCAGGCAGCTGAAATCATTGAGCAAGCCAAGAAACGCGGTAACCAGATCGTTGAAGAGGCTGTTGAAAAAGCCCGTATCGACGCTGACCGTGTGAAGGTTCAGGCTCAGGCCGAGATCGAGCAGGAACTGAACAGTGTCAAAGACGCGCTGCGTGCCCAACTGGGTGCACTGGCCGTCGGCGGCGCCGAGAAGATCCTGGGTGCCACAATCGATCAAAACGCGCACGCGGAGCTGGTAAACAAACTGGCTGCTGAAATTTAAGCGAGGGCGATCATGGCAGAATTGACCACGTTGGCCCGACCTTACGCTAAGGCAGCCTTCGAGCACGCCCAGGCCCACCAGCAACTGGCCTCTTGGTCAGCCATGCTCGGCCTGGCTGCAGCAGTGTCGCAAGACGACACCATGCAGCGCGTGCTCAAGGCCCCGCGACTGACGAGCGCAGACAAGGCCGCCACGTTTATTGACGTGTGCGGCGACAAGTTTGATGCCAAGGCACAGAACTTCATTCACGTCGTTGCCGAAAACGACCGTCTCCCGCTTTTGCCGGAGATATCCGCTCTGTTCGACCTGTACAAGGCCGAACAAGAGAAGTCGGTAGACGTTGAAGTGACCAGTGCTTTTGCATTGAACCAAGAACAGCAAGACAAACTCGCCAAGGTTCTCAGTGCACGACTCAACCGGGAAGTGCGCCTGCAAGTCGAGGAAGACAAATCCCTTATTGGGGGCATTGTCATCCGCGCCGGCGACCTGGTTATCGATGGCTCGGTTCGCGGCAAACTCGCGAACCTTGCCGAAGCATTGAAATCTTGAGTTTGAAGGGGCAGCAGAGCAATGCAGCAACTCAATCCTTCCGAAATAAGTGAAATTATCAAGGGCCGCATCGACAAGCTCGATGTGACCTCCCAAGCCCGTAACGAAGGCACTGTCGTCAGCGTATCTGACGGTATCGTGCGGATTCACGGTCTGGCCGACGTCATGTACGGCGAGATGATCGAGTTTCCGGGCGGCGTCTTCGGTATGGCTCTCAACCTGGAGCAAGACTCCGTAGGTGCCGTAGTTTTGGGCTCCTACCAGTCTCTGGCCGAAGGCATGAGCGCCAAGTGCACCGGTCGCATCCTCGAAGTTCCGGTTGGTAAGGAACTGCTGGGTCGCGTAGTCGACGCACTGGGTAACCCTGTTGACGGCAAAGGTCCGCTGAACAACACCGAGACCGATGCGGTCGAGAAAGTTGCTCCAGGCGTGATCTGGCGTAAGTCGGTAGACCAGCCTGTACAGACTGGCTACAAGGCTGTCGATGCCATGATCCCTGTCGGCCGTGGCCAGCGTGAGCTGATCATCGGTGACCGTCAGATCGGTAAAACCGCTCTGGCGATCGACGCGATCATCAACCAGAAAAACAGCGGCATTTTCTGCGTCTACGTAGCAATCGGTCAGAAACAATCGACCATTGCCAACGTGGTTCGCAAGCTGGAAGAAAACGGCGCACTGGCTAACACCATCGTCGTAGCTGCGAGCGCTTCGGAATCTGCAGCACTGCAATTCCTGGCACCGTACTCCGGTTGCACCATGGGTGAATTCTTCCGCGACCGCGGTGAAGACGCGCTGATCGTTTATGACGATCTGTCCAAGCAAGCAGTGGCTTACCGCCAGATTTCCCTGCTGCTGCGCCGTCCACCAGGCCGTGAAGCTTACCCAGGCGACGTGTTCTATCTCCACTCCCGTCTGCTGGAGCGCGCATCCCGCGTTTCGGAAGAATACGTAGAGAAGTTCACCAACGGCGCAGTGACCGGCAAAACCGGTTCCCTGACCGCACTGCCGATCATCGAAACCCAGGCTGGCGACGTTTCCGCGTTCGTTCCGACCAACGTGATTTCCATCACCGACGGTCAGATCTTCCTGGAATCCGCCATGTTCAACTCCGGGATCCGTCCTGCTGTGAACGCCGGTGTTTCGGTATCCCGTGTGGGTGGTGCCGCTCAGACCAAGATCATCAAGAAGCTCTCCGGTGGTATCCGTACCGCTCTGGCTCAGTACCGTGAACTGGCGGCATTCGCCCAGTTCGCTTCTGACCTGGACGAAGCGACCCGTAAGCAACTTGAGCATGGTCAGCGCGTTACCGAGCTGATGAAGCAGAAGCAATACGCACCAATGTCGATCGCTGACATGGCGCTGTCGCTGTATGCCGCTGAGCGTGGGTTCCTGACTGACGTTGAAATCGCCAAGATCGGCAGCTTCGAACAAGCGCTGATTGCTTTCTTCAACCGCGATCACGCCGATTTGATGGCGAAGATCAACGTGAAGGGTGACTTCAATGACGAAATCGACGCTGGCATGAAAGCCGGTATCGAGAAGTTCAAGGCCACCCAAACCTGGTAAGCCGCAGCGGGGGCCGCAAGGCTCCCGCTTGCTAACCTGATAGGTGTTACATGGCAGGCGCAAAAGAGATTCGCAGTAAGATTGCGAGCATCAAAAGCACGCAAAAGATTACCAGCGCCATGGAAAAAGTGGCGGTCAGTAAAATGCGCAAGGCACAAATGCGCATGGCTGCTAGCCGTCCTTACGCGGAGCGCATCCGCCAGGTTATTGGTCATTTGGCCAACGCCAACCCGGAATATCGCCACCCGTTCATGATCGACCGTGAAATCAAGCGCGTCGGTTATGTCGTAGTGAGCAGTGACCGTGGTCTGTGTGGTGGCTTGAACACCAACCTGTTCAAGGCTCTGGTCAAGGACATGGCGGTAAACCGCGAAAACGGCGTCGAGATCGATCTGTGTGTTGTTGGTAGCAAGGGTGCGGCTTTCTTCCGCAACTTCGGCGGTAACGTCGTAGCAGCTATCAGCCACCTGGGTGAAGAGCCGTCGATCAATGACCTGATCGGCAGCGTCAAGGTGATGCTGGATGCCTACCTGGACGGCCGTATTGATCGCCTGTCCGTGGTGTCCAACAAGTTCATCAACACCATGACGCAACAGCCTACGGTGGAGCAGTTGATTCCATTGGTGGCAACCCCGGATCAAGGACTCAAGCACCACTGGGATTATCTGTACGAACCGGACGCCAAAGAGCTGCTTGACGGCTTGATGGTCCGTTACGTGGAGTCGCAGGTCTACCAGGCGGTGGTCGAGAACAACGCGGCTGAACAGGCTGCGCGGATGATCGCGATGAAGAACGCTACCGACAACGCCGGTGATTTGATCAGCGATTTGCAGCTGGTCTACAACAAGGCGCGTCAGGCTGCGATCACCCAAGAGATCTCGGAAATCGTCGGCGGCGCTGCCGCGGTTTAACGGTTCAAATATTCAGAGGATCCAGCTATGAGTAGCGGACGTATCGTTCAAATCATCGGCGCCGTTATCGACGTGGAATTTCCACGCGACAGCGTACCGAGCATCTACAACGCGCTGAAAGTACAAAGCGCGGCCGAAACCACCCTGGAAGTTCAGCAGCAGCTGGGCGACGGCGTGGTTCGTACCATTGCGATGGGTTCCACCGAGGGCTTGAAGCGCGGTCTGGAAGTCACCGACTCTGGCGCTGCCATCTCCGTACCGGTCGGTAAAGCGACTCTGGGCCGGATCATGGACGTACTGGGCAACCCGATCGACGAAGCGGGCCCGATCGACACCGAAGAGCGCTGGGGCATTCACCGTCCTGCGCCAACCTTCGCTGAACAAGCGGGCGGCAACGACCTGCTGGAAACCGGCATCAAGGTTATCGACCTGGTTTGCCCGTTCGCCAAGGGCGGTAAAGTCGGTCTGTTCGGTGGTGCCGGTGTAGGCAAAACCGTAAACATGATGGAACTGATCCGTAACATCGCCATCGAGCACAGCGGTTATTCCGTGTTCGCCGGTGTGGGTGAGCGTACTCGTGAGGGTAACGACTTCTACCACGAGATGAAGGATTCCAACGTTCTGGACAAAGTGGCACTGGTTTACGGTCAGATGAACGAGCCGCCGGGTAACCGTCTGCGCGTAGCACTGACCGGCCTGACCATGGCCGAGAAGTTCCGTGACGAAGGTAACGACGTTCTGCTGTTCGTCGACAACATCTATCGTTACACCCTGGCCGGTACTGAAGTATCCGCACTGCTGGGCCGTATGCCTTCCGCAGTAGGTTACCAGCCGACCCTGGCCGAAGAGATGGGTACTCTGCAAGAGCGTATCACTTCGACCAAAAACGGTTCGATCACCTCGATCCAGGCGGTATACGTACCGGCGGATGACTTGACTGACCCGTCGCCAGCGACCACCTTCGCCCACTTGGACGCCACCGTCGTTCTGTCCCGTGACATCGCTTCCCTGGGTATCTACCCGGCGGTCGATCCACTCGACTCGACTTCGCGTCAGCTGGACCCGAACGTGATCGGCCAGGACCACTACGACACCGCTCGCGGTGTACAGTATGTTCTGCAGCGTTACAAAGAACTGAAGGACATCATTGCGATCCTGGGTATGGACGAGCTGTCGGAAGCCGACAAGCAGTTGGTAAACCGTGCTCGTAAGATCCAGCGTTTCTTGTCGCAGCCGTTCTTCGTGGCTGAAGTCTTCACCGGTGCTTCGGGTAAATACGTTTCCCTGAAAGACACCATTGCTGGCTTCAAAGGCATCCTCAACGGTGACTACGACCACCTGCCAGAACAAGCGTTCTACATGGTCGGCGGCATCGAAGAAGCGATCGAGAAAGCCAAGAAACTGTAATCCCGGCGCCCGGCAACGGGCGCTAATTTAGGTTGAGGCAATCAGATGGCTATGACAGTCCATTGCGATATCGTCAGCGCGGAAGGAGAAATCTTTTCCGGCCTGGTCGAGATGGTGATTGCGCACGGTGCACTCGGTGATCTTGGTATCGCCCTGGGCCACGCGCCGCTGATCACTAATCTCAAGCCTGGCCCGATCCGCCTGGTCAAGCAGGGCGGGGAAGAGGAGGTGTATTACATCTCCGGCGGTTTCCTCGAGGTTCAGCCGAACATGGTCAAGGTTCTTGCCGACACCGTGCAACGTGCTGCCGACCTGGACGAAGCCTCCGCTCAGGAAGCCGTTAAGGCTGCCGAGAAGGCCTTGCATGAGCGGGGCGCGGAATTCGATTACGGTTCTGCTGCCGCACGTCTGGCCGAGGCTGCAGCTCAGCTGCGCACCGTCCAGCAGATCCGCAAGAAGTTCGGCCACTAACAGGCCATCACTTGTTGCGCGATTGATTAAAAAGGGTAGCCTCGGCTACCCTTTTTTCTTTTCCGAATTTCATAACCTGGTCACAGTCGCTGACCACTCAGGATTGGTAGCCAGTCATGTCTCTTGAAATCGTTATCCTCGCTGCTGGTCAGGGCACTCGTATGCGCTCGGCATTGCCGAAAGTGCTGCACCCGATTGCCGGCAATTCGATGCTTGGCCATGTTATCCACAGCGCGCGGCAACTTGATCCACAGCGCATCCACGTGGTGATTGGCCACGGTGCCGATGCCGTTCGAGAGCGTCTGGCGGCGGATGACCTGAATTTTGTCCTGCAGGACAAACAGCTGGGTACTGGCCATGCGGTAGCTCAAGCCGTGCCATTCATCGAGTCCGACACCGTTTTGATTCTCTACGGCGACGTGCCGTTGATCGAAGTCGAAACCCTTAAGCGCCTGCTCAATCAGGTTGCGCCGCAGCAATTGGCCTTGCTGACCGTCGAACTGGACGACCCGACGGGCTATGGCCGCATCGTCCGTGATGCCGACGGCAAGGTCACGGCCATCGTCGAGCAGAAAGACGCCAACGAAGCCGAACGCGCGATCAGTGAAGGCAACACCGGCATCCTGGCGCTGCCATTTGCGCAGTTGGGCGGCTGGATGAGTCGTCTCTCCAACAACAACGCCCAGGGCGAGTACTACCTGACCGACGTGATTGCCATGGCGGTCAGCGATGGTCTGGTGGTGGCGACCGAGCAGCCGCATGACGCCATGGAGGTGCAGGGCGCTAACGATCGCAAGCAGCTTTCCGAACTCGAGCGTCACTATCAATTGCGCGCGGGTCGTCGTTTGATGGCTCAAGGCGTAACCCTGCGTGACCCGGCGCGTTTCGACGTGCGCGGTGAAGTCACCGTCGGCCGTGATGTGCTGATCGACATCAACGTGATCCTCGAAGGCAAAGTCGTCATCGAAGATGACGTGGTGATCGGTCCGAACTGCGTGATCAAGGACAGCACGCTGCGTAAAGGCGTGGTGATCAAGGCCAACAGTCACATCGAAGGCGCGATCCTGGGTGAAGGCAGCGATGCCGGGCCGTTCGCCCGTCTGCGTCCCGGTACCGTGCTGGAGGCTCGCGCCCATGTGGGTAACTTTGTCGAGCTGAAAAACGCGCATCTGGGCGAAGGCGCCAAGGCCGGTCACCTGACCTATCTGGGCGATGCCGAAATCGGCGCACGCACCAACATCGGCGCGGGCACCATCACCTGCAACTATGACGGCGCCAACAAGTGGAAAACCGTCTTGGGTGAAGATGTGTTCATCGGTTCCAACAACTCGTTGGTGGCGCCTGTGGATATCTCTAGCGGTGCAACCACCGCTGCCGGATCGACCATTACGCAGAATGTGGATAACGCACAATTAGCGGTGGGCCGTGCACGCCAGAAGAACATCGACGGCTGGAAGCGGCCGGAGAAGATCAAGAAGAGCTGAGTTATCCACAAGTGTTTACGGCGTTCGTGAGATCGCCTTCGCGGGCAAGCCTCGCTCCTACGGGTTTAGGTTGTTCACATAATGGGTGACTACGCTGACCTGTAGGAGCGAGGCTTGCCCGCGAAGCTTTTATCCACAGATCTTTTTGTCGCCTCCCGCTTGACGAAGTTTCGCTGATAGGTTTTGATTGCTTCCGTTATCTTTCGAATCGATACTTACCCAGTCATGTCGAAACGCAATACGCCTCAACGCCGCCACAATATCCTCGCCTTGCTCAATGAGCAGGGCGAAGTCAGTGTGGATGAGCTGGCCAAGCGCTTCGAAACCTCGGAAGTTACGATTCGCAAGGATCTGGCAGCACTCGAAAGCAATGGCTTGTTGCTGCGCCGATACGGCGGCGCCATCACCATGCCTCAGGAATTGGTGGCCGATCTCGGTCAGCCCGTTTCCAAATACAAGCAGGCCATCGCCCGCGCTGCTGTCACGCGGATTCGCGAGCATGCACGAATCATCATCGACAGCGGCAGCACCACCGCGGCGATGATCCCCGAACTGGGTCAACAACCAGGCCTGGTGGTGATGACCAATTCCCTGCACGTTGCCAACGCCCTGAGCGAACTCGAACACGAACCGGTGTTGTTGATGACGGGCGGCACCTGGGATCCGCATTCCGAATCCTTTCAGGGGCAGGTCGCCGAGCAGGTTCTACGCTCGTACGATTTCGACCAGTTGTTCATCGGTGCCGACGGCATCGACCTGGTGCGCGGTACCACCACCTTCAATGAATTGCTGGGACTGAGCCGGGTCATGGCCGATGTCACCCGCGAAGTGATCGTAATGGTCGAGGCCGACAAGATCGGCCGCAAGATTCCCAACCTGGAACTGCCCTGGAGCAGTGTCCATACCCTTATTACCGATGATCGCCTGCCACGTGAGGCACGGGATCAGATTCAGGCCCGCGGCATCACTTTGATATGCGCGGTTGTCAGTCAGGAGAAATAGCATGTGTGGAATTGTCGGCGCAGTCGCAGAACGTAATATCACCGCCATCCTGCTCGAAGGCCTCAAGCGCCTGGAATACCGTGGTTATGACAGCGCCGGTGTGGCGGTCTTCACCAATGACGCAAAGCTCGAGCGCATGCGTCGCCCCGGCAAAGTCAGCGAGCTGGAACTGGCACTCGAAGCCGAGCCGCTGATCGGTCGCCTCGGTATTGCCCACACTCGCTGGGCCACACACGGTGCGCCGTGCGAGCGTAATGCGCACCCGCATTTCTCTGGTGACCTGGCGGTGGTGCACAACGGCATCATCGAGAACCACGAAGCCCTGCGCGAACAACTCAAGGCGCTGGGTTACGTGTTCACCTCCGACACCGACACTGAAGTCATCGCCCACCTGCTGAACCACAAACTCAAGGATCTGAAGGACTTGACCGTGGCGCTCAAGGCCACCGTTAAAGAGCTGCACGGTGCTTACGGTCTGGCCGTGATCAGCGCCGATCAACCGGATCGCCTGGTCGCTGCCCGCAGTGGCAGCCCGTTGGTGATCGGTCTGGGTCTTGGGGAAAACTTCCTCGCCTCCGACCAGTTGGCCCTGCGTCAGGTCACCGACCGCTTCATGTACCTGGAAGAAGGCGATATCGCCGAAATTCGTCGCGACAGCGTACAGATCTGGGACGTCAGCGGCAAAGCCGTCACCCGTGAAAGCGTGCAGTACCGTGATGGTGCCGAAGCGGCTGACAAGGGCGAATTCCGCCACTTCATGCTCAAGGAAATTCACGAGCAACCGGCCGTTGTGCAACGCACCCTTGAAGGTCGTCTGAGCCCGAACGGCGTGCTGGTGCAGGCTTTCGGTCCACAGGCCGCCGAGCTGTTCGCCAAAGTGCGTAACGTGCAGATCGTCGCATGCGGCACCAGCTACCACGCCGGCATGGTTGCCCGTTACTGGCTCGAAGAACTGGCCGGCATTCCGTGCCAGGTCGAAGTCGCCAGCGAATTCCGCTACCGCAAAGTGGTGGTGCAGCCCGATACCCTGTTCGTGACCATTTCCCAGTCCGGCGAAACCGCCGACACCCTGGCTGCGTTGCGCAACGCCAAGGAACTGGGCTTCCTCGCCAGCCTGGCCATCTGCAACGTCGGCATCAGCTCGCTGGTGCGTGAATCCGATCTGACTCTGCTGACCCAGGCCGGTCGCGAAATCGGCGTGGCCTCCACCAAAGCCTTCACCACTCAGCTGGTCGGCCTGCTGTTGTTGACCCTGTCCTTGGGCCAGGTTCGCGGCACATTGGCCAAAGGCGTCGAAGCCACGCTGGTCGAAGAACTGCGTCGCCTGCCAACCCGCTTGGGTGAAGCATTGGCCATGGACGGCACCGTGGAAAAAATCGCCGAGCTGTTCGCCGAGAAGAACCACACGCTGTTCCTCGGTCGCGGCGCACAATTCCCGGTGGCGATGGAAGGGGCACTCAAGCTCAAGGAAATCTCCTACATCCACGCCGAAGCTTATCCGGCTGGCGAGTTGAAACATGGCCCGTTGGCGCTTGTGGATAACGACATGCCCGTGGTGACCGTGGCGCCGAACAACGAGTTGCTGGAGAAGTTGAAGTCCAACCTCCAGGAAGTCCGCGCCCGTGGCGGCCAACTGATCGTCTTCGCCGACGAGCAAGCCGGCATGACCAACGGCGAAGGCACCCATGTTGTGCACATGCCGCACATCCACGACATCCTGTCGCCGATTCTCTACACCATTCCGCTGCAGTTACTGTCGTACTACGTTGCAGTGTTGAAAGGCACTGACGTTGACCAGCCACGTAACCTGGCGAAGTCGGTGACGGTGGAATAAGTTATCCACAGCTGATCGAACAATTAAAATCGCAGCCTCCGGTTGCGATTTTTTTTATCTGAAACGAGGACATGCCCCAGTGGACCGATTCCAGGAAATGCAGGTCTTCGCTGCCGTCGCGCAGGAACAAGGTTTCTCGGCGGCGGCGCGACGGTTGGGCCTGTCGGCGGCCAGTGTCACCCGTGCCGTGGCTGCGCTGGAAAAACGCATTGGCACGTCGCTGCTGACGCGGACCACCCGCAGTGTGCATTTGAGCGAGGCGGGTCAGCGGTATCTTGAGGATTGTCGGAGAATTCTCGCCGAGGTGCAGGAAGCGGAGGATTCCGCGGCGGGCAGTCACGCGGAACCCCGTGGGCAACTGACGATCACGGCGCCGGTGTTGTTTGGTGAGTTGTTTGTCACGCCCGTGATGGTGAGTTATCTGACACAGTTTCCTGAAGTCTGCATCAACGGGCTGCTGGTTGATCGAGTGGTGAGCATGGTCGAAGAGGGGATCGATGTGGCCGTGCGCATCGGTGAGTTGCCCGACAGTAATCAGCATGCGATCCGTGTCGGTGAAGTGCGACGGGTGATTTGTGCTTCTCCACAATTTCTGAAGGCTCATGGCAGACCGTTGCATCCTCAGGATCTGACCCGGGCACCGGTTATTGCAACGTCCGCTATCGGTCAGATGAGAAGCTGGCCCTTCCTTGAAGCCGGAGAGCCGCTGAATATTCGACCGGAACCGCGTCTGGTGGTGACGGCGAATCAGGCGGCCATTACCGCCGCGAGCCTGGGGCTGGGCTTCACCCGTGTCCTGTCTTATCAAGTCGCCAGTAAAGTCGCGTCCGGGGAGCTTGAGATCGTATTGGCTGACTTCGAACTGCCACCACTGCCCATCCATGTCGTCTACCAGGGCGGACGCAACGCCCCCGCGCGGATTCGCAGTTTTGTGGACTTCACAGTGAAAGCCTTGCGGGAACACCCGGGCTTGCAGGGCTGACGGTTTATTGCACTGGCTGAAATAATAGATTGCGTTTGCTGGTTATTCTGTTGTTTTGGTTGCGGGTGGAAGATAGCGGCCATCGGTGCTGATCTGTCCTGGACGGCACCACCACCCAGTGGAGTCGACCATGCAAGCGATCAAACTCTATAACTTCCCGCGCTCTGGCCATGCTCATCGTGTGGAATTGATGCTGTCCCTGCTGCAACTGCCGACCGAGCTGATCTTTGTCGATCTGGCCAAGGGCGAGCATAAACAGCCAACGTACCTGGCGATCAACCCGTTCGGGCAGGTGCCAGCCATCGACGATCAGGGTGTGGTGCTGGCGGATTCCAATGCGATTCTGGTTTACCTGGCGCAGAAATACGGCAACGGGCGCTGGCTGCCAGCCGATCCGGTCGGCGCCGCCAAGGTTCAGCGCTGGTTGTCGATTGCTGCTGGGCCCATTGCGTTTGGTCCCGCCAGAGCAAGGCTGATCACTGTATTTGGTGCGGCTTACAACGCTGAGGAAGTGATCGCGTATTCCCACATCTGGCTCAAGATGATCGATCAGGAATTGGCTGATTCGCCCTATCTGGTCGGCAGCGAACCCACTATTGCCGACGTCGCGGCCTACAGCTACATCGCCCATGCGCCCGAGGGCAACGTGTCGCTCGAGGACTACGCCAATGTACGGGCCTGGCTGGCGCGTATCGAAGCCTTGCCTGGTTTTGTCGGCATGCCGCGCACCGTCACCGGCCTGCAAAAAACTGCCTGATGCTTGCGGCCCGACATTGTCGGGCCGTTCACACTGCGTCTATTGCGCAGGGGAGAAGCCGTTATGGACCGTTCACCTTGGCACGCTGGCGAAAAACAGATGCAGGCACACGTCGGTGTTGCCGAGCGAATGGAGACGTTGGGCCGTAGGGTGGTTCGCACCGAGATGCCGGACCAGCACCGTACATTCTATGAGCAACTGCCGTTCATGCTGTACGGCGCGGTGGATGCGGACGGTAACCCTTGGGCCAGCATTCTTGAAGGGCCACCAGGTTTCGCTCACTCGCCCGAGCCGGGTGCGTTGCAGTTCAGCAGCATGCCGGGAGCTGATGATCCTGCGCAATTGATCGATGGCGCGGCGATAGGCTTGCTGGGGATTGAACTGCATACGCGGCGGCGCAACCGTATCAACGGTCGTGTCGGCGCCGTAACGGCAAAGGGTTTCGAGGTAAAGGTCGAACAGTCCTTCGGCAATTGTCCGCAATACATTCAATTACGGCAGTTTCGCTCGGTGCCGCTGGCGGATCCAGCGACGCGCATTGCGCAACACCTGGACGGTCTGGATGAAGAGGCCAAAGCCGTGATCACCGGCGCCGACACCTTTTTCGTCGCCAGTTATGTGGAGGTCGATGGCCAGCGTTCAGTGGATGTTTCACACCGTGGCGGCCAATCCGGTTTCGTACAGGTGGAAGGCAATCGCCTGACGATCCCGGACTTCGCCGGCAACCTGTTCTTCAATACCTTGGGCAACCTGCTGATCAATCCGCGTGCAGGTCTGTTGTTTATCGATTTCAACTCGGGCGACCTGCTGCACCTCAGCGGTCGTACCGAAGTCATTCTTGAAGGCCCGCAGGTCGAAGCCTTTCAAGGTGCCGAGCGTCTGTGGACATTCGAAGTGGAGCAGGTAGTGCGTCGGCCCGCAGCGTTGGCTTTGCGTTGGCGCTTCGATGGCGTGTCACCGACCAGTCTGCTGACCGGCACCTGGGAGCAGGCTAACGCCCGTCTGCATGCCCAGGCGCTGGGTGATCGGTGGCGGCCGCTGCGGGTCGTGCGGATTGAAGCGGAAAGCCACAACATCCGCTCGATCTATCTGGAACCAGCCGATGACGCCGGGTTACCGGTGTTTCAGGCCGGGCAGCATTTACCGCTGCGGTTCAACATTGGCGGTGAGGTGCATATCCGCACTTACAGCCTGTCGAGCGCGCCGTCCGATGACTTTTTCCGTATCAGCGTGAAGCGTGAAGGGCTGGTGTCTTCACACCTGCATGAGCAGGTTCGTGTCGGTGATCTGCTGGAAGCCCGCGCACCTCAAGGGCATTTCACCGTGGCAACCCATGAACGTCGGCCACTGGTGCTGTTGGCGGCCGGCGTCGGCATTACGCCTTTGCTGTCGATGGTGCGGGAGGTGGTGTATCAAGGCCTGCGCACCCGGCACATTCGCCCTACATTGTTTTTGCAGAGTTCACGCACACTGGCCGATCAACCGTTTCGTCCCGAGCTGGATCGCTTGCTCGAGAGTGCGGGTGAATCGGTGCGGGTGCTGCGTCTGCTCAGTCAGCCGGAGGCCGATGTTCACGAGGGTGAAGACTTTGATTTGACCGGACGGATCGACACAGCTTTGCTCCAGTCCATCCTTGAAGTGGAGGACTACGATCAGTTGGATTTTGTCCTCTGCGGCCCGGGCGGTTTTACCCAAGGGCTGTATGACAGCCTTAGGGAGCTGGACATCCGTGACAGCAGGATTCACGCCGAGACCTTCGGCCCGTCGACCTTGCGTCGTCAGCCGGACCCCGACGCGGTGGTCATCGAGCAACCGCCCGCCGCAACCAACTCGGTGCCCGTGGTGTTTCAGCGCTCGGCCAAGGAAGCCCGCTGGCAACCGGATGGCGGCAGTTTGCTGGAGTTGGCGGAAAGCCGTGGCTTGCGGCCGGAATTCAGTTGTCGCGGTGGTTCCTGTGGGACCTGCAAGACTCGCCTGGTCAGCGGCCAGGTGAATTATCCACAGCCGCCAGCAGAAGTGCCGGACGAAGGACACGTTCTGATTTGTTGTGCGATTCCGGCGCAGGGCGCGCAGCCTTTGGTGCTCGACCTGTAGCATCTGACGGACGCTGCCTTCAGCAGCTACAAAGGATGCTTTATGGTTTTTCTCGCTCGCCTGTCGGGTTTGTTGGTGATGGTGGCGCTGCTTGCCGGTTGCGAACGACAGGATGCGCCGCCGCTCGATCAGCAACTCTACGTCTGGCAACGGCAATGGACGCCCGCCCACGAAGCCGCACTCAAAGACAGTCGCGCTGACTTTTCCACTCTGCGAGTGCTGGCGTTGCAGGCCTTCCCCCGAGCAGGTTGGAGCCGGGCGCGCATCGATGCGGCGTTGCTCAAACAGGATGGTCGGCCGCTGATCGCGGTGATTCGTCTCGATGGCCAGCTCAAGTCGCTGGACCAGGACGAGGTTAGCGCGCAGATCCGCCAGGTGCTCAGTGATTGGCAAGCGCAGGGGTTGATCCTCGCCGGTGTGGAAATCGACCACGATGCCGGCAGCTCCCGCCTACCGGCGTATCGGAAATTCCTCACGGCGTTGCGCGCGGTTCTTCCGGCCTCCATGCCGCTCAGTATTACAGCGTTACCTGCCTGGCTCGACAGCCCCGAACTGCCGGCGTTGTTATCCACAGTCGATAGCAGCGTGTTGCAGGTGCATGCGGTGAGCGATCCGCGCAGGGGCTTGTTTGATCCGGATCAGGCGCAAAAATGGGCGAGGGCCTGGAGTCGTATCACTTCGAAACCTTTTTATCTGGCGCTGCCGGCGTATGGCGTGGCGTTGCTGCCGCAGACCAGCGGCGCACCGCTGGTGGAGAGTGAAGTGCCGGTTGAGCGCGGCGGCGAACGTCGGGAACTGCTGGCCGATCCGCAGCAACTGCGCACGCTGGCCACTGAGTTGCGCAACGATCCGCCGGTGCACCTGACCGGGCTGATCTGGTTTCGCTTGCCCCTGGCCAATGATCGCCGGGCCTGGAGCCTGACGACCTTGGGCGCCGTAGCCCGCGGCGACCCCCTCGACAGTCGCCTGACGCTGAAACTCTCGGCGCAGGACAGCCTCTATGACGTCAGCATCAGCAATCAAGGCAACCTCGACAGCGCGTGGCCCGAACGCCTGACACTCGCGGTGCGAGGCTGTGAGGGCGCCGATGCCCTGGCCGGTTATGCGTTGCAACAGAGCCCGGATCTGCTTACCTTCACCCGCCTGCGCGACGGTCGTATTCCGGCTGGCGGGCAGCGCGCCATCGGTTGGGCGCGTTGCGCAAACATTGATCAAGGAGGTTTGAATGTTCACCCGTAACTGGCCCCGCCATTTGCTCTGTCTGAGCTTCAGCTTGCCGCTGGGTTCGGCATTGGCCTGCGGGCCGGATTTCCCCATGCGCCTGCTCGACAACCGGGGTCAGTCGCTGGCGGAGCTGCCGGAAGGCAATTTCCAGTTCGAGATCAATCGTCTCGGACATGCAATTGCGGGTCTGAAGAATGTCACCGAAGTCGTCTACAGCAGCATGGACCCGTCCGACTACGCCGAGCAGCGGGACAAGGCCGAGCAGGCGGGTTTGACCGTAGAGCAGCAAACGCAGGTCAAACAGTTGCGCAGTTTGACCGATGCTCATCAGGTTGAAGCACAGGGCACGAATCTGCCGACTGAACTCAGGCTCTATCTGGCGGGCGCCGTGGCGTTCAACGCGGGTGATCATGGATTGGCCGCTGACTACTTCCAGAAAGTCCTGGCGCTACCGACGGATCAACGCGCGCTGCGCAGCACCTGGGCCGCGTATTCGCTGGGCCGTGCGCTGTTTGCCATGAGCGCCGAAGCCGACGCGACGCCCGACCTGCTGACGCAATCGCGCAAAGCCTTCGAGCAGACTCGGCAACTGAGCATCGACGGTTTCAGCGATCCGCTGGAGCTGGGCGTCGCCAGCCTCGGTGAAGAAGCACGCGTGGCGCGCACGGCGGGCGACTGGAATCGGGCCATTGAGCTCTATGCCACGCAAAACCTCCACGGTTCAGCGGTGGGTTATACCTCGCTGAAACTGTTGGTGGCGGATCTGACGGAGATGCCCGATGAGCAACTGTCCGCGTTGCTCAAGGGCAAACCGGTGCAGCAACTGGTCACGGCGTCCCTGATCAGCCGGTTGGGTTGGTCATTTGGTGATCAACCACCCACCGAACAAAAGTTGATCAAGTTACTGCAAGCCAGCACCCGCGGCAGCCTGGATAACGCCGATCGACTGGCAGCGATGAATTATCAACAGGGTGACTACGCCAGCGCCAAGGCTTTCCTGGAGCACGCTGGCGACGGTGGCCTGGCGTGGTGGCTGCGGGCGAAACTGGCGGTGCGCGAGGGCGATAAAACCGCTGCCGCCGCGGCGTACGCCAAAGCGGCTCAGGCCTTTCCGCAGAATGAGTCCTGGGGTGAGCGGCGTACGCCGGACTGGGACTTTGAATCGCTTCAGCCCAAGTGCCGGGTCGAAGGCGAAAGCGCGATCCTGGCGTTGCAACGCGGGGATTATCTGCAGGCGTTCGATCAGCTCTATCGCAGCAACGACATTTACTGGTTCGACGCCGCGACCGTTGCCGAACGCGTGCTGACCGTCGATGAGCTCAAGCATTATGTCGATACTCAGGTGCCGGCACCGCCGCCGCTGACTCAGCAGGATCGCGACAATTACGTGCCGCTGCCGGTCGCGGCGAAGTTGCGCAACGTGCTGGCGCGGCGATTGTTGCGTGAGGAGCGTTACGACGAAGCCCCGGCGTACTTCGATAGCGTTCAATTGCAGCAACAGGCTACGTGGTACGGGCAGTTGCGCCACGACGCCGAATCGAAATGGTGGCCGAGCAAACGTGCATTCGCTTTCTACAATGCCGCGACCGTGGCCCGTTTCAATGGTATGGAGCTGTTGGGCTACGAGATGTCTCCGGATTACGCCACGTTCGGGGGCAATTACAGCCTCGAAAGCACCGAACTCAAGGTCGGCCCGTTAGTGGCTGAAGACGAGGTCAAGCGTCAGCAGGCCAGCGCGGCTCAACCCGATCAGCGTTACCACTACCGTTATGTCGCCAATGCGCTGGCCAACCGCGCCGCCGATAACTTGCCTCATACCAGTCAGGCCTTTGCGGCGGTGTTGTGTGCGGCGACGGGGTGGAACACGGGTCAGGAAGAAAAAACTGCCTTCTATCAACGTTACGTCAAAGAAGGCCCCTACGTGGATTGGGCATTGTTCTTCGGCGAGCGATGCCCTTATCCAGACTTCCAGAACGCAGACAAACGTTACGTCACCCAGGCGTTGAGTTCGATACGGGCGCCGCTGCGCCCTTACAAAAAATGGTTGGAAGTGGGCGGTGTGGTGGTATTTACAGCGTTCGCGCTGTTGCTGATCAATCGTCACAAGCGCAAGGCACGCCGCTGATCAGGCCTGTTGAACAAAGGTCAGTCGCACCGCAAAACCGATCAACAGGCTACCAAACAGCCATTGTTGGAAGCGTTGGGCCGAAGGACTGCGTTGCAGCCAGCGGCCCAGCGCGGCGCCCGCCAAGGCGTAGGCGCTGTCGAACAACAAACCGACACCGACCAGCACCACACCCAGGGTCGCGAATTGAGCGAGTACCGGTCCTGCGTGCGGATCGATGAACTGCGGCAACAGCACCGAGCAGAACAACAGCGCCTTGGGGTTAAGCAGGTTGGTCAGCAATCCGCGCTGGATCGCCTCGCGCCAACGTGGTTTTCCACAGGCCGCGTCTGCACCGTTGAGGTTCGGCAGCATCGTGGTTCGCAGGCACTGAATGCCGATCCACAACAGGTATGCGGCCCCGGCGAGGCGCACCACGTCGAAAGTCCAGGGCGCCGCCTTGAACAGCGCCGCCAGCCCCAATGCCGCCAGTAACACGTGGCAACCCCGCGCGATGCCCAAACCCACGGCCGTCGCCAGCGCCGCGCCTTTGCCTTGGCGTGCGCCGGTCTGCAGCAGCAGAATCATGTCCGGGCCGGGCAACAGGTAAACCACCGCCAGTGCCATGAAAAACAGCCAGAGTCCTGCCACGATGCACCCCATTCGTTGTCGATTCGGTAGGGCCAGTCTAGGGCGGAAGGTCAGGGCAGGTGGTTGCGTAGTTTGCTTTTAAAGCGTCTTTGTTTGGCATAACCTGCCATCGGATGACCACTCAACCAGCAGGATCTGCCAAACATGAAACTCGACGCTTATGATCGAAAGATTCTCGCGGCCCTGCAGCGGGATGGTCGGTTGAGCAACGTGCAATTGGCTGATGAGATCGGTCTGTCCGCGTCGCCGTGCCTGCGCCGGGTACGAATGCTTGAAGAAGCGGGGGTGATTCGCGGCTATCAGGCCAATCTGGATCGCGATGAAGTCGGGCTTGGGCTGACGGTGTTTGTCGGGGTCAAGGTTGAGCGTCACAACGATGAGCAGGCCGAGGCTTTTCGTCTAGCCGTGACGGCGTTGCCCGAGGTGATTTCGGCGTTTCTGGTGTCAGGGGAATCGGATTTTTTGCTGCAAGTGGTGGTGCCGGATTTGCGTGCTTATGACCGCTTTCTTACCGGGAGTTTGCTGAAGTTGCCGGGCGTGAGTGACATCCGCAGCAACTTTGCTATTCACACGGTGAAAACGCCGGGGGCGTTGCCTTTAGAGCATTTGCCGCTTTAGACCCAGTCAAGATCGTTCCCACGCAGAGCGGGGGAACGATCAGGCGAGAGAAGCTACATCTGCGTCGCCATCCCCTCCACATTCATCGCCGCCTGGCGCAACGCCTCGGAGCGGGTCGGATGGGGATGACAAGTCAGCGCGATGTCTTCCGCGGAGGCGCTGAACTCCATGGCCACGCAGTATTCGCCAATCATTTCGCTGACACTCGGACCCACCAGGTGCACACCGAGGATTTCGTCGGTGCGCTCATCGGCCAGCACTTTGGCGAATCCTTCGGTCTCGTGGTTGATCTTCGCCCGGCTGTTGGCGGTGAACGGGAATTTGCCGACCTTGTACGCGCGGCCTTCAGCCTTGAGTTGCTCTTCGGTCTTGCCGACGCTGGCCAGCTCCGGGCGGGTGTAGATGACGTTGGGAATCAGGTCGTAATTGACCTCGCCGGCCTTGCCGACGATCTGCTCGACGCAGGCCATGGCTTCATCTTCCGCCTTGTGCGCGAGCATCGGCCCGGACGTGACATCACCAATGACCCAGACGCCGGCCGCTTCAGTGCGATGGCCCTTGTTGGCAAGCATGCCGCGTTTATCCGTGTTAAGGCCGACGTTCTCCAGGCCCAAACCCTGGGTGTAAGGCCGGCGCCCGATGGCCACCAGCACGTAATCGGCTTCCAGCAGCTCGGCAGTGCCCCCCGCCGCGGGTTCAACGCTGAGTTGCACGCCATTGGCGGAGGTCGTGGCGCTGGTGACTTTCGAACTCAACTTGAAGCTGATGCCTTGTTTACTCAACGAACGTTGAAGGGTTTTGCCCGCCTCAGCGTCCACGCCGGGGCAGATCCGGTCGAGAAATTCGACGACGGTCACCTGTGCACCCAGACGTCGCCACACCGAACCCAATTCCAGGCCGATGACCCCGGCGCCAATGACCACCAGATGCTTGGGCACTTCGGATAAAGAAAGTGCACCGGTGGAATCGAGAATGCGTTGGTTGTCGATCTCTACGCCAGGCAGGGGAGTGGGTTCGGAGCCGGTGGCAATGATGATGTCCTTGGCGCTCAACTCGGTTTTGCCACCCTGGCTATCCGTTACCGTGACTTTGCCCGGGCCGTCGATGTGCCCCCAACCCTTGATCCAGTCGACCTTGTTTTTGCGAAACAAAAACTCGATGCCCTTGGTCAGCCCGGCCACGCTTTCATCCTTCTGCTTCATCATTTGCGCAAGGTTGAGCGTGGGTTTGACCTCGATTCCCAGGTTGGCGAATTCCGCGCCCATGGCGGCGTCGTACAGTTCGGACGCATGCAGCAGCGCCTTGGACGGCATGCAACCGACGTTCAGGCAGGTGCCGCCGAGGGTGGCGCGGCCTTCGACGCAAGCGGCTTTCAGGCCCAACTGGCCGGCGCGGATTGCTGCGTTGTAACCACCGGGGCCTCCGCCCAGAATCACGACGTCATAGCTGCTCATGGATTTGCTCCTGGATTGAATGGGAATCGGGCTGGATAAACGTAGTCCGTAGATAAAATTACGAGCGTAATATGTGCGCTTCCCGGTCTTTCGGTCAAGGCTTCAGCCAAGCGACAGGTGGAGCGCCTTTAGATAAAGCGATTTAATACAAAAATTTCACGACTTTCGTTATATCGTAACGAATTGCGACCTGAGCAAAGAACAACACTGGGGTGGTATGCAAGTCGATCTCGAAGTTGAGGGAGCAGCGGTAGCCGGGCTGCCGCGTTTTCAACAGGCAATCTTTCAAGGGCGACGCTTGCGGCAGTTGGCAATCGGCCTCGGCGCGCTCGCGTCGACTGGGCTGTTGCTGGCGTTTTTTGTCGGGCTGTTTGCGCCGCAATCGCTTTGGCCGGCGTTGCTGGTCAATCAGAGCGCCGCTCTGCTGGTGCTGGTCGCCGGGCTGCAATCAGCGTGGTGGGTGACGCAATGGCGCGCACGGGCGATGAATCCTGTAGCGCTGCCGGTGGAGATCGAAGTCGCTGAAGCTCCGGTGGGCTGGTATGAACAGTTGCTGGAGCGGATCAGCCAACGATGGACACGGACGTTGGTGCAGATCGGTGCGCCGACCCTGTGGCTCGGTGGCTGGGCGCTGTTGGTGCTGGTCAGCATCAATCAGGTCTGGAACCTGGCGCTACCCTCTGCCGCCCCGGATTTTTCGGCTAATGTCGGCGCTGCATTGTCGTTGCTGCTGGCGTTCGGTTTGCTGGTGCTGGAGCGGCAGCTTGCCCAGGAAAACGCGGCCCAGTGGCCTGAAGCAGGGCAGTTGGCCCAGCTGGCTCGCGTGGCAATCATCAGTCTTGTGTTGGGCGCGTTGTGTCTGTTGTTCGGCAGCGAGGTGTCAGTCTGGCCGGTGAGGCTGGCTGTGCTGATCGGGTTGCTGCCGGGGCTTGTCGCGGTGGAACTGCTGCTGCGCGCAGTGCTGTCACTGTTCAGTCCCCGGCGCGAACAACTGGAACCCGCATTGCTCGCGCGAAGCTTCGTCGCCGACATGCTGCGCTGGCCGCCACAGCCCCTGTTGGCGTTGCAGCATGAACTGCATAACCGCTTCGGCATCGATCTGCGGCAAATCTGGGCGTTCACCTACATGCGTCGCGCGCTTGTGCCGGTGCTGGCGGTGGTCGCCATCGTCGGTTGGTCGCTGACCGGCATTCACGAAATTCCCCTGCAAGGGCGGGGCATCTATGAGCGCTTCGGCAAACCGGTGGAGGTATTCGGTCCCGGTTTGCACGCGGGTTTGCCGTGGCCGCTGGGCCGGGTGTTGAGTGTCGAAAACGGCGTGGTCCATGAGTTGGCCACGAGCGTCGGTGAAGCGGCGGCGCCCATTGCGGCAGCGCCCGCTGAAGGTCCGGCGCCGACAGTTGCCAATCGCTTGTGGGATGCCAGCCATGTGAATGACAAATCCCAGGTCATCGCCAGCAGTCGTGCCGACAAGCAGAGCTTCCAGATCGTCAACATGGACGTGCGGTTCGTTTACCGCATCGGCCTGACAGATCAAGCGGCGCTCGCCGCGACCTACAACAATGCCGATGTACCGGCGCTGATCCGCAGCACCGCCAGCCGGATTCTGGTTCACGATTTCGCCTCACGAACCCTCGACGGTTTGCTCGGCGAAGACAGGGTAGGGCTCGCCGAAGAAATTGGCCGCGCGGTGCAGACGGACCTGCAAACACTCGGCAGCGGCGTTGAAATTCTCGCGACCGTGGTCGAGGCCATTCATCCACCGGCCGGCGCGGCCAACGCTTATCACGGCGTACAAGCGGCACAGATTGGTGCGCAGGCGCTGATCTCACGCGAGCGTGGCGCGGCAGCAGAGGCAACCAATCAGGCGCAATTGCAGGCCAGCATCGCTCGCGACCAGGCGACGGCCAACGCGCGTGAAATCAACGCGGCTGCGCAAGCAGCGGATCTGAAATTCAGCGCCGAGCAAAAAGCCTATGCCAGCGCCGGTCAGGCGTTCGTGCTGGAGCAGTATTTCAGCCAGCTTTCCCAGGGACTGGCCAACACCCGTTTGCTGGTGCTCGATCACCGCTTGGGCGGCAGCAACAACGCGCCGACCATCGACCTCCGTACGTTCACGCTGCCGGCTGATCCCGCGCCGGCGCGTCAAACCGCTCAGCCAGGAGCTGCCAAATGAGCCAGTCACACACTCACGATCATGCCGACCACGCCGGGCATGATCACGACCATGGCGGGCACCACCACGGGCATCACCATCATCACCACGGCGATCCACAGGAAGCCGGGCCCTTCCCGTGGCGGCGCATGGGTTGGGCGGCGTTGCTGGTGGCGTTTGCCATTGCGGCGGCGAGCCTGGTGCAAGTGCGTTCCGGCGAGGCCACGGTCATCACGCGCTTCGGCAATCCTTCGCGGGTGTTGCTGGAGCCGGGGCTGGGCTGGCGTTGGCCCGCCCCTTTTGAAGCGGCGATTCCTGTCGACTTGCGTCTGCGCACGACGTCCAGTGGTTTGCAGGATGTGGGCACGCGCGACGGTTTGCGCATCATCGTGCAGGCGTACGTGGCGTGGCAGGTTCAAGGTGATCCGGACAATGTGCAGCGCTTCATGCGTGCCGTGCAGAACCAGCCGGACGAAGCGGCGCGGCAGATTCGCACCTTCGTTGGCTCGGCGCTGGAAACTACGGCCAGCAGTTTTGACCTGGCCAATCTGGTAAACACCGATGCCAACCAAGTGCACATTGCTGACTTTGAAGCGCAACTGCGCCAGCAAATCGATCAGCAGTTGCTGACCACGTATGGTGTTCGTGTGCTGCAAGTCGGCATCGAACGTTTGACCTTGCCGTCGGTAACCCTGACCGCCACCGTCGATCGCATGCGTGCCGAGCGTGAAACAATCGCCACCGAACGCA
Source organism: Pseudomonas migulae (assembly GCF_024169315.1). Taxonomy (NCBI): domain Bacteria; kingdom Pseudomonadati; phylum Pseudomonadota; class Gammaproteobacteria; order Pseudomonadales; family Pseudomonadaceae; genus Pseudomonas; species Pseudomonas migulae. The sequence continues at coordinate 3,870,198 of NZ_JALJWR010000001.1, read as the reverse complement.
CAGCGATCGGCAAACGCGAAGCGGCGCAAATCCGCTCCGCCGCCGAGCGGGATGCGCGAATCGTGCAGGCCGATGCCACGGTTAAATCCGCCGACATTGAAGCCCAGTCCCGCGTTGAAGCCGCGCAGATTTATGGCCGAGCCTACGCCGGTTCACCACAGCTCTATAACTTGCTGCGCTCTCTCGACACCTTGGGCACCATCGTTACGGCCGGAACCAAACTGATTTTGCGCACTGACGCTGCGCCGTTTCGAGTACTGGTTGACGGTCCGCCGACGCTCGATAACAAATCCGGATCGCAACCATGAGTTTGGTTCCACGTGGAACAAATGAGTTAAGCAGCCCCTGGATTCAGGCCGGGAGATTGGCTTTTCTCGCCCTGTACGCAGTGACCGTGCTGGCTGCATTGGCCTGGGCCTTTTCCAATGTTCGGCAAATCGATCCGCAGAATCGCGCGGTGGTGTTGCACTTTGGCGCGCTGGATCGCATTCAGAATGCCGGTCTGCTGTTGGCGTGGCCGCGACCGTTCGAGCAGGTGATTCTGTTGCCAGCGGCCGATCGGGTGATTGAGCGTCGGGTCGATAATCTGCTGCGCAGCGATGTCGCGTTACAGGCCGACCGAGTCGCCACCTTCGCCACGCCGCTCAGTGATGCGCTCGCGGGATCCGGTTATTTGCTGACCGGAGACGCCGGCGTGGTGCAACTGGATGTGCGGGTCTTTTATAAAGTCACCGAACCCTATGCGTTCGTGCTTCAAGGTGAACATGTGCTGCCGGCACTCGATCGCCTTGTGACTCGCAGTGCGGTGGCGCTAACGGCCGCTCGTGATCTGGACACCATTCTGGTGGCGCGACCGGAACTGATTGGCGCGGGTAGCCAAGCGGCCGAAAGACGTGAGCGCCTGCGCGGTGATCTGGTGCAAGGCATCAATCAGCGACTCGCTGACCTCACGACCACCGGCCAGGGCCTGGGCATCGAAGTGGCGCGCGTCGATGTGCAATCGAGTCTGCCGGGGCCGGCGGTCAACGCTTTCAACGCGGTGCTGACGGCAAGTCAGCAAGCCGATAAAGCCGTGGCAAACGCACGCACCGAAGCCGAGAAACTGACGCAAACCGCCAATGAACAAGCCGACCGTACGTTGCAGGTCGCTCACGCTCAAGCGAGTGAACGGCTGGCCAAAGCTTCCGCTGACACGGCCACCGTGCTGAGTCTGGCCAAGGCACAACAGCAGGGCACCGACCCGCAAATGCTGCTGCGCCTCTACCGTGAACGCATGCCGAAAATTCTCGGTCAGGCCGGCTCGGTGACCACGGTCAATCCAAAAGACGATTCCCGCCTGATCATTCAGGGAGCTGCACAATGACCGCCCAAACCGCCGCCGCACCTAGCCTGTTGTCCTCGGCCGAACAACGCAGCGCCGCCCGCCAGTTGACCCTGGCCATGCTTGCATTGGGTTTGTTGGCGCTGGGTTTGATCTGGCGCTGGTGGTCGCCGGAGCAAACCGGTGTCAGTCAATTGCTGTTGGGTTTTGCCTCATTGCTGGTGGCCGTGCCGGTGATGCGTTCGGCCTGGTACAGCTTGCGTTATCCAAGCTTGCACGGGATCACGGACCAATTGATCGCCCTGGCCATGCTTGGCGCTTGGGCGACCGGCGATCTGCTGACCGCTGCGTTGCTGCCGATCATCATGATCTTCGGCCATGTGCTGGAAGAGCGCAGCGTGATCGGTTCACAGGAAGCGATTCACGCGCTCGGCAAACTGACGCGCAGCCATGCGCGCAAAGTTCAGGCAGACGGCTCCATCGTCGAAGTCGACAACGGCACACTCAAGGCCGGTGACCATGTGGAAGTTCGCGCCGGCGACCGAGTGCCGGCCGATGGCCGCGTGCTCTCCGGTCAGGCAAGTCTCGACACGGCTTCGATCACTGGTGAGTCGGTGCCCGTGGAGGCGGGTGTCGGCATGTCTGTGTTCGGTGGGGCGATCAACCTCGACGGCCTGCTGCGTATCGAAGTGACGCGTACGGGCAGCGAATCCACCCTCGGAAAAGTCATCGCGCTGATGCAAAGCGCCGAGCGCTCCAAACCGCCGATCACCCGACTGCTCGAACGCTACGCTGGCAGCTACATGGTGTTGGTGCTGTTGCTGGCCGCCGTCACCTGGTTCATCACCAACGATGCGCAGGCGATGCTCGCGGTGTTGGTGGCGGCCTGTCCGTGTGCGTTGGTGTTGTCGGCACCGGCCACGGCGATTGCCGGGGTGGCGGTTGCCGCTCGCCACGGGATTCTGATTCGCAGTTCGGCGTTTCTCGAAGAGCTGGCGGACCTCACGTCGCTGGTGGTCGACAAGACCGGGACGCTGACTTTCGGCACCTTGCGCCTGCAATCCATCGACAGTCCGCTGGAAGATCGCAGTCACGTATTGAAACTCGCTGCCAGCCTTGGTTCCGCCAGCAGTCACCCGGTCAGCCGCGCGCTCGCCGGGTTGGTCACTCAGGAACATTTTCTGTTGCTCTCGAACATTCACGAAAGGCAGGGGCTGGGCGTGGTAGCGATGACGGAGCAGGGCGAAGCGGCGCTCGGCCGTCCGGAGTTGTTTGCTCAATTGGGTATTCCCACGTCAGCCGTTCCTGAACACGATGGCCCGATTGCCGGTCTGGCGCTTGATGGTGAATTCCTCGCCTGGCTGTTGCTGGCCGACAGCGTCAAACCCGAAGCGCGGTTTGCCTTGAACGAGTTGCGAGAACTCGGATTGGGCCGGCAGCTATTGCTCACCGGTGATCGCCAGAGCGTCGCGAATACCTTGGCGGGGGACGTCGGGATCGTCGATGTCGAAGCCCAGGCGTTGCCCGAGGACAAACTCAATCGCGTGCTCAAGGAGATCGACAGCGGCTTCCGGCCGATGGTGGTCGGTGACGGCATCAATGATTCGCTGGCTCTGAAGGCAGGCGTAGTCGGCGTTGCCATGGGCGCGGGCGGTGCGGACATCGCGTTGGCGTCCGCCGACATCGTGCTGATCGGCAGTGATCTGCGTCGGCTCGGCACCTGTGTACGTTTGAGTCGTCAGTGCCGGAACACGTTGCAGGTCAACGTAATCATCGGTCTGGGCTGGACGCTGGCAATAGTGGCCTTCGCAGCATTCGGCTGGCTCGGCGCGGCGGGCGCGATGATCGCGGCGTTGCTGCATAACCTGAGTACGTTGCTGGTGCTGGGTAACGCGGGGCGGTTGCTGCGCTTTCAGGAGCCATTGCTCAAGCTGAAGGACGATATTTGAGGGGTTTCAACTTTTCAGAACTGTGCGCCTGATTCGCAGTCATCTAGGTTAAGGGCAATCACTTCTGTGAATTTGCGACGGGTTGGTTTGAACCCTGCGGTTTATAGAACAGGGCTATTAAATCGATAGCCTGCTTATTTTTCAGGGATGGTCTAACCTCACATCAGACGTCTGAAACAAGGGGGATATTCCATGCTCGCGCAACTTCCACCGGCCTTACAGAATCTGCAGCTACCGTTACGCCTGCGACTCTGGGACGGCCACGAGTTTAATCTGGGGCCGACGCCCAGTGTCACGATTGTGGTCAAGGACCCACAAATGGTTACCCAGTTCACTCATCCAAGCCTGGACGCGCTCGGAGCGGCGTTTGTCGAGGGCAAGCTCGAGCTCGAAGGCTCCATCAGCGACGTGATCCGCGTCTGCGATGAATGGAGCCAGGCGTTGCTGGGGGACCTGGACAGCCAGCCCGTGCGCACCGTCCACGACAAGGAAACCGACGCCAAGGCGATTTCCTATCACTACGACCTTTCCAACGCGTTTTATCAGCTGTGGCTCGACAGTGACATGGCGTATTCCTGCGCCTATTTCGAGACCGGCAGTGAAACGCTGGAACAGGCCCAGCAAGCCAAATTCCGTCATCTGTGTCGTAAGTTGCGCCTGCAACCCGGCGAATATCTGCTGGATGTCGGTTGCGGTTGGGGCGGATTGGCGCGTTATGCGGCCCGGGAGTTTGGCGCGAAAGTGTTCGGGATCACGCTCAGCAAAGAGCAACTGGCGCTGGCTCGGGAACGGGTGACCGCTGAAGGCCTGGACGATCAGGTTGAACTGCAACTGCTCGATTACCGCGATCTGCCTCAGGACGGGCGCTTCGACAAGGTGGTGAGTGTCGGCATGTTCGAACACGTCGGCCACGCGAATCTGGCCGAGTACTGCAAGACCTTGTTCGGCGCGGTGAAAGAGGGCGGTCTGGTGATGAACCACGGGATCACCGCCAAGCACACCGACGGCCGTCCGGTGGGGCGCGGTGCCGGGGATTTCATCGAGAAGTACGTGTTCCCCAATGGCGAGCTGCCGCACCTGTCGATGATTTCTGCCGAGATCAGCGAAGCAGGGCTGGAGATCGTCGATGTCGAGAGCCTGCGCCTGCATTACGCGCGCACCCTCGATCACTGGAGCGAACGTCTGGAGGACAACCTGGAAGCCGCCGGCAAGCTCGTGCCTGAGCAGGCGTTGCGCATCTGGCGGCTGTACCTGGCGGGATGTGCTTATGCGTTCGCCAAGGGCTGGATCAACCTGCACCAGATCCTCGCGGTGAAAGCGCACCCCGATGGCAGCCATGAACTGCCTTGGACCCGCGACGACATCTACAACCCTTAAAGTATCGGAGAAATAAGCCGGGCGATCCGCATGCCGACCTGTTGCAGGCGGTGGGTCTCCCGGCTTTCTTCTTTGGCGACTTCATGGGCCTGCGTGAAATCGGCGTTGAGCATCTGTTCCACTTCGCCGGCGAACACGCTGTCGACCGTCAGCAACATCACTTCGAAATTCAGCCGGAACGAACGGTTGTCCAGATTGGCGCTGCCGATGGCGCTGATTTCGCTGTCGATCAACACCACTTTCTGATGCAGGAAACCGGGTTCGTAGCGGAACACCCGCACGCCGGCGCGTACCGCTTCGAAGGCGTACAGGCTGGAGGCGGCATAGACGATTCGATGGTCGGGCCGCGACGGCAGCAGAATGCGCACATCGACACCCCGCAGCACTGCCAGCCGTAACGCCGCGAACACCGCTTCGTCAGGGATGAAATAGGGGCTGGTGATCCACACTCGTTCCGTGGCCGCGTGGATGGCTTCGACAAAGAATAGTGAACAGGTTTCGTAGGAATCGGCTGGGCCGCTGGCAAGCAATTGGCAGAGCACACCGTCTTCCGGATACACGTCCGGCAGTATCAACGGCGGCAACGACCGCGCCGCCCAGAACCAGTCTTCGGCGAAAGACTCCTGCATGCAGGCCACCACCGGCCCGCGCACGCGAACGTGGGTATCGCGCCACGGTGCCAGAGGGGGTTTCTCGCCCATGTATTCGTCGCCGACGTTGTGGCCGCCGACGAAGCCGAGCACACCGTCGACCACGACGATCTTGCGGTGGTTACGAAAGTTGACCTGGAAGCGATTGAGCCAGCCGCTACGCGTCGCGAATGCTTTGACCTCGACACCGGCATCGCGCAACGGTTGCACGTAACTGTGGGGCAGGGAGTGGCTGCCGATGCGGTCGTACAGCAGGAATACGGCGACGCCTTCCGCGGCTTTTTTCAACAGCAGGGTTTGCAGGCGCTGGCCGAGACGGTCGTCGTGGATGATAAAGAACTGGATCAGCACGGCTTCTTTGGCGTGGCTGATGGCTTCGAAAATCGCCTCGAAAGTGGCCGGGCCATTGATCAGCAGGCGGACCTCATTGTTTGCCAGGCACGGCATGCGTCCCAGCTTCGGCATTGCCCTCAATGAGGCGTAAGCGTTGGAGGCGCGTGCGGTCAGGGCTTCTTCGACCCACGGCCGCCAGTTCAGCTCGGAGATGGCCTTGCGCATTTCCTCGTTGGCCTGCCGCCGCGCCTTGATATAACCATCGAACGTACTGCGGCCGAAGACCAGGTACGGGATAAGCGTGAGGTAGGGAATGAACAGCAACGACAGGGCCCAGGCGATCGAGCCCTGGGCGGTCCGAACGGTCAATACGGCATGGATGGCGGCGATCAGCCCTAGCGAGTGCAACAGTGCGATCAGATAACCGAAAACATGCGGTCCAAAATAATCCATGGGGGCAGCCTTGCTCCTGAAGATTCAATGCTTAACAGACCATGTTCCGTGCAGAATGTCGCTATTTAATTGGCCCATGAACCGAAGCCTGTGGCCGACGTCTAACGGCCACTACTGATCAGGAGTTACACGATGAACGTTCGTCTGCTGGGTTTGGCCGTGGCTTTTGGTTTGGCTCTTCCTGTGGCCGCTCAGGCACAGATGCTGCAACCTGGCTTGTGGGAATTGACCTCGAGCAACATGAAGGTCGATGACCAGAACCTGCCGGATCTGCAATTGATCCTCGGTCAGATTCAGAGTCAGATCACCCCTGAACAGCGGGCGCAGCTGGAGAAGCAGGGCATCACGATGGGCGGCAAGGGGATTCGCGCCTGCCTGACGCCGGAGCAAGTGAAGAACGACAATATCCCGCTGACGGATCCGCAATCGGGTTGCAAACAGGAAATCACCGAGCGCACCGGCAACCAGTGGAAATTCCGCTTCAGCTGCCCGAAAGCGCAAGGGGCGGGTGTGGCAACGTTCTTGAGTGATCGCGAATTCACCACCAAGGTGAACGGCACATTCAACGCTACCGGCATTCAGCAGAAGGGTAGCCTTGATACTCGCGCGGTCTGGTTGGGGCAGGATTGCGGGACTGTTAAGCCAAGAGCCTAAAAGCTTCGCGGGCAAGCCTCGCTCCTACAGGATTACATCGTCTCTGTAGGAGCGAGGCTTGCCCGCGAAGGCGTCCATTCAGACGCCCGCAATCCCTATTGACCTCAGCCAATTACAAACCGCATCAACCGCCATCCGGCCAAAATCCTCCCCGGTGCGACTGCGCACACTGACAAACCCGCCTTCTTTTTCTTTCTCCCCGATCACCACCAGATACGGCACTTGCTGACTGTGCTCGCGAATCTTGTGGCGGACTTTCTCGTTTCGCAGATCGGCGCGAGCGCGTACACCGCTTCGGCGTAATGCTTCAGTCACCGACTGTGCGTATTCCGCCTGACGATCATCCATGCTGACGATCATCACGTGCGGCGGTGCCCGCCAGTTATCCAGCTCTTCCTGGCAAGACCAGCAGGTGCCGTAGATCCGCTGTGGTGAAGTGCCGCTGATGTGATCAAGCGCGAAGGCCTGCAACACTCGGGTAGCGGGAACATGCGGACCCGTCGACACACACTCGAAGTCCCCCAAAAGGTAAGACGACAACTGTCCTGCAGGCGCCGTTGGCCTGCGGCGGCGAATCGAATGATTGGTAGTCGCCAGAGTCTTCATGCGGGCTTCGATGGCGGCAAGGTCGACCAGGTCCAAATGACGCTCTAACTCGAACTCATGGAAGAAGCCATCACCCAACGCCGATCCCGCCTGCAAATGTGCTTTTGGATAAAGCTGCTTCACCGCCATCGCCAACACCAGCGCGCAGGACCGGCGAAGAATCTCCAGCCCGTCTGGCTCTTGCGGCGTGACGATGCTGACCCGGGCGTCCGCCTCGATCATGAATTCACAATCCACCAGAACGCCGTCAACCCGCCCCGCGACAGCCGCCTTGGCCAGCCCGGGACCGATGCTCGCGGCGAATTCATACACCGACAACGGCTGGTCGTATTCTCGCAATGAACCATCGCTCAGGCTGATGTGAATCATGTGGGTGCTCTCGAGTGCTAGCGCATAAACCGTAGAGGTAAACCCTGGCAGTTGTCATTAAGACATTTGTCGCGCCATGCGATTTGTCCGGACACCAGCGTGGTGCTGACGCTGTGGCGAAAGCGGCGTCGGGCAAAAGGCGTCCAGCCGCATTGAGACAGGATCGGCTGCTGGGAGACGGCAACGCCGTCGGGCTCGGGTTTGATCAGCACCAGGTCTGCCCAATAACCTTCGCGCAAATAGCCACGGTCGGGAAGAGCAAACAGATCAGCGACACGGTGGCTGGTCTTGGCCACGAGTACAGTGATCGGCAACACGTCGTCTGCCACCAACTCCAGCAACGCGGGGAGGGCGTGTTGCACCAGCGGCAGACCGGACGGCGCCTGACTGTAGGCACGTTGCTTTTCGGCCCAGGTGTGCGGCGCATGATCACTGCCGATGACGTCCAGTCGATCGCTCAGCAAGGCGTTGCGAAGGGCATCACGGTCAGCCTGAGTCTTGATCGCCGGGTTGCATTTGATCTGGTTGCCGAGGTCCGCGTAATCGCGATCATCGAAGAGCAAGTGGTGCAGGCAGACCTCGGCGCTGATGTGTTTCTGCGACAGCGGTTTGTCTTCGAACAATGCCAGTTCCCGTGCGGTGGTCAGGTGCAGAACGTGAAGTCGCGTGCCGTGACGCCTGGCCAGGTCCACCGCCATTGAGGACGAGCGAAAGCAGGCCTCGGCATTGCGGATGACCGGGTGTGCGGCGGCGCCAATGTGTTCGCCAAACAGTTCTCGCATGTTCGCGGCGTTGGCGTCGATGCTGGGCGTGTGTTCACAGTGGGCCAGCAGAATCGTCGGCACCTCGGCGAATAGCCGCTCGAGAACCCTTGGATCGTCCACCAGCATGTTGCCCGTGGACGCGCCCATGAACACTTTTACGCCGGCCACTTCGCAGGGATTGAGTGCGGCGACCGTGTCGAGATTGTCGTTGCTCACGCCGAAGTGAAAGCCGTAGTTGGCCACTGAATTGATTGCCGCTCGACGCTTCTTTTCGGCGAGCGTGGCGAGATTCAATGTCGCCGGATTTGTGTTGGGCATGTCCATGAAACTGGTGATGCCGCCGGCCACCGCAGCTCGGGATTCGGTGTAGAAACTGCCCTTGTCGGGCGCGCCGGGATCGCGGAAGTGCACCTGATCGTCGATCATGCCGGGCAACAGCCACTGGCCGTCAGCATCGATTTCCACGGCCGCATTTTCGCCTTCAATGCTGCGGGCGATTTTCACGATGCGGCCATGGCTGACCAGCAGATCACCGTCGAATTCACGACCTTCATTTACCAGCCGGGCGTTACGAATCAGGACGCTGCTCATGGTCAGAACTCGTTTTGCAGGGCTTTGTAGCCACGCACCAGATCGACGTTGGTGCGAGCCACGTCCTCGGAAAATTCCGAGGCGCTGACGCTGACCGGCGGGAACTGCGACAGGTCGGTGTTGGGCCCGATACGGGTGGTGGAGGGCACGTAGAAATCCGTGGGCAAGTCGCGACCGTCGACCACCGAGTTGTGCCGCACCACGCAGCCGTCACCGACTGCGCAGTTGAACAGCACGCTGTTGAAGCCGATGAACACCCGGTCGCCGACCGTGCACGGACCATGAACGATGGAACGGTGGGCGATCGAACTGAACTCGCCGATGGTCACCGCTGCGCCGGACTTGGAGTGAATCACCACGCCATCCTGGATGTTCGAATTAGCGCCGATGGTGATTGGCTCCATCGCGCCGGAAGCATCCACTTCATCGGCGCGGATCACGGCGTAGGGGCCGACGAAAACGTTCTCGCCGATCACCACTTTCCCGCAGATGATCGCGGTTTTATCCACGTACGCAGACTCGGCAATCAGCGGCAAATCGCCTGAAGGGTTCTTGCGGATCATGGTTTGCTCAGCGCCTCGTACAGGGTGTTGAGGTTGTGTTCGAACAGACCGGTGAAGGTGCTGGCCGGACCGCTTGCGGCGAGCGCATCCGAGTACAAGGTGCCGCCAACGTGCGCGCCGCTTTCATCGGCGATCTGCTTGAGCAGACGGGCGTCCTTGATGTTTTCCATGAACACCGCCTTGACCTTGGCCTGGCGAATCTGGGTAATCAGCGCAGCGACTTCGGCGGCCGACGGCTCGCGCTCGGTGGACAGACCTTGTGGCGCCATGAAGTCGATGCCATAGGCCTGACCGAGATAACCGAAGGCATCATGGGACGTCACGATCTTGCGGTTGCCCGGCGGCAGCGAACCGAGCCTGGCTTTGGCTTCAGCGAGCAGCGCGTAGATCTGTTTCAGGTAGGCCTGGCTGTTGCGTTCGTAGTCGGTTTTGTTCGCCGGGTCGGCGGCAATCAGCGCCTTGGTGATGTTGCCGATGTACAGCTCGGTGTTTGCCAGATTGTGCCAGGCGTGAGGGTCGGGAACGGTCTCGCCGTCTTCATCCAGCGAGCGGGGGATGACGCCGCGACTCGCGCTGATGACCGTAGCTTTGGTCTCGGTGCTGGTCACCAGGCGGTCCAGCCATGGCTCGAAACCCAGGCCGTTTTTGATGATCAGTCTGGCTTTGAGCAAGGCCTTGGCGTCGTCCGGTGTCGGCTCGTACGTGTGGGCATCGGCGTCGGGGCCGACCATGTTGGTGATCTGGATGTGCTCGCCGCCGACTTGATGGGTCATGTCGGCGAGGATGCTGAAGCTGGTGACCACCTGCAGTTTTTCTGCCGCGGACAGCGACATCGACAGCATCAAACTGAACAGCACGAGTAAAGCGCGCATCGGGCAACACCTCATTGGGATGTGAGCAAAGGCGGGCGGCGCAGCAAACCGTGCACCGGTCCGAACACCACGGACAGCAGATAGAGACCGCCAGCAACCAGCACGATGGCCGGGCCGCTGGGCAGTGAGTAGTAGAACGACAGCAATAATCCCAGCCACACCGAGAGGCAGCCGAGCACGGCGGCGATGCCCATCAACACGGGCAAGCGACGGCTCCAGAAGCGCGATGCGGCGGCGGGCAACATCATCAGGCCGACGACCATCAGCGCACCGATGGCTTGGAAACCGATCACCAGATTCAGCACCACCAGCATCAGAAACACGCCGTGGGCCAAGGGGCCAAGTCGGCTGACGGTTTGCAGAAAGAGGGGGTCGAGGGTGTCCAGGAGCAGCGGCTTGTAGATGAGCGCCATGGCGATAAGGCTGAATCCAGAAACCCACAGCATGCCGGTCAACGTGGGGCCGTCGACCGCTAGCGCCGAGCCAAAAAGCAGGTGCAGTAAGTCCAGGCGCTTGCCGGCGATGCCGAGGATCAGCACACCGCTGGCGAGAGAGATGGGGTAGATCGCGGCGAGGCTCGCGTCTTCTCGCAGGCCGGTGCGGCGGGTGATCCACGCGGCGAGCCCGGCCATGCTCAGGCCTGCGCCGAGGCCGCCGAATGTCAACGCAGGCAGACTCAATCCTGCGAACCAGAAGCCAAGCGCGGCGCCGGGAAGGATACCGTGAGCGACCGCGTCGCCGATCAGGCTCATGCGCCGCAGGATCAGAAACACCCCGAGTGGTGCCGTGCTGCATGCCAACACCAATCCACCGAGCAGTGCCCGACGCATGAACACGAACTCGTTGAAGGGTTGCCAAAGGTGAGTGGCAGCGAGCATCAGGCGACCTGCGTTTGCGGTTGTTGGCGAATCAGATTGGTGCTTGGGCCGAGGACGCAGCCGCTGCTTTTGATCAACAGCGTTTGAGGAATGTGTTGGCGAACGGCGGCCAGGTCGTGACACACGACCACCAGGGTTCGGCCTTCGGCGTGCCAGGCGTGGAGGTGTTTCCACAGCAGTGACTGACCGAGTTCATCGAGGGCGGCGTGAGGTTCGTCTAGTAACAGCAGGGGCGCTTCAGCGAGGCTTAAACGAGCGAGCAGGGCGCGCTGCAATTCACCGCCGGAGAGGGCCATCAACGGGCGCTGTTCCAGACCGGTCAGGCACCATTTTTCCAGCGCGGCTTTGAGACGATGGCTTCGGACTTCGGGTGATTGTTTGCTGCCCCAGAAACCGGCGGCCACCAACTCTTGCAGACTGATCGGGAATTGCCGGTCGAGGTGTTGTTGCTGAGGAAGAAACGAGAGTGAACCTTTGCGTGGAACCTCAAGGATCACTTTACCGGCCAGCGGTTTTTGCAGGCCGGCGATGACTTTAAGCAGGCTGCTTTTTCCCGAACCGTTGGCACCAATTACGGCGGTCAGACTGCCCTTGGGTAATTCGAAATCCACCGGCGGCGTGAGCGGTTGTCCGGGTGCTCCCCAGCGCAAAGCCTCGCAGCGAATCATGCGGCCTCCCAGTTCCATCGACTTTCGGCGACGGCGTCGTGGGCGTGCAGGCTTTCTGCGTGGACGACTTTCAGGTGAAAGGCATTGATGCCGGGAGAGCGTTTCAACGCCAGATTCAAGCGTCGAGCGGCGTCTTCGCAGAACATCAGGTTCTGCCCATTGGCCAGGGCGAAGGCCTGTTCGTCGGCGCGCTTTACGGCGGTTTGTACGGCGGTGCCGAGGGCTGCTTCGGCATCGTTGATCAGCGCAATCAGTGGCAGGTCATCCAGATAGTCATCGAGACGCAGCTTTAATCGCGCGTTGCTGCGCTGACTATGAGGCGTCGCAACGATGCCTTTTGTGGAGCCAAGCCATGCCAACACATCAGCGTGCTGCAGTGACCTGTTGGCGAAGTCATCGACAAATTGCTGTTGAATCAACTGCCGTGACAGTGCGGCTGAACAGGGGCAGGTTGAGGAATAAGGAATGTCGATTTTTAGTTCCACGTGGAACATCGCGTTTTTCAAACGCGCTTCGATGCTAACAGGATAGGTTTTCCAGCCAGACAGTGGACTGATGAGTGCCGGCCGTTTGAGCAGTAAGTCAGCGTGAATGATCAGGTAAGCGCTGTGGGACAGACCTTCGTGCGTATCAAGAAATCGCTGCAAGACTCGCCGTAACAGAGCTGGCGTCAGGTTTTCCTGCTCGAGCATTTCCAGCGTCAGGTATAGCCGCGACATATGAATACCCCGCGCGTCTCCATCGTCGAGGCTTACGCCCGCGTCGGCCTTCGCACTCAATCGTTGGCCATCGAACAAAACTGGAAGAGCAATGCCGCACATGCCCACCCATTCAAGTGGCAGGGCTTGGCGTGAGGCCTGCGCGGCGATATCCGGCAGAGTCAGCGCATTCATGAGCAGGTCCATCGTGGAAGTTGGACCTGCATGTTATGTTATTACATTAAAATCGACTACGCCTTTTTCATGAACGGATTTTTACCCTGCGCAGATATCAGCATCCGGTGATCCTGCTGCAGGTGAATGTGGCACGGCTGCCTCCTGAGCTGGAAAAGCGATTGAGGGTGGTCCAGCCAATCCGACGGTTATAGCCGACCCAGGCTTCACCGTCGGAAGCGATACCGGTGAAAAACGTCAGCTGCCCGTAGCGACTGTTGGTCTGCGCCCAATAGCGCTTACCCGCCCGTTCGAAGCCCCGCAGATAGATCGTGTTGCCGACGGTGTTGACGCTGTAGGCATTGCCGTCGGCGTCCATGCAGGCCAACAGGTTGGCGCTTCGCGTGCAGGTGGCCAAGCTCGGGATCTGCGCCCAGGCGTTTACGGCGAGCAGCAGCGAAACGCTCATCAGCGCTGATTTCAGGGCAGTGCGCATGGGATTTTCACGGACCGAATGGGCATCAGCATCGTGCTCTTTATCATCACGGGCAAGAGGATTGTGGTTTGATTGCATTGTTATACTATAACATGAAATTAAGCCCGACACTGTGACCGGGCATCCCCGTGAGGAATTCCTGATGCCACATCGTCTCCCCGTGACCGTCCTGTCGGGCTTTCTCGGCGCCGGCAAAAGCACGCTGCTCAACTATGTGTTGCGTAACCGCGAAAACCTGCGAGTCGCGGTGATCGTCAACGATATGAGCGAGATCAACATCGATGGCAGCGAAGTTCAGCGTGACGTCACACTGAACCGAGCCGAAGAAAAACTCGTGGAAATGAGCAACGGCTGCATCTGCTGCACCCTGCGCGAAGACCTGCTCGAAGAAGTCAGCAAACTCGCCAGGGACGGTCGCTTCGATTACTTGCTGATCGAATCCACCGGCATCTCCGAACCATTGCCCGTGGCGGAAACCTTTACCTTCCGGGATGAGGAAGGGCAAAGCCTGGCCGACATCGCGCGGCTCGATACCATGGTCACCGTGGTCGACGGCATGAATTTCCTGCTCGACTATCAGGCCGCCGAAAGCCTCGCTTCTCGTGGCGAAACCCTCGGTGAGGAAGACGAACGTTCGATCACTGATTTGTTGATCGAGCAGATCGAATTCGCTGACGTGATCCTGATCAGCAAGATCGACTTGATCAGCAGCCGCGAGCGACAGGAGCTGATCGCGATCCTTGAACGATTGAACTCGCAAGCCGACATCATCCCGATGGTCATGGGTGAAATCCCCCTGCAGAAAATCCTCAATACCGGTCGTTTCGACTTCGAAAAAGCGGCGCAGGCACCAGGTTGGTTGCAGGAACTGCGCGGCGAACACGTACCGGAAACCGAGGAGTACGGCATCGCTTCCACGGCCTATCGAGCACGCAGACCCTTCCACCCGCAGCGCTTTTTCAGCTTCATCGACCGGCCTTGGGTGAACGGCAAACTGCTGCGCTCCAAAGGGTTTTTCTGGCTGGCGAGCAAGCCGATGGATGCGGGCAGTTGGTCTCAGGCGGGTGGTTTGATGCGCCATGGTTTTGCCGGTCGCTGGTGGCGTTTCGTGCCGAAAACCCAATGGCCGCAGGACGAAGAAAGCACCGCCGCGATCATGCAAAACTGGACCGCCACCACCGGTGATTGCCGCCAGGAACTGGTGTTCATCGGGCAGAACATCGACTTCACCCAACTCACCGCAGCGCTGGACGATTGCCTGCTGACTGATGATGAAATGGCATCTGGCGTCGAGGGTTGGCGATTGCTGCCTGACCCGTTCGGCCCCTGGCATGAAGAGGAAGCGGCGTGATGTTGGCACCGACTTTGAAGCTTCGGCCAGTCATTTCCCAGGTTCAGGACGAGACGCCGCAAGCGCTTACCCGGATTCTCGATGACGGCGTGAACCTCGCCATCTGGCAGCGCCAACTCCCGGCCCACATTGTTGATTTTGGCCGCCTGCTGCTGTCCTTGAACGAGCCTTTGGCTGAGTCGATATCGCTGGAAATCGCTAACGAAGACACCGAACCCAACCTCCGCGGACTGGCCTCGGGTTTCAGCGATCTAGAGGGCTATGAAGGTTTCATCGCCGATGTTTCCTGGCTGGTCAGCGCCTTCGCCTGCCTGCTGGGTGCCAAGCGCATTGGCTTGCGTTTGCGGGTTCTGGATAAAGCCATGTGCCCGCGCTTTCACGTCGATCATGTACCGGTGCGCTTGATTACTACGTATGCCGGTGTTGGCAGTCAGTGGCTCAAAGAAGGGGGGATGGATCGCCGCCAGTTGAGCCAACCCGAGGCGGAACCCACGGAGAGTTCGCTGATCCAGCAAATCGACAGCGGCGCCGTCGCCTTGCTCAAGGGCGAGAAATGGCACGGCAACGAAGGTTTTGGCCTGATTCACCGCTCGCCGCCGCTCGGGCCGGGCGAGCGCCGTTTGATCCTGACCCTCGATTGGCTGGGTTAGCGGATCAAGGCTTGAGCCAGTTGCCCTGGCTCTGGCCTTCGCAAAACGGCTTCAGGTACGCCGCGTCGGTGGCCACGCCGTAATAGTGAATATCCTGCCGGTAAGGCATATTGGCGACTTGAGCGTTGCTGCACACGCCGAATGCGCCACCGGGGCATTGGTCGACGTATTGCACGTCGACTTTCTGGCCAGGAAGGTTCGGCTGACAGAAGCCATCGGCGAAGAGTTTTTCCGGGATGTTTCGGTTCTGCTGACAGACTTTCACGTCCAGTCGCTCAGCCGTGCTATGTACCACACACGCCTGGGCCAGCGCTTCGCCGCAAACCAACGCCAAGAGCAACGTCAAGCCAATCAACCGCATCCTTTACCTCCTCAGAAAACACCGACCATGTTGCAGAACATTCCCACTCACGTCATTGCTGGCCCATTGGGCGCAGGCAAGACCAGTTTGATCAAGCACCTGCTGGCCCAGCGGCCGGCGAATGAGCGTTGGGCGGTGCTGATCAACGAGTTCGGCCAGATCGGTATCGACGCGGCGCTGCTGACCCGAGACGCCGATGGTATCGCACTGGGTGAGGTGGCCGGGGGCTGCTTGTGTTGTGTCAATGGTGCGCCGTTTCAGATCGGCCTCGGGCGTTTGCTGCGCAAGGCACGGCCGGATCGGTTGTTTATCGAGCCGTCAGGGCTCGGCCATCCCGCGCAGTTGCTCAAGCAGCTGAATGAAGCGCCTTGGGTCGGCGTACTGGCGGTTCAGCCCTGCGTGTTGGTGCTGGATGCCCAGGCGCTCGCCGCTGGCAAATCGCTGCCGGCAACCCAGCAAGAGGCGTTGAACAGCGCAGGTTTGTTGCTGTTGAACAAGTCTGAAAATCTCGAGGCGGGTGATCGGCAGCGAGTCGTCGCGCAGTTGCCATCACGTCCTTTGTACTGGACGCAGCAAGCCATTCTTCCGTTGAAAGAGTTACCTGGTCTTGAGGTGCAGGCTGTGGCGGGTGTGGATAACTTCATTGCACCCAAAGGAGCGGCGCAGTTGCCAGCCGTCTGGACCGATCCCGCGTTGCCGATTTGCCTGAGCCAGGAACAGGACGACGGCTGGAGCATCGGCTGGCGCTGGCATCCGAGCCAGATGTTCGATTCAGCGCGTGTTGGCCGGTGGCTTGAACGCCTTGCCTGGCGGCGAGCGAAGCTGGTTATTCACAGCGTCGAGGGTTGGGTTTCGGCGAATGCACTGGATAACTCGGCATTGGAGTGGCAGCCCAGCGAATGGCGCCGCGATTCGCGGATCGAGCTGATTTTTACTGAGCCGCAGGATATTGAGTCGCTGCAAAGAGGTTTGGCCGACTGTCGGACGAACTAAAGCTCAAAAGATCGCAGCCTGCGATCTTTTGATTTATGGGCGCCATTTGGTGTGTTCTTGCCGCCACTGACTAAGCTCAATCACTTCTGCCCGTGGCTTGGTCACGTCGACCACCGGAGGCGTGTCATCGAAGGGCATCGGGTAGGGGGCCAGTTCGATCTGCGCGCTGTGGGCGCCGAACTGGGTGATGGTGCCGTTGTGGCGGGTTTCGCCGGTCACCGTGAATTCGAAGTTATACACACGGGCCAGACGTCGCCGACCATTGGCATCCTTGAGGAATGCAATTTTTTTCAACGCCACGTTGCCGTCCAGCAACTCGACCCCGAGCTTGCCGCAATGCTGCTTGACCCGTTCCAGCGCGCGCTCGCGCAAGCCATGGTTGTGCCACAGCCACGCGCCAGCGGTGGCGAGCAGCATCAGCACGAAGATATTTCCGAGGGTCAGCATCAACAGGGTGCTCCAACAAGATAGTGCCAGCTTAACTGTGTCGCCGGTCTGTCGTACAGGCTGCGTTTAGTCGCATACTGCGCGGCTCGAATTTCAATCGTTTTACGGAACTCACCGCATGAAACGTACGCCCCATCTGCTCGCCATTCAGTCCCACGTGGTGTTCGGCCACGCTGGCAACAGCGCCGCGGTTTTCCCGATGCAGCGGGTCGGGGTGAACGTCTGGCCGCTCAATACCGTGCAGTTCTCCAACCACACCCAATACGGGCAGTGGACGGGCGAGGTGCTGTCGCCACACCAGATTCCCGAACTGGTCGAAGGCATTGCAGCGATTGGCGAGTTGGGTAATTGCGATGCCATTTTGTCCGGTTACCTCGGCAGTGCAGCCCAGGGCCGGGCGATTCTGACGGGTGTGGCGCAGATCAAGGCGATGAATCCAAAGGCGCTGTACCTGTGCGACCCGGTGATGGGCCATCCGGAAAAGGGTTGCAGCGTGCCGGCGGAAGTCAGCGATTTCCTGCTGGAAGAAGCGGCTGCCGTGGCGGATTTCATGTGCCCGAACCAGTTGGAACTGGACAGCTTCTCAGGGCGCAAGCCGCAGTCGCTGTTCGATTGTCTGGCCATGGCGCGAGCATTGCTGGCGCGGGGCCCGAAAGCGGTGCTGGTCAAGCACCTGGCCTATCCCGGCAAGCCGGAGGATGTGTTTGAGATGTTGCTGGTGACGAGTGAAGGCAGCTGGCACCTGCGACGTCCAATGCTGGCGTTTCCGCGTCAGCCAGTGGGCGTTGGCGACCTGACCTCCGGGCTGTTTCTGGCGCGTGTACTGCTGGGTGACAGCCTGGTGGCGGCATTCGAATTCGCGGCGTCGGCAGTGCACGAGGTGCTGCTGGAAACCCAGGCGTGCGCCAGCTATGAGCTGGAGTTGGTGCGGGCACAGGACCGGATTGCGCATCCGCGGGTGCGGTTTGAGGCGACGGCGATCAGTCTTTGAGTTCGGCGTTGAATCCATTCGCGAGCAAGCCCGCTCCCACACTGGATCTCTCGTGAACAAATTTTGTGTACGACGGAGATCAAATGTGGGAGCGGGCTTGCTCGCGAAAGCTATCTAAAGACCACCATAAAACTGTCTGGCCAGCTCAGGCGTCGCCCTTGATCTCCTGATAACGCTTTTCCAGTTCCTGCCGAATCTGACGACGCTGCTGGGCCTGCATGAAGCGGCGTTTGTCCTCACTGTTCTGCGGTTGCAAAGGCGGGACGGCAGCCGGTTTGCGATCGTCGTCTACCGCCACCATGGTGAAGAAACAGCTGTTGGTGTGACGCACCGAGCGCTCGCGGATGTTTTCGGTCACCACCTTGATGCCCACCTCCATGGAGGTGTTGCCGGTGTAATTGACCGACGCCAGAAAGGTCACCAGTTCGCCGACATGAATCGGCTCGCGAAAAATCACCTGATCCACCGACAGGGTCACCACGTAGCGGCCGGCATATCGGCTTGCGCAGGCATAGGCGACTTCGTCGAGATACTTGAGCAATGTGCCGCCGTGGACATTGCCAGAGAAGTTGGCCATGTCGGGGGTCATCAATACCGTCATCGACAGCTGGGCGTTTCCGGGTTCCATAGCGTTCTCACGGTTCAAGGCAGGTTTCGGAGGAGTGCACCTCTGCGGGTGCCTGATCGGTTTTTTTCAAACCACAGTTATCGGGACGCCGGGTGGGTGGTCGCCGTCACGCCGGATCGATCTGTTTCCATATATTGCACCGCCTTTCTGCTGGAAGTCGCGGTGTTACCCTTCAAAAGCCCACCACTAAGGGCAATTCCTACGCGGAAAGCGGAATTTTCACTCTGCTCGCTCAGACCTTTCCCGCGTCTGGCGCGTGAGCAATGTCACCCAAGGAGCCCACACCATGCATGCCATCAGTTTTATTCAGGATCTGGCAGTGATCATGTTGGTCGCAGGTGTGGTGACGGTGCTGTTTCATCGCTTCAAACAACCCGTGGTCCTTGGCTATATCGTCGCCGGTTTCATCATCGGTCCGCACACGCCGCCGTTCGGCCTTATCCACGACGAAGAAACGATCAAGACCCTTGCCGAGCTCGGGGTGATTTTCCTGATGTTCTGCCTGGGCCTGGAGTTCAGCCTGCGCAAACTGTTCAAGGTCGGCGCCACAGCGTTTATTGCGGCGTTCCTGGAAATCGTGCTGATGATCTGGATCGGCTACGAAATCGGTAGCTGGTTCGGCTGGAACACCATGGACTCGCTGTTCCTCGGCGCGATCCTCGCAATCTCCTCGACCACCATCATCGTCAAGGCACTCAACGACCTGAAGATGAAGAACGAGCGCTTTGCGCAGCTGATCTTCGGTGTGCTGATCGTCGAGGACATCCTCGGCATCGGCATCATCGCCTTGCTATCGAGCATCGCGGTCAGCGGCACGGTCAGTTCCGGCGAAGTGTTTTCCACGGTCGGCAAGCTGTCGTTGTTCATGATCGTCGCGCTGGTCATCGGAATTTTGCTGGTGCCGCGGCTGCTGGCCTACGTGGCCAAATTCGAAAGCAACGAAATGCTGTTGATCACTGTGCTGGGCCTGTGTTTCGGCTTCTGTCTGTTGGTGGTCAAGCTCGAATACAGCATGGTGCTTGGCGCGTTCCTGATCGGCGCGATCATGGCGGAATCCCGGCAGTTGCTGAAGATTGAACGCTTGATCGAGCCGGTTCGTGATCTGTTCAGCGCGATCTTCTTCGTTGCCATCGGGCTGATGCTCGATCCGATGATTTTGCTGCAGTATGCGTGGCCGATCGCGGTAATAACCGTGGCGGTCGTACTCGGCAAGATATTGTCCTGCGGTCTCGGCGCCTTTATCGCCGGCAATGACGGACGCACCTCCCTGCGCGTGGGGATGGGGCTTTCGCAGATTGGCGAATTCTCTTTCATCATCGCGGCGTTGGGCATGACCCTGCAGGTCACCAGCAATTTCCTCTATCCGGTCGCCGTGGCGGTGTCGGTGATTACCACGCTGCTGACGCCCTATCTGATCCGCGCTGCTGACCCGCTGTCGATCAAACTGGCTGCCGTGATGCCGCAGAGGGTGGGGCGCGTGCTGGGGATGTATGGCGAGTGGCTGCGCAGCATCCAGCCTCAGGGCGAAGGCGCGCTACTGGCGTCGATGATCCGGCGGATTCTGTTGCAGGTGGGAGTCAATCTGGCGCTGGTGATTGCGATCTTCTTCTCGGGGGCTTACTTCGCCGAGCGGATGTCCGCTTACCTGCAAGACTGGATCAGCGACCCGAGTTGGCAGAAAGCGTTGATCTGGGGCGGGGCGTTGCTGTTGTCGCTGCCGTTCCTGATCGCGGCCTATCGCAAGCTCAAGGCGCTGTCGATGCTGTTGGCGGAGATGGGCGTGAAACCGGAGGTGGCCGGCCGCCACACGCAGCGAGTACGCCGGGTGATCGCCGAAGTGATCCCGATCCTTTCGCTGCTGGTGATCTTCCTGCTGTTGGCAGCCTTGTCGGCCAGTATTCTGCCGACCAACAAGTTGCTGGTGCTGATTGTCGTGGTCGCGGCCGCCGTGGCAGCGCTGCTCTGGCGCTGGTTCATCCGCGTGCACACGCGGATGCAGGTGGCCTTGCTGGAAACCCTGGACAACCACAAGGAATCGTCCGGGCATTGACCACGCGGCGCGTCAGACGGCTCAGCTTTCCAGCCAGACGTCCCGTGCCCAGTGCCATACCGATTCCCAGGTTTCTTCGGCGATCAGTTCTTCCTCGGCCTGCCACAGCACCACGGTGCCGTCTTCTTCGACCAGGTAGTAATCGTCACCGTCCTGGCAGATCGGGATCATGCTGCGATCAACGCCGGCATCCCAGGCGTTGGCGGCAACGTCCGGCAGGTAGGTGTGGGATTGCGGATCGGTGACAGTTACTGGCTCCAGGCTGCCGTAGACCACGTCGCTGACGGTCAGCAAAAATTCTCTGAAGACAAACGGGATGTCGATGAACAGTTGTTCTTCGATTTCGACCAGCAGGTCTTCGTCGGGCAACTCCAAGGGGACCGGTACCGGTTCGTTGGCTTCACGCAGTTGTTCGATGATTTCTTCCACGTCCGGGATCCTCTTGCTTGATGGCGCGGTTTAGTTGGGGCGGTTTATACAGTAGCTCGCTATAGATGCAACCGCGAAATAGAAAACCCCGGCCGAGGCCGGGGTTTTGTTGCGACACATTTAACGCGGGTCGGTTCAACCGTTCTGGCGGATACCAGCGACCAGCCAAGGCTGGTTTTCGCCCTGCGGACGTTCCATGTTCCAGCTTTCGCTGAACACTTCGCCCTGGTCGAAACGCGAAGTCTTCGACACGCCGCTGAAGGTCAGGGTGGCGATGGTCTTGTCGGCACGATCATCGACGCCGTCCAGTTGAACATTGAGGTTATCAATGTAGGTGGACTGGAAACCTTCGCCCAGGTCGGCACGTTCGCGCTTGAGGAACTCGAGCAGTTGCGGGGTCACGAACTCGGAGATCTTGTCCATTTCGTTGGCGTCCCAGTGTTGCTGCAGGGACTGGAAGTGGTTGCGGGCCGCTTCAATGAAGTTCTTTTCATTGAACCAGGCTGGCGCATTGATCACCGGACGAGCGGCAACCGGTGCGGCCGAACCGCCGAAGATCGAACCCATGGCTGCAGGCTTCTGCTCGAACACTTCACGCTGCATCGGCGCGCCGGCGGGTGCCAGGTGCTCCTGCTGCTTGCGACGACGAGCGGCGATGAAACGGAAGACCAGGAAGGCGATGACCGCCATGATCAGGATGTCGAAGATCTGCATGCCCTGGAAGCCGCCGCCCATGAACATGGAGGCCAACAAGCCACCGGCAGCGATGCCGGCCAGAGGGCCGAGCCAGCGCGAAGCACCGCCGGCCTTGGCGGCAGCGCCAGCGGCACCGGCCGCGCCCGCAGTGGCAGCAGCGCCACCTGCAGCAGAAGAAGGAGCCATTTGGCTGGTCTGGTGAGTCGGCGCAGCGCCGGAGCTCTTGCCGCCACCAAAGCGCTTGGCGTTGGCGTCGAGGCTCATCGTCAGGCCGATGCACAACGCCATGGCGATGCTAAGAAAACGTTTCATAAAGGGAATTCCCATTTGTGGAAGGCACGCGCGCCATGTTGCACAGCTGAAGTGTTACTGGCTAGCGGCAGAGTGTTTCGGGCTTTTGCCTGACAGGTTGCGTTCAGCTTCAGTCAGCGCAATAAGGCCTGTTAAGTTTGGTCTGTAGGACGAGTGGATAAGTTCGGTAGGAAAGATATTCATCGACAGCGCGCAGTCAAACTGTGGGAGCGGGCTTGCTCGCGAATGCGGTGCGTCAGTCCAAGTGATATCGACTGATCCACCGCATTCGCGAGCAAGCCCCACATTGGACCTCTGTGGCCCTTAGATCGCTTCCAGCTTCGCGTAGCCGAGCATCAGCCACTTGCTGCCTTCGCTGAAGTTCACCTGCACCCGAGCCTGAGCCCCGGCGCCTTCGAAGTTCAAGATCACGCCGTCGCCAAACACCGAATGCCGTACGGCCTGGCCGAGGCTGAATCCGGTGTCCGGAATCTCGCTGCCGCCAAACAGACTGCTGGAACTCTGCTGCTGACCACCACCGAACGGACGGCTGACGCTGTTGGACAGCCGCACTTCCTGGATCAGGCCTTTCGGCACTTCACGGACGAAACGCGACACCTTGTTGTAGGTTTCGCTGCCATACAGACGTCGGGTTTCCGCGTAAGTCATCACCAGGTTCTGCATGGCGCGGGTGATGCCGACATAAGCCAGACGCCGTTCTTCCTCAAGACGTCCCGGCTCTTCCAGGCTCATCTTGTGCGGGAACAGACCTTCTTCCATGCCCACCAGGAACACATAAGGGAATTCCAGGCCTTTGGCGCTGTGCAAGGTCATCAACTGAATGCTGTCTTCGTGCTCGTCGGCCTGAGTATCGCCTGCTTCCAGCGATGCATGACCGAGGAACGCCGCCAGTGGCGTCAGGTCTTCATCCTCTTCCGAGTTTTCGAAGTTGCGTGCGGCGCTGACCAGTTCCTCAAGGTTTTCTACCCGTGCCTGGCCTTTCTCGCCTTTTTCCGCTTCGTGATAGGCAATCAGTCCGGACTGCTCAATGACGGTCTGGGTCATCAGGTGCAGGGGCATTTCCATGCACTTGGCGGCGAGGTTCTCGATCAGCTCGATAAACGCGCCAAGCGCACCGGCGGCACGACCGGTCAGCCCTTTGTTCGCGACCAGCAGGCGCATCGCTTCCCACATCGACACATCGCTGTGGCGCGCATGGTCGCGAATCGCTTCGACGGTTTTCTCGCCTATGCCACGGGCCGGAACGTTGATCACCCGCTCCAGCGCTGCATCGTTGCCACGGCCTTCCAGCAAACGCAGGTAGGCCATGGCGTTCTTGATTTCAGCCCGCTCGAAGAAGCGCTGACCGCCATAGATGCGGTACGGAATGCGCTCGCGCAGCAAGGCTTCTTCCAAAACGCGCGATTGGGCGTTCGAACGGTACAAAATCGCGATATCGCTGCGAGCCAGGCCGGTTTTCAGCGCGCTTTCGATGGTTTCCACCACATAGCGTGCTTCGTCGTGTTCGTTGAACGCCGCGTACAGATTGATCGCTTCGCCTTCGCCGCCATCGGTCCACAGCTCTTTGCCCATGCGCCCGGTGTTGTTGGCGATCAGGGCGTTGGCGGCCTTGAGGATCCCGGCAGTGGAGCGGTAGTTCTGCTCCAGGCGGATGGTCTCGGCGTCCGGGAAGTCGTCGGAGTACTGATAGATGTTCTCGATTTTCGCGCCGCGCCAGCCGTAGATCGACTGATCGTCGTCGCCGACCACCATCAGGCTGTCGCCACCCTTGGCCAGCAAGCGCAACCAGGCGTACTGCACGGCGTTGGTGTCCTGGAACTCGTCCACCAGAATGTGCCGGAAGCGCTTCTGATAGTGCGCCAGCAGGCCTGGGTGATCGCGCCACAGATCGAGGGCACGCAGCAGCAGTTCGGAGAAGTCGATGACGCCAGCGCGCAGGCACGCGGCCTCATAGGCTTCATAAATGCTGCGCATGGTCGCCAGGAACAGATCGCCGCTGGCTTGAATGTGTTGCGGGCGCAGACCTTCGTCTTTCTGCCCGTTGATGAACCACTGGGCCTGACGGGCCGGCCAGCGTTGCTCGTCGAGGCCCAGTTCGCGGATCACGCGTTTAACCAACCGTTGCTGGTCGTCGCTGTCGAGAATCTGGAAGGTCTGGCTCAGGCCGGCTTCCTGCCAGTGCGCCCGCAGCAAGCGGTGCGCCAGGCCGTGGAAGGTGCCGACCCACATGCCGGCCGGGTTGATACCCATCAGCTGCTCGATGCGATGACGCATCTCGGCAGCAGCCTTGTTGGTGAACGTCACCGACAGGATCGAGTGGGGCGAGGCGCTTTCGACCTGGATCAACCAGGCGATACGGTGCACCAGCACTCGGGTTTTACCGGAACCAGCACCGGCCAGGACCAACTGACGACCCACGGAGGCAGCTACGGCCTGGCGTTGGGCATCGTTGAGGGAGTTCAGCAGAAGGGAGAGATCATCGCGCATCGGGGCATTCTAGGGGGCCGAGACACACCGGGCAAACCCCGCTTTGCTTTAGCCGATGAAAGATAAGCTCAGGACGACCGGTCGGTCACTGGCTGCAAGCGTTGACGGGGCTCGCTTCCAGCGTTTTCAGGGGGTAAAAGGGCTTCGGGCTTTTGTAGAAATTATGATCTGGAGCAGTTTGGTAAGGGCATTGGCTTGTGTATGCTCCGTCCACGTTTCGGGCTCATGCTCATCATTATAAGAACAAGAACATTGCCTATGACCCTCAGCTCCGACCTGTCGGGCCCTACTGTGGAGCCCCGGGTTATCCGCAAACAGTACGCCATGGAAATGGCGGTCGAGCGCACGCGTCTGCTTTATCAGGGCTCGCTGCTGCCGACGCTGTTCATGCTGATCAATGGCCTGGTGTGCGCGGGATTGCTCTGGAGTCCGCAGCGCTACTTCCTGGTCAGCGTCTGGCTGATATGGCTGCTGTCGCTGGTGGCATTGCGGGTGATCCAGGTCGCGGCATTCGATTCGGCCATTCCCCATCGCCAGGCGCATCCGGTCTGGCGTCGCATGTTTTTGCTCGGCTCAGCCATGACCGGTTTGACGCTGGCCGGCGCCGGCATCGCCCTGGTGCCCGCCGACAATTTCATCCAGCAAGCCTGGGTGTTCGGCCTGATTGGCGCGGCAGCCCTCTCGGCTAGTGTGGCCTACGCGGTCAGTCTGCCGGCGTTTCTATCCTTTACCTTGCCCTGTCTGTTGCCCGCCATCGCCTATTTATTCTGGGGCGGCGACCCGCAGGAGCAGGGCTGGGGCTGGTTCGGGCTGATCTTGCTGGGGGCGTTGAGCGTGGTCGCCTGGCAGGTCAATCGGCTGATTGATCGCGGGTTGCTGCGACGTTTCCAGAATCAGGCCCTGATCGAACACCTGCAGCAGGCCCAAAGCCGTAGCGACCAGCTGAACCACGAACTGGCCAAGGAGATCGACCAGCGCCGCCGTGCTGAAGACGAGTTGCGCGAAATTCAGATCGGCCTTGAAAGTCGCGTCGCCCAGCGCAGCCTGGAGCTGGACGCGGCCAACCAGGCCCTGAGCAAAAGCGAGGCGCGCCTGGCGCTGGCCTTGAAGGCCAGTGAGCTGGGGCTTTGGGACTGGAACCTGCAAACCGACGAAGTCCATCACACCCATATTCAGGAATTGTTCGGCCTGGAGCCGGAATTCGTCACGGCCATGCTGCGTCACCTCAAGCCGCGCCTGCATCCCGACGATTTGCCATCGCTGAAACGCGCGCTGGTCGAGCATTTGAAGGGCCGCAGCGAGGACTATCAGATTGAATACCGCGTGCGCCATGGCGATGGTCATTGGGTCTGGATCGAGGACCGCGGACGAGCGGTTGAGCGCAGCGAAAGCGGCCGGGTGATCCGCATGGTCGGCACTCGGCGCGACATCAGTGCCAGCAAGAGCCTGGAAGCGCAGCAGCAACTGGCGGCGACGGTGTTCGAGGCGGCCAGCGAAGGCATCATGATTTTCGATCCGAATTACGCCCTCATCGCAGTCAACCAGGCGTTCAGCCGCTTAACGGGCTATGACATCGACGACATGCTCGGACGCAATGTGGTGGAGTTGCCGTGCAGTCGCGACGCCCGCCGCCACTACGGGTCGATTCACCAGGCCCTGGAGCAACACGGCAGTTGGCAGGGCGAACTGGTGGAAACCCGCAAAAACGGCGAACTGTATCCGCAATGGCTGCAATTGAACGCCGTGCGCGATACGCGGGGGAACGTCAGCCATATCGTCGGCTTCTTCGCCGATCTATCGGCGCGGCGCGAATCCGAAGAACGCATGCGCTACCTGACTCACTACGATGAACTGACCGGCCTGGCCAACCGTTCGTTGTTCCGCGAGCGCTTGCGCGAGGCCCATCAGCGCGTGCGTCAGGGCGGACGCAGTCTGGCGTTGCTGCACATCAACCTGGACCGCTTCAAGTTGCTCAACGACAGCCTTGGCCATGAAATCGCCGACCAGCTGTTGCAGAAGATGGCCCGGCGGCTGGTCAATGCACTGCCGGAAGCGGACACCATTGCGCGATTGTCCGGCGATGAGTTCGCGGTGTTGTTCGATGCTTACGGCAGCCTCTCAAGTCTGGCGCGAGTGGCGACGCGCCTGTCGACCAAATTGCGTGTGCCGGTGAACGTCGAAGGACATGAGTTGGTGGTCAGCGCGTCCATGGGTATCAGCATGTTGCCGGACAACGCGCGGGAAATTTCTGCGCTGGTGAGTCAGTCGAACATGGCCATGCAACATGCCAAGCACCTGGGCGGCAACAACTTCCAGTTCTACACCGACAGCCTGCAAGCCAGCACGCTCGAGCGCCTGCAGCTGGAAAATCAGTTGCGTAAAGCCATCGAAGAGAAGCAGTTGAAG
This sequence comes from Pseudomonas migulae, assembly GCF_024169315.1. Classification (NCBI taxonomy): domain Bacteria; kingdom Pseudomonadati; phylum Pseudomonadota; class Gammaproteobacteria; order Pseudomonadales; family Pseudomonadaceae; genus Pseudomonas; species Pseudomonas migulae. Next base: position 3,842,981 of record NZ_JALJWR010000001.1, on the reverse strand, counting down.
GTGTTTTACCAACCCAAACTCTGCCTCGCCACGGGCCGGCTGAATGCCGCGGAGGCCTTGGTGCGCTGGGAACACCCGACCATGGGCAACGTGTCGCCGTCGGACTTCATCGGGCTGGCCGAGGAAACCGGACTGATCGGCCCGATCGGCGAGTTCGTGTTGCGCCAGGCATGCTGGCAGGCCTGTGAATGGCAGCGTCAGGGGCTGGAACCGATTCGGGTGTCGGTCAATTTGTCGGTGCATCAGTTACGGCAGGGCAAGCTGGTCAGCCTGGTGCGTCAGGTGTTGGAGGAAACCGGCCTGGCGCCGCACTACCTCGAACTGGAACTCACGGAAAGCCAGTTGCTGGACAGCGTTGAGCACATCATCGCGACGTTTCAGCAGTTGCGTGATCTTGGGGTGAAACTGGCCATCGACGATTTCGGCACCGGGTATTCGTCCCTGAGTTACCTCAAGCGTATTCCGGTGGATTACGTGAAGATCGATCAGGCGTTTATCCGCGGTCTGGGGGAGGGCAGTGTGGATGCGGCGATTACCCGGGCGATCATTGCGATGGCTCACGGGTTGTCGTTGAAGGTGGTCGCGGAAGGGGTGGAGCGGCCGGAGCAGCTCGAGTTTTTGCAGGCTGAGCGCTGTGATGAAGTGCAGGGATATCTGATCAGTCGCCCGATAGAAGCGGGTGGGTTGGCGGACCTGCTGCGCGCGCAATCCGACCACTGAGAATGCGTCGCTCAATCAGGCCTTCCCGCTACGCAAAGTGGCGGGAAGGCATTTATGGACTTAGTTTGTAATCAGAACTTCATCGATGTGGTGAATTTTTTCACCTTTATAGAAGATGCTCACGCCTGAAACATAAGAGTCACCCAGGACTTTATATTCGACAACTTTGTCTGTTTCAACTTGCAACGAAACTTCGTTGGAGTTTTCAAGAACCAACTCAAGTCGCAGATCAAAGGATTTATCCTGCAGCTCAGTCATCACCAGTTTAGGGATAATGCCTGTGTGTGCAACGGTTACGGTGCCAAAGGTGCGGAAAGAAGCTGCGCCAGGCATGCGGTCGATTTGTGCGGTCCAGTCTTTGGTTTTAATGGTCATAGTGTGTAACTCCTGTAATTAAGTTTGATTGCGTCCTGCACAATCAAAGTAACTAACCGAAGTTGTTTTTAAAAGAAGTTTGTTGGTTGTATTTGTAAGTTTGAGTGTTTGATTTTTTGTTGTTCTAACAATTAAGTTCGAGAACTTCGAGTGGGGTCGACCAAGGGGCGTTGTCAGCTTTACGAGCGTTGAAGCTCTGACAATGAGTGCTACATGGACCGCGCACGCCTGAAAACGAGGGATTCGGTTACGCATTGAGCAGGCAAAAAGCCAATTCATGTAGTATAACTACAAGCGCGCTACATCCCCGGCACCTGCCAATAACGAAGAGTCCAGCCCCTTGAATCTGCTGCAACACATCGCCCAGTCACGCCACCTGTTACGCAAGTCGGAGCTGAAGGTCGCCGACCACGTGCTGCTTGATCCAGCGGCGGTGATGCACAGTTCCATGGCCGACCTGGCCCACAGCGTGGGCATCAGCGAGCCGACCATCGTGCGGTTCTGTCGTGCCATTGGTTGTTCCGGGTTCCAGGATCTGAAATTGAAGCTGGCGCAGAGCCTCGCGGCGGGTGCGAGCTTCGGCCAGTTTGCGATCCATGAAGACGATTCGGTCGCCGACTACAGCCTGAAAATTTTCGACACCACCCTGCACACTCTGATGGAGGTTCGCGAGAAGCTCGATCCGGTGGAGTTGCAGCGCGCGGTGTCGCTGATGTCCCAGGCTCAGCGTGTCGAGTTTTATGGCTTTGGCGCCTCGGGTGCCGTGGCGGCGGATGCCCAGCACAAATTCTTCCGCTTGCTGCTGACGGCCGCGGCGTATTCTGACCCGCACATGCAGGCGATGTCGGCGGTCACGTTGAAGCCGACCGACGTGGCGATCTGCATTTCCCAGTCCGGCCGTTCCAAAGACCTGTTGATCACGGCCAACCTGGTGCGCGAAAGCGGTGCCTCGCTGATTACTTTGTGCCCGAGCCAGACGCCGTTGGCTGAGCTGTCGACCGTCAATCTCGCGATCGATGTGCACGAAGACACTGAAATCTATACGCCGCTGACCTCGCGCATCGCCCACCTGGTGGTGATCGACGTGTTGGCGATGGGCGTGGCCATGGCGCGCGGGCCGAGCCTGGTCAATCACCTCAAGAGCGTCAAACGCAGCCTTCGCAGCTTGCGGCTGTCGCCCAAGTCGGTGAAAGCCCTCGACGATTGATTCGTCGTTTGGCTTGAGAAAGCCTTCGCGGGCAAGCCTCGCTCCTACAGGTTAAGCGGTTCTTGCAGGAGCGAGGCTTGCCCGCGAAGGCGTCCTCAAATACGACAACTTTCATCTGTCTGTAACCCGCAAGCCGCCAAACCGTCATCCCCCGCGCCCATCCTGTAACTCCCGTAATCGCCTTGGGAGACTCGAAATGGCCCAGCCCTACGAAGAACGCAACAGCGCCGTCAAAACCCGTCGTCAGCAAGAAGACCAGCGCCGCATGGAATTTCGCCGCGCCATCGAAGATCGCTGCGAACGCCGCCAGTTGCTGGCCGAGATCGGCGATTTTCCCGATCTGGAACTCAATTACTGGCAGGCAGCGCCCGCAACTTCCCGTCGAAACGCTCAACCAGGGCGCTGATCTGCACCCGTTCGCTGCGGATAAACGCAAGGAATGCGTGGGCCACCGGCGACAGCCGTTTGGCCTTGGCCTGCACCAGGCACCAGCTGCGAAACAGCGGCAGTTCCTCGACCGGTAATTCGATCAAGCCGCCGGTCGCCAATTCAAGGTTCAGGGCGTGGCGCGTCAACAGCGCGACGCCCAGACCCGCCAGCACACATTCACGTTGAGCCTCGGCTGATGCGACCTCCTGGGTCTGGTTGAAGTGCACGCGTTTTTCCTTGAAATACTCTTCACACGCCAGTCGCGTTCCCGAGCCGGGTTCGCGCAGCAACAGGGTGTAAGGCTCAAGGTCCTGCAGGCGCAGCGGCCCCATGTGGCACAGCGGATGATCCGGTGGCGCCACGGCAACGATCGGGTTGTTGAGGAACGGCAGAAACTCCAGCCCCATGTCCTGCGGCACCATGGACATGATCACCAGGTCGTCGCGATTGTCGGAGAGGCGCCGAATCACTTGTCCGCGGTTGACCACCGTCAGTTGCAGGTTCACTTCCGGATGCTGGCGTTTGAACGCGGCAAACAGGTGCGGCACGAAATACTTGGCGCTGGACTCCACCGCCAGTTTCAACTGGCCCTGCAGTGATCCCTGCATGTCCGACAGCTGCATGTCGAGGTTTTCCAGGCGCCCGAAAATGTCCCGGCTGGCACGCTGAAGCGCTTCCGCAGCTTCCGTCATGTAGAGTTTTTTGCCGACGTAATCGAACAGCGGCTGACCAATCAGCTCCTCAAGTTGACGAATCTGCAGGCTCACGGCAGGTTGTGTGAGCGACATTTCGTCCGCCGCGCGGCTGTAGGATCGCAAATCACAGACCTCATTGAAGATCTGCAATTGACGCAATGTCATACGCATCAATGACTTACGCATTATGTGAAAGCTCCCGCCGCAGGCTGATGCCTCAACTATAAGTCTTTACTTATGCCTGACCCAATAATTAATCATTTTTGTTAATCCCTTACGGGGGCTAGTGTGGGGTCGCGACTGAATTGAAACATTTGGTCACGCGTCGACCTGGTCTAGCAGGTCGTGGGTACCACCGGCTCAAGGGAAACTCCAAGTGATAACAAAGATCCTGATCGCCAACCGTGGTGAGATTGCCGTACGAATCGTGCGTGCCTGCGCCGAGATGGGCATTCGCTCGGTCGCGATCTACTCCGACGCCGACCGCCATGCCTTGCATGTGAAGCGCGCGGACGAAGCCCACAGCATCGGTGCCGAGCCTTTGGCCGGTTATCTGAATGCGCGCAAACTGGTGAATCTGGCCGTGGAAACCGGTTGTGATGCGTTGCATCCCGGCTACGGTTTCCTCTCGGAAAACGCTGAACTGGCAGATATCTGTGCAGAGCGCGGCATCAAGTTCATCGGTCCATCGGCTGAAGTGATTCGCCGCATGGGCGACAAGACTGAAGCCCGCCGCAGCATGATCAAGGCTGGCGTACCCGTCACTCCGGGGACCGAAGGCAACGTTGCGGATATCGCGGAAGCGTTGATCGAAGGCGACCGCATCGGTTATCCGGTGATGCTCAAGGCGACTTCCGGTGGCGGTGGCCGTGGTATCCGCCGCTGCGACAGCCGGGAAGAACTCGAACAGGCATTCCCCCGCGTGATCTCCGAAGCCACCAAGGCGTTCGGTTCGGCGGAAGTGTTCCTGGAAAAATGCATCGTCAATCCGAAGCACATCGAAGCGCAGATCCTCGGCGACAGCTTCGGCAACGTGGTGCACCTGTTCGAGCGTGACTGCTCGATCCAGCGCCGCAACCAGAAACTCATCGAGATCGCCCCGAGCCCACAGTTGACCCCGGAACAGCGCGCCTACATCGGCGATCTGTCTGTGCGTGCGGCCAAGGCGGTAGGTTACGAGAACGCCGGCACCGTGGAGTTCCTGCTCGCCGAGGGCGAGGTGTACTTCATGGAGATGAACACCCGGGTGCAGGTGGAACACACCATCACCGAAGAAATCACCGGCATCGACATTGTGCGTGAGCAGATCCGCATCGCGTCCGGCCTGCCGCTTTCGGTGAAACAGGAAGACATTCAGCACCGTGGTTTCGCACTGCAGTTCCGGATCAACGCCGAAGACCCGAAAAACAACTTCCTGCCGAGCTTCGGCAAGATCACCCGTTACTACGCGCCCGGCGGCCCCGGCGTGCGTACCGACACAGCGATCTATACCGGCTACACCATTCCGCCGTTCTACGATTCCATGTGTCTGAAACTGGTGGTCTGGGCGCTGACCTGGGAAGAGGCGATGGACCGTGGCTTGCGCGCCCTCGACGACATGCGTCTGCAAGGGGTCAAGACCACCGCCGCGTACTACCAGGAAATTCTGCGCAACCCGGAATTCCGTAGCGGCCAGTTCAATACCAGCTTCGTTGAAAGCCACCCTGAACTGACCAACTACTCGATCAAGCGCAAACCCGAAGAGCTGGCCCTGGCCATCGCCGCCGCCATCGCCGCCCACGCAGGCCTGTGAGGAATAGAACAATGAGCAAGAAAATCCACGTTACCGACACAATCCTGCGCGACGCCCACCAATCGCTGCTCGCCACCCGCATGCGCACCGAAGACATGCTGCCGATCTGCGACAAGCTCGACAAAGTCGGCTACTGGTCGCTGGAATGCTGGGGCGGCGCAACGTTCGACGCCTGCGTACGCTTTCTGAAAGAAGACCCGTGGGAGCGTCTGCGCCAACTGCGCGCGGCGTTGCCTAACACGCGTCTGCAAATGCTCTTGCGTGGCCAGAACCTGCTGGGCTACCGCCACTACAGCGACGACGTGGTGAAGGCCTTCGTCGCCAAGGCCGCGGTCAACGGCATCGACGTGTTCCGTATCTTCGATGCGATGAACGACGTGCGGAACTTGCGTACGGCCATTGAAGCGGTAAAGGCCGCCGGCAAACACGCTCAAGGCACCATCGCGTACACCACCAGCCCGGTGCACACCATCGACGCGTTCGTGGCCCAGGCCAAGCAAATGGAAGCGATGGGTTGCGACTCGGTCGCGATCAAGGACATGGCTGGCTTGCTGACTCCGTATGCCACTGGCGAACTGGTCAAGGCGTTGAAGTCCGAACAGTCGCTGCCGGTCTTCATCCATTCCCACGACACGGCGGGCCTGGCTACGATGTGCCAACTCAAGGCCATCGAAAACGGCGCCGACCATATCGATACTGCGATTTCCAGCTTCGCCTCGGGCACCAGCCACCCTGGCACCGAGTCGATGGTCGCCGCCCTTAAAGGCAGCGAGTTCGACACTGGCCTGAACCTGGAATTGCTGCAAGAGATCGGTCTGTACTTCTACGCCGTGCGCAAAAAATACCACCAGTTCGAAAGCGAGTTCACCGCCGTCGACACCCGCGTTCAAGTCAACCAGGTGCCGGGCGGGATGATTTCCAACCTGGCCAACCAGCTGAAAGAGCAGGGCGCGCTGAACCGCATGGGCGAAGTGCTCGCGGAAATCCCGCGCGTTCGCGAAGACCTCGGCTTCCCGCCGCTGGTGACCCCGACCTCGCAGATCGTCGGCACCCAGGCGTTCTTCAACGTGCTGGCCGGCGAGCGCTACAAGACCATCACCAACGAAGTGAAGCTTTACCTGCAAGGCGGCTACGGCAAAGCGCCGGGCACCGTTAACGAAAAACTGCGTCGCCAGGCGATCGGCAGCGAAGAAGTGATCGACGTCCGCCCGGCCGATTTGCTCAAGCCGGAAATGACCAAGTTGCGTGCCGAAATCGGCGCCGTGGCCAAGTCTGAAGAAGACGTGCTGACCTACGCCATGTTCCCGGACATCGGTCGCAAATTCCTCGAAGAACGCGCAGCCGGCACGCTCATTCCGGAAGTGCTGTTGCCGATTCCCGAGGCGGGCGGCGTGGCCTCTGCCGGCGGTGAAGGCGTGCCAACCGAATTCGTCATCGACGTTCACGGTGAAACCTACCGCGTCGACATCACCGGTGTCGGCGTCAAGGCTGAGGGCAAGCGTCACTTCTACCTGTCCATCGACGGCATGCCGGAAGAAGTGGTGTTCGAACCGCTCAACGAATTCGTCAGCGGCGGCAGTAGCAAGCGCAAGCAAGCCACTGCACCGGGCCACGTCAGCACCACCATGCCGGGCAACATCGTCGACGTGTTGGTCAAGGAAGGCGACACCGTCAAAGCCGGCCAGGCCGTACTGATCACCGAAGCGATGAAGATGGAAACCGAAGTCCAGGCAGCCATCGCCGGCAAGGTCACCGCCATCCACGTCGCCAAGGGCGACCGGGTGAATCCGGGCGAAATCCTAATCGAGATCGAAGGCTGAGTTAACAGCCTCGATACAACGCTTTAAACCTCGGGGGGGCATGTGCTCCCCTTTTTTTTTTCGCCCGGAGTTTTTGCGGTTAGAAGGTCATTCGCCACTGGCCGGTGATGCCATGGTTTCGGCTGTCGGTACCCATTTCACCGGTGACTCCAACGCCCAATGTCTGCCGCTTCGATAGAGACAGATCGAGTCCCGCGTCCAGCGTCACACTGTTACGATCCAGCGCGGCACCTTCAACGGTGTACCGGGTGTCCTCGGTTGCCAGTTTCTGGCGAGAGTAGCTGTTGAGCTCACCATAAGTGTGTTTCCAGCCAGCACTGAAACGCGGGGTCAATTGCATGCCGTTATCCAGAGTGTTGAGCTTGGCCACACGCAGACCGAATGTGCTGTAGATGTTGTTCCGCGTTTGTCCTTGGACTTGCAGCGAAGCATCCCCGCCTTTTTCCGTGTAGCTGCCACGCTGGTAGCGTTGATAGCCGAGGCTGGCGAACGGTTCGATGCTGTAGACGTCACGGCCAAGGTTGTAACCCGCTTCTGCGAAGACTTGCTGCGTATTGGCGTCGTACCGCCCTTTGGGGCGATCGCTGAAACCGTTGAAGGCTATCTGACGTTTGGTGCTGCCATCGTGGCTGCTGTGTGTTGCGCCCAAGCGAAGTGACATCGGGCCGTTTTGACGCAGGGCATAGGCGCCCAGGTGCCAACTGTCGAGAGCACCGTCAAGTAGCCTGCCATCCATACTCGTCTGGGATTTACCACCCATTACACCCAGGCGCCATTCTTCGTCAATTCCCCAGTCAGCGCCCATCAACAGGCCAGTGGTGGAATGCTGCAGTGCGTCAAAGTCGCGATCCAGTTTTCCGCCGTGCCCCAGTGCTTGCAACCAGACTCTGCCGTTGTCTTCGTTGCCCGCCGCCAGGCGAGGAACGTTGTTTCGCCTGCCTGATTTGCCGTAGGCGCTATCCAGCTGACGCATGGCGGAAAGCATGCTGGCGCTGACTGGGGCATCGCTGTTAAGGGTTACTTTGGCGAGATTGGCGGTGCTGTAGCCGGTTAATTGTTCGATGGCGATTTCGGCTGTTTCAAGGTCGGAACCGAGCAGAGCATCGATCGCAGCATTTCCAGTAGTGAAGGGTGTTTGTGCCGTGGTGCTGGCCGCGGTTCTTTCAATACTTCGACCGAGTTCACGTCCGTTTTCGTCGAGCGCTACGTCCTGAACGGATACACCGTTGCGAGCGTAGGTCAGGCCGACCGTCTTTTCGTCGTACTGCAAGGTAGGGGTCATGAATGTGAGGTTGTTTTCGATTTGGCCGAAGCGGCCTTCGACTGTGCCGGCCTCAATGACGGTGTACTGGCTGGTTTGTGGGAAATCCCCAACCGCAACGACTTTCAGCGTTGCATCACCAAGGTTGGCAGTGCCATCGACCTTGATCGTTTCGCCACGGCCATCGGCGTTTACTTCATAGGACAGAACGGCTGTGTTGGACAGGGTCATATTTCCCGCAATGACAGGAGCGCCGTGCAGGCGATTTACAGCCAGTTCACCGCGTACGTTCAGCGCACCCACGCGACCGCTTCCGCTGAAGGTGCCAGGTTCTTCTACCTCGACCCATTCGCCGATCGAGCCGCTGTTGACCAAGGTACCTTGTGTAATTGCGCTGCCCTTTATATGTCCGGTGTTGATGAGCGTTGCACCGGGACGCACCAGCGCGCCGATGTCGAAGTCCCCCGGCCCAGCGACAGTCCAGTCACCCTGTTTGACGTCCAGCGCCTTGAAGTTCCGGGTTTCAGCCACAGAGCCGCCTTTAGCTGCATTCAGTTGCAGGACGTTTTCGCCCGTGCCTCCATCCACTGGCTTCTTGAAAACCCCTTTAGTCAGTACCGAGACTAAATCATTGCGCTCGTCCAGGTTCAGGTCGTTCCACTCAGATGCCTTCTTGATTGAAGACGGATGAGTGTCGGTGGCGCTAATGAAAGCGTCGAGGGTGCTAATCAGTTCTTCCGGCGTAGCGACCGGTGCTGCAGATGTAGCGGCAGTGCTGTCGTCGGCAATCGAAAACTCAGCGCAACCCAAGGCGAGCGCTATGGCCAAGGCGAGATGTTTTGGTCGGTATTTGTGTTGAACGGGCATTGATTTTGGCCTCTGTTGACAGGAGACCAAACTCTAAAAGGGAGGGTACAGGCGCCGATGTCGGCTGCTTCCGGCAGTGATGCAGGCGGCGTCGGATGGTTGCACGGAAAAAGAACAGCTGAATGGATGAGGCTGTATTTATCGGTTTTGCTGAGGCGCTTTTTCTTACAGAAATTCGCAGTGAATGTCAGAGAGCTCATGTAGGAGCCGGCTTGCCGGCGATGGCGTCCTTGAATCGCCATCGCCATCGCCAGCAAGCCGGCTCCTACAAGGGTTGCGTGTGTTCGAAAGCTGCAATCTTTCCCTAGTTTCGACTCAAATACGCCTTCCCATAATGCCGCTCCATCCTCGCCTGAATCAGCTCCAGCCCAATCGACATCACCCAGTAAATCACCGCCGCGGTCGTCAGCATTTCGATATAGCGATAGCTCGACCGTCCATACGACTGCGCCAGAAACATCACTTCCCACACCCCCATCACCGAGATCAGTGACGAATCCTTGAGCATCGAGATGAATTGATTGGTGGTCGGCGGGATGATGGTGCGCATGGCTTGCGGCAAGGTGACGCGCCAGAAGATCACGGTTTCGCGCATGCCCAGGGCCATCGAGGCTTCGCGTTGGCCGTGGGGGACGCCGAGGATGCCGGCGCGGAAGATCTCGCTCAGGTACGCGCCGTAGTTTAGCGACAGGGCGATGATGCCGGCGACAATGGCGCCGGGCACGATGCCGAGTTGCGGCAGACCAAGGTAGATCAGCAGGATCTGGATCAGCAGCGGTGTGCCGCGAAAGAACGAGGCGTAGAAACTCGCAATGCCGAAGGCTACGGCGCTTTTCGACAGCCGCGCGATGGCGGTGATGAAACCGAGCAGCGACGACGCGACGATGGAGCACAGGCACAAAAACAGCGTCAGCGCTGCGCCTTGCACGAAGCCGTTCGGCGCGAGGTGCAGGCCGATCAGGTTGGGCAGTTTGTCGAGGATGATCGAGAACTTCAGGTCGAAGCTCAGGAAGAAACTGGCGAACAACACCAGCATTGCGGCCCAAGTCAGGTACAGCCGCGTGCGAAAACCGAAGATCCGTTGCAGCCGGGACTCAGCCACCGGTTGTGGCGGCTGAGGAAGGTTTGGGAAAGAGGTCATTGGCTGATGTCGGCGCCGATCCATTTTTGCGAGAGCTTGCTCAGGGTGCCGTCCTGTTTCAATTGCGCGAAGACGTCACGCACCTTGGCGTCCCATTGGGCATCGCCTTTTTCGATGGCCACCGAGTTTGGTTCCGAGTACAGCGCTTCGCCGGCGAGCTTGAAGCGTTTGTCTTCGGTCAGGCGCGGCTGCGCGGTGACGAGGTTGGTGAGGACCGCATCCAGTCGCACGCCCGCGCCCAAGCCCAGGTCCTGAAACGCCACGTTGTCGGTGTCGTACGGGGCGATCTGCACGTTTTCAAACGGGTACTGCAAGGGCGTGTCTTCGGCGCCTTCGATCACCAGGTTCTTGTTCAGGTAGCTTTCGTAGCTGGAAGCACTGGTAAGTCCGACTTTCTTGCCGCTCAGGTCCTTGGCGCTGTGGATGCTGTTGTCCTTGGCGTTGACCACGATCACCGCTGGTGAGGCGTAGTACTCGACCGGGAAGTCGAAGACTTCGGCGCGGGCCTTGCTCGGGGTCATGGAGCAAATGCAGATGTCGTAGCGCCCGCTCCAGTGGCCGGCGGCGATCACATCCCAGGACGGGGTTTCGAGGCGCAGTTTGACGCCGAGTTTGTCCGCCACGGCTTTGGCGACATCAACGTCGAAACCGTCGAGCTGGTTCTGATCATTGAGGAACGAGAAGGGTGGATAGCTTTCCATCAACACGCCCACCAGTTCTTTCTTTTGCTCGATGCGGTCCAGCGTGGCACCAGCAAAAGCCTGGGTGGAGGCAGCCAGAATCGTCAGGCCCAAGGCCAGTAGCGGCTGAATTTTCACGGTTCGGTCCCTGATAAAAAAATGGTTGTTATTAACCGGATGGTGCGTATTAAATAGTTATAAGAACGACCACGGTAGTGAGTTATTTTCATAAGCATATGAGTGAAAAGCATATGGGCGCAGGAAGCACAGTGATTCTGGATGGCGGCATGGGTCGTGAATTGCAACGCCGCGGTGCACCGTTCAGGCAGCCCGAATGGTCGGCGTTAGCCTTGATCGAAGCGCCGCGGGCCGTGGAGGCGGTGCACGCGGCTTATATCGAAAGCGGTGCAAATGTGATCACCAGCAACAGCTATGCGCTGGTGCCCTTCCACATTGGCGAGGAGCGCTTTGCTGCTGAAGGCCAGGCCCTCGCGGCGTTGGCCGGGGAGTTGGCGCGGCGTGCAGTCGAGGCTGCGGGCAAACCGGTACGCGTGGCGGGTTCATTGCCGCCATTGTTCGGTTCCTATCGTCCGGATTTGTTCGACGCGACCCGGGTGACCGAACTGCTGACGCCGCTGGTCGATGGCCTGGCGCCTCATATCGACCTGTGGCTGGCGGAAACCCAAAGCTCGATCGTTGAGGCGCGAGCGATTCACGCCGGTCTGCCGAAGGACGGCAAACCGTTCTGGCTGTCATTCACCTTGAAGGATGAAGACACGGACGAAGTGCCACGTTTACGCTCCGGTGAACCTGTGGCTGAAGCCGCAGCGGTCGCTGCTGAACTGGGCGTCGAGACGTTGCTGTTCAACTGCAGTCAGCCGGAAGTAATCGGTGCGGCGATTGATGCGGCGCGGGAAACCTTCGAGCGTTTGCGGGTGAAGATTCACATCGGCGCCTACGCCAATGCGTTCCCGCCGCAACCGAAAGAGGCGACGGCCAATGATGGTCTGTGCCCGTTGCGCGAAGACCTTGATCCGCCGGGTTATCTGCATTGGGCGGCTGATTGGCAGAAGCGTGGAGCGAGCCATTTGGGTGGCTGCTGCGGGATCGGGCCGGAGCATATTGCGGTGCTGGCGCAGAAGTTGGCGTGAAGCCAATCGCGAGCAGGCTCGCTCCCACAGGGTTTTTGGGTCGGCCACAATATTTGTGATCAGCCCGATCCAATGTGGGAGCGGGCTTGCCCGCGATGGCGTCCGAAAGAGCGCCGCTAATTTACCCGCGACACTCCGCCAACGTTTTCACCTGCCCCGATCCCGCCTGATTCTCATCGCTTAACCAGCGCTCAAATCCCGCGCCAACCACCGGCCATTCCGAATCCAGAATCGAATACCAGGCGGTATCCCGGTTCTGACCTTTAACCACCATGTGCTGGCGGAACACCCCTTCAAAACTGAACCCCAGCCGCTCCGCTGCGTACTTGGAGCGGGCGTTGCCGTTGTTGCATTTCCACTCCAGGCGTCGGTAACCCAGTGCAAACGACTCCTTGGCCAGCAGATAAACCGCTTCGGTACTTTTCGGCGAGCGCTGCATCGGTGCGCCGAAGGTGACATGGCCGATTTCGATGCGGCCCTGGGACGGAACGATCGACATCAGACTGAGGATGCCTTGCACGTCGCCGCTGGCCCGGTCGATCACACTGAAGAAATACGGATCGCTGTTGGCCGCGTGGTTGTTCAGCCAGTCGTTGAATGCGCTGCGTTCCGGGAATGGACCGTAAGGCAAGTAATCCCAAAGCTTCGGGTCGGAGCCGGGGCCTTGCAGGGCTTTCCACAAGCCATCGGCGTGGCGCGCCGGGTCGAGTTTTTCCAGGCGGATGAAGCGTCCTTCAATGGTTTGAACGGACGGTGCCGGGACGCCTTTCCAGTCGGCGAGTGAAGTCGACATGTTGCTCTCCTTGAACCTTAAATGGCTTTGCGAAACTGGATGAAACCGGGACGTTCGGCGATGCGCTCGTAGAGCTGGATCGCGGTGGCGTTGGTTTCGTGGGTCAACCAATGGACCTTGCAGCATCCGTCGGCCTTGGCGGTGGTGTAGACGAATTCGATCAGCTTGCGGCCAACACCGGTGCCGCGAGTTTCCGGCACCACCAGCAGGTCTTGAAGGTAGCAGGAATTTTCGATGCTCCAGTTCGAGCGATGGTAGATGAAGTTCACCATGCCGACCGCTTTGCCATCGATCCACGCCAAGGACGAATGGGTCAATTCGGTCGGGTCGAGCATGCGTTGCCAGGTGCTGTCAGTCACGGCGTCGGGTAATTCAGTGTTGTAGAAGCGCAGGTGGGCTTGCCACAACGGCAGCCAGGCGGCGTGATCGTCGGCGGTGACCTGGCGGATTTCAATCTGACTCATGTTCGTTCCTTAACGCATCAAATGGGCGAGGGCCTGATCGTGCGTATCGGGGCTGGCGGCAAGCCCCTCGCGCACGCCGGCGATGTCTGCGGCGCTGCGGTTCTGGCTGAGCTTCCGTTTGCCTTCCAGGCGCTGGATCGGCAAGGCAAACCCGACGATGGCCTTGAGCATTCCGTCGATGTAGTCGGCGGGCGCGTCGGCGACTTTCCACGGTTGGGCGCGACCGGCTTCGTGACGGTCGGTCAATGCGCTGACCAGGTTGAGCAGGCGATCGGCGTCGGTGAATATTTCAGCCGTACCGTAAGCGTGGACGGCGACGTAGTTCCAGGTGGGCACCACTTTGCCGTGATCGGCTTTGCTCGGATAAAACCCCGGGCTGACGTAAGCGTCGGCACCGGCAAAGATCACCAGGGCTTCGGCGCCACTCTGCAGTTCTTTCCACTGCGGATTGGCTCGGGCGAAGTGGCCGTAGAGGGTTCCATTCGCGCCTTGTTCAGGGCGCAACAGCAGTGGCAGATGACTGGCTTGCAGACCTTGCTCGCCGTGAGTCACGACCATGGCGAGGCGGGTGCCGAGTATCTGCTGCTGCAATTCATCCAAATCTTTGATGGCAAAACCGCTGGGGTTGTACATGGAAAAACTCCTTGGCGAATGCCTCCATCCTAGGCAGGCTATTGGTCTGTTGTAAGAGCCATTCCTGGCCAATTTCATAGGTCCATTGCCATGACGGATGCGCCGCTTTCCTTGTCGTTCAACCCCGCGGGTATCGAACTCGACCGCCGTCAGGGCCTGAGTCGCCAGCTCTATCAGGCCTTGCGAATGCGTGTGCTCGACGGGCGACTGGCCAGTGGCACACGCTTGCCGGCCAGTCGGGATCTGGCGGCAGCGCTGGCCATTTCCCGCAACAGCGTAGTGCGGGCCTACGATCAGCTCTATGCCGAAGGGTTTATCGAAGGGCGTGTCGGTGACGGAACCTATGTCGCGCAATTACCGCAAAACGCGCTCCCGGCAAAAAAACTATCCACAAAAGTATCCACAGGGTTGTCAACAGGGTTACCCACAGCCTTATCCACAAATTGGCTCGATTTACCTGTGATTCCATCCAGTAAAGTTATCCACAGCGGGGCGCTGAGTCGCGTTGAACACAACCATCTGGCCCTCCCGCCAAGTGGTCCGCCGTGCGCATTTCGGGTGGGTGTGCCGGCGTTCGATCTGTTTCCTTTCGAGGTCTGGGCCAAGCTGAACGCGGCTTTCTGGCGTAAACCGGATTTACAGCAGCTGTGTTACGGCGATCCGGCGGGGGATGCGCGCTTGCGCGGAATGATTGCTGCTTATTTGCGCAGTTCCAGAGGCATGCAGTGCACGGCTGAGCAAATAGTGATCACCAGTGGCGCGCAGCAGGGAATCAGCCTTTGTGCACAGCTGCTGGTGGAGCCCGGCGACGTCGTGGCGATCGAGAATCCCGGGTATCGGGCGGCGGGCCATGCGTTCGCGGTGGCGGGTGCGCAATTGCATGGGGTGGCGGTGGACAGCGAGGGTATCGATTGTGCCGAACTGGCTGCGCTCGACCATTGTCGTCTGGCCTATGTCACGCCCTCGCATCAGTACCCGACCGGGGTGGTGATGAGCCTGGCGCGACGCCTTGAATTACTGGCCTGGGCGGAGCGTACCCAAGGCTGGATCGTCGAGGACGACTACGATGGCGAATACCGTTACAGCGGAGCGCCACTGGCACCGTTGGCGGCGCTCGACCGGCAGGGCCGGGTTTTGTACGTCGGGACCTTTGGCAAAGTCGCCTTCCCGGCGCTAAGACTGGGTTATCTGGTACTGCCGCCCGGTTTGGTTCAGGCCTTCTCGCAACGCCGTGCGGTTGATGTTCGACATTCCGAAGTGAGCACCCAGGCGGTGATGGCCGAGTTCATGGCCGCCGGGCATTTCCAGCGGCATATTCGTCGCATGCGCAGGGCAGCCCTGAGCCGGCGCAACACGTTGCTGGCAGGCTGGCCGCAAAACATTCCCGGCATCGGCAGCCTGCCGAGTGTCGCGGCAGGGCTGCACATGACCGTGGCAGTCGACTCGCAGGCTCGCGAGCTAGAGCTTGTCGAAAAAGCAGCCGGTGTCGACGTCGAGATCAACGCCCTGAGCAGCTACTGGTTGCCGGATTCGCAAACACCACCGGACCAGCGCGCCGGGCTGGTCCTGGGATTCGCAGCGGTGCCCGAGGCGGCCATCAGCGCAGCGCTCGCGCGCCTGGAAAAGGCCTGGCGCTGATCGCTCGTCTCGCCTTTCAAACGGTGTGTGGCTTACGTTTTGGAGGCGCTGGGTTTTGCCTTTGGCAGGAACAGCGCTTTGGCCAGTTGGGGGCTGATTTCGCTGCGATAGATCGCAATCAATTCGTTGTTGGTGGGGGCTGTTCGCCAATCATACGCACCGCCCAGTGTGCGTTGCGCGACGGTTTTCAAGTGAGCCGCGGTGTACCCTTCGGCAGCGGTGTCGGGTTTGGGGTAATGAAAGTGGGCGTACCAAAGTACGGCGCTGACATCGTTCCCGGCGCCACGCTCGCGAATCTCATACTCCTCGAGATAGCCTTTGTGGCGTCCTTTGAGCCGGTTTCGACCTGGCGTCCTGACGATGTCCACCAGACCTTTGCCGTGTAGCCATTCAATGCGGGCCGCAGTGGGGAGTTGCCGCTTGATCATGTCGATCCGGGTCACGCGGCCCTTTTCGTAAAGACGGGTCGCTTCTTCGTTGAGCTTCCTGGCGAGGCCGGTGCCTGAACCCGGCCCGCTGTCGGTGAGGTTTTTATCGGTCAGGGCCTTTTCGATGGCATCGGCGGCGGCCTCCAGGTGGCGGGCGTGTTGATGAAACGCTTCCTCGATTTCCACGGGGATACGCCCGGTCTTTTGTGCATCTGCCTCGGTGCGGTGGGCAAATGCCGCCGTTCGATCCAGCAGCGACTGACCCGCCTGGATGCTCGCAGCCAGATCCGGGCGTGGGGTTGTCGGCACTTTTCCCGTAGGCGGTACATGTTCCAACCACACACCTGGCGTTTTCTCGTGAAAGGTCGCGATGACTTTGTCGGTGAGCGGCGAAGTGACGTCGATCAGGTCGGTGTCATCGGCGGCTGCGCGCTCGCGGAGCTTGCCGACCACCGTGCCCTTGAAGCGAGTCTTGATCAGGCGTTTGGTCGGCGGAGCCGGGCGGGAAGGCCCTGGTATCGGCTCCAGCAATTTGCGCTCGTGCAACAGGCCCACCAGTTGGTTCACGCCCTGCTCTTTGAACGTTGCGATCCGCTGGCGCATAAGGTCCAGTGGCGTCTGTAGCAACTGTTGCGGGAATTCTTCGGGCAGATCGAGAATCCGTAGGTCCAGGGTTGCAAACTGCTCCACCAGATCGTTGAGACCGTCGATTCGATCAAACAGCGGCAGGTGGGTATCGTCGGCAGTAAGGTCCAGCGAGGACTGGATGGTGAGGCCGGCATCTTCGACGATCTGTTGCATGGCCTGGCGCGCCAGCGGTGTGGCGACTGTACCGCTGTCGTTGAGGCATAGCTCCTGGGCAAGGCTTATCTGGAAGAGCTTCAGGTCGTGCAGGCTGAATGTCGGCAGCACTGCCTGGTACTCACGGGCCGTTTCTGCCCCTTCTTTGCCCAGGCGCAGCAGTTCCTCGATGCGCGCGTGGGCGAACTCGATCTTGTCGATAAAGCCCTGGGTCATGTCACTGGTGAGTTGATGCGTCTGGCGCGCTGACACAGTGTTCGAAGGCGTCCCGCCGTCCAGAAGATCCAGCGATTCGCGCATGCGCTCACCGAACACACTATTTTGCCGCTGGAACCAATTCCGGGTAAGTGACAGTTGATAATCCAGGCAACTGACCATGACCGGGCGGTAGTTGGGGATCGACTCAAGGCTGTTGTACGTCTTGAGCTGCTCGATGTAGGCGCCATATTCCGTCAGCTGTGAATCCAATGCATCGATCAAGGGCTGGCGATCGGTATCAGCGGTGGCTTCCGCTGCTTCGAGTTCATTTTTCAAACCCAGCTTGCGGGCATCGAACGCGGTCAGTTGGCGTTTCAGATTCTCCTTGTGCTGTCGGTTTTTGCGCTCGATTTCCTTTCGGCCCTTGCCCCCGCCACGCAACCTCAGGCGCGTGTCGATGAACCATTCGCCCTTCTCGGAATGAATCAACAGCGGGCCGGTTGTTGCCGGCGTTTGCCGTGAGTCGATGATCTGCACGTCATCATTGTCATCGAGCATGACTTCGAACCAGCGCTGACCGACCTTGGCATACCACTGCTGGTTGAGGGGGCTCAGGAACCGGTGACGACCGGGTTCGGTCGACGGCTCTTTCAGCGCCTCAGGTTTTGCAATCGCCAATCCGTCCAGCAGAGTGGCCAAAGGATTCGGCGTCAGCAGGCCTTGGAGGTGTACGGATGTTTCATGGTTGGCAGGTAAATAATCGGCGGCGAAATCGGGCAATTGCGTCACGGTGATTTTTGGCGCCGGCAGCGGCTTCGTTGCGGGTGTCGGATTTTTTCCTTCCGCGCGTGGCGCGGGTTTGTTGCGGGTGGCCGCGTGATGGGCGAGCACCATGCCCAGTGACAGAAACAGATCGGTCAGTGCGGTCCATGCCTGATCGCTGTCGCCCGCTTCGCTGGCTTCATTGGCTTCGTGCAGGTCGTCCATGATTTGCCAGATCCAGGCAGCCGCTGCACCCGTGCGGCCAAAGAAGGGCAGTGCAACATTGAATAGCATCCACGCGCCCTGTTTGAGCGTGGCCCAGCGACGTTCCGCATTGGAGACCGATTGCCTGTCGGCCAGGGTGACCAGGGCGTTGGCATTGGCAGTGAACAGTGCCTGCACCGAAGGCTCGACGACAGGCGTCGTGCTTAAGGTCAGCGTTCCCATCAGGCCCAGTGCCGATGTCGGGTCGGTCAGCCATTGCGACAGCGTCCAGGCCGAGGGCAACTGGCCGGGGAACACATACTGCGAGTAATTGAAGTACACGTCATCGGGTAGCCAGGCCAATACCGACTGGCGAAGCGCCTTGTTGTGTTTGATCGCGTACAGCAAGTTCGCCTCGCCGGGATACTGGATGAGTGGAGGATCGAGCAGCGGTCGAAACAGCAGACAGGGACCCTGGTCGGCCAGTCGCGGCCCGATCACGAACATGTTGGCGACGACATCGGCCTTGCTGTCCGTGCGCCCTCCCGGAATGAACGCCAGCGGGCGAATGACGATTTCCATTCCATCGACAAAACGATCGGCCGGCTTTTCCTGCAGGGCCGCGACGACGAAACGATAACCCTGTTCGTCGATGCAGGCCTCGCCGCGAACCTTGAGTTGCAGTGCCTGTAGCGGCAGTTGCAGGCGCAGGTGGCTGACATAGAGGTTCTGTCGCCGCGAGCTTTCATCGGTGTCGCCGAGGAGTTTGCTTTTGATCAGGTCGGGGTAGGTTTTCCCGATGTTCACCTGTGTGACCAGCTCTTCCAGATAGGCCGGTGTCATCCACGCGGGTGCGGCGTCGCCGTTTTTGTATTGCACCGCCTTGTTACCCAGCGGCATGCCAAGCAGGTTTTGCAGCGCCAGGTCGACCAGTGACAGCGTGAGGGTCTGTGACTTGCCGGGCACAATGACCGCCCCGAGGACGACGAGGCTGGTGATGCTGACTTCGATGTCTTCCAGTTTCAGGCTCATTGCGGTTGACTGATCCTGGATCTTTTTGTCTTTGATCATCTGATCGATCAGCGCCTGTAACGCAAAGTCAGGAAGAGCGGAAATACCCTCGTCGAAGGATTTTCCGGCGTTCTGCTCCCGTAGCAACGCCAGGTCCATCAGGTGTCGGCTGTAGCGTGTGAGGTCCGAGGGTTGAGCGTTTGTCAGCCAGTCGGGCAACAGTTGCCGGATTTTGTTGAAACGCGACGATGAATCTTCGTGGAAATCCGTGAAGTGTTTCGCCGCGGCACCGACCTGCGAGGCAAGGGTGGGCGCCAACGGGGCAGGCGATTTTCCAAGTGCGCCGATGGCATCGATTTCCAGCGCGATCAGGGCACAGGCCTGGTGATCGAAAAAATGGCCGGAGGGCTCATACAGGCGCCATTGCAGCGTGCGATCGCTTCCGGATGCAGCAACACGCGCGGACAGCGTTTTACCCAATTCCGCCAGTGAGTCGTAATGCTTGAAGCCTTCCGCAATCGAATGGGTAACGACCAGCGTGCGTTCACCCAGAGTGCCAACCACGACAGCAATGTCCAGCAGTCTCAAGTGTCGTGGGGATTGATTGTCGAGGTCGTCGAGATCGATCAGGCAAGCCCTGGTTGCGTACTTGTCATCTGACTGTCGTTCGGCCTTTTGCGGGTGATCATGGAAGGC
This sequence comes from Pseudomonas migulae, assembly GCF_024169315.1. Lineage (NCBI taxonomy): Bacteria > Pseudomonadati > Pseudomonadota > Gammaproteobacteria > Pseudomonadales > Pseudomonadaceae > Pseudomonas > Pseudomonas migulae. Next base: position 3,823,215 of record NZ_JALJWR010000001.1, on the reverse strand, counting down.
GCGGACCATGGCCCGCTGGTCTTCGTCCCAGTCAGCCTTTTCGTCGACGTTCCAGAGTTCGCGCAGTGCAGCGGAGAGTTGATGCCAGCGAGGCGTCGATCCGGCGGTTTTCTGGTTCCAGTAATCCAGTTGTTGTTCCTGATAAGCGACGAACAACTGTCCGGCCAGCTTGTTGAGCAGGCACCCGAAGGCATTGATCTTTACCGGCAGTTGAACGGCCGGCTCGACGACAGGTTGCCGGGTCAGAAAATGTTCCCCGTCGATGTAGGTCACGGTCGTGCCTGCCAAACCAAGTCGCACCAACACATCGGTCAGGGATTCAAACCGGTTTTTGCCCGACCTGATCTCTTCGCCGGCGATGGTCCAGACGGGCGTCACTACCATGGTCAGATTCGGGTCGATGTGCAGCTGTGGATACAGGGTGGCGAGGGCGATTCGCAATGAAGTCGAAGCCACTTCCCTGATCGAAGGGCCAGTCACCAGTTGGGTCAATACATCTTCAGAGATTTCGGAGGGAGTGTCGGACATGGCCGTTTCCTGTTGCCGGTGAAGCACTGACAGAGCAGCGCGTTGTCCGGGCAAGGTAGAGGGCCGTCAGGGATGTAAGGTGGTAGATAGTTATCGCAGGCAAAAAAAGACCCGCCATCGCGCGGGTCTTTGATCTTGCGTGGGATCAGGTCCCGGACTTGATCTTGGTCCAGGCCCGCGTGCGTGCGCGTTCGGCATCACGCGGCAGCGGTTGCAGGGTGTAAAGCGTGCCCATTGCCGCTTCGGTCGGGTACAGGTTCGGGTTGTTGCGGATCGCCGGGTCGACCATTTCCGTGGCGTCCTTGTTCGGATTCGGGTAACCGACAAAATCACTGACCGGTGCGATCACCTGCGGTTGCAGCAAATAGTTGATGAAGGTGTAGGCGTCTTCCGTGTTCTTCGCGCCTTTCGGAATCGCGAGCATGTCGAACCAGATCGGCGCGCCTTCTTTCGGCAGGCGCATGTCGACGATCACGCCGTTCTTGGCTTCCTTGGCGCGGTTGGCGGCCTGGGAGAAGCTGCCGGAATAACCGACCGCGACGCAGATGTCACCATTGGCGATGTCGGCCATGTACTTGGAGGAGTGGAAGTAAGTGACGTACGGCCGGATTTTCATCAACAGCGCTTCCGCCTTTTCGTAGTCCGCCGGCTTCTTGCTGTTGGGGTCCAGGCCGAGGTGTTGCAGGGCCAGCGGCAGGATCTCCGACGGCGAGTCGAGCAGGGCGACGCCGCACTGCTTGAGCTTGCTGATGTTCTCTTCCTTGAAGATCAGGTCCCAACTGTCGACCGGCGCCTTGTCGCCCAGCGCCGCTTTGACCTTGTCCGGGTTGAAGCCGATCAGGATGGTGCCGTACATGTACGGCACGGCGAATTTGTTGCCCGGGTCGTTGGCCTCGATCAGCTTCATCAACTTGGGATCGAGGTGGTTCCAGTTCGGCAGCTTGCTGCGGTCCAGCGGTTGGAAAACGCCTGCCTCGATCTGCTTGGCGAGGAACACGTTGGACGGCACCACCACGTCGTAGCCGGAGTTGCCGGTCAGCAACTTGGCTTCCAGCGCTTCGTTGGTGTCGAAGATGTCATAGACCAGTTTGGTCTGGGTGTTCTGCGCCTTGAAGTCTTCCAGCGCTTTGGGGGTGATGTAGTCGAACCAGTTGTAGACGCGCAACGTTCGCTCTTCGGCGTGAGCGGCCCCGCTGAGCGCGGTGGCGCACAGGGCGGGAACGATAAGACGCTTGAGTCTGTTCATTATTGTTGTTTCCTCATTGAGCGCTTTCAAAACCTTCAAGAACGTTCACGGCGTTGATGCCGATTTCTTCGACCGCGTAACCGCCTTCCATCACGAACAGCGTCGGCACGCCGAGCTTCGCAATGCGCTCGCCCATCGCCAGGTAATCCGGGCTGTCGAGTTTGAATTGGGAGATCGGATCGTCCTTGAACGTATCGACGCCCAGGGACACGACAACGATGTCGGCGCCGTATTTCTCGATCTCTTTGCAGGCCTGTTCCAGCGCCGCACTCCAGCTGTCCCAACCGCTACCGGCCGGCAAAGGGTAGTTGAAGTTGAAGCCTTCGCCCGCGCCTTCGCCCAGCTCGTCTTCATAACCGAGGAAGAACGGGAACTCGGCTTCCGGATGGCCATGGATCGAGGTGAAGAGCACGTCGCTGCGTTCGTAGAAAATCGATTGGGTGCCGTTGCCGTGGTGGTAATCGACGTCGAGGATCGCGACTTTCCTGTGGCCTTGATCGAGGAAGGCCTGAGCGGCGATGGCGGCGTTGTTGAGGTAGCAATAACCACCCATCAAATCGCTGGCGGCGTGGTGTCCCGGTGGGCGGCACAACGCGAAGGCACTGCGTGCGCCGCGCTGGATTTCGGCCTGGGCGGTGAGCGCCACTTGGGCTGCGCTGTACGCCGCTTGCCAGGTGCCAGCGGTAATCGGGGCGCCGCCGTCGAAGCTGTAATAGCCGAGCTGGCCGTGCAGGCTGGTGGGCTTGATGGCGCGCAAGGTGCGGGCCGGCCAGGTGTAGGGCAGCAAGTCGCCGTCGGTGTTGAACTCGGTCCAACGGGACCAGGCACCTTTGAAGAAGTCGAGGTAGTCGCGGCTGTGGATACGCGCGATCGGGTCGAGGCCGAAATCCTTCGGCGCTTCAACGGGGCCGAGGTTCTGGTTTTGTACCCGCGCCAAGACGTGGTCGGCACGCGAAGGCATTTCAAAGCAGGGCTTGAGTTGCCCGTCTATCAATTCACAACGGCCGTGGTGCAGGTGGTGATCGTCCGAGTAGATGGTCAGCATTTCTTGTTCTCCGCAGGCTGATTCGGTTGGCTACAGTCTTGCGGCGGACGGCGATTCGGAGAACGGCAGGAAAGGCCAAAAGGGGATTTATATGGCCAAAAAAACTGACCGAAATTCGCCCCTTGATGGCGCGGCTATGCCCTCACTCGGGGCGTCTGACTCTGTAGGAGCGAGGCTTGCCCGCGAAGCTGTTGGTGTATTCAAGCGCGCCTTCGCGGGCAAGCCTCGCTCCTGCAGGGAGAGTGATCAAGGTCTGAATTGGCTCGGCGCCACACCACTCCAGCGCACAAACGCATGGCGAAAACTTGCGGTTTCGCTGAACCCCAGCGCTTCGGCGATCCGGTAGATCGGCATCTGGTCTTCGCAGAGCATGTGCTTGGCCTGCTCGAAACGCAGCTCATCCAGCAACTCCTGATAGCTACACCCCAGGTCCTTGAGGTGCCGGCGCAGGGTCCGCGCCGAGCAATTCATCTGCTCGGCCAACCCTTCGAGCCCTGGCGCCGCATTCAATTGCGCGCTGAGCAGTTGGCGAATCCGCCCCAGCCAGGCCTGGCGCCCGGTGAACTCGATATTCTGCTTGCGGCAGCGTTCGGCCATGGCCTGATGGGTAATGACATCCGCGAGGGGCAAGGGCTGGTCGAGCCAGCGTTTGTCGAAGGCAAAGGCGTTGTCCCGAGCGTCGAAGTGCAACGGGCAGTTGAAATGCTCGGCGTAAGTTGTCTCGTAGTCGGGGGCGGCATGTTCGAAGCGAGCCGCCAGCAGCGGCAGCGGGTGACCGAGCAGGTCGTCGCAGATGACTTTCAACGACACCAGGCAGAATTCGGCGTTGAACACCGCCATCGCCGGGCTCTCCCGGTAATCGGCCGCGACGAACCACACGCGTTCGCCGTCCTCTTCCAGGCTCAGTTCGAAAAGTGTTCCCAACAGCGCCGGATAGCGCATCGCCAGACGCAAAGCGTCACCGAAGGTGGCACTGGTGAGCAGGGCATAACCGAGCATGCCATAGCAGGAAACGTGCATGCGCCGGCCCAGTTCCAGGCCGATGTCACGCTTGAGCGCAACCGCGTTGGCGCAGACCTGCATCTCCTGGTTGGTGGTGATGCGCGTGTCGGCACGGTTCAGATCCGCCGCGCTGATACCGCTTCCGGCCAGCAGCGCTTCGCTCGACAGGCCTTCGGCCTTGAAGGCGTTGAGCACCAGAGAAACGGCGTTGAGGGTGGTGAGGTGGGAGTGGAGCATGGGGACTTCCAGCCTTGTGAATGGCTGGAAAGCAGCAAGTTACATGCCGCGCAGAAACCCTGTAGGAGCGAGGCTTGCCCGCGAAGCTTCTGGCGTCTTCAAGGACGCCTTCGCGGGCAAGCCTCGCTCCTACAGGAATAGTGTGGTGTCAGCTAAGTTCACCGGCGAGGTCGAGCTCTACAAGGCGCCGTACTTCAGCAGTATCCAGCCCCGCCCCCAGCAACCCATGCAACTTGCCGAACGCCGCCTCACGGGTCATGCCGCCGCCGGAAAGTACGCCGACGCCACGTAAACGACTGCCCGCCTCGTAGACATCCAGCTCAACACCACCTTCATGGCATTGCGTCACCGCAACCACCACCACACCGTTGTCCCGCGCGCGACCGAGGCTGGCGAGAAACTCAGGGTTGTCGCTCGGCCCGGTGCCGCTGCCGTAGCACTCCAGCACCAGCCCCTGAATACCGCTGTCGAGCAGGCCATCAAGGATTTCGGCGCCGATGCCTGGAAACAGCGGCAACACCGCAACCTTTGCCAATTGCTTTGGCTGGTTGTAGTTCAGTTGCGCAGGGATCGAGGGTGCTTTCACACCACCGCCCTGACGCTCCAGGCGCTTGAACGGATGACGACCGAAACTGCGCACCTTCGCGCAACGGGTCGGGTCCAGCAGTTCGCCGTGGAAGTACAGATGCACGCCCGGTGCCAGGCCTTGGCCGAGGGCAACCAGTGCGCCGCCGAGGTTTTCCCAGGCATCGCTGTCGGTCACGCCGGCCGGCAGCATCGAACCGGTAAAGCACACGCGGGCCTGCAGGCCGAGCAGTTGAAAACTCATGGCCGCCGCGCTGTAAGCCAGCGTGTCGGTGCCGTGCAGAATCAGCACACTGTCGCAACCCTGTACGTCGACAGCATCGACCACCGCTTCACGCAGTTGCTGCCAGTACGCCGGGGACATGTTGGCGCTGTCGATCAGCGGCGACATCTCGCGAAAGCGCCACTGTGGCACCACCAGCTCGGGCTGGCTGTGCAGGTATTCGCGCATCCGCGCTTCGAAACCGGATGCGGGTGCCAGGCCATGTTCGCTGGCTTGCATGCCGATGGTGCCGCCGGTGTAGAGCACCATGACGTGCTGGGCGGCAGGGTAGGTCGAGGAATTCATGGAGGTGCTCCGAGAACGATGAGTTCCTGTGGGAGCGGGCTTGCTCGCGAAAGCGGTGTGTCAATCGACATCAATGCTGAATGACACACCGCTTTCGCGAGCAAGCCCGCTCCCACAGGGATTTGCGCACTTTAACCGATCAGCGTTGCGCTGCGGGTACGACTTGCGGCTCGGCTTCGGCCTTTGGAGTGGCGGCTGGCGGATTGGCTGGCCAGGCGTTCAGATCCAGGTCCAGATCCGGAAACTTGCTCGAATCGAACACCGGCGTCTTGATCCCGGCAGCGCGCTGGTCATCGTAGTCACGCAGGATGCGCATGCCGACCTTGAACAGCAGGAACAGCGCGATCAGGTTCACGAACGCGAGCAGGGTCATGGTGATGTCGGCAAACGCGAACACCGTGCCGAGGTTCTCGATCGCACCCCAGAAAATCAACACCAGTACCAGCGCGCGGTAGCCGATCAGCGCCTTGCGGTTTTCACCGATCAGGAAGCGCAGGTTGCTCTCGCCCAGGTAGTAGTTGTAGAGAATCGAGGTGAACACGAACAACGCCAGGGCCACGGAAATGAACATCCGGCCCCAGTCGCCCACGACAGCGGCGAGCGAGTTCTGGGTCAGGGCAATGCCGTCGCCTTCGAAGCCTGGGGTGTAGAAACCCGAGAGCAGGATCAGCAAGGCGGTGCAGGTGCAGATCACGAAGGTATCGAGGAATACGCTGAACGCTTGAACCACACCTTGTGCCACCGGGTGCTCGACCGACGCCACGGCCGCCACGTTTGGCGCACTGCCCAGGCCCGCTTCGTTGGCGAACACGCCACGCTTCACGCCCATGACGATGGCGCTGCCGATCAGGCCACCGAAGGCCTGGTCGAGACCGAAGGCGCTTTTGACGATCGTCATCAACATGCCCGGAACGTGGTCGAATTGCAGCACGATCACGTAGATGGTCACGCCGATGTACACCAGGGTTTTCACCGGCACCAGCAGGTCAGCGACCTTGGCGATGCGCTTGATCCCGCCGATGAACACCAGGCCCAGCAACACCGCCAAGGCCAGGCCTGTGTAGGTGGTGTCGAGGCCGAACGCGTTGTTCAGCGAGTGGGTCACGGCGTGGGATTGCAGGCCGTTGAAGGCGAACCCGAAGGTCACCAGCAACAGGAACGCCATGATCATGCCCAACCAGCGTTTCTGCAGGCCGTGCTGGATGTAGTAGGACGGGCCGCCACGGTAAGTGCCGTCGGCGTCAGCGCGTTTGTAGAGCTGGCCGAGGGAGCATTCGAAGAAGCTGCTGGACATGCCGACCAGCGCGGTCACCCACATCCAGAACACCGCACCTGGCCCACCGAGGGTCACGGCAATGCCGACACCGGCGATGTTGCCCGCACCGACGCGGCCGGCGAGGCTGAGCATCAGGGCCTGGAATGAGCTGAGTTGCCCGGCGCTGCTTTTGAGGCTGTCGCGGAACACCGCGAACATGTGGAAGAAGTGGCGCAATTGAACGAAACGCGAGCGGATCGTGAAGTAGCTACCGAGCCCGACAATGAGCACGATCAGTACTTTCCCTGAGAGGAAGTCGTTAATGACTTCGAGCATGGATTATTCCTCGCTGTTTTTTGTGTAGGCAAATGCTGGGCGGTCGGAAACATCGCGTTACACCGGTTTGCGCACGGCAAAACAGGCGAGGCGAAGGTTCGTCCCGATTTCATATTGCGGGTTTGTTATTAGTTCGGGTTTCGCATGGGTTTGGGCCTCGTTACCGACGACCGCTCACGCGAAGAGGGGCGGCACTATACCGATGAGTGTGCCGTCCGTCTGCACGGTTGTGGTGCATTCGGGGAAACGAAGCTTTGAAACACCCGGCGTTACCGGCGCCGGGCTTATGCGGGGTCTGCTTTTCTGTGGGAGCGGGCTTGCTCGCGAAGGGGGTGTGTCAGTCACCATAAATAGTGGATGTCAGACCGTATTCGCGAGCAAGCCCGCTCCCACATATCTCAGCTCCCAGACATTCTGATTGGCTGCCAAATCGTTAAAAAAAAGGGCTTGGGGAATAAATCCCCAAGCCCTCAAAAGGTGAGAGGTGTCTAGTCCCTCGACCTGGTGAGCGGTGCTATCAATAACGCGTCGGGTCAGGCTTTAAGCGGAACCAGACGTGGAGCAATCATGTTTTCCGGGCGCAGGATGTCGGCGAGCATTTCTTCGTCGAGCAAGCCTTCTTCGCGCACCAGTTCCAGCACGCCGCGGCCGCTTTCGAGGGCGATACGGGCGATGCGGGTGGCGTTTTCATAGCCGATGTACGGGTTCAGCGCGGTCACCAGGCCGATCGAGTGCTCGACCAGTTCGCGGCAGCGGGCTTCGTTGGCGGTGATGCCGGTGATGCAGTGCTCGCGCAGCATGTCCATGGCGCGTTGCAGCAGACGGATCGAGTCGAAGATCTTGAAGGCGATCAGCGGCTCCATCACGTTCAGTTGCAGCTGGCCGCCTTCGGCCGCGATGGTCAGGGCCAGGTCGTTGCCGATGATCTGGAACGCCACTTGGTTTACTGCTTCCGGGATTACCGGGTTGACCTTGCCTGGCATGATCGAGCTGCCTGGCTGACGCGCTGGCAGGTTGATTTCGTTGATGCCGGTACGTGGGCCGCTGGACAGCAGGCGCAGGTCGTTGCAGATCTTCGACAGCTTGACCGCGGTGCGCTTGAGCATGCCGGAGAACAGCACGAAGGCGCCCATGTCGGAGGTGGCCTCGATCAGGTCGGCCGCCGGAACCAGCGGTTGACCGCTGATCAGTGCCAGACGCTGAACAGCCAGGGCCTGGTAGCGCGGGTCGGCGTTGATGCCGGTGCCGATTGCAGTACCGCCCAGGTTCACTTCGGTCAGCAGTTCCGGTGCCAGTGTTTTCAGGCGTGCCAGGTCTTCGCTCAACGTGGTGGCGAAGGCGCGGAATTCCTGGCCGAGGGTCATCGGCACGGCGTCTTGCAGCTGGGTACGGCCCATCTTCAGGACGTGGCTGAATTCTTCACCTTTGGCGGCGAACGACTGGATCAGGCTGTCGAGGCTGGCCAGCAATGCGTCGTGACCCAGCAGCAGACCCAGGCGGATCGCGGTCGGGTAGGCGTCGTTGGTCGACTGCGCCATGTTCACGTCGTTGTTCGGGTGCAGGTATTGGTATTCGCCCTTCTGGTGACCCATGGCCTCCAGCGCGATGTTGGCGATGACTTCGTTGGCATTCATGTTGGTCGAAGTGCCAGCGCCGCCTTGAATCATGTCCACCACGAACTCTTCGTGGAAGTCGCCGCGGATCAATCGTGCACAGGCTTCGCTGATGGCAGCGTGCTTGGCTTCGCTCAGGTGACCCAACTCGCGGTTGGCGTCAGCGGCGGCCTGTTTGACCATGGCCAGGCCGACAACCAGCTTCGGGTAATGCGAAATCGGAACGCCGGAGAGACGGAAGTTGTTCACCGCTCGCAGGGTCTGGATGCCGTAATACGCTTGAGCCGGTACTTCGAGTACGCCAAGCAGGTCTTTTTCTGTGCGGAAAGATGCAGCGGAGGACATGATGGAAATCATCTCGATATGGACCCGGTCTGTGCCGGAACACTGCAAATGCTAGGCTTGTAGAGAATTTTCGGCCAATGCTGTTAAACACTGGCCTATGCACATTCGGCATAATGCCCATGTGACGCCGCATCTGTGGCGAGCGTGTGACCTAAATTGGTGCGTGTCCGGGAGGACGTGATGAATCTGGAAAGTAAATGGCTCGAGGACTTCAGTGCTCTGGCCGCCACCCGCAGCTTCTCCCAGGCTGCGGAACGCCGTTTCGTGACCCAGCCGGCATTCAGTCGACGGATCCGCAGCCTCGAAGCCGCGTTGGGGCTGCAACTGGTCAACCGTTCGCGCACGCCCGTCGAGCTGACGGCGGCGGGGCAGTTGTTCCTGGTCACCGCGCGGACGGTGGTCGAACAGCTTGGCGAGGTGCTGCGCCATCTTCATCACCTGGAAGGCGGGCAGGGCGAGGTGATGCAAGTCGCTGCCGCTCACTCCCTGGCCTTGGGCTTCTTTCCACGCTGGATCGCGCAGTTGCGCAATGAAGGTTTGAACATCGCGACGCGGTTGGTGGCCACCAACGTGGGCGACGCGGTGCATGCATTACGCGAAGGCGGGTGCGATCTGATGCTGGCGTTCTATGACCCTGACGCCGCCATGCAGATGGACCCGGAGATCTTTCCGTCGCTGCACCTGGGGCATACGGAAATGCTCCCGGTGTGCGCGGCGGATGCCAATGGCCAGCCGCTGTTCGATCTGGAAGGCGAGGCCAGCGTGCCGTTGCTGGCCTACAGCGCCGGAGCGTTTCTCGGGCGTTCGGTAAACGGCTTGCTGCGCCAGCGTGCGCTGCGGTTTACCACGGTGTATGAAACCGCCATGGCCGACAGCCTGAAAAGCATGGCGCTGGAAGGGCTGGGGATTGCCTGGGTGCCGCAGCTCAGCGTGCGTGCCGAACTGGCGCGCGGTGAACTGGTGGTTTGCGGTGGCCCGCAATGGCATGTGCCGCTGGAGATTCGCCTGTATCGCTGCGCGCTGGTGCGCAAGGCGAATGTGCGGTTGCTGTGGCGCAAGCTTGAAGGCGGCGCCGCCCAAGGCACGACGGGTATCTGAGACCAATGAAGATCCAATGTGGGAGCGGCGGTGCGACGATTCGACTTGCTCGCGAATGCGGTGTGTCAGTCGAGATCAATGTTGCCTGACCCAGCGCATTCGCGAGCAAGCCCGCCCCCACAGGGGGATTTGTGTTGATCTTTCGCTGACCTCGGAGTCAATAAAACCGGCACTTTGCGCCGTATGACAGATGGTCGCATCGGGGGCTGTTTATCTGCTTCATTGAGGTATACTGCGCGGCCTTCGGCCGGTTCGTCCGGCCATTTTTCGTACAATCAAGCCACGCATTTTGCGTGGCTTGTTGTTTTTTGACGCGCCTGCGGGCGCCCAGAGAGAAGAGGCACGACGATGAGTGCACTGGTTGGCGTGATCATGGGCTCCAAGTCCGATTGGTCCACCCTTAGCCACACCGCCGATATGCTGGAAAAGCTCGGCATCCCTTACGAGGTGAAAGTGGTCTCTGCCCACCGCACCCCGGACCTGCTGTTCCAGTACGCCGAAGAGGCCGAGGCGCGTGGCATCGAGGTGATCATCGCCGGTGCCGGTGGCGCCGCTCACCTGCCTGGCATGTGTGCGGCCAAGACCCACCTGCCGGTACTGGGCGTGCCGGTGCAGTCGGCGATGCTGTCGGGCGTCGACTCGCTGCTCTCTATCGTGCAGATGCCTGCGGGCATTCCGGTCGCCACCCTGGCCATCGGCAAAGCTGGCGCCATCAACGCAGCGCTGCTGTCGGCGAGTATCCTTGGCGCCAAGCACCCGCAGTTCCACGCGGTGCTGAAAACCTTCCGTGCTGAGCAGACAGACAGCGTCCTGGAAAATCCAGACCCACGCATCGCCTGAGGTTGTTGACGATGAAGATCGGTGTAATCGGTGGCGGCCAGTTGGGTCGCATGTTGGCGCTGGCGGGCACTCCGCTGGGCATGAACTTCGCTTTCCTGGACCCCGCGCCGGATGCTTGCGCAGCCGCGTTGGGCGAACATCTGCGGGCCGATTACGGCGATCAGGATCACCTGCGTCAGTTGGCCGATGAAGTCGATCTGGTGACCTTCGAGTTCGAAAGCGTCCCGGCCGAAACCGTGGCCTTCCTGTCGCAGTTCGTCCCGGTCTACCCGAGCGCCGAAGCCCTGCGCATCGCCCGCGATCGCTGGTTCGAGAAGAGCATGTTCAAGGACCTGGGGATTCCCACCCCCGCGTTCGCCGACATCCAGTCGCAAGCCGATCTGGACGCCGCCGTGGCCTCCATCGGTCTGCCGGCCGTGTTGAAAACCCGCACCCTGGGTTACGACGGCAAGGGCCAGAAAGTCCTGCGCACGGCTGAAGACGTGGTCGGCACCTTTGCCGAACTGGGCAGCGTTGCCTGCCTGCTGGAAGGCTTCGTGCCGTTCACAGGCGAAGTGTCGCTGATCGCCGTGCGTGCCCGCGATGGCGAAACGAAGTTTTACCCGCTGGTTCACAACACCCACGACAGCGGCATTCTCAAACTGTCCGTGGCCAGCACCGACCACCCGTTGCAAGCCTTGGCCGAAGACTACTCCAGCCGCGTGCTCAAGCAGTTGAATTACGTTGGCGTGATGGCGTTCGAGTTCTTTGAAGTCGACGGTGGCCTGAAGGCCAACGAGATTGCCCCGCGTGTGCACAACTCCGGGCACTGGACCACTGAAGGCGCCGAATGCAGCCAGTTCGAAAACCACCTGCGGGCCGTTGCCGGTCTGCCGCTGGGGTCGACGGCCAAAGTGGGCGAGAGCGCGATGCTCAACTTCATCGGTAAAGTGCCGGAGACCGAAAAAGTCCTGGCCATCGCCGATTGCCATCTGCATCACTATGGCAAGGCGTTCAAGGTCGGCCGCAAGGTCGGTCACGCCAACCTGCGTTGTGCAGACCGCGAGACGCTGGCAGCACAGATCCTCAAGGTCGAAGCGCTGATCGCCGAATAGTTTCATGTGGCAGCGGCGGAACCATTCAGGGGCCGCCGTTCTCTCATGGCAGGATGCGAAAGTCTGACTAGGCTTTCGCAAGGTGTCCTGTCTCACCAATACTGTTCCTTTTTGACGGCGTCTGTTGCCGTCATGCTGCGTTGCCGCTCCTCGCCATAGCGCGCTATGACTCTTTGCGGCGCCTTGCCTGACGACAACAGTCACTCGTCAAAAGAGGAACATTATTGGTGAGACAGGACACAGCCATTCACTCAGAGGGAAATGCCATGGGAATTATCGGAACCATCTTTATCGGCTTGATCGTCGGCCTGCTGGCACGGTTCCTGAAACCGGGCGATGACAGCATGGGCTGGATCATGACCATCCTGCTCGGTATCGGCGGTTCGCTGGCGGCCACTTACGGCGGTCAGGCCCTGGGCTTCTATCAGGCCGGCCAAGGCGCAGGCTTCCTGGGTGCACTGGTTGGCGCCGTGATATTGCTGGTGATCTACGGCTTGATCAAAAAGAACTGATCCAGGCGACAAAGCCCTCTCTGCCAAACGTGCGGGGAGGGCTAGAATGCTCGGCGTTGCACAGTCCTCTCCTTTGCCGAGCACCTTCATGCGCCGTCTTCTGTTGACTCTTCTTCTACTGGGTTCGGGCCTTGCCCATGCCGGCGACTTGCCGGAAACCGACTGGCTCGAACTGATGCCCAAGTCGGACCAGAAAGCCCTCGAGGCCATGCCCGAAATCGACCATGACTCCCCCGAAGCCACTGGCACCTTTACCGAAAAGGGTGGCATGAAGCAGAGCAAGGGCTTGCCGGCGGTGATGTATTCCACCAAAACCGTGCCGTCGATGAACGACAAGAACATCCGTCTCGGCGGTTATCCGGTGCCGCTGGAATCCGACGCCAAGGGCCGCAGCACGCTGTTCTTCCTCGTGCCGTACCCGGGCGCCTGCATCCACGTGCCGCCCCCGCCGCCTAACCAGTTGGTGCTGGTGCGCTATCCGAAAGGGTTGAAGCTGGATGATATCTACACGCCGCTGTGGGTAACGGGCACGTTGAAGGTCGAGAAGGTCAGTAATGATTTGGCTGATGCGGCGTATGCGCTGGATGCGGCGAAGGTGCGGGTGGTGCAGGAGTCGGATTTGTAGCGCGTCAGTCAGCCTGGCACAGATCGAATGTGGGAGCGGGCTTGCTCGCGATGAGACCATAACATTCAGCATCTATGTTGACTGTTATACCGCCATCGCGAGCAAGCCCGCTCCCACATTGGTTTTGTGGTGTTAGAGAGATTTGCTGCCGATGCTGACGCCAAGCGTATGGCTCGCACCCGGCGCCAACGTCACCACGTCATCCATCACGTTCGCCGTTTCAATGCACAGCATCCGCTGCCAGCCATCGTCTGCCATATCACTGAACGCCGCCGCGCGATCAATCCACGGGTTCCAGATCACCGCCGAACGCGAACCGCTGCTGGTCAGCTCGATGCGCCGTTCCCACGCCGGATCGACAATGCTCAGCGTCGCCGGGGTGTTCAGGTAGATGCGATCAGTCTCGCCGGTAAAACGCAGGTCGCCGGTCTGGGTCTTGGTTTTCCAGTCTTCCAGCGTCTCGATGTAATTCAAGCCATCCAGTCCATCAACATGCACATTGCGCACATCGCTGACCGCGAAATAGCTGTGCAGCGCCTGGCTGATGGTGACGGGATCGGTGCCCTGGTTGTGGCTGGTCAGGCTGATGTGCAGCTGTTCATCCAGTCGAATGCTCAACTTCAAATCCACCTGATGCGGCCAGCCGGGGAACCCACCTTCAGGGTACGGCAGGATGAATTCCACCTTCAGGCTTTCACCTTCGGTTTCGATACCACCCAGTTCCCAATCCATCGCCCGTACAAAACCGTGGGCGGTTGGCGGTTCGTTGCTGACGCGCATCGCCTGAACGCTCTGCGGATTGCGCGAAAAATTGCCGAACCACGGCCAGCACACCGGCACACCGGCGCGGATGCTCTTGCCGGTCTTGAACACAGCCTCGTCGTTGAGCCAGATCAGCGGCGGTTGCCCGGCCAGTTGATAACTGAGGATGTGCGCGCCTTGCTGGGCCACCAGCAATTCGGCCTGACCGTGGCGGATGCGCCAGCAGTTCAGGTCATCCAGTTTCACGGCTTCAACGTTGGGCGTGCTCATGGGGCAACTCTCGATCGGTAACAGGACTGCAATGGACCGCAAAACGGTCGCCGTGTTTAACGCGCGCGCGGCGGAACCGAACGGGTGCGACCGCTGCCATCGATGGCGACGAACACAAACACGGCTTCAGTCACTTTACGCCACTCGCTCGACAATGGATCGTCGCTCCAGACCTCGACCATCATCTGGATCGAGCTGCGACCGATTTCCAGGGCCTGGGTATAGAAGGAGAGCTGAGCGCCCACCGCGACCGGAACCAGGAACGCCATGCGATCGATCGCCACGGTAGCCACCCGGCCGCCAGCGACTTTGCTGGCCATTGCGGTGCCGGCCAAATCCATCTGCGCCACCAGCCAGCCACCGAAAATATCGCCGAAACCGTTGGTTTCACGGGGAAGCGCAGTGATTTGCAGGGCCAGGTCGCCTTGCGGGATTGGATCTTCTTGTTCGAGCTCTATCATGCCGGGGGTGCCTCTGACCCGTGACTCTTCATTGGTACTTCAGGTGAATAGCCGTCTCAAGGAAAACGATTCAGCCCCGAACATACTACGTTCGTCACGTTTTTCGTAAGGCGCCTAAAGGGAAACTCTGCGAAATCGACTGGCAGGCCAGCAGCGTCTTCGCACAGCAACCCTTTCAAACTGTTGCAAGATCGCGAGTATATCGGTCGGTAGACTCCGAGACGACCGTCCGGTTCTCATTTTGACCGTCAAATACGCACCTCTATGTGCTTTTTCGAACAATTTGCTATCGTGCCGGTCCTGCCCAAGCCTCCGCCAGCGTTGTTGGGGTTGCAGATCCGCCTATAAGAGAAGCCCTTGCCATGACCACAGCGCCCTCGAGCATCGCGCAGCCGAACCAGCCCGCACGTCCGTTGACCCGCAATGACTACAAGACTTTGTCGCTGTCGGCCCTTGGCGGCGCGCTGGAGTTCTACGACTTCATCATTTTCGTGTTCTTCGCCACGGTGGTGGGCAAGCTGTTCTTCCCGGCCGACATGCCCGAGTGGCTGCGGCTGATGCAGACCTTCGGCATCTTCGCTGCCGGCTACCTGGCGCGTCCGCTGGGCGGCATTGTGATGGCGCACTTCGGCGACCTGCTGGGTCGCAAGAAGATGTTCACCTTGAGCATTTTCATGATGGCGGTGCCGACCTTGATCATGGGCCTGCTGCCGACATACGCGCAGATCGGCATGTGGGCACCGATCCTGTTGCTGCTGATGCGCGTGATTCAAGGCGCGGCGATTGGCGGTGAAGTGCCCGGCGCCTGGGTCTTCGTTTCCGAACACGTGCCGCAGCGGCACATCGGCTACGCCTGCGGCACCCTGACCAGCGGTCTGACGGCGGGCATCCTCCTCGGTTCGTTGGTTGCCACGGCGATCAACAGCTTCTACACCCCGGTGGAGGTGGCGGATTACGCCTGGCGAATCCCGTTCCTGCTCGGTGGCGTGTTCGGCCTGTTCTCGGTGTATCTGCGCCGTTGGTTGCACGAAACCCCTGTTTTCGCTGAGCTGCAACTGCGCAAGGCCCTGGCTGAAGAAGTGCCGTTGCGTGCTGTATTGCGCGACCATCGCGGGGCGATTCTGATTTCCATGTTGCTGACCTGGTTGCTGTCTGCCGCTATCGTGGTGTTGATTTTGATGACCCCGACCGTGTTGCAGACGGTCCACCACTTCTCGCCGACCACCGCCCTGCAGTCCAACAGCGTGGCGATCGTGTTCCTGAGCGTTGGCTGCATCATTGCCGGCGCCCTCGCGGATCGCTTCGGCGCGGGCCGAGTGTTCGTGTTCGGCTGTGCCGCGTTGCTGGCCAGTTCCTGGACCTTCTACCACAGCCTGGCCGAGCATCCGGACTGGCTGTTCCCGATGTACGCCCTGACTGGCCTGCTGGTGGGCACCATCGGCGCAGTTCCATACGTCATGGTCAAGGCATTCCCGCCGGTGGTGCGCTTCAGCGGCCTGTCGTTCTCCTACAACGTCGCCTATGCCATTTTCGGTGGCCTGACGCCAATGATCGTCAGCCTGCTGCTCAAGGAAAGCCCGATGGGGCCGGCGTACTACGTGGCGGTTCTGTGTGGGGTCGGGATTCTGGTGGGGGCGTATCTCTGGAAAAAAGGGCGCTAACCCGACTGACGCCTTCGCGGACAAGCCTCGCTCCTACAGGTCGTGCACCCATTTCAACATGGCACATATCCTGTAGGCGCGAGGCTTGCCCGCGAAGAACGATAACGCGGAATCACTTCGAAACACTGAATACTGGCCTTTCATCCAATTGTCATATTTCAGCCATAGAGTGTTCACACGGCCTGCTGATACTTGGCCCCGAATAACACACCCTATCTGCTAGGAGTAAGGCATGAAACTGAAGCGTTTGATGGCGGCAATGACTTTTGTCGCTGCTGGCGTTGCGACTGCCAACGCGGTTGCCGCTGTTGACCCTGCTATCCCGAGCTACACCAAGACCACTGGTGTGTCGGGCAACCTGTCCAGCGTCGGCTCCGATACCCTGGCCAACCTCATGACCCTGTGGGCTGAGAACTACAAAAAAGAATACCCGAACGTAAACATCCAGATTCAGGCCGCTGGCTCCGCCACTGCGCCACCTGCGCTGACTGAAGGCACCTCCAACCTGGGCCCGATGAGCCGCAAGATGAAGGACACCGAACTGGCTGCCTTCGAGCAGAAGTACGGCTACAAGCCAACCGCTATCCCGGTTGCCGTGGACGCCCTGGCTGTTTTCGTACACAAAGACAACCCGATCCAGCACCTGACCATGGAACAAGTCGACGCGATCTTCTCGTCCACTCGTCTGTGCGGCGCTAAAGCCGACGTGAAAACCTGGGGCGACCTGGGTGTGACCGGCGACCTGGCCAACAAGCCGGTTCAGCTGTTCGGTCGTAACTCGGTATCCGGCACCTACGGCTACTTCAAAGAAGAAGCCCTGTGCAAAGGCGACTACAAGCCAAACGTCAACGAACAACCAGGCTCGGCTTCGGTCGTGCAGTCGATCAGCTCCTCGCTGAACGGCATCGGTTACTCGGGCATCGGCTACAAAACCGCTAGCGTGAAGACGGTTGCACTGGCCAAGAAAGGCAGCACTGACTTCATCGAAGACAGCGAAGAAAACGCCCTGAACGGCAAGTATCCGCTGTCGCGCTTCCTCTACGTTTACGTCAACAAAGCCCCGAACAAGCCTCTGGCCCCGCTGGAAGCCGAGTTCGTGAAACTGATTCTGTCCAAACAGGGCCAGGAAGTTGTAGTGAAAGACGGCTACATCCCACTGCCGGCCAAGGTTGCTGCAAAAGCACTGGCTGACCTGGGTCTGCAGGAAGGCGGCGCTGAAGTCGCAAAAAAGTAAAACCCTAGGTCCGAGGTAAACCCGGACCTGTTGTAGGAGCGAGGCTTGCCCGCGAAAGCGGTGGTTCAATCAACATTGATGTTAAATGTGATGACGCCTTCGCGAGCAAGCTTCGCTCCTACAAATGCCGGTACGCCGGCCCCCAAATTTTCCGATCCACTGCCAGTTCCCGCTGGCGGCGGATTTGCTGCGTCACTGCATTGTCATCTTTCTGTCATACAGGATCGCTAGGGTGTGCGCATGAATGATCTGGCCAATTCCACCATGACTACAAATCCCCCCAAGCGAATTGATTTCAATACGCCTGAGTTGCAACGCAAGCGCCGCATCCGCGCGCTCAAGGATCGTCTGACCCGCTGGTACGTCCTCGTGGGCGGCCTCGCCGTTCTCGGCGCGATCACGTTGATCTTCTTCTTCCTCGCCTACGTCGTCTTCCCCCTGTTCCAGGGTGCCGACCTGACCGCCAAGGACTCCATCACGCCCGCCTGGATGCAAGACGCTGGCAAGCCGCTGATGATCTCCCTGGAAGAGCAGAACCAGGTCGCCATGCGGGTTTCCGACAAAGGGCAGGCATTGTTCTTTGATATCGACAGTGGCGCTGAACTCAAGCGCGTCGATCTGCCGGTTCCGGCCGGGGCCAGCGTCACGTCCATCGGCGAAGACCAGCCCGGTCATCCGCTGGTCGCGGTTGGCTTCTCCAACGGTCAGGCCCTGGTGTTCCGTCACACCTATAAAGTCAGCTACCCGAATGGCAAGAAGACCATCTCGCCGGCGATCGAATACCCGTACGGCGAAACTCCGATCGCGCTGAACGAAGCGGGTGGTGCCCTGGAGCACGTCAGCCTCAACGCCACCGATTCGACCCTGATGCTGGTCGGTTCCACCGGTTCGCAACTCAATGTGCTCTCGCTGACCAGCGAAGAAAACATGATGACCGGCGAAATCACCAGCGAACAGAAACGCATCGAGCTGCCGCAAATGACCGAACCGGTGAAGAACATCTTCGTCGACCCGCGTCAGCAGTGGCTGTATGTGATTAACGGTCGTGCTCAGGCCGACGTGTTCAGCCTCCGCGACAAGAGCCTCAACGGTCGCTACAAATTGCTCGAAAACGGCGACGCCGAAATTACCGCCAGCACCCAACTGGTGGGCGGTATCTCGCTGATCCTCGGCGATTCCAAAGGTGGTCTGGCCCAATGGTTCATGGCCCGCGACCCGGATGGTGAGCTGCGCCTGAAGCAGATCCGCACCTTCCAGATGGGCACCACGCCGATCGTTGAAATCACCGCCGAAGAACGTCGCAAAGGGTTCATCGCCCTCGACGCCTCCGGCAAGCTCGGCGTGTTCCACAGCACCGCGCACCGTACCCTGCTGGTGGATCAGGTCGTCGAAGGCCAGGGCATCTTCGGCCTGTCGCCACGGGCCAACCGCGTGATCGTCGAAGCCGGTGGCAAGATTCAACCGCTGCTGCTCGACAACCCGCACCCGGAAGTGTCCTGGAGCGCGCTGTGGAGCAAGGTCTGGTACGAGAACTACGACGAGCCTAAATACGTCTGGCAATCGACCGCCGCCAACACCGATTTCGAACCGAAGCTGAGCTTGTCTCCGCTGACCTTCGGCACCCTGAAAGCCGCGTTCTACGCCATGCTGCTGGCCGCTCCACTGGCCGTTGCCGCGGCGATCTACACCGCGTACTTCATGGCCCCGGGCATGCGCCGCAAGGTCAAGCCGGTGATCGAGCTGATGGAAGCGATGCCGACGGTGATCCTCGGTTTCTTCGCCGGTCTGTTCCTCGCGCCGTATGTAGAAGGGCATTTGCCGGGCATCTTCAGCCTGCTGATGCTCTTGCCGATCGGCATCCTGGTAGCCGGTTTCGTTTTCAGTCGCCTGCCTGAGTCCATCCGCCTGAAAGTGCCGGACGGCTGGGAAAGCGCGATCCTGATTCCGGTGATCCTGTTCGTGGGCTGGCTCTCGCTGTACATGAGCCCGTTCATGGAGAACTGGTTCTTCGGCGGCGACATGCGCATGTGGATCTCCCACGATCTGGGCATCACCTACGACCAGCGCAACGCACTGGTGGTCGGTCTGGCCATGGGCTTCGCGGTGATCCCGAACATCTACTCCATCGCCGAAGACGCCGTGTTCAGCGTGCCGCGTGGCCTGACCCTCGGTTCCCTGGCCCTCGGTGCCACGCCATGGCAGACCATGACGCGGGTGGTGATCCTCACCGCCAGCCCGGGCATCTTCTCGGCGCTGATGATCGGCATGGGCCGCGCGGTCGGTGAAACGATGATCGTGCTGATGGCCACCGGCAACACCCCGGTCATGGAAATGAACCTGTTCGAAGGTCTGCGAACGCTGGCCGCCAACGTCGCGGTGGAAATGCCCGAATCGGAAGTCGGCGGCAGCCACTACCGCGTGCTGTTCCTCTCGGCGCTGGTGCTGCTGTTGTTCACCTTCGTCATGAACACCCTCGCGGAACTGATTCGTCAGCGTCTGCGCAAGAAATACTCGTCGCTTTAAGAAAGGTAGAAGTCTGTGAAACAGAACTCCCTGAATGGATGGTTCAAGAGCGGCGCCCCCGGCGTCTGGATCAGCGGTGGCGCGGTGTCCATCGCGGTCATCATGACCATTGGCCTGCTGGCGGTGATTGCCGTGCGCGGTCTGGGTCACTTCTGGCCGGCGGACTTGATTCACGCCAGCTACGACGTGCCGGGCCAGGCCAATCACCTGGTCATCGGCGAAGTGGTGCAGAAAGAAGAAGTGCCGCGCGCGCGCCTGAAAAGCGCCGGGCTGCCGGTGCCTGACGAAGGCCCGGAGTTCATGACCCGCGAGCTGATCAAGGTCGGCAACCGTGACTTGAACGGCAACGACTTCACCTGGATCGTCGGCGAGTGGCTGACCAACCAGAAAACCCCGCCTGAGCTGATGGCCATCGAGCGTCGCGAGTGGGGCAACTTCTACGGCTACCTGGTCAACGTCAAACAGGACGGCAAAGTCATCGCCGAAGGCGAGGCGGCGTGGCCTGAGTTGCAGGCCCGTGTTGCCCGCGTCAACCAGCTTGCTGCGCAGCTTAAGACTCTGGAAAAAGTCGACATCGGCGCGATCAACGCCGGTCTCGAACGCATCCGTCTGCACGGTCGCAAACTGGAACTGGCCGGCAAGCTCGATGCCACCGCGCAAGCGGACATGGAGTCCGAGCGCGCCGAGCTGAACGCACGTTATCAGGACATCGAAGCCCGTCTTGCCGACCTGCACGCCCAGTTCAACCGCGACAGCCTGACGGCCCGCGATGCCAACGGCAAAGAGATCGTGATCGACATCGGCAAGGTGGTTCACGCCTATCAGCCGAACGCCATGGGCACGATGACCAAGATCGGTTTCTACTTCAGCAAGGTCTGGGAATTCCTCAGCGACGACCCGCGTGAAGCGAACACCGAAGGCGGGATCTTCCCGGCCATCTTCGGCACAGTGATGATGACCCTGATCATGGCGATGATCGTGACCCCGTTCGGCGTGCTGGCAGCGGTTTACCTGCGTGAATACGCCAAGCAGAACGCGCTGACCCGGATCATCCGTATCGCCGTGAACAACCTGGCGGGCGTTCCGGCCATCGTTTACGGCGTGTTCGGTCTGGGCTTCTTCGTTTATGTGCTGGGCGGCTCGGTCGACCGGTTGTTCTTCCCTGAAGCGCTGCCGGCACCGACCTTCGGTACGCCGGGTCTGCTCTGGGCGTCGCTGACCCTGGCGCTGCTGGCGGTGCCGGTGGTGATCGTGGCCACCGAAGAAGGTCTGGCGCGGATTCCTCGCACCGTGCGTGAAGGCTCGTTGGCCCTCGGCGCAACCAAGGCGGAAACCTTGTGGAAGATCGTGCTGCCGATGGCCAGCCCGGCGATGATGACCGGCATGATTCTCGCCGTGGCTCGCGCCGCTGGCGAAGTGGCGCCGCTGATGCTGGTGGGTGTGGTGAAACTGGCGCCATCGCTGCCGCTGGATGGCAACTACCCGTACCTTCACCTTGATCAGAAGATCATGCACCTGGGCTTCCATATTTATGACGTCGGCTTCCAGAGCCCGAACGTCGAAGCCGCACGACCGCTGGTGTACGCCACGGCGCTGTTGCTGGTACTGGTGATCGCGACATTGAACCTGTCGGCCGTTTATATCCGGAACCATCTGCGCGAGAAATACAAAGCGCTGGATAGCTAATCACTGCCGACCCTGTAGGAGCCAGGCTTGCCGGCGAAGGCGATTTCAAGGACGCCTTCGCCGGCAAGCCTGGCTCCTACAGAAGGCAACACCGCTGGCCCATTTCTGTGAGGCCAGCGGTCAACCGAACCGAATTTGTCAGCACAGGGAGCCTCCCATGCAGCACGAAGCACATACCCACGGCATCAACATGTCTGCCCTGGGCCGCGACAAACAGAGCCTGAGCCTGGCGCAGGAAACCGTGGCCATCGAAGTGCCGGGCCTGAGCCTGTTCTACGGCGACAAACAAGCGCTGTTCGACGTCAGCATGAACATCCCGAAACAGCGCGTGACCGCCTTCATCGGTCCGTCCGGCTGCGGCAAGTCCACGCTGCTGCGTACCTTCAACCGCATGAACGACCTGGTCGACGGTTGCCGCGTGGAAGGTGAAATCAACCTCTACGGCAACAACATCTACCGCAAGGGCGAAGACGTGGCCGAGCTGCGCCGTCGCGTCGGCATGGTGTTCCAGAAGCCGAACCCGTTCCCGAAAACCATCTACGAGAACGTGGTTTACGGTCTGCGTATCCAGGGCATCAACAAGAAGCGCATCCTCGACGAAGCCGTCGAGTGGGCGTTGAAAGGCGCGGCGCTGTGGGACGAAGTGAAGGATCGTCTGCACGAGTCGGCACTCGGCCTGTCCGGTGGTCAGCAACAACGTCTGGTGATCGCGCGCACTATCGCCGTGGAACCGGAAGTGCTGCTGCTCGACGAACCGTGCTCGGCACTCGACCCGATCTCGACGTTGAAAGTCGAAGAGCTGATCTACGAACTGAAATCGAAGTTCACCATCGTCATCGTGACCCACAACATGCAACAGGCCGCGCGGGTTTCCGACTACACGGCGTTCATGTACATGGGCAAACTGGTGGAATTCGGCGACACCGATACCCTGTTCACCAATCCGGCGAAGAAGCAGACCGAAGACTACATCACTGGTCGCTACGGCTAGGAAGCTGTTGTTGCTCACTGAACTGACGCTGCGGTCCACCGCACCTTACCGGACGCTCCAAGGACGCCAACATGATTAGTAAAGAAGGCCTTACCCATCACATCTCCGCGCAGTTCAACGCTGAGCTCGAGGAAGTGCGCAGCCACCTCCTGGCCATGGGCGGGCTGGTCGAGAAGCAGGTCAACGACGCGGTGACCGCGCTGATCGAGGCCGACTCCGGCCTGGCTCAGCAGGTTCGCGAGATCGATGACCAGATCAACCAGATGGAACGCAACATCGACGAAGAATGCCTGCGCATTCTGGCCCGTCGTCAGCCAGCAGCGTCCGACTTGCGTCTGATCATCAGCATCTCCAAGTCGGTGATCGACCTTGAGCGCATCGGCGACGAATCGACCAAGATCGCCCGTCGCGCCATCCAGTTGTGCGAGGAAGGCGAAGCGCCGCGCGGTTACGTCGAGGTTCGCCACATCGGTGACCAGGTGCGCAACATGGTGCGTGACGCCCTGGACGCGTTTGCCCGCTTCGACGCCGACCTGGCGTTGTCGGTGGCGCAGTACGACAAGATCATCGACCGCGAATACAAGACGGCCCTGCGTGAACTCGCCACCTACATGATGGAAGACCCGCGCTCTATCTCGCGGGTTCTGAGCATTATCTGGGTGCTGCGTTCGCTGGAGCGCATCGGCGACCACGCGCGCAATATCTCCGAGCTGGTGATTTACCTGGTGCGCGGCACCGATGTGCGTCACCTGGGCCTCAAGCGCATGAAGGAAGAAGTTGAAGGCACAAGTGGTGAAACCGCTAATGTTCCGGGCGAAGTTGACGATAAGTAAGATTGCCCAAGTAAAGCGCCCGGCCTTTTGGCCGGGCGTTTTTGTTTAGGGGTTTACGAATTCGAAGCAGCACCCGCGAACGAAAAGTCCCGGCGTGACTGAAGGTTTTTGGCAATGTGCCATCAGCAAAGCGGTATGCTTGCCGGGATTTTTTAAAGGGGTGATGGATGAGTAAGGTCAGTGTGTTGGTCGTGGACGATGCGTCGTTCATTCGTGACCTGGTGAAGAAGTGCCTGCGCAACTACTTCCCGGGCATCCGGATCGAAGACGCGGTCAACGGCAAGAAGGCTCAGGCCTTGCTGGCCCGGGAAGCGTTCGACCTGGTCCTGTGCGACTGGGAGATGCCGGAAATGTCCGGCCTGGAATTGCTGACCTGGTGCCGCGAGCAGGACAACCTCAAGACCATGCCCTTCGTCATGGTGACCAGCCGTGGCGACAAAGAGAACGTCGTCCAGGCGATCCAGGCCGGTGTTTCCGGCTACGTCAGCAAGCCGTTCACCAACGAGCAACTGCTGACCAAGGTCAAGCAGGCGCTGAACAAGGTCGGCAAGCTCGACACCTTGATGAACAGCGCGCCGACCAAAATGAACTCGGCCTTTGGTAACGATTCGTTGAGCGCATTGACCGGCGGCAAGGCTCCGGTGGTCGCGCCTGCGGCGGCACCGGCAGCGGTCAACCCGTTTGCCAAACCTGTCGCCGCCGCACCGGCTCCGGCTGCTGCGCCGTCCCGTGGCTTGCTCAACAGCCCACCGGTGAAGGCGCCGGCTGCCTCTGCCGCGCCAACCGGCGGCCGTGGCCAGGGCCAATTGCGCCTGCCGAACGGCATTCAGCAATGCGTCATCAAAGCCTTGAGCCTCAAGGAAGCGCTGCTGGTGGTCAAACGCACCGAAGCCCTGCCGCAAGTGCTCGACAGCGCCGTGCTCGATCTGGAGCAGGGCGACAACGCTGAAGTCGCTCGCCTGAACGGTTACCTGCACGCCATCGTCGCCCACGAGCAGAAACCCGACAGCGAATGGCTGCAACTGACGTTCCGCTTTGTCGACCAGGACGCGCAGAAACTGGATTACATCTCCCGGTTGATCGCACGCGGTACAGCGCAGAAGCATTTCGTTCCAGGCGCGTAATCTTCGTCGCCTGACCGTCCGCCATCGCGGGCAAGCCTCGCTCCCACAGGATTTGGGTTGTCGTCGATGATATGACCGACACGAAACCTGTGGGAGCGGGCTTGCCCGCGAAGGGGCCATCAGATTCACCACACATCCGCTGACCTGCCCATTTTGAAACATCTGCCGACTACCCGGGTCCATTGCAGCTGCTAGGCTCAATCCCAGGCCTTACTCGACAGAATCCTGCCCATGCTCGCGCGCCTGCTGTTTTTCTGTGGTCTGTTCATGGCGTCCACCTTGGCCATGGCCATGACCATCTACAAATCCACCGATGCCAATGGCGTGGTCTCCTACAGCGACCGCCCCACGAAGGGATCCCGGGTGTTCACTTTTCGCGATCGCATGGTCGAGCACCTTGAGCGTCAGGTGTACCTCGTCATCACGAAGAAGCAGGGCGTGGACAGCGTCTACGTGCGCAATGACCTGTATGCGCCTGTTGAGATCGAGTTGAGTTTCGCCGGGCTGCAGAACGTCAGCGGTGCGCCGAGCCGGCCGATCCGTCGGGTCATGCCGGCCCGCAGCAGCATTCGTCTGGCGCTGCTCACGGCCACGAAAGCGGAGATGCCGCTCGCGTATACCCCCAAGTTTGAATACTCCCTGGGTGACCCCTCAGGGGCTGCCATGGCCTATCGATACCCGTTCCCCTGGGGTGGCGGACCGTTTCGGCTCAGTCAGGGCGCCAATGGACAGTACAGCCACTTCGGCCCAAGGAATCGCTACGCCATGGACATCGCCATGCCCGTCGGCACGCCGATCATCGCGGCGCGAGGCGGGGTGGTGGTGAAAACCGAGAATGCCCAGACCGGGCGCGGCAACGATCCGTCGGGCAATTTCGTGCGCGTGCTGCACGATGACGGGACGATGGGCGTGTACCTGCACCTCAAGCAAGGCTCAGTCAGCGTTCGCGAAGGGCAACGGGTGTCAGTGGGGAGTCCGCTGGCGCTGTCGGGCAATACCGGCAACAGCAGCGGGCCGCACCTGCATTTCGTGGTGCAGCGCAATACAGGGTTGGGGCTGGTGTCGATTCCGTACCAGTTCAATCAACCGGTGGGAGCGTTGCCCAACTTTGCGTTGGGCAAGCAATAATGGGTTGCCTGACCTGACGCAATCGCGGGCAAGCCCGCTCCCACAGGTCCCGCGCTAGTCCTTGTGGGAGCGGGCTTGCCCGCGATGGGATCGACTCGGTTCCGGATCTGCCTATTTAGTCGAGCATCAACACCTTGGCCAGAATGATCTTCGGCCCTTTCATCTTTTTGATGATGATCCGCAGGCCTTCGACTTCCAGCACTTCTTCCTCTTCCGGCACCCGTTTCAGGGTTTCGTAGACCAGCCCGGCGAGGGTTTCGGCTTCGATGTGGTCAAGGTCAATGCCCAGCAGGCGTTCAACCTTGAACAGCGGCGTATCACCGCGAACGAGCAGCTTGCCCGGTTGATACGCGAGAATCCCGCGCTCGGCCTTGCGGTGTTCGTCCTGAATGTCGCCGACCAGCACTTCCAGCACGTCTTCCATGGTCAGGTAGCCGATGATGTTGCCGTCGGCTTCTTCAACCACGGCGAAGTGCGAGCCGCCCTTGCGGAACTGCTCCAGCAACTGCGACAGCGGCATGTGCCGCGACACGCGCTCCAGCGGCCGGGTCAGTTCGGCCAGGTTGAACGACTCGGGGATGTGGTCCAGCGCCGCCAGTTCCAGCAACAGGTCCTTGATGTGCAGCAGGCCGACGAACTCCTGGCGATCACTGTCGTACACCGGATAACGGCTGAACTTGTGGCGACGGAACATCGCCAGGATTTCCTTGAGCGGCGCGTTGAACTCCAGCGTCACCAGGTCTTCGCGGGAGTTGGCCCAGTCGACCACTTCCAGCTCGCCCATCTCCACGGCCGAGGCGAGTACGCGCATGCCTTGGTCGCTCGGGTCCTGGCCACGGCTGGAGTGCAGGATCAGTTTCAGTTCTTCACGGCTGTAATGGTGCTCGTGATGGGGGCCGGGCTCACCCTGGCCGGCGATCCGCAGAATCGTGTTGGCACTGGCGTTGAGCAAATAAATCGCCGGGTACATCGCCCAATAGAACAGGTACAACGGCACGGCGGTCCACAGCGACAGCAGCTCGGGTTTGCGGATGGCCCAGGATTTCGGGGCCAGCTCGCCGACCACGATGTGCAGGTACGAAATCACGAAGAACGCAGCGAAGAACGATACGCCTTTGATCACTTCGGCCGACTGCACGCCGACGGCCTCCAGCAGCGGTTCGAGGATGTGCGCGAACGCCGGTTCACCGACCCAGCCGAGGCCGAGGGAGGCGAGGGTGATACCCAGTTGGCACGCCGACAGGTAGGCATCGAGCTGACTGTGAACGGTGCGCAGGATGTGTCCGCGCCAGCCGTTTTTCTCAGCGATGGCCTCGACCCGGGTCGAGCGCAATTTGACCATGGCAAATTCCGCCGCAACGAAAAAGCCGTTGAGCAAAACCAGGATCAGAGCAAAAAGAATCATGCCGAAATCGGCGAAGAGTGTCGCGAGGGTCAAGCCAGGGGAAGGGTCCATGATGGAGTTTTGCGGGTTCCGTGTATTCGAAAGGAAAGAAAAAAGTGCACCTGAAAGGCAGGCACAAGTCAGCCAATGTAGCGGCTGACTTGTCGATTGCCTAGTGGCGAGTGCTGGCCGGTATCAATCCGCGGTGCTGATAACCCGGGTTTTCGTCACCTGAGCCGGCGCGAAATGGCAGGTAAACGTACTGCCGTGGCCCGGCACGCTGCTGATTTCCATCCGTGCGCGGTGGCGCAGCAACACATGTTTGACGATCGCCAACCCGAGCCCGGTGCCACCGGTGTTGGAGTTGCGGCTGGAGTCGACGCGATAGAAACGTTCGGTCAGGCGCGGCAGGTGTTTGCTGTCGATGCCGATGCCGGAGTCCTGCACGCTCAGGTGCGCGCCTTGCTCGTCGCCCCACCAGCGGATGCGGATATTGCCTTCGGCCGGGGTGTACTTCACCGCGTTGAACACCAGGTTGGAAAACGCGCTGCGCAGTTCCGCTTCGCTACCCTTGAGCTGAATCGTCGGGTCGGCTTCGAGGGTGATGCGCTGGTTTTTCTGCCCGGACAGTTGCTGGGCGTCGCCCTTGATCGATTGCAACAAGCCGTCGATGGGCACGGGCTGGTTGTCCGACGGGTAATCGGTGGCTTCCAGTTTGGCCAGCAGCAGCAAGTCGTTGAGCAGCGTCTGCATGCGCCCGCCTTGTTGCTGCATTTGCTGCAAGGCGCGGCTCCAGCGCGGGTTCACGTCCTCGACATTGTCGAGCAAGGTTTCCAGGTAGCCGCAGATCACCGTCAGCGGCGTGCGAAGTTCGTGGGAGACGTTGGCGATAAAGTCTTTGCGCATCTGCTCCAGCTGATGGATGCGCGTCACGTCGCGCACCAGCATCAAGTGTTCGTTGTTGCCGTAGCGGGTGATGTACAGCTGAATGCGCAGGCGATCGTTGATCGGCGAAGGGATTTCCAGCGGCTCGGCGTAGCTGTCCTGCTCGAAGTATTCCTTGAAGCGCGGATGGCGCACCAGGTTGGTCACTGGCTGGCCGCTGTCCTGCGGCGTCTTGAGACCGAGCAGGGTTTCCGCCGCGCGGTTCCACCATTCGAGGTTGCCGTCGGTGTCGAGCATGATCACCGCGTCTTTCAGCGCGGCGGTGGATTCCTGGACCCGGTCGATCACCGCTTGCAGGCGCCCGCGCACGCGTTGGTCGCGGCGTTGCAGGTGGTAGATGCTGTCGAACACTTCGCCCCACAGGCCATAGCCATCGGGCGGTGCTTCATCGGGTTTGTGCAGGCGCAGCCACTCGTGCAGACGCAGCAATTGCTTGAGGGTCCAGGCCAGGTAGAGGCCCAGGCCCGCGGCGAGGCTCCAGCCGTAGTAGCCGGTGATCAGGCCGATCACCAGGCAGGCGGTGACCAGTAGCAGCATGTGGCGAATCAGGGTGCCATGCCAGTTTTGGTTCACTTGAACGCGCGTCCTTGTCAGCTTGTCGGGCGGGAAAGGTCCGGATCAGGCTTTGGTAGAAAAGCGGTAGCCGGTGCCGCGCACGGTTTGTACCAGATTTTCGTAGGCATCGCCGAGGGCTTTGCGCAGACGACGGATGTGCACATCGACGGTGCGTTCTTCGACATACACGTTGCCGCCCCAGACCTGATCCAGCAACTGGCCACGGGTGTAGGCGCGTTCCTGGTGGGTCATGAAGAATTGCAGCAAGCGGTATTCGGTCGGGCCCATCTCGGCCGGTTTGCCGTCGATGGTCACGCGGTGGCTGATCGGGTCCAGCAGCAGGCCGCCGACTTCGATCGGTGCCTCGCCATCGGTCGGGCCGGCACGGCGCAGCACAGCCTTCAGGCGCGCCACCAGTTCGCGTGGGGAAAAGGGTTTGGTGATGTAGTCGTCGGCGCCGACTTCCAGGCCCTGGATCTTGTTGTCCTCTTCGCCCTTGGCGGTGAGCATGATGATCGGGATGTCCCCGGTCAGCTCATCGCGCTTCAAGCGGCGGGCCAATTCGATGCCGGAGGTGCCGGGCAGCATCCAGTCGAGCAGGATCAGGTCCGGTTTGCGGTCGACAATGATGGCGTGGGCCTGCTGCGAGTTCTCGGCCTCCAGGCAGTCATAGCCGGCCATTTCCAACGCAACGGCGATCATTTCGCGAATGGGCGCTTCGTCGTCGACGATCAGAATGCTCCTGCCAACCATGCCATTAATCCTCTTGTCATTTAACTGTCTTGCGCCGCATTAGATAACGGAATTATTGCAGTCGTGTGACAGTATTTTAGTCGCCCGGCGATTGTCATGATCCTGAACTAAGCTCTAAGTCCGAATCCTGACAACCGCAAAAGGAAGGTTTCCATGAAGCACATCGCTCAATCCTGGAAGGCGCTGCTGGTCACTGCTGCGCTAACGCTGCCGACAATGGCCTTCGCCGCAGATCCGGGCATGGTGAAAGACGGCATGTTGGTCGACCACAAGGGCATGACGTTGTACACCTTTGACAACGACACGGGCGGCAAGTCGGCGTGCACCGGCAAGTGCGCAGAAAACTGGCCGCCGCTCAAAGCCACCGCGGCCGATAAGGATGAAGGCAAGTGGACCGTCATCAAGCGTGACGATGGCACGATGCAGTGGGCGTTCGATGGCAAGCCGCTGTACTACTTCGTTCAAGACAAGAAGCCAGGAGACATGACAGGCGACAAGAAAATGGACAAGTGGCACATCCTCCAAGGGCCGAAGATGTAACGAGTTCAATCTCCGCAGCCTCGCTCTCCCCTTGTAGGAGCGAGGCTTGCCCGCGAAGATGTCAGCCGCCTCAACGCAATCCGTAATCCAGCACGATCCCGACAAAAATTGCCAACCCCGCCCAGTGGTTGTGCAAAAACGCCTTGAAGCAACGCATCCGGTCCTTGCCGCGTGTGTACCAGAACTCCCACGCAAAACAGCCCGCCGCCGCCAGCAAGCCCAAGTGGAACCAGCCACCGAGCTCGAATTTCGACCCGGCCAGCAACAGGCAACCCAGTGCCAACCCTTGCAGGGTCAGAATGATCACTCGGTCCGCCTCGCCAAACAGAATCGCCGTGGATTTCACACCGATCTTCAAGTCGTCGTCGCGATCCGTCATCGCGTAATACGTGTCGTAGCCCACCGTCCACATCAGATTAGCGATCCACAGCAACCACGCCGCCGCCGGCAGTTCACCGGTTTCGGCGGTGAACGCCATCGGCATCCCCCAGGAAAACGCCGCGCCCAGCACCACTTGCGGGTAATAGGTGTAGCGCTTCATGAACGGGTAAGTGAAGGCCAGCGCCAAGCCGCCGAACGACAGCCAGACTGTCGCCGCGTTGGTGCACAACACCAGCAGGAAGCTCACGCCCATCAGCAATGCAAAGAACACCAGAGCTTCTTTGGAGCTGATCTTGCCGCTCGGCAGCGGGCGCTGTTCGGTACGCTTCACATGGCCATCGACCTTGCGGTCCGCCCAGTCGTTGATCACGCAGCCGCCGGCGCGGGTGAGCACCACGCCCAGGACAAAAATCACCACGTTGGCCAGCGACGGCGAACCTTTACCGGCAATCCATAGCGCCCACAGCGTCGGCCACAGCAGCAGGTAAATGCCGATCGGCTTGTCCATGCGCGTCAACTGAATGAAATCCCAGGCCCGAGGGTTCAAGCGGTTCAGGGACTTGAGCAGGCTCTGGTACATCAGCAGTTCTCCGGGTGGGCGCGAGTGGCGAGCCACAAGGTCGGCAGGAAGATCTCGGCCACCAGCACGCTCAAGGCGTCACGGTCGAAGCGCGAGCGACGGCCCCACAGTTCGGGTGCCCGGCACTCCATCGGCAGCCATTCCTGAGGATAGTGACAAACCTCGATGGCGCGACGCTGAAATGCCTGATCGCAAAACAGCAACTCGCCCAGCGAGCGGCTACCCAGTTCGTCCATGTGCAACCCGTCGCCCTGCAACGCGCTACGCGCCGCCACACTGCGGGCAAACACCCAAGCTTCGCCGTGGCCGCGCAAATACACCTCGCGCACCCAGCCTTCGCTGCCTTCGGCCAGATCCAGCGCCGCACATTCGTCGGCGCGCAGCGGTTGCCAGCCTTCGAACAATGGCGTGACGCTGAAACCGTCATTCGACAGACGGATCAGCCGGCGGGTCAGCGAGCCTTCGTCGAACAGCCAGTCGAGGGTAGTAGCGTCGGGGAGGGGCGCGAGTCGGCTTTGGGGAAGCCAGAAGGGAGGTTTTGAGTGCGGCACAGTGAGTCATTATTGGCAGCAAATGAGGCGGCGAGCTTACCATGTCACTCGGCGATTTTGATTGAGCCGGCGCGCCATTGCGCCGAACAGGCTTGCATCTGCCGGGCCCGATCAGTACAAAACGCCCTGAGCCGGACGGCAACGCTGCAACCATCGACCGTTCGCGCCGGCAATAAGCCTGAATCCTGAGGAAGTAACTGAATGAAAAAGTGGCAATGTGTGGTCTGCGGCCTGATCTATAACGAAGCCGACGGCTGGCCGGATGACGGCATTGCGCCGGGCACTCTGTGGCAAGACGTGCCGGAAGACTGGCTGTGCCCGGACTGCGGTGTCGGCAAGATGGATTTCGAAATGATCGAAATCAACTAAGACTTTTAGAGGAGTAAGGAATGAACGCACCTGTCGTGATCGTCGGCACCGGGCTGGCTGGCTATAACCTGGCCCGGGAGTTTCGCAAACTCGATAGCGAAACCCCGCTGCTGCTGATTACCGCCGATGACGGGCGCTCTTACTCCAAACCGATGCTCTCCACCGGTTTCGGCAAAAACAAAGACGCCGACGGCCTGAGCATGGCCGAACCGGGTGCGATGGCCGAGCAACTGAAGGCCGAAGTGCGCACCCATACGCGCATCAGCGGCATCGACCCTGGCCACAAGCGCCTGTGGATCGGCGAAGAATCGGTGATCTACCGCGACCTGATCCTGGCGTGGGGCGCTGAAACCGTGCGCGTGCCCATCGAAGGCGATGCGGCCGATGCCGTGTTCCCAATCAACGACCTCGAAGACTACGCACGTTTTCGCGCGGCAGCGGCCGGCAAGCGTCGGGTGTTGTTGCTCGGTGCGGGCTTGATCGGCTGTGAATTCGCCAACGATCTGATCCTCGGCGGTTACGAGGTGCAACTGGTTGCACCGTGCGAACAGGTCATGCCGACCTTGTTGCACCCGGCGGCTGCCGCTGCGGTCCAGGCCGGGCTGGAAAGCCTGGGTGCACGTTTCCACCTCGGGCCGGTGCTCAACCGCTTGCAGCGTGTTGAGGATGGATTGGAAGCGCATCTGTCGGATGGTCAGGTCATCCCGTGCGACGTGGTGGTGTCAGCCATCGGTCTGCGTCCGCGCATCGACCTGGCGGCTGCGGCCGGCGTCCAGGTCAATCGCGGCGTGGTGGTCGACCGTCACCTGAAAACCTCTCACGCCAATATCTACGCATTGGGCGACTGCGCCGAAGTCGATGGGCTGAATCTGTTGTACGTCATGCCCCTCATGAGCTGTGCGAGAGCGCTGGCACAGACCCTCGCCGGAAACCCGACAGCGGTGAGCTACGGCGCGATGCCGATCACCGTCAAAACGCCGGTTTGCCCGTTGGTGGTTTCGCCGCCGCCACGAGGTCTGGAGGGTGTCTGGACCGTGGAAGGGCAGGGCGCTGACCTCAAGGTTTTATGCCGCGATGCCGGCGGAAAACTGCTCGGTTATGCCCTGACAGGCACGGCGGTGATGGAAAAACTCGCACTGAACAAAGAGCTTCCACCGCTGCTGGCGTAAATACCGGTCGTTCTGTCGGAATCACCCCGCTTTTGCCCCTACAAACGTCGCGCCGAGACTGGCGCGGCTCTTCCGTGCGTGCCATTCTCACTCCCGTCTGCCGCAGAGTAGAGCACCTGCGGCGCTTTGGGCGCTGTTCCAACGAGAACAGCACGGACATAACAACAAAAAACCGTCAAAGGGGCTTCACTAATGCGTAAACCAGAACTCGCCGCCGCCATCGCGGAAAAAGCAGATCTCACCAAAGAGCAGGCCAACCGCGTACTCAACGCCGTTCTCGAAGAAATCACCGGCGCTCTGCACCGCAAGGACAGCGTGACGCTGGTAGGCTTCGGCACCTTCCTGCAACGCCACCGCGGAGCCCGCACCGGCAAAAACCCGCAAACCGGTGAGCCAGTGAAAATCAAGGCCAGCAACACCGTTGCATTCAAGCCAGGCAAATCGTTGAAAGACAGTGTCAATCCGTAACACCGACCGACTTCCCGCGTAGCGCGGGAGCGGAATAAGAAATGGGCACGCCAACTGGGTTGGGTGCCCATTTTTTTGTGGGTGCGGTTTAGCTGATGCGGCTTTGTTGCTGGGCGAAAATTGCTGCCATCTCGGGTTCATCCAGATGATCCAACGCTCGCTCCACCAACAAATGGACGCCGTCGGCCATGCGGCTGAGCGCCAGGGCTACGGAGCGGCGTGAGCCGTCCACATCGTCTGCGAGGTCGGCGGCGATGGCGCTGATGGACAGCAGGTCTTCCGAGGCGTTGGCGAGGAGGGATTCGGTGTTGATGCCGGGGCAGACAGCGAAGAGCTGGCCGTTGCGCTTTGGTGGTTTGGGTTCGGTTCGCGGGAAGTGATGGTCGAGGGCGCGTTCGGCGGCTTCGTTGAGTTTGTTTGAGTCGAGGCTTGCGTAGGGGGAGATTGGGTCGGTGTCTGGCGGGTTGGGTGTGACTTTGAACATGGTCTTCAATTCCTTGAGTGATGCTGACAACACTTCGCCGACTAAACGAAGGGGTGGCAGCTGTACGCAGGTTAGTCGGACCGGGGAATTGAAGAAGCCGGCGCACCCGAAGGTGCCCTACGCACAGCCACCATCAAATGCAGGTAGGAAATACCTGTCTGACAGAAGCTTGTGCAACTTCAATTACCAGCGAGCGACTAAACCCGATCACTGATGAGCAGTGACACGAACCAAGTTACCGACCGCCCCCAAGGCGCACAAGCCGGCGGATTCTGGCGTAGCCGTAGGCAACGACGCAAGGTGTTGTAGCTTGCAGGACGTAACCTTGAGGCGGTTTAAACAAGCGCTGCTGGGCGGTGTTTAACCAGCAAAAATCTTGGCGCTTCTTACCAACTTCCAAAGGTGATTGTGCGGCATTGGCAGGTGCCGACATGCGCTTATCCTTTTGCTTTTTTAGCTCGTTGAGGTGAACGAACTCGTTTACTTCAACTGGTGACCCTCTCCGTAATCACCAGCCTTTGGCGTCAGTCTTCCAGAGCTCAGGAAAGCCCATGCGCTGGAAGTGCGCGGAGCCATACCTTTGTTCCATTGAGGCAAGCCTCGCTTTGAAGGTGCCGTTAAATCCTATGGAACTCAGCAAGACATGAATCACTGTCAACGAGGCGTAGACCGTCTTGTTATTGGTGAATTTGATGCCTTTGAGCTTCAGGTTGGTTGGGGAAACCCCAATTTTTACATCGATGAATCGGTCGTGGTGGGCTGCCATGTTCCGAAGCACTGTTAATGCATGCAACCAGCTTTCAAAAACCTCTACCTGTGTAATACCGAATTTTGACGAGATGACTTTCCGATCAACCGGATCTCTTAGCATTGCGAAAATTTTCGACCAGGTGCCCAAGGTCACGCATTCGCTCATGGCCCAACTGGGGGGAAGGTAGGGGTCGTCGTAACTGTCGTAGTAAGCCTTTATGTACAGTCGCGATGATGCACGTTCAACCTCCCCCTCGATTTTCGACAGCATTTGCCCGATGCCAACACGTCCTTTCGGGGCAAAAATCTCGTTTTTCAGATACCAATGTGGAGAGTACTTGAGGCTCAGCAGATTGCAGATCACAGTGCGTACCGCAACCTCTAGCCTTTCCGCCGACTCCATAATAATGGCGCGGATTTCCCGATCGCACTCATAGCCTCAGCGATATGTTCGAACGTTGTGTTCGGCAGGAAGCTTTTGGTCGCTGGATCTTGCAGCTGAAACCAATATCCCTTCAGACGGAAATGACCTACATACGCAATGTATTTAAGGGCCATGGCCTCATCGTTGACGATCAGACCTTGCATTTTCAGCTTGGCGAGCAATGCCTGGGGGGTAAACGCGGTCTTCGCATAGGGGAGCTTTGCTGCGATAGCCGGCTTGGCCATGGTCAAACTCCAGGCAAAAAAAACTCGCCTTTTGCACGCCTGCTTTGAGGCAGGACCCTACCCGTTGGGCAGGACGTGTGGCGAGTGTGTTAATTCAAGGTTATTCGTGTTTGACGACAGGGTCAATCGGAATGGAAAAGCAATGATAACGGCAGCTAAACGGTAGGTGAAACGAGCGTGCAACATTTTGCTAACTCCTGAAATGGAGCCGTTCACACGTCGCTGCTGAACGAAGGGTGGCGGCTGTGCGCGGGTTAGCAGACCGGGGAGCTAGCAAACCGGCGCGCCCGGGGGGGGGCGCCCCAGGCACAGCCACCATCAAGTGCAGGGATATGAATACTGACTGAAGGAAACGCTATGCACCTCACTAACAACCGCGGGCTGCTAAACCCGGCCACTGACGATCAGTGACACGAATAAAGTTACCGACCGCCCCCAAGGCGCACAAGCCGGCGGATTCTGGCGTAGCCGTAAGCAACGACGCAAAGTGTTGTAGTTCTCCGGAAGTAACCTTGAAGTGTTTTAAACAAACGCTATCTAGCGGTGTTTAACCATCGTAAATGTAGGTATTTCTTAAAACCGGTATGAAATTTCCACGATACCGAAAGTTCCATTGTGGAACTTCGTTATGTGATTGAGCTGCCATCATTTTGATGGCACTTTTCAGGCAGGCTGTTGTCGCGTCCATTTTGCTGAAATATGACAGCGCCTTTCGGAAGCCTCCTACATTTAATAATTTTTTTTGTTGTCATGATTCAGACGCGTGGCTGCGATTCAATCGGTAGCAACCGTGGGTGATTGGCGGAGAAGGCTCTAAGTCGGTGCTTTCCGCTCGATACGCCAGGTGATGAAATATTAAACTGATATCAGGGAATCCCTTGCGATATATAAGGAATTCTCCTACGCGTAATAGAGACACTTCGTCTTATTGTTTAATCGGATGCTTGCTAGTGGCCATCATCGTGAGTACGATGCGCCCACTTTGTAAGAGCACGATCTCAATTGGATGAGACTCATCGCAGCTCTTTGATTCTGTCTCACGACATTGGAACTCCAATGGGCGTATGACCGTAATCCAAACTAAAGGCCATGGATGTCCTACTCAAGCAAACTTTCTGCTCATTACCTCGAACTCGCAAAAGCCTCTGTTTCCAAAGAGAATTTCGCGGGCGAGGATGTTCGCTTTTCGAGCGAATATGAGTCATTGGAAAGCGAGCTGGCCAAAGCCTCGTCCATGCACGAAAGCGGTCAGATCGACTGGCTTAAAATCCGTGAAAGCAGCGAAAATCTGCTGCGCACCCAATCCAAGGATTTGCGCGTCGGCGCCTGGCTGACCTGGGCCCTGTACCAGCGCGAATCGTTTCAAGGCCTGCTCGCCGGCCTCGGTTTGCTGCACTACCTGTGCGAAAGCCACTGGGCCGAAGTCCACCCGAACAAGGCCCGTACCCGCTCCGCTGCGATCAGTTGGCTGGTGCCGCGTCTTGAGCAGGTGCTGACCGAAAACATCGCGATCAAAGAGCAGTTGCCGATGTTCCGTCGGCTGGTCGAACACCTTGAAGGCCTCGATGCCGCGTGCACCGAGCACCTGGGTGACGATGCACCGTTGCTGCTGCCGATCTCCCGCCGCCTGAAAAACATGGTGCAACGCGCCGCCGACAACCAGCCGGAACCCGGCGTGGTCGGTGCTGCGGTCGCGCAGGTCAAACAAGTCGCGACACAACTGCTAACGCCCGGCGCGCCGATCGACAACGAAAAAGAAGCGCACAAGGCCCTGCGTGCCCAGCAGGAAAACGCCCGTCCGTTGTGCGCCTGGTGGCTAAAGCAGAAAGCCACCGACCTGCGCGCCTTGCGCCTCAATCGCACCTTGCTGTGGTTGCCCATCGACGCCGTCCCGGAGCGCAACGCCGAACAGATCACCGTGCTGCGCGGCTTGCCCGCCGACAAGCTCAAGGCCTACCAGGACCGTTACGATCAGGGCAAATACGCCGACCTGTTGGTAGAACTGGAGGCGAGCCTGGCGAAGGCGCCGTTCTGGTTCGATGGCCAGCGAATGGTCTGGGAATGTCTCCAGGCATTGAACGCCGACATGGCAATGCGCGAAGTGGAAATCCACTTCGCGCTTTTGGTTCAGCGCCTGCCTGGCATCGTCGAATTGCGTTTCCACGACGGCGCGCCGTTTGCCGATCCGGCCACCCGCGCCTGGATCAGCGCCAACGTCATGCCACACCTGCAAAGCGCCAGTGCGCCGCGCAAGGTCGAAGTCGCCGACACCCAGCCGGCCTGGGAACTGGCGCTCGAAGAAGTCTTGCCGATTCTGCGCAAGGACGGCCTCAAGGCCGCCGTGCAAATCCTCAAGCAGGGCCTGCAAAGTGCCCACGGCGGACGCGTGCGTTTCTTCTGGCAGTTCGCACTCGCGCGGCTGTGCTTCATGGCCAAGAAATACGAACTGGCCAAGACCCAACTTGAAACCCTCGACCAAACATTACAGGACTCAGGCCTGAACGCCTGGGAGCCCGATCTTGCGCTGGAAGTGCTGCATTTACTGCATAGCTGCTGCGAGTTGTTGCCGCAGAACCATGCCGTACGTGAACGCAAGGAAGAGATTTATCGCAGGCTGTGCCACCTCGATCTCGAAGTGGTACTCGAATAGGCCCCAGGGCCACAACCGCAAGGAGAAAAGCCATGGCCAAAGAAGGCTCGGTAGCCCCCAAGGAACGCATCAACGTCACTTTCAAACCTGCCACCGGCGGTGCCCAGGAAGAGATCGAACTGCCGTTGAAACTACTGGCAATCGGTGACTACACCCACCGCAAGGACGAACGCAAAGTCGAAGATCGCAAGCCGATCAGCATCGACAAAATGACCTTCGACGAAGTGCTGGCCAAGCAAGAGCTGAGCCTGACACTGAGCGTACCGAACCGTCTTCAGGAAGAAGGTGACACTGAAGAACTGGCCGTGAAACTGCGCGTCAACTCGATGAAGGACTTCAACCCGGCCTCGCTGGTCGAGCAAGTGCCGGAGCTGAAAAAACTGATGGAACTGCGCGACGCGCTGGTGGCCCTCAAAGGCCCGCTGGGTAACGCGCCTGCGTTCCGCAAAGCCATCGAAGGCGTTCTCGCCGACGACGAATCCCGCGGTCGCGTACTGGGTGAGCTGGGCCTGAACGCCGCCGCCCAGGACGCCTGAGTCTCCATCAGCCAAGGAAGCCAACATGAGCACGAGTGCAGCGCAGCAAAAAAGTAACGAGAACGGCGAATACAGCATTCTCGACAGCATCATCGCCGAAACCCGCCTGACGCCGGACGACGAGGCCTACGACATCGCCAAGCGCGGTGTGTCGGCCTTCATCGAAGAGCTGCTCAAGCCGCAGAACAATGGTGAGCCGGTCAAGAAAGCCATGGTTGACCGCATGATTGCCGAGATCGATGCCAAGCTCAGCCGTCAGATGGACGAAATCCTTCACCACCCGGACTTCCAGTCCCTGGAATCGTCGTGGCGTGGCCTGCAGTTGCTGGTCGACCGCACCAACTTCCGCGAAAACATCAAGATCGAAATCCTCAACGTCTCCAAAGAAGACCTGCTGGACGATTTCGAAGATTCGCCGGAAGTGATGCAGGCTGGCCTGTACAAGCACATCTACACCGCTGAATACGGCCAGTTCGGTGGTCAGCCTGTGGGCGCGATCATCGCCAACTACTTCATGTCCCCAAGCTCGCCGGACGTGAAACTGATGCAGTACGTGTCCAGCGTCGCCTGCATGTCCCACGCGCCGTTCATTGCCGCGGCCGGCCCGAAATTCTTCGGCCTGGAAAGCTTCACCGGCCTGCCGGACCTGAAGGATCTGAAAGATCACTTCGAAGGCCCGCAATTCGCCAAATGGCAGAGCTTCCGCCAGTCGGAAGACTCCCGCTACGTTGGCCTGACTGTGCCGCGTTTCCTGCTGCGTAACCCGTACGACCCGGAAGAAAACCCGGTCAAATCGTTCGTGTACAAGGAAACCGTCGCCAACAGCCACGAGCACTACCTGTGGGGCAACACGGCCTACGCGTTCGGCACCAAGCTGACCGACAGCTTCGCCAAATTCCGCTGGTGCCCGAACATCATCGGCCCGCAAAGCGGTGGCGCGGTTGAAGACCTGCCGTTGCACCACTTCGAAAGCATGGGCGAAATCGAAACCAAGATTCCTACCGAGGTTCTGGTTTCCGACCGTCGTGAATACGAACTGGCCGAGGAAGGTTTCATCTCCCTGACCATGCGCAAAGGCTCCGACAACGCGGCGTTCTTCTCCGCCAGCTCGGTGCAGAAGCCGAAGTTCTTCGGCATCAGCGCAGAAGGCAAGGCGGCAGAGCTGAACTACAAGCTCGGCACCCAACTGCCGTACATGATGATCGTCAACCGCCTGGCTCACTACTTGAAAGTGCTGCAGCGCGAGCAACTCGGTTCGTGGAAAGAACGCACCGACCTCGAGCTGGAACTGAACAAGTGGATCCGCCAGTACGTGGCCGACCAGGAAAACCCGAGCGCTGAAGTCCGTGGCCGTCGTCCGCTGCGCGCTGCCCAGATCATCGTCAGCGATGTTGAAGGCGAGCCTGGCTGGTACCGCGTCAGCCTGAACGTGCGCCCGCACTTCAAGTACATGGGTGCCGATTTCACCCTGTCGCTGGTTGGCAAGCTGGACAAAGAGTAAGCGGAGCCTAACTCATGACTGGATACGGCAGCCTTTTCGAACGCCTGGGTGGCGACGCGGACAAACGCGTCGGCTGGAGCCGCGAGGTCTCCGCCATGGCGTCCGTGGCTGCCCATCTGGCCAAGATGCTCAGCACCCGTGCGGGCAGCGTGCAAACGCTGTCCGACTACGGGCTACCCGATCTCAATGACATGCGTCTGAGCCTGCACGACTCCCTGAGTCAGGCCCGTCTGGCCATCGAAAATTTCATCGAAGCCTACGAGCCACGCCTGAGCGACGTGCGTGTCATCTCCCTGCCGCGTGACCACGATCAGCTTCGCCTGTCCTTCAGCATCGAAGGCCTGCTGGAAGTTGATGGTTTCAAACGTCAGGTCAGTTTCGCCGCGCGCCTGGATGGCAGCGGTCAAGTGAAGGTCAACTAAGGAGATTCGTATGTCCGGCAAACCCGCAGCACGCGTCACCGACCCCACCGCTTGCCCGCTCCCCGGCCACGGCACCAACCCGATCGCCGCCGGTTCCGGCGATGTGTTCTTCGACGGCCTCGCGGCCGCCCGCCAAGGCGATGCCTCGGCGTGTGGTGGTGCGATGTCGGGCGGGTTGGCGACGACGGTTTTGATTAACGGCAAACCTGCCGCCACGGTTGATTCGGTGGGTACCCATGGCAACAAAGTTACTGCCGGTTCGGGGACGGTGATTATCGGGAATTCGCATTCGCCGGTGCCGTTTGTTCCGCCGTTGCCTGTGATTATCCCCGGAATATTCAATCGTGTTTTTGCCTTTAAAGCTGCCAGTGGGAAAACGGTCGAGGGACTGAATTACAAAATAGTTTCCGAAAGTGGAATCGAGAAGTTTGGTACCGCGGTAGCTGGAACGTCTGCCTGTTTCTCTACGGGGCAGAAACCTGAGTCCGTCTCGATTTTTGTGACTTCGGAGTAATATATCTTGGAAACGATTGTTGAAATTGGCAGCGTGCCTTATACCTTTGTTACCGAAGACGGTGCTACCGCATTAAGGCTTGATGATAAGACGACCGCCAGCAACGATACGGATCTGGGGACTTTGAATCTCCCTGAAGTTTGGTTGGTGACTAGCTCTAATGGCGTACCTCTATTCGCTGTAAAACCAGATATCTGTGATAAGCCTTTTCGAATCCTAAGCGCTGAAAAGTTATACGCCGAGAAGATTCAATGGTTTGAACCATTGGCCGGCTTCTATCGCGAGCGTTTATGGGTAAACCCCGAAAGTAATGTAGAAGGGTCGGAAGTGTATGGAGCTTATCGACAGCATACATGGCAATCGATTATTGATTTTGCAATCGTGGACAGGCCATCGCTTGTTTACTATAGAAATCTTCCCGGAGATTGGAAAAAACAACCTGAAGGTGGTGCCAAGTATCTTCTTTGTCTCGTTGAAGGGGATCCTTACTGGACAGATGGACTGGGGCAAATTCCATTCGCAGTGGATACCTTCCGAAAGTATTGGGAGGAAACCCACGAGGTTGATTCCGCGATCAGGCAGACTGGCCAAACCGGCCTGGACTGGGCAGACGGAACGCTCGGCGGCAGCGACGATGGCAGTAAGAATGTCTATGACAACTTCATAATCATCAGGGCCTGTTTGTGGACTTCTGAGAACTTTGAACTGGTGCTCGAGAAAAGAGCCATGAGCGGTCAAAGATTCGGGATCGGCGGTGCGACAGTCGCAAGTACAGTGTTCAAACCAGCCTCTAATGTAAGGCTCAAGACGTCGATTGACGCAGGCCTGTTGGCGAAATACAAAACATGGGAAGCGTGATTTTGAAAGTTCTCGTTGGTGCCGTTATTTACCTGCTTGTCGGCGTCTTGTATTTCTATGTGCACGATATTGGTGTTGTTTATTACAAGTCGCATGTGGGCTTTACAGACAGGGGGGCTGCAATAGGTGGCACCGCAGAGCTGACATTTTATTTTTTTATTTTTGCCAACCTTATAGTTTTCTTTATGCCAAAGGTCATGTTGAAGTTGCTGGTGATAGCAGTAATGCTGAGTGTTGTGTTGTTTTATTTCCTGCCAGACAACCCGGTGCGAGCATTTGCCTATGGTGGTCTCACTACCAGTATGAGCGTATTGGCGTTTGTGCTGCGTTTGACAATCAACCGATGGCTCTCTCGAAACTCTTACGGAAGAGTCACGAGATGACACGTCTCTTGCGTCCCCAGCCGTTCGCCCGGACTGTGTCGAAATGATCTGGTTACAGCGATTCCTCATGGCAATGGGTGTGCTCGCCAGCGTGGTATTGGTGGTGATCGTTTCCTATATGGACTTTTCGAAAGATGAGCCTCGCGTTTTGAGCGAGTACCCGAATGCGAAATGGCGTGGTGGTGCCGATGGTGGCCAGTTCGTAGAAATCAGCAAATCTGAACCGCCCTATTATTTCGTGCAGGTCCGCAATGATGACGGGTCATTGTGGGATCAGGGTTGGCTGAAGTTCGGAGATCAAAACAGCCAGCCATTGACTGCCGACAGTGTGATGTTCTTCGCCGGCGAAGGCGTTATTTACCTTCAGCAAAGCCAGGTCCTGAGCGCCGATAAAGCCTGGGCCGGAGTTGCACATGAATAGCCGTCGCGTCATTGGTCTGGCCGTGCATGCACTGGTCTGTGTGATTTATATCGTCATGAATGGCTATGCCGTTCCCGCCTATAAACAACTGGTCGGCGGACTGACCTCGCGCGGTGTTGCCATCGGCATGGCGATGTACCTGATTTTCTATTTTTTCGTTTCCCTGAATTTGGTTCTGGTCTTTATCCAGCGCCAGGCCATCCAGTTTGGCCTGGTGATTTTGATGATGCTGGCGATTCTGTTTTATCTGCTGCCGCAGTATCCCATCCGTGGTTTGGCCTATTGCGCACTTACGGGTGGCTTGACGGTTTGCGCCATCCTGCTGACCAACGCCATCGACACTGCCTACACCCGCTGGCGCAGGCACACGGAGGTGAAAACGTTGGTGGTTCACAACCGTCGAGCAACGCCGCGTCTGCTGCTGATTACGGCGCTGATCAGCGTGTGCGTTTGCACCGTTGTGCTTGGGTTGAAAATTTTCGGTGGCGTAACGGCGCAGGCCTTGGCGCGACACTCGAGCGAGTCGGGCGAGTGCTATCTCGTCACATACGCGCCCGGCTATCACAAGCTGGGATTGATCGGACAAGTGTTCGGGTTGTTCAGCAGCGAGTACTTTTTTCGGGTGTACACCACGGACGGAGCGCTGCTCGAATCGTCCGAATGGGATTTTCGGGTGACTGAAGTTTTTGCGGT
The DNA here is from genome assembly GCF_024169315.1 of Pseudomonas migulae. Taxonomy (NCBI): domain Bacteria; kingdom Pseudomonadati; phylum Pseudomonadota; class Gammaproteobacteria; order Pseudomonadales; family Pseudomonadaceae; genus Pseudomonas; species Pseudomonas migulae. Next base: position 3,780,037 of record NZ_JALJWR010000001.1, on the reverse strand, counting down.
TGCTCCCGAGTTCAACGGCTCGACAGTGTTGTATCCCGGTACGCAAGGCTACGAAGACTGGTGGGTGCCGGAATGCGCCTGATCGCCAGAAGTCCTCGCATAAAAAACGCACATGGTGCGCGCCATGACGCAATTGATGCGCGTGTCTTCGAGGAGGGGGGGTTGCCCGTGATCGGCGTATCGAACGAGATGCCCATTCTTAGCCGCGCGCAACTGTGTTTCTTCATGGCTGCCTTGTGGTGGCCATTGCTGGCGGTACTGGCGATTTCTTCCTATGACCTGTGGATTGGCGAGTATTCGACGTTCGATTCATCCCACATCTATTGGGATTATTTGTTGTGGTGGGGCGTTCCTGGGTTGTTGGGGTTTTCGTTGTGGATGTCCCGGGGGGCCAAGAACCGAAACGAGCAACAAGCGCTTCGGATGGTTTGGCTCGCGCCTTTGAAATTCATCCCCTTTTACGCCGTGCCATGGATGGTTTATGGCCTGGGGTGTGTGGTCGCCGGGCCGTGTACTGAGGCTTACATGGCGTACGGCTGGACCATGCTGGTGCCGTTCCTCCTGATTGCCGGTTATGTCTGTGCCGGTCTGACAGTCGCGCTCTACAGGACAGTTTTTTCATGAGTTCCACTACCAGGAAGGTACCCCGTGTCCTTTAACCACTACTACCAAAGCGAACTCACCGCACTTCGCCAGTTAGGTCGTCGATTCGCCGAGCGTAGTCCGGCGTTGGCGCCTTTCCTCGGGCAGGCCGGGCGGGATCCGGACGTGGAGCGGTTGCTGGAAGGTTTCGCGTTCCTGACCGGCCGCCTGCGTCAGAAGCTTGATGACGAACTGCCGGAGCTCAGCCATTCCCTGATGCACCTGCTGTGGCCCAACTACATGCGCCCGCTGCCGGCGTTCAGCATTTTGCAGTTCGACCCGTTGAAGCGTTCGGGTCCTGCATTGATGGTCGAGCGCGATACGCCGGTCGAGAGTGTGCCGATCGATGACGTGCGTTGCCGCTTCCGCACCTGCTACCCGACCGAAGTTCTGCCGCTGGATCTGGCCGCGCTGAATTATTCGGTGAAGGGCGACGGTTCGCTGTTGAGCCTGCGTCTGGAGATGAGCGCTGACGGCCACCTCGGTGAGTTGGAGTTGAGCCGTCTGCGTCTGCACTTCGCCGGTGAGCGCTACATCAGCCAGATGCTTTACCTGAGCCTGTTGCGCAACCTGGAAGGCATCGAGCTGATCCCGCTGGACGGCGCCGGCAAGCCCATCAACGGCGTCAACGGCACGCCGATGGCGTTCAAGATGCCCGGCGACCGTGTGCAGCCGGTGGGTTTTGCCGAAGAAGAAGCGTTGATCCCGTATCCGCTGAACACCTTCCGCGGCTATCGCTACTTGCAGGAATACTTCGCCTTCCAGGACAAATTCCTCTTCGTTGATATCAACGGTCTGGACCTGCTCAAAGCCTTGCCGGAAGACACGCTCAAGCAAATGCGCGGCCTCGAATTGCGCTTCGATATTCGCAAGAGCGGCATCATGCGCATGCGTCCGACGCTGGACAACGTGAAGCTCTACTGCACGCCGATCGTCAACCTGTTCAAGCACGACGCCTTGCCGATTCGCCTCGATGGCAAGCAAGACGAATACCTGCTGCTGCCCGCCGAATTCGATCTGCAAAACTGCGGCGTGTTTTCGGTGGAGACCGTGACGGGATGGAAGCCCGGCGGCCTCGGTTATCAGGAATACGTGCCGTTCGAGTCCTTCGAGCACGACCCGAGTTTCGACGTGCCCAACAGCCGTCCGCATTACAGCATTCGCCAGCGTTCGTCCCTGCTGCACGACGGCCTCGACACCTACCTGAGCTTCGGCATCCGCCACACCGAAGCCCACGAAACCCTGTCGATCGAGCTGATGTGCACCAACCAGAACCTGCCGCGCAAGCTCAAGCTCGGCGACATCAGCATGGCCTGCGAGGACACGCCGGAGTTCCTGAGTTTCCGCAACATCACCCCCGCTACGTCGAGCTTTGCGCCGCCGCTGAACCGCGACTTCCTCTGGAAGTTGATCAGCAACATGTCGCTTAACTATCTGTCGCTGGCCGACGTCAATGCGTTGAAGGTGATTCTCGAAACCTACGACCTGCCGCGTTATTACGACCAGCACGCGGAGAAAGTCAGCAAACGCCTGCTCGGCGGGCTCAAGTCGATCAAGCATCAGCATGTCGACCGACTGCACCGAGGGTTGCCGGTTCGCGGGTTGCGTACCGAGCTGACCATCGACCCGGAAGGGTATATCGGCGAGGGCGACCTGTTCGTTTTCGCCTCGGTTCTCAACGAGTTTTTCGCGCTTTACGCCAGTCTCAATTCGTACCACGAGCTGCGGGTAAAAAGCACACAGGGAGAGGTGTACCAATGGACACCACGTATGGGCCTTCAGCCGCTTCTTTAAGCGGACTGACCCGAGGAATACGCGAGTACTCGCTGTTTCAGGCCGTGCTGCTGGTGGTGGACCGGCTGCGCGAGGCCCACCCGCACCTGAGCCAGGATGACCTGTACGACCAGCTCGAATTCCAGGCCAACCCGAGCCTGGGTTTCCCTGGCAGCGACGTCGATCGCGTGGAGTTTTTCCAAGAGCACGGGCAAATGCGCGCGCGCCTGCGGTTCAACCTCATCGGCCTGGTGGGTTCCGGTTCGCCGCTGCCGGCGTTCTACGGCGAACAGGCGCTGGGCGACAGCGAGGACGGCAACCCGACGCGCAACTTCCTCGACCTGTTTCACCATCGTTTGCAGCGGCTGATGCTGCCGATCTGGCGCAAGTACCGCTACCGCGCCAGTTTCGAAAGTGGCGCCCTAGACCCGTTTTCGTCGCAGTTGTTTGCGCTGATCGGCCTCGGCGGCGAAGAGATCCGCAAGGCCCAGGAATTGAACTGGAAACGCCTGCTGCCGTACCTCGGTTTGCTCAGCTTGCGGGCGCACTCGGCGGCGCTGATCGAAGCGGTGCTGCGTTACTACTTCAAGCACGCCGAACTGACCATCGAGCAATGCATCGAGCGCCGCGTGGAAATTCTCGACGAGCAGCGCAATCGTCTGGGCCGTGCCAACAGCCTGCTCGGTGAAGACCTGGTGCTGGGCGAACACGTGCGCGACCGCAGCGGCAAATTCCGCATCCACATCCGCGAGCTCGACTGGCAACGCTTTCACGAATTCCTGCCGATCGGTTTCGGCTACCAGCCGCTGTGCGCGCTGGTGCGGTTCACCCTGCGTGACCCGCTCGACTACGACATTCGCCTGGTGTTGCGCCAGGAAGAAATCCGCGAACTGCGCATCGGTGAGCAGAACGCCTGTCGCCTGGGATGGACCAGTTGGCTGGGCCGCGAAAAAGCGGACGGCGTGGTGACCCTGGGCAGCAAAATTCATTAAGGACAGATGACCAATGATCAACGTAGACCTGCAACAGCTTATCCAGGCGCTGGACGCCGAAACCCGCCGTGATCTGGAAAGTTCTGCCGAGCGCTGCGTCGCCCGTGGCGGCAGCAAGATCCTCGTCGAAGACTTGCTGCTGGGCCTGCTGGAGCGCCCGCAGGGCCTGCTCGCACGCGCGCTGCAAGACGCCGAAGTGGATGCCGGCGAGCTGAGCGCCGCGTTGCAATCGCGGGTCGAGCACAGCGCCTCGCGCAATCCGGTGTTCGCCCCGGAACTGGTGCAGTGGCTGCAGGATGCGTTGCTGGTGGCCAACCTTGAACTGGGCCAGAGCCAGGTCGAGCAAGCCGCGTTGATCCTCGCGCTGCTGCGCAACCCGATGCGCTACGCCGGCAGCCGCTACCAGTCGTTGCTGGCCAAGCTGAACATCGAGCGCCTGAAAGAATTCGCCCTGTCGCAGAAAGAACAACCGGCCACCGGTAAGCCTGCCGTGCCCGGCGAATCGTTGCTGGAGCGCTTCACCCACAACCTCACCCAACAGGCCCGCGACGGCAAACTCGACCCGGTGCTGTGCCGCGATGGCGCGATCCGCCAGATGGTCGACATCCTCGCCCGTCGCCGCAAGAACAACCCGATTGTGGTCGGTGAAGCCGGTGTCGGTAAGACCGCGATCGTCGAAGGCCTGGCGTCGCGCATTGCCGCCGGTGAAGTGCCGCAAGTGTTGAAAGGCGTGGAGCTGCTGTCGCTGGACATGGGCCTGTTGCAGGCCGGCGCCAGCGTCAAAGGTGAGTTCGAACGTCGTCTCAAAGGCGTGATCGACGAAGTCAAAGCCTCGCCGAAACCGATCATCCTGTTCATCGACGAAGCCCACACACTGATCGGCGCGGGCGGCAACGCCGGTGGTTCCGATGCGGCCAACCTGCTCAAACCAGCCTTGGCCCGTGGCGAGTTGCGCACTATCGCCGCTACCACCTGGGCGGAGTACAAGAAGTACTTCGAAAAAGACCCGGCCCTGGCCCGTCGTTTCCAACCGGTGCAACTGCACGAACCGACCGTCAGCGAAGCGGTGACCATCCTCCGTGGCCTGGCCCAGGTTTACGAGAAGAGCCACGGCATCTACCTGCGCGATGACGCGGTGGTGGCGGCGGCCGAGTTGTCCGCCCGCTACCTCGCAGGTCGTCAGCTGCCGGACAAAGCCGTCGACGTCCTCGACACCGCGTGCGCTCGCGTACGCATCAGCCTCGCTGCTGCACCGGAAAGCCTTGAACGCCTGCGTGGTGAGCTGGCCGAAGGGGGCCGTCAACGTCAGGCGCTGCGCCGTGATGCTGAAGCCGGTTTGCTGATCGATCACGAAGCGCTGGACGCTTTGGAAGATCGCCTGGACGCCGCCGAGGACGAAATGGTCGCCCTCGAAGCGCTGTGGACCGAGCAGAAGGAACTCGCCGAGCGCTTGCTGGATCTGCGTCAGCAACTGGCCAAGGCACGCGAAGCAGCTGCTGTCGAACCGACCGTCACGGTTGAGGAAGACGCCGAAGGCACTGTCATCGAAACACTACCGGTGGACGAAGCGCAAAGCGTCGAAACCCTGGAAGCCGCACTCAACGAAACCCACAAAGCCTTGACCGAGCTTCAGGTCAAAGAACGCCTGGTGAGCTTCGAAGTCTGCCCGCGTCTGGTCGCCGAAGTGATCAGCGCCTGGACCGGCGTACCCCTCGCGCAACTGGCCCGGGAACACAACGCAAAAGTCGCCAGTTTCGCCACCGACCTGCGCTCCCGCATCCGTGGTCAGGAACAAGCCGTTCACGCACTGGACCGCTCGATGCGCGCCACCGCTGCCGGCCTGAACAAACCCGATGCACCGGTCGGCGTGTTCCTGCTGGTCGGCCCGAGCGGCGTCGGCAAGACCGAAACCGCGCTGGCCCTCGCCGATTTGCTGTACGGCGGTGATCGTTTCATCACCACCATCAACATGTCCGAGTTCCAGGAGAAGCACACCGTATCGCGCCTGATCGGTGCGCCACCGGGCTACGTCGGTTACGGCGAGGGCGGCATGCTCACCGAAGCCGTGCGCCAGAAACCGTACTCGGTCGTGCTGCTCGATGAAGTCGAGAAAGCCGATCCGGACGTGCTCAACCTGTTCTACCAAATCTTCGACAAAGGCGTGGCCAACGACGGCGAAGGGCGCGAGATCGACTTCCGCAACACGCTGATCCTGATGACCTCGAACCTGGGCAGCGACCGCATCAGCGAACTCTGCGAAAACGGCGCGCGGCCGACCGCCGAAGTGCTCGAAGAAACCATTCGCCCGGTGCTGAGCAAGCACTTCAAACCGGCGCTGCTGGCGCGTATGCGCGTCGTGCCGTACTACCCGGTCGGCGGCCCGGTGCTGCGCGAGCTGATCGAAATCAAACTCGGTCGTTTGGGCGAGCGCCTGAACCGTCGTCAGCTGGACTTCACCTACTCGCAAGACCTCGTCGATCACCTGGCCGACCGTTGCACCCAAAGCGACAGCGGCGCGCGGTTGATCGATCACTTGCTGGACCTGCACGTGCTGCCGCTGGTGGCCGACCGCTTGCTCGACGCGATGGCCACCGGAGAAAGCCTCAAGCGTGTCCACGCGACGCTCGACGGCGGCGCCAGCGTGACCTGCGAGTTCGCCTGAGGTGGGTGTGATGTTCACTCAAGTGCCGCAGCCGCTGGTGTATGCCGAAGCCTTGCTGGCGCAGTTCGCCAGCCTGTCGCGGGCGGCGGACGGCGCTGCGCTGCTGGGTGACTTCGTGCGCGGGGCGGCGGAACTCAGCGGGTGCGAGTTGACGCAGTTGTACTTGCTGGATGCGACCCACACCTGTCTGGGGATGAACGCCGAGTGCCTCAACGGCATTCTGCAACCGCGCGAGTCGGCGAGCCTGCCGGCGGATTACAACGGTGAACAACTGCTGCAATTTGCCCTTTGCCAGAACCGCGTGGTGAGCCTCGGCGAACTGAGCGGCAGCCTGCACGAGACCAGTTTCCTGCCACCGCAGGCCACGCCTTGGCAGTCGCTGTTGTGCGTGCCGCTGGTCAATCAGCAGAAGGCGGTCGAAGGCTTGCTGCTGTGCGCCAGTCGCCGGCACATCGACCTGCAAGGCTTCGCCGATTCCCTCGGTCAACTGGGTTCGTTTGTGCTCGGTCAGTTGCATTTGCTGCAACGCTTGCGTCAGCCGACCGGTGATGCACGGCCAATGAAAGTCAGCGTCCCGAGTGCCAGTGGGTACGGCCTGATCGGCAAGAGCAAGGCCATGCGCGAGACGTATTCGCTGATCAGCAAAGTCCTGCACAGCCCGTACACCGTGCTGCTGCGCGGTGAAACCGGCACCGGCAAGGAAGTGGTCGCCCGCGCCATTCACGACTGCGGCCCGCGTCGGTCCCAAGCGTTCATCGTGCAGAACTGCGCGGCGTTCCCCGAGAACCTGCTGGAAAGCGAGCTGTTCGGCTACCGCAAAGGCGCGTTCACCGGTGCTGATCGCGACCGCGCCGGGCTGTTCGACGCGGCCAATGGCGGCACCTTGTTGCTCGATGAAATCGGTGACATGCCGTTGTCGCTGCAAGCCAAGTTGTTGCGTGTGTTGCAGGAAGGCGAGATCCGCCCGCTGGGTTCCAACGACACCCACAAGATCGACGTGCGCATCATCGCTGCGACACACCGGGATTTGTCGGTGCTGGTGAGTGAAGGCAAATTCCGCGAGGACTTGTACTACCGCCTCGCGCAATTCCCGATCGAACTGCCGGCGCTGCGTCAGCGTGAAGGCGACATTCTGGATCTGGCCCGGCACTTCGCCGACAAGGCTTGCTCGTTTTTGCAGCGCGACGCGGTGCGTTGGTCCGATGCGGCGCTGGATCACCTGTCCGGTTATGCCTTCCCCGGCAACGTGCGCGAACTCAAAGGCCTGGTCGAACGCGCGGTGTTGCTGTGCGAGGGCGGCGAGTTGCTGGCCGAGCACTTCTCCCTGCGCATGGAAGCCATGCCGGAAGACAACAGCCTGAACCTGCGCGAACGCCTGGAGCAGGTCGAACGCAGCCTGCTGCTCGATTGCCTGCGCAAAAACGACGGCAACCAGACCCTCGCCGCCCGCGAACTCGGCTTGCCGCGTCGCACGCTGCTGTACCGCCTCGGGCGCCTGAATATCAACCTGGGTGACTTCGATGGCTGATCAGGATTTCTGTAACCCGGTCGCTCAGGTTGGAATGCTCCCTGGGGCCAGCGAATTCCCTGTGGCGAGGGGATTTATCCCCGTTCGGCTGCGCAGCAGCCGCAATCCAGCCCACGCGGTCTACCTGAATAAACGGGTTAGCCAATTTTGGGGCCGCTTCGCGACCCAACGGGGTGGTGCGGCATTCCGACAAGTCCCCTCGCCACAGGTGTTCACCATTCCCCTTTTGATTGGCTCTGATCCACGGATTAGAGCCATCCAATCAACCTCATTCGCTTCTGATAGCGCCGCCCAAACAGGCCGGCGCTTTGTGCTTTGTCTACCCCTGGAGACCCTCTGATGTCTGTTCGTCACTGGCAAGCCGTCCTGCTGACCCTCGTCGTTCTATGCGGCCTTGGCGGCTGCAGCGGCAATTACAAATTCAACGACAACACCTATCGCCCATTGGGTGATCCGCAGGCGGTCAATCGCGGCAAGTGACCGCAAGGAGTATCACCATGGAACTGGTTTTCGAAATGCTCAACACCAAGCAGTTCGTGCCCACCGAGCTGTGCCAGAAGACCTTCAAGCAGGCCGGTGGCGTGATTGGCCGGGGCGAGGATTGCGACTGGATCATTCCGGACCGCAAGCGTCATCTGTCCAATCACCATGTGGACATCAGCTTTCGCGAAGGGGCGTTCTTCCTGACCGACACCAGCAGCAACGGTGTCCAGGATGGCGAAAGCGGCGCGCGCTTGCGCAAGGGCGAACCGATGCGCATCGAGCATGGCAGCACCTACGTGCTGGGTGATTTCGAGATCCGCGCGCGGCTGGTGCGCGACCCGGCGACGTTCGACGTGGAAGTCGGTCGCCCGCAAGCGGCGGGCAGCATCATTCCGGACGACGCGTTCCTCGACCTCGATCCGCTGAATGCCCTCGATCAGCAAGAGCGCGTGTACTCGGAAATCGAAGAACTGATCACCCCGAGCACCAATATCGAGGACACCCGTCAGCGCGCCGACTACGCGCGCATCGACATGGAAAGCCTGATGGTGCCGCAGCTGATCGACGCCCCGGCCGAACCTGCGCCAGCCCCGGTGCCGAAAGCGCGTGAGCGTCAGAGCGAAGGTTTCTGGGAGCACTTCGGCGCCGCGCTGGGCGTGGACCTCAAAGGCCTCGACCACGACGCCCGCGAAGCCCTGGCGTTGAACGCTGCACGCCTGCTCAAGCAAAGCGTCGGCGGTTTGCAGCAGAGCCTGCGCACCCGCAGCGAACTGAAAAACGAACTGCGTCTGGCCCAGACCACCGTGCAAGGCACCCACAAGAACCCGCTGAAGTTCGCCGTCGATGCCGGTGAAGCACTGGGCATTCTGTTGCAGCCGAACAAGCCGGGCCAGTTGCCGGCGGAGCAGTCGATCTCCCGCGCGTTCCGCGATTTGCAGGCGCATCAAGTGGCCTTGCTGACCGCCAGCCGCGCCGCCGTTCGCGGCACGCTGGAGCACTTCTCGCCGCAGCAATTGACCCTGCGTTTCGAACGCGACAACAAGCCGCTGCTGGCCACGTCCGGCAGTCGCTGGAGAGCCTACGGTCGTTATCACCAGGCCTTGCGTCAGGACGATGACTGGAGCGAGCGCCTGCTGGCCCGCGACTTCGCTCAGGCGTACGAAGAACAGATCCGCCTGATTTCCACCCTTCACACCGACCACCAAGGATGATGCGCATGTCTCGCTGCTCGACCGCTTTTTTCAAGACGCTGACGGCGCTCATGGCCGTGGCTCTGCTGGCCGGCTGCTCGTCGCTGTCGCCGTATTCCAAAGTGACCAAAGTCAACCTGAAGCTCACCGGCAGCGATCAGCTGAACCCGGACCTCAACGGGCGTCCGTCGCCAATCGTCGTGCGTCTGTTCGAGCTCAAGCACCCAGTGACCTTCGAAAACGCCGACTTCTTCAGCCTCTACGAGCGTGCCAAGGAATCCCTGGCCCCGGACCTGGTGGCCAGCGAAGAACTCGAATTGCGCCCGGGTGAAACCATCGAGCTCAAGCTCAGCGTGGAAGAGGGCAGCCGTTATGTCGGGATCCTCGCGGCGTATCGCGACCTGCCGGAAACCAAATGGCGCTACACGGTGCAAGTCACGCCCGTGGAAGTCACCGAGGCTGATCTGACCCTCGATCAGGCCGGTATTCGCAACAGCAACGAAACGCTCGCCAAGGCGGATGACTGATCATGAATTCCCATAAAGTCATTTGGCAGGAAGGCATGCTGCTGCGGCCGCAGCACTTCCAGCACAACGATCGCTACTACGACCACCAGATGAAGACCCGCACCCAGTTGCTGGGCAGTTACACCTGGGGCTTCCTCAACCTGGACATCGATTTGCAGTTCCTCAACATGGGCAAACTGGTGATCAGCCAGGCCTCGGGGATCCTGCCGGACGGCAGCCTGTTCGAACTGGGCGGCAACACCGAGCCGCTGGCGCTGGACGTGCCGCCGAACACTGGCAACACGCCGATTTACCTGGCGCTGCCACTGGTCACCGGTAACCACATCGAGTCGCGCCGTCCGGAGCAATCCGACGTGCTGGCGCGCTACACCGCGTACGAAGCCGAAGTGGCCGACTCCAACGCCGGCGACGATTCCGCCAGCCAGGTCAGCTGCGGTCGTCCGGACTTCAAACTGTTGCTCGGCGAGCAGCAGAGCGATCAGGCCTACGTGAAGCTGAAGATCTGCGACGTGCTCGACACCACGCCCGACGGCGTGATCAGCCTCGATCCGGACTTCGTGCCGACCTACATTCAGGCGCATTCCTCCAGCTACCTGCTGTCGTGCCTGAAAGAAGTGATCAGCATGCTCGGTCACCGGGGCGACACCATTGCCGAGCGCATTCGCTCCAACGGCAAGGTCGGTGGCGCGGAAGTCGGCGACTTCATGATGCTGCAACTGATCAACCGCACTGAACTGCTGCTGCGTCATTACCTCGGTCTGGAGCAGGTTCACCCGGAAGAGTTGTACCGCACGCTGCTGACCATGCTCGGTGATCTGGCGACCTTCTCCAGCGACAGCAAGCGCCCGCGCCTGGACAGCCGTTACCAGCACAGCGACCAGGGCGCGAGCTTCCGCAAACTGATGGAAGCGATTCGTCAGGTGCTGTCGATGGTGCTCGAACAGCACGCTATCGAACTGGTCCTGCAAGCGCGTCAGTACGGGATCATCGTCTCGCCGTTGCACGACCACAAACTGCTGGGCTCGGCGTCGTTCGTGCTTGCGGCCAGTGCCAACTGCGACTCCGAAGAACTGCGCCACCGCTTGCCGGCGCACCTCAAGGTCGGCCCGGTGGAGCGCATCCGCCAACTGGTCAACCTGCATCTGCCGGGCATCAAGGTCAAACCGTTGCCGGTGGCCCCGCGGCAGATCGCGTTCCACTCCAACAAAACCTATTTCATCCTCGAACTCAGTTCCGAAGACCTGGCGCAACTCGAGCGCTCCGGCGGCTTCGCGTTCCACGTGTCCGGCGAATTCGCCGAGCTTGAACTGAAATTCTGGGCCATCAGGAACTGACCGACATGATCAAGGACATGGAACACCATCAGGACGATAAAACCGTCTTGCTCGACCGCCAGGGCCACGGCCCGGCGCAAAGTCCGCTGACTGACTTCGCTGCACCGCCGCGTTTTGAACAGCTCGAAGAACGGATGATTTACGCCGCACGCCTGCGTCCGGCGGAGTCGTTCAACATCAGCCTCAATTCGCTGGTGGCCGCCGGTTCCGACCTGTTGTCGGAAGTGGTGCGACTCAAGCACAGCGACACCCGCGAAGACATGTACGCGCTCAACGAGCGCCTGACCGCCGGGCTGAAACTGTTTGAAGTGCGCGCACTGCACAACGGCGCCGAAAGCAGTCAGGTGATGGCCGCGCGTTACGTGCTCTGCACCGTGGTCGACGAAGCCGTCGTGACCACGCCGTGGGGCAACGAAAGCGAGTGGTCGCAGATGAGCCTGCTCAGCAGCTTCCACAACGAAACCTTCGGTGGCGAGAAGTTCTTCCAGCTGCTGGATCGTCTGTCGAAAAACCCGGTCAAGCACCTGCCGATGCTGGAGCTGATGTACCTGTGCCTGTCCCTCGGTTTTGAAGGCAAGTACCGCGTGCAAGCGCGCGGCATGCTCGAGCTCGAAGGCATCCGCGATGCCTTGTATCGGCAGATTCGTCAGCTGCGCGGCGACGTGCCTCGCGAATTGTCGCCGCATTGGGAAGGCTTGAATGATCAGCGCCGCAGCCTGGTGCGCATCGTGCCTGCGTGGATGGTGGTGTTGTTCACCGTGGTCTGCCTGGTGGTGATGTATTCGGGTTTCGCCTGGGTCTTGGGCGAACAACGCGACACCGTTCTGCAACCATATCAGCCGCTGGATTCCACCGCGGTCCAGCCGCAGTCGCAGCCGTAAACAGGGACGTGTGATGAAAAAGTTTTTCAAGAAAGTCGGCGCGTTCGTGCGCCAGACCTGGGTCTGGACCTTGGTGCTGGTGCTGTTCGTCGCACTGCTGGTGTGGTTCGTCGGGCCGCTGCTGGCGGTCAATGACTACAAGTTCTGGGAAGGTTCGACCGCCCGCCTGCTGACCATCAGTGTGCTGTTTCTGATCTGGGGCCTGACCATGGTCTTCGTCAGCTGGCGCGCCGGTGTGCGCAAGAAAGCGGTCGAAGACACTGAAGACGGTCAGGACCGTATCCGCCGCGAAGAGAAGATCGACGAAGAGCAGAAGGAGTTGAAGGAGCGTTTCAAGGACGCCCTGAAAACCCTGAAGACCTCGAGCCTGTATCGCGGCCGCAGCGAACGCTGGCGCAGTGATTTGCCGTGGTACTTGCTGATCGGCCCGCAGGGCAGCGGCAAGACCAGCCTGCTGGACTTCTCGGGCCTTGAATTTCCGATCAACAAGATCGACCGCAAACTCACCCGCGACACCCTCGGCACCCGTCATTGCGACTGGTATTTCGCCGACCACGGTGTGCTGATCGACACCGCCGGGCGTTACCTGACCCAGCCGGATGCCGAAGTCGACGGCAGCGCCTGGAGCACGTTGCTCGACCTGCTGCGCAAGCGTCGCCGCAACCGTCCGTTGAACGGCGTGCTGGTGACCATTCCGGTGGAAATGCTGCTGGGCGATACCGAGCAGGATCTGGACACCTTGGCTCGCCAAGTGCGTGCGCGCCTGCAAGACGTGCATCAGAAACTGCACGTCGATGTGCCGATTTATCTGGTGCTGAGCAAGGCTGACCAGTTGCTCGGTTTCGACGAGTTCTTCGATCAGCTGACCCGCGAAGAAAGCGATCAGGTGCTCGGCACCAGCTTCCGCAAAGAGCAGAGCGGCACCGACGTCACCGTCCTGCGCGCCGAGTTCGAAGAGCTGCTGCGTCGCCTGAACAGTCAGGTGATCATGCGCATGCACCAGGAGCGCGACACCCAGCGCCGTGGCCGCATCCTCGATTTCCCGCATCAGTTGGGGCAGATCGGCGAGCGCCTGTGCCTGTTCGTCGACATGGCGTTCACCGGCAACCGTTACCAGCGTGTCAGCCAGTTGCGCGGTTTCTACCTGACCAGCGCACCGCACTTGACCCAAGAGATGGACCAGACCACCGCCGGCATCGGCGCCAATCTGGGGATCAACTCCGGCGTATTGCCAACCCTGCGCAGTGGCCGCTCGCGGTTCATTCATCACTTGCTCAGCCGGGTGATTTTCCCCGAGGCCGATCTGGCCGGTCTGGACAAGCGCGAACGCAGCCGCATCCATTGGGGCCAGCGTGCGTTGTACGTCGGCGCATTGGCGGCGTTGGGCCTGTTTGGGCTGCTGTGGGCGGGCGGTTTCTCCGCTAACTACGAGCGTCTGGAAAACCTGCGCAACCTGGCGCAAGCCTGGACGCAACAACGCTCGGCGCTGACCGCGCGTGATGATTCCATGGCGGTACTGAAGCCCCTCGACACCAGCTACGCGGCGACTCAGGTTTTCCCGAAAAAGGGCGACGTGTCGTACCACGAGCGCGGCGGCCTGTATCAAGGCGAAGACGTCAATCCGGTGGTCAAGGCAGCTTACGAGCGCGAGCTCGAAACGCAGTTGCTGCCGAAGGTCGCGACCCTGCTGGAAGGACAGATCCGCGCCAACATGAAGGACCGCGAACGCCTGCTCAACAGCCTGCGCGCGTACCTGATGCTGAACATGGAAGACCGTCGCGACGGCCCATGGCTCAAGGATTGGGTCGCTACCGAATGGTCCCAGCGTTATGCCGGCAACACCGCGGTGCAGAACGGTCTGAACACGCACTTCGAGCGTTTGCTGAAGCAGCCGTTTATCTACCCGCTGAACGATCAACTGGTGGCGCAAGCGCGTCAGGTCTTGCGCAGTGAGTCGCTGGCCAACGTGGTTTACCGGATGCTGCGCGAGCAGGCTCGCAACCTGCCGGAATACCGTTTGAGCCAACACCTGGGTCCACAGGGTGCGCTGTTTGTCGGCACCGAATACGTGATCCCGGGCTTCTACACCCAACAGGGTTATCAGCAGTATTTCTCGGTTCAGGGCTCCGCGCTGGTCACCGACATCCTGCGTGACAACTGGGTGCTGGGCGAAGGCTCGGGCATCAGCGGCATGGACTTGCGTCGCCTGATGGTCGAACTGGAGCAGCTGTATTTCCGCGACTACGCCAACTTCTGGAGCGAAGCTGTGGGTCAGGTTGCACTGCCCGCGATCACCGACTTCAGCGAGGGTGCCGAGCAACTGGCGGGCCTGACTTCGGCCAACTCGCCGGTGCTGCAATTGCTGGTGGAAGTGCGCGACAACACCCGCTTCCCGGCAGAAGCCGATCCGGCTGATCAAGCGGCTGATGCCGCTGCCGCACTGGGCGAGCAGAAAGGCAAGTTGGGCAAGCTGGGCAAACTGGCGTCTGCCGCAGCGGACAAGGCCTCGGACATGGCCGCGACCAAAAACCTGCCGGACACCGCGAAGAAATCCCTGCAGCGCCGCTTCGAACCGCTGCACCGTTTGCTGGATGACAACAACGGCCCGGCCGCTGATCTGACCCCGGCACTGAACGCGCTCAACGACCTGCAAATGCAACTGGCGAGCCTCGCGCGTGCCAGTGCGCCGGAGCAGGCCGCGTTCGAAATGGCCAAGACCCGCATGAGCGGCCAGCGTGATGCGCTGAGCAACTTGCGCAATGCGTCGAACCGCCTGCCGCGTCCGGTCAGCGTGTGGTTCAACGTGCTGGCCGAAGACACCTGGCGTCTGGTGCTCAACGATTCCTACCAGTACCTGAACCAGCGTTATCAGAGCGAGCTGTACAGCTTCTACGGCAAGGCGATCAACAAGCGTTACCCGTTCAGCGCCCACAGCACCAGCGACGTGGCGATCAGCGACTTCCGCGAGTTCTTCAAGGCGCAGGGCATTGCCGATCGTTTCTTCGATACCTACATGCGTCCGTTCGTGAGTGGCGATCCGGGCAACTACCGTCTGCGCAGCATCGACGGTCACAGCATGCCGATCTCCAAGCTCTACCTCGACCAGATGGCCGCGGCACAAGTGATTCGCCAGAGCTTCTTCTCGATCAACCCCGCCGAGCCGCAAGTGCAGTTCAAACTGGAGCCGTACACCCTCGACCCGGCCGTCAGCCGTTCCGAGTTCAAGTTCGGCGACAAGACCATCGAATACCGCCACGGCCCGATCGTGCCGGTGTCGTTCAAATGGCCGACCGATGCTGAAGACGGACGCACCAGCCTGGTCCTCGACAAAATGGCCGGCCGCCCGATCGGCATCGAGAAGAACACCGGTCCGTGGTCGCTGTTCCGCCTGTTCGACCTGATGCAGACCGAGTACCTGAGCGGTCGTGATGTGCTGGTACTGAAAGCTGACGTGGGTGGCCTGCGCGCCAACTACTTGCTGTCGAGCCAGCGCACGCCGAACCCGTTCGACATGGGCGTGCTGCGCACCTTCCGTATGCCGGTGCAGCTCTGATGCTGGTTGCCAGTCCCTGGCGCAGCGCTGCGCGTACCGATGCCGGCAAGGTTCGGGCGCGCAACGAAGATGCTTTTCTCGACAGTCCACAGCAGGGGCTGTGGGTGGTCGCGGACGGCATGGGCGGTCATCAGGGGGGCGACGTCGCCAGCCAGTTGATCGTCGCCAGCCTGGCGGAATTGCCGGTGCAGGATGACTTCGACGAACGACTCAAAGGCATTCGCCAGTGCCTGCACTGGCTTAACCGCCGCTTGGGTCAGGAGTTGACCGTCACCGCCGGGCGCCACGACAGCATCATGGGCAGCACCGTCGTGGCGCTGCTGGTGGACGGCAATCGCGCGGCTTGCATCTGGGCCGGCGACAGCCGTTGCTACCTGTGGCGCGGCCAGCGTTTGTATCAGCTGTCCAAGGACCATTCGCTGCAACAGCAACTCATCGACGAGCAACAAATGAGCCTCGAAGACGCCCGTGCGCATCCTTCCGCCCACGCCTTGACCCGTGCGGTCGGGGCGGCCGAGCAGTTGACGCTGGACGTGCTCGAACTGGAGGTCTACCCCGGCGATGCGTTTCTGTTGTGCAGCGATGGTTTGTACAACGGGCTGAGCACTGATGCCTTGGGCAACGCCCTGAGCCTGACCGCGCCGCATGTCGCGCTGGAGCGCCTGTTCGACGGCGCGCTGCGTGGCTCGGCCCGGGACAACCTGACTGCCGTGGTGATCCGCCAATGAATCAACCCATGCCGCCGCTCGACGACCTGCTGATGAGCGAAGAGCAAGACAGTAACCTGACTTACTTTGCGTTCGCCCCGTCTCTGAACGGAAAGCCGCACAAGGCAGAACCCGCGCTGGCGCCGACCAAGGCCAGTGTCGGCGAAATGCCCGACGTGCTGGCAGGCCGTTACCGCATCGAGCGCCTGCTCGGTGCCGGCGGCATGGGCGCGGTTTACCGCGCACGGGACTTGCTGAGCGAACAGTTCGGCGATCCCGACCCTTACATCGCGCTGAAAATCCTCAGCGAAGAATTTGCCGAATCGCCGGACGCCAGCGCCTTGCTCTACAGCGAGTTCGCGCTGACCCGACGACTGCGCCACGACAACGTACTGCGACCGCACACCTTTGAAGTGGACACCGATTGCCAGCGCGCCTTCATCACCATGGAACTCATGCGTGGGCTGACCCTGGACAAACTGCTCTGCGAGCGGCCACTTGGCCTGCCGTGGAAAGAACTGCGCGATATCGCGTTGCCGCTACTCGACGCGCTGGCCTACGCCCACGCTCGTGGCGTGCTGCACGGCGACATGAAGCCGAGCAACGTGATGCTCAGCGAAGAAGGCGTGCGCCTGTTCGACTTCGGCCTTGGCCAAGCAGAAGAGGGCATCTTGCCCGGCCTGCCACACCTGAGCCGAGACCGCTTCAACGCCTGGACCCCAGGCTACGCCGCCCCCGAACTGCTCGAAGGCCAGCCGCTGTCAGCCAGCGCCGACGTCTATGGCGTGGCGTGCGTGCTCTACGAACTGGCGGGCGGCAAACACCCGTTCCGCCGCTTGCCTTCGACCGAGGCCCGCGACGCGCACCTCGACCGCGAACTGCACGCGCCCCGGAATCTACCGAAACACTGCTGGCCAGCCCTGCGAACGGCGCTGGCATTCGACGCGGCCGATCGAACGATCACTGCCGCCCAATTGCGTGACGCCATGGGCGCCACTTCGTCTTTGCTGCAACGTCTGCGACTTCGGGCGTAACGGATGACTACCGAACAGGGAGCAAGCAATGTTCAACTCAGCTAACGAAACCCACTTCAGCCTGACTGTCGAAGACTATGTGGGCGACCTGCAAGTGCTGTCGTTCACCGGCACCGAAGGCATCAGCCAGCCGTATCGCTTCGACATTGAACTGGTCAGCGAAAACCCCGATCTGGACCTGGAAAAACTCCTGCACAAGCAGGCGTTCCTGGCATTCGATCCGCAGGGTTTCGGCATCCACGGCCAGATCTACCGCGTCGCCCAAGGTGATGCCGGCAAACGCCTGACCCGCTACAAAATCTCCCTGGTGCCGCACCTGCAATACCTGCAACACCGCACCAACCAGCGCATCTACCAGCAGATGTCCGCGCCGAAAATCATCGCGCTGATCCTCGAAGAACACGGCATCAAAGGCAACGCCTACAACTTCCAGCTCAGCCAGCCGTGCCCGGACCGCGACTACTGCGTGCAGTACGACGAAACCGACCTGCACTTCGTCCAGCGCCTATGTGAAGAGGAAGGCATTCACTACCACTTCCAGCACAGCGCAAAAGCTCACTTGTTGGTGTTCGGTGACGATCAGACCGTGTTCCCGAAACTCGGCCAGCCAACCGCTTATGTGCAAGGCAGTGGCATGGTCGCCGACGAACCGGTGATCAAAGGCTTCAAACTGCGTCTGGAAACCCGCACCAGCCGCACCACGCGCCGCGATTACGACTTTGAAAAACCACGCCTGCAACTCGAGGCCGCCTACAAGCCGGATGTGCAGAGCGACGAACCCGACCTCGAAGACTACGACTACCCCGGCCGCTTCCTCGACCGCGCGCGCGGCAAATTCCTCAGCCAGCGCGCCCTCGAACGCCACCGCGCCGACTACCAGCAAGCCGAAGGCAAGGGCGACCAGACTCGCTTGATCAGCGGCCACTTCCTCGAAATGTCCGACCACCCGCGCACCGAGTGGAACGACCTCTGGCTGCTCACCGAAATCGTCCACGAAGGCAAACAACCGCAAGTCCTCGAAGAGTCGGTGACCAGCGACACCACCGACAAAAAGGACGACTTCCACCAGGGCTACCGCAACCGCTTCCTCGCCACCCCGTGGGACGTGTTCTACCGTCCGGCCCTGGAACACCCGAAACCGCGTGTGCTCGGCAGCCAGACCGCCATGGTCACCGGCCCCAAAGGCGAAGAAATCCACTGCGACCAATACGGCCGCATTAAGGTGCAATTCCACTGGGACCGCGAAGGCCAGGCCGACGACAAAACCAGCTGCTGGATGCGCGTCTCCAGCAGTTGGGCCGGCGATCGCTACGGCGCCATCGCCATCCCGCGCATCGGCATGGAAGTGCTGGTGACCTTCCTTGAAGGGGATCCTGATCAGCCGTTGGTGACCGGGTGCCTGTACCACAAGGAAAACCAGGTCCCCTACGAATTGCCGGCCAACAAAACCCGCACTGTATTCAAAACCCTCAGCTCACCGGGGGGCGGTGGGTTCAATGAACTGCGGATTGAAGACAAGAAAGGTGCGGAGCAGATCTTTATTCATGCCCAGCGGGATTGGGATGAAAACATTGAGCATGATCAGAAGATTCGCGTGGGGAATGAACGCCACGACACGGTGGTGAAGAACACCTATACCGAGCTGAAGGCCGAGGAACACCGCACCACTGTGTCCGACCGTAAGGTTGAGGCGCGGATGGATGATCACCTGACGATTGGGCAGAACCAGCATGTGAAGTTGGGGACTGCGCAGCTGACTAGCGTTGGGAAAGAGATACACCTGAAGGCTGGGGCGAAGATTGTTATCGAGGCTGGGTCGGAGCTGACCATTTTGGGTGGTGGCAGCTTTATCAAACTTGATGCCGGCGGGATTACCGTGGTTGGGCCGGTGATCAAAATCAATGCTGGCGGTTCGTCGGGGAGTGGGGCCGGGATCGGTATTGTGTTACCAGGATTGCCGTTGATTGCGGATCAAGCTCGGGCGGGGAATACGCTTAAATTCGGTGCGGCAAACAGCGAAAAATTCGATGAGCAGATTCGGTTTGTGACGGGGACGGGTAAACCAATCAAGTCTGTAAAAGCAGCGATTATTGTGCCGTCCTCGGTAGCACCAAAAATTTCCAGAAGTAATGCAGACGGTCTCCATCCGCGCATCGAAACGGAAACTGCCGAGACTGCAGAAGTTCATCTGATGTGGGACGAACTGATTGTGCCGCCAGGTTCTGATGATTACGAAGCGAGTAGAAATAAATGAGCGCACCCGTAGCCACTTTTAAAACCAACACTCAGAGTTGCTCAATTCAAGAGATCCCGTTCAAGTGCGACAAGCTGTGGACGATTGGGCAGCAAGAAGCGATTAGACGTCTAAGTGTTCCTGAAAAGAGTTTATTTTCTAAGTCGACAAAAATGGTCCTTGTTTCGGATTTTGGTGCTAGAGCTGCGCGGATTGCTGCTGCTTATGCTGAGTTTTATCTAGAGCGCGGTGAGGATGGTAATCCAGATTTAAAAGGTCGTTTTTATTGGATGGGTTTGGCAGCTTTTGCCAGTAAACAAGTTAAATGTGGTTTGGACTTTATTCCGGCAGAACCTTATCTGACAATTGGAGTGCCGCCTATTGGCCAGCCACCTTTGAGAATTGGAAAAAAAGGATTAGGAAAAGGTAATTTCTGGTTGTTTCAAGATATTTTTGTCTGGCATTGGTTTTATAAGAAGTATCCAGAGCAATTTGAGGATTGTGCGCCCGTTCGCAATGCGAAAAGCTGTGATGCACAAGTGCAGATGAACATAGACAGTTTGCCTTGGGCAGAGGAGGCTCTGCCTGTATTAAAAAATCTTTCTTTAACGCCTGATGTAAAGAAGGGATTTGACCGTATTCGTGAATCTGAAACCATAGCCAGTGGCTCAGCTAGAAGGGCTGTGCAACTGAAATCATTGCTTGCTATTGCGGATCATGAGCAGCGCAGAATACTGCAGCCACTAATCTATAAAGACTATTTTTTCCAGACGACATTGAAGGTCCAGGCCGCGTTTGAATGGGCACCTTTTGTGCCTGTCCGCGCTGCCGCTTTTAGTACGGCTTGTGATGTTGAAGACCCGGAGCTGCGAGTGCAGATGAAAGATGGCAACTTATACAATGAACGCGAGCGAATGGTATTTATTGCTGCTATTGCGGCCCAGTATCACGAGTTGATGGATAAAAAACCAACTTATATGGAAGGCGAGATTGAAACAATCGCCAGCTGGAAAGATCAAAAATGAAGATAATTATTGTTTTATTCTTTTTTCTGCTTAGCGCATGCGGCGATGCAAAAGATACCAGGAGTAATAATATGGCCGGCACGACTGCTGTAATAGGAATTCAATTGTCAGAAGCGATGACAAAAGTATTGTCCGAGAGCCCTGTGGGGTTTCGCAAAGAGTGCCTGTCGCAAGTCAATATGTGCTGGTATAAAATTAGTAAGTCGGCTGCAGATGCGGACCTTCCTGCTGTGCTTGTTAATAAGTCGTTAAAAATTGAACACGTCACAGATGTGAAAATGTCGATTGATGGAGATGTTGGGGGTGATATAGAAAATCTTGAATTGATGATTCGAGGTCTTCCAGACAACAGTCGGCATGAAGAAAATCAGGCGCTTTTATATAGCCTGATAAAAGAAATTAAAGCATCGGGTTGGAAGCATTACTTTGCACCATACGATCCGCGCATCTCAGGCTCGCAAGCGGAAAAAATAGTGAATCCTGGAAATGTATTTGGCGTTTATGTAAAAAGCCATCCATGGCTTGATCCAGACTTCAAGATGAATATGGACCAATGGTTAAAGGTCGACGACTTTTATGATTGGAATTTTTATAGTGATGGCAATTATTTGACCCTGAAGGCGTGGCGTCGTAACTCTGATTCGGATCCGACGGAGCGAGGCACTTATTTGATATCTTTGAAATTCATGACCGAGCGTGAGTATTGGGTGTCTGAGTTTAGTAAGGAGTCTGAAAAGGCGCGCTGGACAGAGTTGTTACCTGATCTGCTTTTAAAATATAAAAAACAGCGGGATGAGCTTGAGGCAAAAGCAAGGGATGCAGGAATCGACGTTGATTCAAGTTATAAAGAACCTTCGATAAAAGCACTTAATTAAAGTCTTGCGAGTGGAGTGCGGACTTACCTGTATCGCCGGCGGCATTGATATCGAGTCGGCCTTACAGGCTTTCTATATAAAAGTTAAGGATAAAGTAGCACTCACTATGAAGTATTTTTTTTGGTTCTTCACTTTCCTTCTACTCGGCGCCTGCGGGGACACGGGTAGCGATAACAACGGCACAAGCGTTGTCGCGGCAGTCGACTCTTCCAAAGCACAGACTGCGCTGGTATCCCAGGAGATTCCCAATTTTTCTGATCAGGAACCCATCATGTCTCTACGTGCGGGTGGCGACGATTGGGATTTGGTGAATCTCAGTCTGCTTGCTCCAGTTCTTCCGGGCATCGTAGATCTTGGACAAGTTGATGACCTTTGGATGTCGGTGTTTCCTCCGACTTCGGTGGTCCAGGTTAGGTTTCTCGCTGGCCCAGACTCGCCCGTGACTTACGTGAACGCGGCGATGGTATTTTCAGATAATCCGCTTCCTGCCTATTTCGAAACGGATGCGCGGGGTGAATCGCCCAAGTACTACGTAAAGAAAGGTGTCGCTGCGAATGTTTACTTTGTGTGGGATGAGTTGGTCGTTCCGGAGGGCGCGGATGATTACGAAAAAAGTCGGAACAAGGGGTTGTTGCCGACCCTGCGTGATTGGAGTCCCGGCGAGACGTTGGTGCACCGGCTTTTGAAGTTGGCGAATTAGGACAAAAGGGGACGGGTTTATTTAATTGACTTCACCGTTTTGTGGGGCGTTCATCAGTAAACAAATGCGCCTCCTTTTTGCAATTAAGAGGCAGAAACAGTGATTAAGGTCGCGGCTTTGTATTTGTTGTCCTCGTTTTTGCTGGCGTACGCTGGAGAGGATCTAATTGTTGAAAGCAATGGTTGTGTGATGAAGGTAAAAGATTTCGCTGGTTTCTCATCTGGGAAAACTAGTGAAGGCGAGACCCTTGTTAAATACAAATATAAAGACGGTAGGGTGCGGGATATCAAGGTCGGCTGCGAAGATATGACTCTGGCGGATGCAATAGCTGGCGATTATGTGCAAGAGAAAGTTGGATTGAAAGTTGGAACTGGATCGCATCCGCTATCAAAAGCAAGACTGTACTCTGGTAGCAATTGGTCTGGAGTAGAGGGCGTGTATTTTTTAGGTGCCGTCTGTTTTACCACATCATTTGAGGCGGGCAAGAATCATGTTTTTTTTATAGAGACATGTGGCGAGGAAAAGGACACGAATGAGGTGAGGAGAAGCTTTCTGTCGTTGCTTAAACACGCTGAGACTTATTACGTTGAACCTGGTAATAAATAACAGTTAGACAGAGGGGTAAATTTGTTTTTGTAGTTGGGGATAAAATAAGTCTGTGGCCTTTGTTTCTGGAAATGCGGCACACCTGAATCAAACTGAAAAAATTGTAGGCGCAAGTCTTTTAAGAATGATCCGTTCGTGGATCAACAGGGAAGTAAATGGAAGTGGCCAGATTTTTTAGTTGTGTGTGCGTAGTTGTATCAATCATCGGTTTTTCGTCACAACCAGCGTTAGCCAAAGACCTGCAAACCATCGAGCAGATGCACCCGCCGGTGGTGGCTTCAGTGGGTGAGCAGAAGATCACGGTATTGTTCTTGAAGAACACACTTAAAGGCCAGACGAAAGGCGCGTACGTGCCCGATGGTGAGGTTTTCTACGCGACGATGAGTGCTACGAAGCCAAAACTCACTTATGTGGCGCCCGTCAATGGCGAACAGATAGCTTCGGTGTTCTTCTTCGAGCGCAAATTCCCTGAGCGAGCGGGGAAGTCCTTGTATGTGCTGACGAAAAACAAAGAGTCGAACAGTGGGTTCGAAGGCTATTCCTATTCGACGCTGGAGTTGGCGCTCATCAAGGACGGCGATGAGTTGTCTTTGAGGTTCTTTCGCGGTGACCTGCCAGATTCTGAATTGCAGAACTGCCGCGATGGGCGAAACCTGGAAGCGGGCGTAGATGTTGAATGTGCTTACAAGGATGCGGCGAGTATTAAAAAGCGTCTGGCAGACTTGGATGCAAAGATTATTGCGGATTCAAAACTGGAACATAGCATCAGCCAGAAGCCGCGCAAAACCGGTGGTAACGCGGCCAATGTTGCTTGTCCCTCGAACGAGTTTTCAGCGTTCCTAGCAGTCTTTCCCGAGCGCGCAGACGTGCAAAAAATGTTCGTTCAACAGCCACTGCAATTAGCCACGACCGTAGCAGGAGATCCCGAACCTGAGCTGGAAAAACGCAGCGTGAGCGGCGATCAGATCAAGTTTCCGCTCATCCCGGATCGCGTGAAAAGAGAGGCTGATGGCCTGACGTTGACCGTCAAGGAGCAGCAGGGCGATAACGCTACGGCGATACTGCAAAAACCTGATACCGACTATGTGATCGAGTACCGCTTTGTGCGGGGGCAGTGTTGGATGCTTAGTCAGGTGTCGGACTTTTCGCTTTAGAAAAACGAGACATTATCAACTGCTACTTCTCGTTTTACGCCCGTAAGAATATGGGTTCCCTTAACCGCTAAAGGAATGATCGGTTTGAAGTCTTTGTCTTCTTTTTTTATTGCGTTGTTGCTCCTTTGTCCGCTGGCGGCTCACAGCGAAGTCACAACTGAGGTCTATTGCTTCCGTTCGCAGGAAGGCAAAAGCACCAATTTTGAGTTTAGAACCTATTACGACTCGGTCGCCAAGTGGGGCGGGGCGGGGGTTAAGTACAGCAAGTCGAAGAAGACCATTGCTCTTGTCCATCGGAACACTGAGCATGAAGTCATGACTGAAGATGGGCCCTATCAGTTCACGACGACGTGGATAGAAGTGGCTGACGGTGCGCTGACGGGGGAGTATGAAATGGTCAGTCAGGGTGCCCGGATTTATGGAATGACTTATATGAACTATAAATCCGGAAAGAAGTATTCGTTTGAGCAAGATATCAGTATGGATTCGCCACCAGAGACTGGTTGTCAGTGGTGAGTCAGGGATCATCAAGAAAGGGGACTTAACGTCCCCTTTTTCTATTCGCGGTTCCGCTACACCTTCGCCCGATGCTCCGCCGGATCCGGCGAATCAATATGGTCCAGAGCTCGCTCCACTAACAGATGCACACCGACCGCCATTCTGCTGAGTGCCAGTGCGACGGAGCGGCGTGAGCCTTCTACACTGTCGGCCAGGTCGGCGGCGATGGCGCTGATGGACAGCAGGTCTTCTGAGGCGTTGGCCAGGATGGTTTCGGTGTGGAGGTCGGGAGCGACAATGAAGAGGTCGCCATTGCGACGTTTAGGTTTTTTATCCGCAGGGGTGCCGAGGTGAAGATCGAGGGCGCGCTCGGCGGCTTCGTGGAGTTTTTTCGAATCGAAGGATTCGTAGGGGGATGTGTCTTCGTGTTCTGGAGGATTGGGTGTTGGCTTGATCATTGGTATGTCCCGATATGTGTTTTGGATGTGGCTGTGTCCTCTTCGCTTGCATTCGAATGAGGGTGGCAGCCGTGCGCAGGTGTGCAAGACCGGGCATATCGGACCCCGGCAGACCCCAAAGGGACCTCCCACGCACAGCCGCCATAAATCGTTTACAGCGAGCATGAAAACGCTCGATGTTCGGATCGGCGATTGTGCGGCGATATGTACCGGACTTGCACGTCCGTGTCACCGTTTTTGCGGTAACGAACAAAGACTATCGGTGAAGCCCAGGGCTGCCTAGTTCACGAACAGCACCGCGTGTTGAAGGAAATATCCGATGGACTCGAGCGTAGAAAGATCAAAATATCTTCGCTTTTAAACAGTTGGTTTCGTCAATGACTTGGTAGTCATCAGCGTCAAAAAGACCTGCATCTTCTTCTAACGCAACCAGATGGTGGCGTTCTCGCATGAAGCCGCTACACTGCGCCGGCCGTTCATTTTTCTCTTGAGGCTGCACGCATGAAATTTCGTTTTCTTTTGTGGATGCTGGGTTTGTTGATGGGTAAAGCCAGTCGGACTAATCCTGCGTTTCAGCAGCAGTTGGGTGACAAGGAGCTGGTATTCCAGCTACAGACCCTGGACGGGAAAGTGGCGCGGCATTTCTTTGTGAAGGATCAGCGCATTACCAGCAAGTCGGGTGTGTACGCCGAGCCGGCGTTTGCGATTGCGTTTAAAGATGCGGCGTATGGCTTTGCCACGATGCAGGCGAAGAACAAGCAGTTGGCGTTTATGACGGGGATTCAGGACAAGTCGATTCAGATCAAGGGCAACCCGGCGTTGGTGATCTGGTTTCAGGGGTTGACCAAGTATTTGAAGCCGCGGAAGGCGAAGGCTAAAGCCAAGGCTTGAGGTTGATGATTGGCCCTGTGGTGAGGGGATTTAGCGAAACGTCGCACCGCCCCGTTGGGCTGCGAAGCGGCCCTGAAGCCTGAGATACCGGTTTTATCTGGCACACCACTTTGAATGGTTTTGCGACTGCTGCGCAGTCGAACGGGGACAAGTCCCCTCGCCACAGGGGTGTGGTGGTTCAGTTGGATTGGGGGGGATTCTTCGCGGGCAAGCCTCGCTCCTACAGGGATCACCAAAATCCTGTAGGAGCGAGGCTTGCCCGCGAAGCTTTTAGGCTTGGCTGAATTGCGACGCGAGTTCGCGCAGCAGCACTTCAGCTTCGAGGACTTTGCTGACGACGTCGTTGGCTTTGTCGCGGGTCAGGCCGACGCGCTCCAGCAGGGCGTCAGGGATGTCTTCATCCGGGCCGGAGCCGATGCCGCGGCTGCGCAGCAGGCGTACGGCCAGGCACACGAGGTTTGGGTATTCAGCGTAGGCACCGTCATAGCTCGGGTCGTGCTGGAAGCGCAGCGCGGTGGCCAGTTCGTCGGGCATGTCCCAGTAGCGCATCAGCCATGAACCGATCTGTTCACGACTGATACCCAGCAGGTGTTGCTCCACAAAGCTGTGGCACAGGTGCGGGTTGACCTCCAGGTGGCGGCAGATCAGCGAGAAGTGTGGCGGGAAGACGTGGGCCAGCAGCAAGTAGCCGAAGTTGTGCAGCAGGCCGGCGAGATAGGTCAGGCCGGCTTCCGGGCGCTGGGCGCGGGGCATGGCGCGGGTCAGGCCTTCGATGACGGCGGCGGTGTAGATCGATTGCTGCCAGTACGGCGTGGTGTGTTGCGGGTGGTCTTTGGGCAGGCTGAGGGTTTTGCCCAGGGCCAGTCCCAGCGCCAGGTTGATCACCAGGTCGAAACCCAGCACGCGAACGATCGCGTCTTCCACGGAGCGAATCTTGCCCGGCGACGCGTAGTACGGCGACGCTGCCCAGCTCACAACTTGTGCGGCCAACGCCGGGTCGGTTTCGACGACTCCGGTGATGTCGTCGATGGTGGCATTGGGGTCGACGCGCAACTTGATGATTTTCTGCGCGGTCTCGGCCAGCGGCGGAATTTCGATGGTGGCTTCCAGGCGTTGCTGGATGCGCCGAGCGGTGAACGCCTGGACGGCCTGGGTGATTTCCTCGCGGTCATCGTCGGGGCGGTCGAGGTTCGGGCGGATGCTGGTCAGGTTTTCGCCGAAGTTGGCGGCGCTGGCCTTGGTCAGCATGGTCTTGAAGTCTTCGCTGGTGATTTCCAGCAGCACACCTGGCTCGCCCGAGTTGATCAGCAACTTCGGTTCGCGCAGCAGGCTTTCTTCGTACAGGCACGGCGAGCTGGTCAGCGCCGGCAGGCCGGGCAGCAGGCTCAGGCTGTGTTTGCCGAGCATTTTTTCCAGGCGCTCGGTCGACACGGCCGCGAGGCGGCGGCCGGTGAGTTCGGCGAGACGATTGAGGTCGAGCAACTGGCTTTGCGGAAACAGCACCATCAGCGCGCCGACGGCGTCGTCGAGCAATACCGCCTGCACTTTGCGCGAGGCGTTCAGGCCGTGGTGGTCGAGGACTTCTTCGTAGGCGATGCCCAGTTTGGCGAGCAGCAGCCGAATAACAGACGGAGCGTGCGGGGTTTCGGGGACGAGGGCAGCTTCAGTCATGGTCTGTATCCGTATTCAAACAATTGCAGGAGTATAACCAGCTTGTCTAAAGGCATCGTCCAGAATCTGCGACGGTGCTCACACTTGGCCGTATTGCTGCCCATGGCGCAGCCAGCGGTCGAGCAGCGGGCTGACGTGATCCGGCCAGCGCTCCAGCAATGCCTGGGCGGCGTCGCGCACGGCGGGTAGAAGATCGGCGTCGCGCATCAGGTCGGCGACCTTGAATTGCAGCAGGCCGGTCTGGCGCGTGCCGAGCATTTCGCCGGGGCCGCGCAGTTCGAGGTCTTTTTCGGCGATGACAAAACCGTCGTTGGTCTCGCGCATGATGCCCAAACGCTGACGGCCAATCTGTGACAGCGGCGGATGGTAGAGCAGCACGCAATGGCTGGCGGCACTGCCTCGCCCGACACGCCCGCGCAATTGGTGCAACTGCGCGAGGCCGAGGCGCTCGGGGTTTTCGATGATCATCAGGCTGGCGTTCGGCACGTCCACGCCCACTTCGATGACGGTGGTGGCGACCAGCAGTTGCAGGTTGCCGGCCTTGAATTCGGCCATCACGGCCGCTTTCTCGACAGGCTTCATGCGGCCGTGGATCAGCCCGACCTTCAATTCGCCGAGGGCGGCGGTGAGGTCCTCAAAGGTGGTTTCCGCCGCTTGGCAGGTCAACTCTTCCGACTCTTCGATCAGCGTGCACACCCAATAGGCCTGACGCCCTTCGGCGCAGGCGCCGCGCACCCGTTCGATGACTTCGACGCGCCGGGTGTCGGTGACCAGCACTGTGTTGACCGGTGTTCGGCCGGGCGGCAGTTCGTCGAGGATCGAGGTGTCGAGGTCGGCGTAGGCACTCATGGCCAGCGTTCGCGGGATCGGTGTGGCGGTCATGATCAGTTGATGGGGACACATCCGCCCGCCGACACCTTTTTGCCGTAATGCCAAACGCTGTTGGACGCCGAAACGGTGCTGTTCGTCGATGATCACCAGCGCGAGGTTCTTGAACTTCACTTCGTCCTGAAACAGCGCGTGAGTGCCGACCACCATCGGTGTGCCGCTGGCGATTTGCTCGAGCGCAGCCACGCGGTTCTTTCCTTTGAGCTTGCCAGCCAGCCACGCGACTTCAATGCCCAGCGGTTCGAGCCAGCGCTTGAAGGTGATGAAGTGCTGCTCGGCGAGGATCTCGGTGGGCGCCATCAACGCGACTTGATAACCCGCTTCCAGTGCCTGGAGCGCGGCGAGGGCGGCGACCACGGTTTTACCGGCGCCGACGTCGCCCTGAATCAAGCGCAGCATCGGTTCGTGCTGACTGAGGTCGTAGGCGATTTCGTTGCCGACGCGCTGTTGCGCGCCAGTCGGTGCGAAACCCAGATTGGCCAGATACTTGGCCGGAAGCGTCGTGGCTTTCGGCATGGCTGGCGCGCGCAGGGAGCGCATGCTCTCGCGCAGGCGTTGCTGCGACAGTTGATGGGTCAACAGCTCTTCGAAGGCCAGACGGTGCTGGGCCCAGTGATGGCCGAGGGCGAGTTCGTCGACGTCGGCATCGGCCGGCGGGTGATGCAGGTAGCGAATCGCATCGGCCAGCGGCGCCAGTTGATAGTCCCGCGCCAGTTCGGTCGGCAGCCAGTCGGGCAGGCTGGTCGGGCCGAGCATCGTCAGGGTTTGCATGCACAACTGGCGCAAGCGCTGCTGGGTCAGGCCTTCGGTGAGCGGGTAGACCGGCGTCAGGGTTTCATCCACCGGCGGCGGCTCGTCGCCGGTGATGGCGCGGTATTCCGGGTGGTAGATTTCCAGCCCCGACGCACCGGGCCGCGCTTCGCCGTAGCAGCGAATCCGCGTGCCGCGTTTGAGGCCTTCTTTCTGGGCGTTGCTGAAATGGTAGAAGCGCAGGCTGAGCCCGCCAGTGCCGTCCTGCAAGCGCACGACCAGGCTGCGGCGACGGCCCATGACCACGTCGGCGCCGCTGACGGTGCCTTCGATCACGGCGTCCTGTCCGGGTCGTAAATGGCCGATCGGGACCACTCGGGTGCGGTCCTGATAGCGCAGCGGCAGGTGGAACAGCACGTCCTGAAGATTCTCCAGGCCGACCTTGGCCAGTTTCTCGGCCATGGCCTCGCCGACACCCTTGAGTGCCGTGACCGACACTTGCGACAACTCGGTCATGACAGCGACTTAAGCCGCAACCACCGGCGCGGGCGGTTTGGCCACCGAGCACAGGCGAATGGAGTCAGCGAGAATTTCAATCGCCTTCGGCCGCGGGAAGCTCGCGCGCCAGGCGATGGCCACGGTGCGGAACGGCACCGGCGGTGTCAGTGGGCGCACTTCGATCACGCCGGGGGCGTAGTGGTGGCTGTCGACTGCCGAGAGCGGCAGGATCGAAATCCCGAGCCCCGACGCGACCATGTGGCGAATGGTTTCCAGTGAGCTGGATTCCACCGTGGTGTGCTTGGCGCCGTCGTTGCCTTTGGTCAGCGTCGGGCAAGCTTCCAGCACTTGGTCGCGGAAGCAGTGGCCTTCGCCGAGCAGCAGCAGACTCTTGTCGTTGAGCAGGGCGGCGTCGATGGATTCTTTTTGCGTCCACGGGTGCTGGGCCGGCATCAGAACGTAGAACGGCTCGTCGTAGAGCTGCAGGGTCAGCACGTCGGCTTCGTTGAACGGCAGGGCGATGATGATCGCGTCGAGCTCGCCGTTGCGCAGTTTGTCGCGCAGCACGTGGGTGAAGTTTTCTTCGATGTACAACGGCATCTGCGGGGCGACCCGGTGCAGTTGCGGGATCAGGTGCGGAAACAGGTACGGGCCGACGGTGTAGATCGCGCCGACTTTCAGCGGGGCGGTCAGCTGGTTCTTGCCGGCCTGGGCCAGTTCGCGGATGCCTTGGGCCTGTTCCAGGACTTTCTGTGCCTGGGCGACGATGCCTTCGCCGACCGGGGTCAGGCGCACGGCGCTCTTGCTGCGCTCGAAGATCAGCACACCGAGTTCGTCTTCAAGCTTTTTCACGCCCACCGACAGGGTCGGCTGACTGACGTGGCAACGCTCGGCGGCGTGGCCGAAGTGCTGCTCTTGGGCGAGGGTAACGATGTAGCGTAATTCTGTAAGAGTCATAGCAAGCGTCCATGAAGTTGCGGGCCAAGCATACCGGCTGCAATCGATAGACGCACGTTATCAGAGAGAGTGTGTCGAGTGACACCGGGCAATGCGGGTTTGCCGCTGGCGGATATGCGAAAGGCACCTTTCGGTGCCTTTTTGGCTGGATCGTGCAGCTGGCGGATAACCTTGTGGGAGCGGGCTTGCTCGCGAAAGCGGTGTGTCATTCCGCGTAGATGTCGTCTGACACGGCCTCTTCGCGAGCAAGCCCGCTCCCACAGGGGGTGTGTATTGCGGCCTAGCGGCGACGTTCCAGCGAGTAAACAAACGGTGCAACGATTTCGATCGAGCCGTTGTTCAGCATGTCGGCCGGCGGCTTGGGCAGCGGTTGAGCGCGGCGGATCATTTCCAGGGTCGCCCGATCCAGATCGGCGTTGCCGGAGCGGCCCACCAGTTCGAACGACAACACGTTGCCTTCAGCATCCACCACGAAGCGCAGTCGGTTCAAACCTTCCTTGCCCCGCGCCTGAGCACTGGCCGGGTACTTTTTGTACTTGGCCAGGTGAGCGAGCAGCGTCCCTTGCCAGCTGGCCTTGGCGGCCTGCTGCGCGGGCGATGGGCCCGGTGCCGGTTGTGCGGATTTCTCCGTCGGTGCCTGGGTCGGTTGAGTGTCGGCCGGTTTTTCCTCGGACGGTTTTTCCTTCGGCGGCTCCGGCTTTTTCTCCACAGGCTTGGGCGGCTGAGGCTTCGGCTTGGGTTTGACCGGTTTCGGTACGGTAATCTCGGCCTTCGGCACTTCGGCCAGTTTCGGGATCGGCAGTTCTTCCACCGGAGCAGGTGGTTGTGGCGGCGTTATCACCTTCGGCGGTGCCGGCGGTGGCGGGGCCGGAACCGGCGCCAGTTCGACCATCATCGCCTGCGGCGGCAGCTCGATGGGTGGCCGTGCGGTCCAGTTCATCGCCAGCGCAATGGCCAGCGCATGGACGCCCAGCACCACGGCCAGGCTCCCGCTGTAACGCGTCAGCTTATGGCGCGTCGTGATCATTTCTTGACTGCCGTCTCGAGTCCGACCAGACCCACCTTCAGGTAGCCCGCGGAACGCAGGTTATCCATCACGCTCATCAGGTCGCCATAGTCCACGCCTTTATCGGCCTGGAAGAAGATCGTCGTGTCTTTCTTGCCCTTGGTCCTGGCGTCGAGCGTGGCGCCGAGGGCTTCGGCCTTCACTTCGTCTTCGCCGAGGAACAGGCGCTGGTCAGCCTTGACGCTGAGGAACACCGGTTTCTCCGGACGCGGCGCCGGTTTGGCGCTGGAGGCGGGCAGGTCGACCTTGATGTCCACGGTGGCCAACGGGGCGGCCACCATGAAGATGATCAACAGCACCAGCATCACGTCGATGAACGGCGTGACGTTGATTTCGTGGTTCTCGGCCAGATCGTCGTCTGCGCCTTCTTTCAAATGCAGGCCCATGGCCGATTACCCCACTTTCACCATGTGCGGTTGCGAGCTGCGCTCAGGCTGGTGGTCGAGGTCGCGGCTGACCAGCAGCAGGACTTCTGCCGAGGCGTCGGACACTTGTGCCTTGTAACCGGCGATGGAGCGGGCAAACACGTTGTAGATCACAACGGCTGGAATCGCAGCGACCAGGCCCAGCGCCGTGGCCAGCAGGGCTTCGGCGATGCCGGGAGCGACGACGGCGAGGTTGGTGGTCTGGGTTTTGGCGATGCCGATGAAGCTGTTCATGATGCCCCACACGGTGCCGAACAGACCCACGAACGGCGCGGTGGAACCGATGGTGGCGAGTACGCCGGTGCCGCTGCTCATGTTGCGACCGCAGGCGGCAACCAGACGTTCGAGGCGGAAGGCGACACGTTCCTTGATGCCTTCTTTTTCGCGGCTGTTGGTCGACAGGCGCATTTCTTCCAGCGCGTCATGCACCAGCAGGTTGGCGAGAGTGCCGGCCTTGGTGGCGGACGCGCTGGCTTCCTTGAGGGTGGTGGCTTTTTTCAGGTGGACGATTTCGGTGCGCAGACGACGCTTGGCGCCCATCAGCTCGAAACCCTTGGCGATCCAGATGGTCCAGGTGATGATCGACGCGATGGCCAGGCCGATCATCACGATTTTCACGATGATGTCGGCGTTCTGGTACATGCCCCACGGCGACAGGTCATGGGCCATGCCCAGGGTATTGTCGGCTTCGAGGACTTCAGGAGCGTCTTCGGCGGTGGTGTCTACGGCCTGGGCCGGGTCGGTGGCAACCGGTGCAGCGTGATCGGCTGGAGCAGGTGCGGCAGCAGCAGCCGGGCTGGTTGGGGTAGCTGGCGCTTGTGCGTCAGCGAAGGCGGCGGTTGGCGCCAGCATCAGGCTGAGCAGCAGGGCGGCCACCGCGCTCCAGGCGCGAGGTCGTTTGGTTGGCGAAGCGGGGAATTGATTGCGTGTCATGCTGGCCGGACCTGAGAGAAAAAGACGGTAAATGTTCTTCCAGGCCTCGAAGGCCGAGAACAAAAGTGGCGGGCATTATTGCAAGTAATTCTTGTTAACAGAAGTAATAGAGTATCTTTTTTTCCTGCATTACTAGCCGCTCGTCCATTGCCGGCGCTAGTCTGTGGCTTTCCGATAGGAGTTTTTTGATGTCCGCGCCATCTGTTTTGATCGCCGGCTGCGGTGATGTCGGCAGCCGACTGGCCACCCAATTGCTGGCTGCAGGGTGGGAGGTCCATGGCCTGCGACGCGACATTTCGCGCCTGCCCGAGGGCGTGATCGGTGTTGCCGGCGATTTGTTCAACAAGGACTGTCCGGAAACCTGGCCGGTCGGCGCGGTGGATTACCTGGTGTATTGCGCCGCCGCCACCGATCACGATGAAGCCGGTTACCGCGCCGCTTATGTCGAGGGCTTGCAGCATGTGCTTGAGTGGCTGGACGACTACGGGCAGGTGCCCAATCGCCTGCTGTTCGTTTCCAGCAGTAGCGTTTACGGCCAGCAGGACGGCGAGTGGGTCGACGAAACATCGCCGACCATCGCTACCGGCTATTCGGGTCGACTGATGCTGGAAGCTGAGCAGGTGGCGCTCAACAGTGGCATCCCGGCGAGCATCGTGCGCTTGACCGGTATTTATGGCCCGGGCCGTGAATGGCTGCTGATTCAGGTGCGTCGCGGCTATCGCGTGGCGATCGATCCGCCGTTGTACGGCAACCGCATTCACGCGGATGACGCGGCGGGGTTGATGGCGTTTTTGCTTGAGGCGGATCGGCGTGGTGTGGCGCTGGATAACGTCTATATCGGTGTCGACGATGCGCCGGCGCCGCTGGCCGAAGTGGTGGACTGGCTGCGTGAATATCTGGGCGTGACTGAATGGTCCGAGGATGCGAGCGTGCGGCGTACGGGCAGTAAGCAGTGCAGCAATGCGCGGGCGAAGGCCTTGGGCTGGACGCCGAAGTACTCAAGCTATCGCGAAGGTTACGCCGCGATTCTCGAAGGCCGCTGCTGACTTCCAGTCGCCGCAAACCACTGTGGGAGCGGGCTTGCTCGCGATGGGGCCATAACATTCAACATCTATGTTGACTGTCGCACCGCCATCGCGGGCAAGCTGAACTGGTCAAGTAATCTTGGACACCAATTAAGGTTTACGCCGCCAGTCTCTCCATCGTGACTGGCGGCCGGTAGTCGTTGTAACTGTGAGGCCTGGCGATGTTGTAGCGCGAGACATAGCGCTGCACATCCGCTCGGGCCTCATGTTCCGATCCGTAGCCTGTTTCGGGCACCCACTCTGATTTCAAACTGCCAAAGAAGCGCTCCATCGGAGCGTTGTCCCAGCACTCGCCCTTACGGCTCATGCTTTGCCGGAGCCCGTGTGCCAGCAGCTCATTCCTGAACTTATGGCTGGTGTACTGACAACCTTGGTCTGAGTGAAACAGTACGTCTTTTGGGCGACTGCGCAACTCAACCGCCATCCGCAAGGCTTCGCAGGTCAGGGTGGCATCGGAGATCATCGAAAACGACCAGCCCACGATCCGGCGGGCGTACAAATCCAGAACCGCCGCGAAATACAGCCACCGCTTACCGACCTTGATATACGTCACGTCCCCGCACCACACCTGATTGACCGCCGTGACATCAAACTTGCGCTTGAGGACGTGCGGCGCCACCAACGCCTCAACGCCGGGCGATTTGTACTTATGGCGCCGGCGCTGACGGCTGGCGATACCAGCTTCGCGCATCAAGCTGCGGGCCATGTACCGCCCGACACGATGTCCATCAGCTTGCAGCTCTTTGGCCAAGGTGCGTGCGCCCGCAGACTCCCTCGACGCCCTGTGATGCTTAACCAGCACGGCCTTGAGCTTCTCCCGCTCAGGGTTCACTTTGCCTTGGCGCTGACGCCAGGCGTAAAAGCTGCTGCGGTTGACACCAAAAACCCGACAGCAATTGTTAACGCCGTACTGCTCGTCCAGCTCATCGATCAACGAGAATGATCTTTGGCGTCCAAAAGCAGGAGAGCACTGGCCTTTTTTAGGATTTCGATATCCAGGTCTTTTTGCCTGAGCAAGGCTTTGAGTTTCTGGATCTCTCGCTGATCCGCGGTAATCGCCTTGGCGCCCACCGGAGTCGAGCCCAAGCGCTCCTTGCGAACTTGATCGACCCAGCGGCGCAAGGCCGTAGGACCGATATCCAGATTGGCACAGACCTCGGGAACCGACTGCCCCTCATCCAGCACCAGGCTGGCAGCCTTGAGTTTGAACTCACTCGAATAGGATTTACGCATATCCAAACACCTCAGATTTGGGCGCCATCATAGCGCCCGATTGAGATGTCCAAAATCATTAGGCCAGTTCAAGCCCGCTCCCACAGGGTTACTCTGTTGGCTTCAGATCCGGGTCACTGTTTTTCCAGCAACCACTTGCGCTGACCCGGCGTGAACTGCGGCATTTCATCCGCCTGCGCGGTGTTCACCGCCTGAAGGATCTCCAGTTCCTTGCCCTTGCGCGCAAAGATCCAGGTGTTGCCCTGGCCGTTCAACTGCAGCCACATGTTGTCGTCGCCACCGCTCATCGACGCGCAATCGCCAGCCAGACACAGTGCATAGCGATCCGCACCCGGCAGGCCGGTCACCTGGCCGTCGGCCTGGAATTGCACAGTGCCGCCTTCACCGGGGCCGCTGACGACTTTCCAGCTACCGCCCATGTAGGCCGAATACAGCGCGCGTTCGAAGCTGGCACCCATCGGTGCGCCATCCGGCACCGGGATCAGGGCGCGATCAAAGACCTGTGCAGGTTCATTGTCGCTGGCGACCTGGCTCAGTTGCTTGCCGTCACGCTTCAGTTCGCTGGCGGAGCTGCCATAGAAGTCGACTTTCCAGGCGCCGGACTCTTCGCCCAGCAACTTGCCTTCGACGTTTTCAAAACCGTTGGTGTAGCGGGCCTGGCCGGCCTTGGTGTTGACGTCCCATTCCAGGTTCGGGCCGTAAGCCTGGAGCGCTTCACGCAGGGGGCCGCCTTTGGACGCAGCGTCGATCGCCACCTGATTGATCCAGGTGCCGCTGATGTCACGGTCGGCAGGGTTGCTGGCACAACCGCCCAAGAACAGGGCGATCAGCGAGAGAGCTAGCGCTTGGCGCATGGTGGAATCCTTTCAAAACAGAATCGACGCAGCCCTTGGGGCTGCGCCGGACGCATTACTCGATGACCAGAATGGCATCCATTTCAACCTGCGAACCCTTCGGCAGGGCGGCTACGCCGATGGCGGCGCGGGCAGGGTAGGGCTGGTCAAAGTACTTGCCCATGATCTCGTTGACCTTGGCGAAGTGGCTCAGGTCGGTGAGGAAGATGTTCAGTTTGACGATGTCCTTGAACGAACCGCCAGCCGCTTCGGCCACGGCTTTCAGGTTTTCGAACACCTGTACGGTCTGGGCTTCGAAGCCTTCAACCAGTTCCATGGTTTTTGGGTCCAGAGGAATCTGACCCGACATGTAGACGGTGTTGCCAGCCTTGATCGCCTGGGAGTAAGTACCGATAGCGGCCGGGGCCTTGTCGCTGGTGATAACTGTCTTGGTCATGAATGACTCCTTGTAATAGGTTGGCTTAGGCACGCATGCGGGTGATGCGAATCACCCCGGTCAGTGCGCGCAGTTTCTTGATCACGCGGGCCAGGTGCACGCGGTCGTGCACGCTGACCACCAGTTGGACCACGCTGATGCGACCATCGCGTTCGTCCATGCTGATTTTTTCGATATTGCCGTCCGCCGCGTTGACGCTGCTGGCCAGCAGGGCGATCAGGCCACGCTGGTGTTCCAGCTCGACGCGCAGCTCGACGTTGAATTCGCCGGTGACATCCTTGGCCCACGAGAGCTGGATGCATTTTTCCGGGTTGTGGCGGATTTCGCTGATGTTGCGGCAGTTGTCCAGGTGCACGACCATGCCTTTGCCGGCGGACAGGTGACCGACAATCGGGTCGCCCGGGATCGGCGTGCAGCACTTGGCGTAGCTGAGGACCAGGCCTTCGGTGCCGCGAATCGCCAGCGGACCTTCCGGGCTTGGCAGCTGTTCGCCTTCGCCGAGCAGGCGGCGGGCGACCACGTAAGCCATGCGATTGCCCAGGCCGATGTCTTCGAGCAGGTCTTCGATCAGTTCGAGACGGTACTCGGTGAGCATCGCCTTGACGCGCTCGGCCGCGACTTTTTCCAGCGAGCTGTCGAAGCCATTCAACACTTTGTTCAGCAGGCGTTCGCCCAGGCTGATGGACTCGGAGCGACGTTGCAGCTTCAGCGCGTGGCGGATATGCGTCCGCGCCTTGCCGGTCACTACGAAGTTGAGCCACGCCGGGTTCGGCCGCGCACCGGGAGCACTGACGATCTCGACCGTGGAGCCGCTTTGCAGCGGTTCGGACAGCGGCGCGAGACGACGATTGATCCGGCAGGCAATGCAGCTGTTGCCCACGTCGGTGTGCACCGCGTAAGCGAAGTCGACGGCCGTGGAGCCTTTGGGCAGCTCCATGATCCGGCCTTTGGGCGTGAACACGTAGACCTCGTCCGGGAACAGGTCGATCTTCACGCTTTCGATGAATTCCAGCGAGTTGCCCGCACGTTGCTGCATTTCCAGCACGCCTTTGACCCACTGGCGGGCACGGGCATGAGTGCCTTTGGGCTGCTCGTCGCCGCTGGATTTGTACAGCCAATGGGCGGCGATGCCGTTGTTGGCCATCTCTTCCATTTCACGGGTGCGGATCTGAATCTCGATCGGAACACCGTGCATACCGAACAACGTGGTGTGCAGTGACTGATAGCCGTTGGCCTTGGGGATCGCGATGTAATCCTTGAAGCGCCCCGGCAATGGTTTGTACAAATTATGCACAGCGCCCAGCACGCGATAGCAGGTATCGACCTTATCGACGATGATCCGGAACGCGTAGACGTCCATGATCTCGTTGAAGGCCCGACGCTTGCCGCGCATTTTCTTGTAGATGCCGTAGAGGTGTTTCTGGCGACCGCTGACCTCGCCCTGAATGCCGTCGACGGCCAAGCAGTGGCTGAGGGATTCTTCGATCTTGTTGACGATTTCCTTGCGGTTGCCCCGGGCGCGCTTGACGGCCTGGTTGATTCGCGCGGAACGCATCGGGTGCATCGCCTTGAAGCCGAGGTCTTCGAATTCTATGCGGATAGCGTGCATGCCCAGCCGGTTGGCGATGGGCGCATAGATTTCCAGGGTTTCCTTGGCGATCCGCCGGCGTTTTTCGCCAGACAGGACTTCCAGCGTGCGCATGTTGTGCAGGCGGTCGGCGAGCTTGACCAGGATCACGCGAATGTCGCGCGCCATGGCCATGGCCATTTTCTGGAAGTTTTCGGCCTGGGCTTCGGCCTTGGTCTCGAAGTTCATCTGGGTCAGCTTGCTGACGCCATCGACCAGTTCGGCCACGGTTTCGCCGAACTGCGCTTGCAGCGCTTCCTTGGCAATACCGGTGTCTTCGATCACGTCATGCAGCATCGCGGCCATCAAACTCTGATGGTCCATGTGCATGTCGGCAAGAATGTTCGCCACCGCAAGAGGATGCGTGACGTATGCCTCACCGCTGCGGCGGCGTTGGCCGTCGTGGGCTTGTTCGGCGTAGAAGTACGCTCGGCGGACCAGGTTGACCTGGTCCTTGCCGAGGTAGGTCGATAAGCGATCGGCGAGGGCGTCTATGCTCGGCATGATAACTCCTGCCGTTCGCTGTGACCCCGCGCCGTGCTACGTCGACCAGGCATAGGCTTAGACGGCCTCGTTGGACTCGTCCTCGAACGCTGCGAACAGCGGTTCGTCTTCGACGATTTCAGCGTTGGCGATGAACTCGTAGCTCATCAGGCCTTCGGCGATTTCACGCAGGGCTACAACGGTAGGCTTGTCGTTTTCCCACTGAACCAGGGGCTCTTTGCCGCCGGTGGCCAGTTGACGGGCACGCTTGGTAGAGAGCATGACCAGCTCAAAGCGGTTTTCCACGTGTTCTAGGCAGTCTTCAACGGTTACGCGGGCCATGGTATTCCTCGGAGCGAATGCAATATGCGCGCTGCCCGGTTGGGCGAGCGGACTCAACAGTTTAAAAAATCACCAGCGATTAGGGAAGCGCTGATTTTTTGACCAAGCCCTTCAACGCGCTGCAAGTGCCAATGTAAAGCCCTTGCAGCGGTTTTGGGAAGAGCTGTTTAGCCGAGCAATTCAGCCAAAAGTTTGCCGTTGCGCTGCTGCTGACGCTTCTGATGCAGCTGATTGGCGCGGAAAATCGCCTGCAAATCGCGCAATGCATGGGCGAAATCGTCGTTGATAATCAAGTAGTCGTAGTCGACGTAATGGCTCATCTCGCTGACGGCTTCACGCATGCGCCCATCAATGATTTCGTCGCTGTCCTGGCCGCGATTGGTCAGGCGCTGGTGCAAGGCTTGCAGGGACGGCGGCAGAATGAAGATCGAGCGGGCCTGCGGCATCAACTTGCGCACTTGCTCGGCGCCCTGCCAGTCAATCTCCAGGATCAGGTCGTGGCCTGCATCCAGGGTCTGTTGCAGATGGCTTTGCGAAGTGCCGTAGAGATTGCCGAACACTTCGGCGCGCTCCAGGAAATCACCATGTTCGCCCATCTTCACAAACGCTTCACGCGAGACGAAGTGATAGTTCACGCCGTTCACTTCACCGGGGCGCATGGCGCGGGTGGTGTGGGAGACCGAGACGCGGATCTCCGGATCAGCGTCGGTCAGGGCCTTGACCAGGCTGCTCTTGCCCGCCCCCGAAGGGGCGGAAATGATGTACAGGGTGCCGGTGCTGTGGGTCATGTCGGGTTTGCCTTACTCAATATTCTGCACTTGTTCGCGCATCTGCTCGATCAACACTTTGAGGTTGACCGCCGCCTGGGTGCTGCGCGGGTCGAAGGCTTTGGAGCCCAGTGTGTTGGCTTCGCGGTTGAGCTCCTGCATCAGGAAGTCGAGGCGCCGGCCGGCCGCGCCGCCGGACTTGAGCACCCGGCGAACTTCAATGATGTGAGTGCTCAGGCGATCCAGTTCTTCGGCCACGTCGCTCTTCTGAGCGAGCATGACCATTTCCTGTTCCAGGCGCTGCGGGTCCATCTCGGCTTTCATGTCGGCGAAGCGGTCGAGGACTTTCTGGCGCTGGGTGGCGAGCATCTGCGGGACCAGCTCACGCAGGGTCACCACGTCTTCTTCAATGGAGGTCAGGCGATCGTTGATCAGGCGCGCCAGCTCTGCGCCTTCGCGCTCGCGGCCGGCCTTGAGTTCTTTCAGGCCTTCGTTGAACAGCGCCAGTGCTTCGGCATTCAAGGCTTGCGGGTCGCTGGCGTCGCCGACCAGAACGCCGGGCCAGGCCAGCACTTCAAGCGGGTTCAGCGCCGCCGGATTCTTGATCAGGCCGGCGATGGTCTCGGCGGCGGCAACCAATTGAGCGGCGCGCTCGCGGTCCACTTGCAGAGGTTTGTCAGTGTTTTCTTCGGTGAAGCGCAGGGTGCATTCGAGCTTGCCCCGGGAGATGCCCTGGCGTAGCGCTTCGCGGACCGCGCCTTCGAGGTCGCGAAACGACTCCGGCAGGCGCAGGTGGGGTTCCAGGTAGCGGCTGTTGACCGAGCGCAGTTCCCAGCTCAGGGTGCCCTGGGCGCCGGCTTTTTCGACGCGGGCGAAGGCGGTCATGCTGTGCACCATGGAGGTACCTCGCAATGCAGGTCGACGCTAACCCGAGGTTTCGCGGACCCGCTATCTGTGAATTAAAGCCGACAGGCAGCAAAGGCGCAGGATTGTAGCGCAGTGGGGCGGATGCGCCCAAACACACGGTGTGACAAAGGACTGCAGGCCGTCGGTAAAGCGCTGTTCTAAGCTCTGAACAGAGCCTTCAATCGTCGGGCGGTTTTTTTAGAAGTGCCCAGGCTCGACGTGCGGCTCTATAATGCTCGGCAGTTTTCCGTCCTCCGTACAGGTATTCCCTATGAAACGTCCAAGTGGTCGCGCTGCCGATCAGCTCCGCTCGATCCGCATTACCCGCAACTACACCAAACACGCCGAGGGATCTGTACTGGTCGAGTTCGGTGATACCAAAGTCATCTGCACCGTCAGCGTCGAAAACGGCGTGCCGCGGTTCCTCAAAGGCCAGGGCCAGGGTTGGTTGACTGCTGAATACGGCATGCTGCCGCGCGCCACCGGCGAGCGTAACCAGCGTGAAGCGAGCCGCGGCAAACAAGGCGGCCGCACCCTGGAAATCCAGCGTCTGATCGGTCGTTCCCTGCGCGCATCGCTGGACATGTCCAAGCTGGGCGACGTCACCTTGTACGTCGACTGCGACGTGATCCAGGCTGACGGCGGCACCCGCACCGCGTCCATCACTGGCGCCATGGTTGCACTGGTCGATGCCTTGAAAGTGATCAAGAAGCGTGGCGGCCTGAAAGGCGGCGACCCACTCAAGCAAATGATCGCTGCCGTTTCGGTGGGCATGTACCAGGGCGAGCCTGTGCTCGACCTCGACTACCTGGAAGACTCGGCTGCCGAGACTGACCTGAACGTGGTGATGACCAGCACCGGCGGCTTCATCGAAGTCCAGGGCACTGCCGAAGGCGCGCCGTTCCAGCCTGAAGAACTGACGGCCATGCTGGAGCTGGCGAAGAAGGGCATGAGCGAAATCTTCGAATTGCAAAAGGCTGCACTGGCTGACTGACCGAAA
This sequence comes from Pseudomonas migulae, assembly GCF_024169315.1. Classification (NCBI taxonomy): domain Bacteria; kingdom Pseudomonadati; phylum Pseudomonadota; class Gammaproteobacteria; order Pseudomonadales; family Pseudomonadaceae; genus Pseudomonas; species Pseudomonas migulae. The sequence continues at coordinate 3,738,370 of NZ_JALJWR010000001.1, read as the reverse complement.
CCATTCCAGGCAAGGAGGACATCATGAGTGACGAGCAAGAGCTGCTTCCCCTACCGAGCAAAGAGGTTCGGCAGTGGGCGATGTTTTGTCACCTGTCCGCCTTGCTGGGAATCTGGATTCCGTTCGGTACGCTGATCGGTCCGCTGATTCTCTGGCAGATGAAGCGCGAGATGGACCCGTTTGTCGATGCTCAGGGCAAGGAGGCGCTGAACTTTCAGATCACTGTCGCCATTGCCTCCGCCATCTGCTTCTTGCTGATGGTAGTAATTATCGGGTTCTTCCTGTTTGGACTGCTGGCGATTGGTGCGTTGGTGTTGACGATCATTGCTGGCGTGAAAGCCAATGAAGGCGTGCCGTACCGGTATCCGTTCACTTGGCGGTTGATCAAGTAGCCAGTAGTACGTAATTCGTGTGGGAGCGGGCTTGCTCGCGAAGCGGTGTATCAGTCAACTCAAGTGTTGAATGATAAGTCGCTTTCGCGAGCAAGCCCGCTCCCACATTTAAACTTCATCTGTAAAACGCAGTGCACCTGAACTTGAAATTAATTACCCTGCTGTGTAGGACTTTTCTTTTTTAAAGTTAAAGCTTTATTTCGTTGTAAAAGATGCATGCCTGACAGACTAAGCCTCTGCCCAGATTTCCACTTGTAATCACTATCTCCCCTACACTTTTAGTCACAACTGTAAAGCCTCAGTGCCGTGTATGCGCTTGGCAATCCGACTTGGTGGTTGATAAAGTTGTGCCAAGTGATATTTATCAAGAAATATTTCGATATATTCTGACCATTGACGGTCCTTGAATCCAACACTAACCAGCGTTGAGAGATCAACCTGTTCAAGAGGCGTGTCCAGGTAAAAAGTTCGCCCCTGAATATATATCAAAGAATAATCCCAATGGTTCAACTCGATTTTTATGGAACACTTGTGGCCGCCTCTTTAGTGCTGTTACTGGGACGCGGACTCGTCACACGAATCGGTTTTTTACGCAGTTACAATATCCCTGAGCCTGTAGCAGGCGGCCTGGTGGTGGCTCTGCTTCTCCTGGCTTTGCGGGTATTTGATATTGAGGTCCGATTTGACACCTCACTACAAACGCCCTTGATGTTGGCTTTTTTTGCCACCATCGGCTTGAGTGCAGACTTTGCCAGCCTGAAGAAAGGGGGGCGCGTAGTCGGGATCTTTCTGCTGGCGGTGATCGGGCTTCTGGTGGTCCAGAATGCCATGGGCATCGGCCTCGCAAAGGCCTTGGGGCTCGATCCGTTGATGGGCTTGTTGACGGGCTCGATTACGTTGTCTGGCGGTCATGGTACCGGCGCTGCATGGGGAGCGACGTTCAGCGAGAAGTTTGGTCTGGCTTCCGCCTCTGAACTCGCGATGGCCTCTGCGACGTTTGGCCTGGTGCTGGGTGGGTTGATTGGTGGCCCGGTTGCTCGCCTGCTCATCAAGCGTGTTCAGACACCCGGTTGCGAGAAAGATAAGCCGCGTCTGCCGAAGGGCTTTGAGCAGCCAAACAAAGAGCGTTCGATCACGCCATTTTCGTTTATCGAGACGCTCGCCCTGATCTCCGTCAGTCTGATGGCAGGCTCCCTCTTGAATGGTCTGCTCCACGGAACGGCATTTGAGTTACCAACGTTCGTATGTGTCTTGTTCGTGGGCGTGGTCTTGCGCAATGGCCTTTCCGCACTTGGCCTGTATCAGGTGTTTGAACGTGAAGTTTCCGTATTGGGGAATGTCAGCCTGTCGCTGTTTCTGGCGATCGCTCTGATGTCGCTCAAACTATGGGACCTGGCCGCATTGGCGTTGCCGATCTTTATCATCCTGGCTGCGCAAGCATTGGTCATGGCACTGTTTGCGATTTTCGTGACTTTCAGAATGATGGGCAGCAACTACGATGCGGCAGTTCTGGCGGCAGGGCATTGCGGTTTCGGGCTGGGAGCAACGCCAACGGCCATCGCTAACATGCAAGCGGTGACACAACGTTACGGTCCTTCGCAGATAGCGTTTCTGGTGGTGCCAATGGTGGGGGCTTTCTTCATCGACATCATTAACGTCATCGTGATCAAGTTGTACCTGGCACTGCCGTTTTTCGCTGCAGCCTGAAGGTATAACGCATAAGAAAAATGCCCGTATCTTGCGATACGGGCATTTTCGTCAACCTGTCAGCGAAACTAGATAGTCAGCGTCCAGTCGTAGTCCACGATCAGCGGCGCATGCTGCGAGAACCGTGGCTGACGTGGCAGGCGCGCACTGCGTACGAAGCGGCGCAGGCCCGGCGTCAGTATCTGGTAATCGAAGCGCCAGCCCAGGTTGAGCATTTCCGCCTGTTCGTTATCCGGCCACCAGCTGTACTGGTCGCCTTCACGGCTGACTTCGCGCAGGGCGTCGACATAACCCATGTTGCCGACAATCTCGTCCATCCAGGCACGCTCAGGTGCCAGGAAGCCCGGGGATTGCTGGCTGTCGCGCCAGTTCTTGATATCCAGCTTCTGTTGCGCCACGTACAGCGAGCCACAGTAAATGTACTCGCGACGTTTGCGCCGCTGTTTATCCAGATAACGGGCGAAATCGTCCATTAGCTTGAACTTCTGGTTCAAGTCTTCATCGCCGTTCTGCCCCGAAGGGAGCAGCAAGGTCGCGATGCTGACCTTGTCGAAATCGGCTTGCAGGTAGCGCCCGTAGCGGTCGGCCGTCTCGAAGCCGAGACCGCTGATGACAGCCTTCGGTTGCAACCGCGAATACAAAGCCACGCCACCCTGGGCGGGAACTTCGGCTTCGCAGGCATAAAGGAAGTAGCCATCCAGTTGGAAGGCTGGATCGTCCAGTTCAAAGGCGGAGGCGCGGGTGTCCTGCAGGCAGATGACGTCGGCATTCTGTGCTTGCAGCCAACTGAGCAAACCTCGCTCCACTGCAGCCTGAATACCATTGACGTTCACACTGATGATCCGCATAAATGGCCCCAAAAATCGCGTGCGTGTATGATACACGGCGTCAACCTAATTAGCTAAATCCGTGGTATTTGGGGTTTTTTTCATGCAAGCGTATCAACGCGATTTCATTCGTTTTGCCATCGATCGCGGCGTTTTGCGCTTCGGTGAGTTCACCCTGAAGTCCGGGCGCACCAGTCCTTACTTCTTCAATGCCGGTCTGTTCAACTCCGGTTCGGCCCTGGCGCAACTGGGTCGTTTTTACGCGGCAGCCATCGTCGAAAGCGGTATTCCGTTCGACGTATTGTTTGGCCCGGCGTACAAAGGCATCCCTTTGGCGGCGACTACTGCAGTGGCTTTGGCTGAACATCATGAGCGTGACTTGCCATGGTGCTTCAATCGCAAAGAGGCCAAGGCTCACGGCGAAGGCGGCAGCCTGGTTGGCGCACCGTTGACCGGTGACGTGCTGATCATCGACGACGTGATCACCGCGGGCACTGCCATTCGCGAAGTGATGCAGATCATCGCTTCCCAGGACGGCGCCAAGGCTGCTGGTGTACTGATCGCCCTGAATCGTCAGGAGCGTGGCAACGGTGAGTTGTCGGCGATCCAGGAAGTGGAGCGTGACTTCGGCATTCCGGTGATCAGCATTGTGTCGCTGAACCAGGTGCTGGAATTCCTGGCGGACGATCCGCAGCTCAAGCAACACCTGCCAGCGGTTGAAGCCTACCGCGCCCAATTCGGCGTCTGACCACAACCTTTTTTGTGGGGTGAGCTTTTGTGGCGAGGGAGCTTGCTCCCGCTTGAGTGCGAAGCGCTCACAACATACTTGGGTCTGCTATGCAGCCCAGCGGGAGCAAGCTCCCTCGCCACAAAAGGCGGTATGCCACAGGAATCGCAGGCAAAAAAAGACCCCGCTCAGCCAGGCTGAGCGGGGTCTTTTTGTGTGTGCTGCTTAAGGACGCTTGCGATTGCTGATCAAGGTACCCACACCCGTATCGGTGAAGATCTCCAGCAAAATCGCGTTCGGCACCCGACCATCAATGATCAACGAACTGCCCACTCCACCCTGAACCGCTTCCAGTGCGCAACGGATCTTCGGCAGCATGCCGCCGTAGATGGTGCCGTCGGCGATCAGCTCGTCGACCTGTTGAGTCGTCAGGCCAGTCAGGACCGTCCCGGACTTGTCCATCAGGCCGGCGATGTTGGTCAGCAGCATCAGCTTTTCAGCCTTCAGTGCTTCCGCGACTTTACCGGCCACCAGATCAGCGTTGATGTTGTACGACTCGCCGTTGGCACCCACGCCGATCGGCGCGATCACCGGGATGAAATCGCCTTTTACCAACAGGTTCAGCAGGTCGGTGTTGATCCCGACCACTTCGCCCACCTGACCGATGTCGATGATTTCCGGCTGGGTCATCTCCGGGGTCTGGCGGGTGACGGTGAGCTTTTTCGCGCGAATCAGCTCGGCGTCTTTACCGGTCAGGCCGATGGCGCTTCCGCCATGACGGTTGATCAGGTTGACGATGTCCTTGTTCACCTGGCCGCCGAGGACCATTTCCACCACGTCCATGGTCTGCGCATCCGTCACGCGCATGCCATCAATGAAGTGGCTCTCGATCGACAAGCGCTTGAGCAAATCGCCGATTTGCGGGCCGCCGCCGTGAACCACCACCGGGTTGATGCCCACAGCTTTCATCAGCACGATGTCGCGGGCGAAGCCGGTTTTCAGCTCCTCGCTTTCCATCGCGTTGCCGCCGTATTTGATCACCAGCGTCTTGCCGACATAGCGGCGGATGTAAGGCAGCGCTTCGGACAGGACCTTGGCGGTGTTGGCGGCGGCTTCGCGTTCGAGGGTCATTCAGGGCTCCGGGTGCATCAAAAAATCAGAACGGTAGTTGGAGATCAGGGGCAACACGCTTCAACTGGACTTTGAAAACATCCTTGATGCGCTGCAATTCAGCCTCGTCATCGGCCTCGAAGCGCAGCACCAGCACCGGTGTGGTGTTGGAGGCGCGAACCAGGCCCCAGCCTTTGGCGTAGTCGACTCGCACGCCGTCGATGGTGGTCAGGTCGGCGCCTTCGCCCCACTTCGCGTCGTGCAATGCATCAATGATGCTGAATTTGCTCTCTTCGGTCACATGGATATTGATTTCCGGCGTAGAAATATCGTTCGGGAAGGTCGCAAACAGCTCCTCCGCGGTGGATTTTTCCTTGCTGAGGATCTCCAGCAGCCGCGCGGCGCTGTAAATGCCGTCGTCGAAACCGAACCAGCGTTCCTTGAAGAAGATGTGCCCACTCATTTCGCCGGCCAACAGCGCGCCGGTCTGTTTCATTTTCTTTTTGATCAACGAGTGACCGGTCTTCCACATTAGCGGCCGACCGCCGTATTCCTTGATCAGCGGTGTCAGGCGGCGAGTGCATTTGACGTCGAAGATAATTTCCGCGTCCGGGTTGCGCGCCACCACGTCACGGGCGAACAGCATCAGCAGGCGGTCCGGGTAAACGATGCTGCCCGTGTTGGTCACCACGCCGACACGATCGCCGTCGCCGTCGAAGGCCAGGCCGATGTCGGCGTTGGTTTCCTTGACCTTGGCAATCAGGTCGACGAGGTTTTCAGGCTTGCCCGGGTCCGGGTGATGGTTCGGGAAGTTACCGTCGACGTCACAGAACAACGGGATGACTTCGCAGTTCAGCGCTTCGATCAGCTGCGGGGCGATCACGCCAGCCGCGCCATTGCCGCAGTCGACCACAACTTTGAGACGACGAGCGAGTTTGATGTCTTCGACGATTTCAGTGTTGTAGCGGTCAAGGATCTCGACCTGGGTGATGCTGCCCTTGCCGCTGCTCAGGTTGTTGGTCTTGAGGCGATCGTGCAGGGCCTGGATCTGTTCGTTGGCCAAGGTATCGCCAGCGATGACGATCTTGAAGCCGTTGTAGTTCGACGGGTTGTGGCTGCCGGTCAGCATCACGCCCGATTTGCCGGCCAGTACGTTGGCGGCGTAGTACAGCGCCGGTGTTGGCACCAGGCCCACGTCACTGACGTGGCAACCGGCGTCGGCCAGGCCTTTGATCAGTTGCTCGACCAGTTCCGGGCCGGACAGGCGACCATCACGGCCAACGGAAACGTTAGGTTCGCCCTGGGACAGGCTCTGAGCGCCGATGGCACGGCCGAGCCAGTACGCGGTTTCAGCGTTCAGGAATTCCGGGACGGTGCCGCGAATGTCGTAGGCGCGGAAAATGCTGTCGGGGAACTTGGGTGCGACTTGGGCTGGGGTGTTCATCTGTAGGAATGCTCCATCTCGAAAGTGGCTGGACCTGCACGCGAAGAACGCTTCGGCGGGTTCGAACTGAAGGGTATGACGGCGTTTTCCACAGAGAGTTCGTGGTGCGAAAAGGCCATGACACCGGTTTCAGTCAACATCTGGCGGGCCAATGCCTTGATTTCCAGTGTTAAACCTTCCAGATGACGGCTGTGCGATTTCAGCATCCGCCACACCTGTGGCGAGGGAGCTTGCTCCCGCTTGGGTGCGCGGCACCCACAAAATCTTGGGGCCGCTTCGCTGCCCAGCGGGGGCGAGCCCCCTCGCCACAGGGTTCTCTATCCGATCAATGGCTGCCGGAGTGACCGAAACCGCCCGTACCGCGCTGGGTTTCAACGAACTCTTCGACCATCTCGAAGTGCGCTTGAACCACCGGCACCAACACCAATTGGGCCAAACGCTCACCCACCACCATGTTGAAATCAGTCTGGCCGCGGTTCCAGCACGACACCATCAGCGGACCCTGGTAATCGGAGTCGATCAAACCGACCAGATTGCCCAGGACGATGCCGTGCTTATGGCCCAGGCCGGAGCGCGGCAGAATCAGCGCGGCCAAACCTGGATCGCCGATGTAGACGGACAGGCCGGTCGGGATCAGCACGGTTTCGCCCGGCTTGATCACGGTGTCTTTTTCCAGCATGGCGCGCAGGTCGAGGCCGGCGGAGCCGGGTGTGGCGTACTGCGGCAGCGGGAATTCGGTGCCGATGCGTGGGTCGAGGATCTTGGCTTGCAAAGCGTGCATGTAAATTAAACCTGGTTCAGACGTTCGGCGATAAAAGTGATCAGCTGGCGAGCGATTTTGCTCTTGCTGGTCTGGGCGAAAAGCGTGGCGTGCAGCTCACGGTCGATCACGCTGCAGGCGTTTTCTTCGCTGTTGAAGCCAATGCTCGGGTTGGCGACGTCGTTGGCGACGATCAAATCGAGGTTCTTGTCTTTCAACTTGCGCGCAGCGTAATCGAGCAGGTGTTCGGTTTCGGCGGCGAAACCGACACTGAACGGACGGTCGGGGCGCGTGGCGATGGTGGCCAGGATGTCTGGATTGCGCACCATTTGTAGCAACAAGCCGTCGCCGTTCGTAGGGTCTTTCTTGAGTTTCTGTGGGGCGACGACTTCGGGGCGGTAATCCGCGACCGCTGCCGAGGCGATAAACAGGTCACAAGGGATCGCGGCTTCGCAGGCGGCGAGCATGTCGCGGGCGCTGACCACATCGATACGGGTGACGCGATCCGGGGTCGGCAGGTGCACCGGGCCGGTGATCAGCGTGACGCGGGCGCCAGCTTCAACCGCCGCTTCGGCCAGGGCAAAGCCCATTTTCCCGGAGCTGTGGTTGGTGATGTAGCGCACCGGATCGATGTTTTCCTGGGTCGGGCCGGCGGTAATCAGCACGTGTTTGCCGGTCAACGCCTGACGCTGGAAGCAGTCCGCTGCGCACTGCGCGAGTTCGACGGCTTCGAGCATACGACCGAGGCCGACGTCGCCACAGGCCTGGCTGCCGGAGGCCGGGCCGAAGGCTTTGATAGCGCGGCTTTCGAGGGTTTGCAGGTTGGCCTGGGTGGCCGGGTCGCGCCACATCGCCTGGTTCATCGCCGGGGCGACGGCGACCACGGCGTCGGTGGCCAGCACCAGCGTGGTCAGCAGATCGTCGGCAATGCCCTGGGCCAGACGGGCGATCAGGTCTGCCGTCGCCGGAGCGATCAGCACCATGTCGGCCCACTTGGCCAGTTCGATATGGCCCATGGCAGCTTCAGCCGCCGGGTCCAGAAGATCCAGATGAACCGGGTGGCCGGACAGGGCCTGCATGGTCAGCGGGGTGATGAACTCGCTGCCGCCACGGGTCATGACCACGCGCACTTCGGCGCCCTGGTCGATCAGGCGGCGAACCAGGTCAGCGCTCTTGTAGGCAGCAATGCCGCCGCCGACGCCCAGAACGATGCGTTTTCGATACAGCCGCTGCATAGGTCTGCCTTTCATTTCGTTGATGACTGCGTGGCGATACCCCCTCCCCAGGAGTGAAATCGCTCGCAAAAAAGATGGGCTACGATATCACAGCGACCGCTACGGAACAGCGGCGCCCACAGACCAGGGAGGTGCTATGAGTATTCGCGATTGGCCGGCGGCCGAGCGGCCGCGGGAGAGGTTACTGGAGTTGGGCTCGGCCAGCCTTTCGGATGCCGAACTGCTGGCGATTTTTTTACGCACCGGGGTGGCCGGCAAAAGCGCGGTGGATCTGGCGCGACACTTGTTGAGCCAATTTGGCAGCCTGCGTTCGCTGTTGGAGGCCGATCAACAAACATTCAGCAAACAGTTAGGGCTCGGGCCAGCGAAATTCGCGCAGTTGCAGGCGATCCTTGAAATGGGGCGACGGCATTTGGCCGAGCGCGCGCGTCAGAAGCCCGCGTTGGAAAATCCCCAGGCCGTTCGTGATTACTTGAAGTCGATGCTCCGGCATGAGCCTCACGAGGTGTTTGGCTGCCTGTTTCTGGATTCGAAGCATCAGGTGCTGACCTTCGAGGCGTTGTTTCGCGGCTCGATCGACAGCACGAGCGTTCATCCAAGGCAGGTGGTCAAGCGCGCCCTGGCTCACAACGCCGCGGCGCTGATCCTCTGCCACAACCATCCCTCGGGCAACACCAACCCCAGCCAGGCTGACCGTACATTGACCAAACGCCTGCAAGAGGCGCTGGACTTGATTGATGTGCGGGTGCTCGACCATTTCATCATTGGTGACGGCGAACCGCTGTCGATGGCGGAGTATGGGTGGATGTAGGAGGGGCTTTCAGTTAACCGAAAACACTGTGGGAGCGGGCTTGCCCGCGATGGCGTCGGCACAGTCAGTACCTATGTTGGATCTGCCGGCCTCATCGCGGGCAAGCCCGCTCCCACAGGTTTAGTGTTGTTGAGACTACTTGAGGTTGACCTTGGAGTAGTCCTGACGACCAAACGGGCTCACCGAATACCCCTCGACCTCCTTGCGCATCAGCGCAAAAGCCGTCGGATGAGCCAGCGGCAGCCATAGCGCCTGCTGCTGGATCTGCGCCTGTGCCTGTTCATAAAGCTTGGTGCGCACGCCTTGCTCGGAAGTGGTCTTGCCAGCGCTGATCAGCTTGTCCAGGTCCTGATTGCAGTAGCGGGCGAAGTTGGTGCCCGACTTGACCGCCGCGCAGGAAAACTGCGGCGTGAGGAAGTTGTCCGGGTCGCCGTTGTCGCCAGCCCAGCCCATGAACAGCAGGTCGTGTTCGCCAGCCTTGGCGCGGCGGATCACTTCGCCCCATTCAATCACCCGGATTTCGGCCTGAATGCCGATTTCTGCCAGGTCCGACTGCAACATCTGCGCGCCGAGGCTCGGGTTGGGATTCAGCAGGCTGCCGGAAGGGCGAGTCCAGATGGTGGTCTGGAAGCCGTCCTTGAGCCCGGCTTTCGCCATCAGTGCCTTGGCTTTTTCCACATCGTGCGGGTAGCCCGGCAAGCCTTTGGCATAGCTCCAGGTGTTGGGCGGGTACGGGCCGTTGGCAGGCTCGGCGGTGTCTTCAAAGACAGCTTTAACGTAGCTGGCCTTGTCGAACGCGAGATTGATGGCCTGGCGCACTTCCGGCTTGTCCAGCGGTGGATGCTGGCTGTTGATGGCGACGAACGCGGTCATGAAGGCGTCAGTCTTTTCGATCTTCAGCGTCGGTTCTTTCAGCGCGGCTTGTACGTCCAACGGCTTGGGCGACAGGGCGATCTGGCATTCGTTGCGGCGCAATTTCTGCAGGCGCACGTTGGCGTCCGGCGTGATGGCGAAGATCAGCGGGTCCACGGAAGGCTTGCCACGGAAGTAATCCGGGTTGGCTTTGTAGCGAATCGAGGCATCTTTCTGGAATCGGTTGAACACGAACGGGCCGCTGCCGATCGGCTGGCTGTTGAGCTTCTCCGGGGTGCCGGCCTTCAGCAGCTTGTCGGCGTATTCGGCGGAGTAGATCGAAGCGAAGCCCATGCTCAGGGTCGGCAGGAAGGTAGAATCCGGATGATCGAGGGTGAAGCGCACGGTCAGAGGATCGAGCGCGTCGATCTTCTTGATCAGCGCTGGCAACTGCATCGATTGCGCGTGCGGGAAGCCGCTCTGCGCCACTTTGTGCCAAGGGTTTGCCGGGTCGAGCATGCGATCGAAACTGAATTTCACGTCTTCGGCGCTCAGGTCCCGCGTCGGGCTGAAGTACTCGGTTCGGTGGAATTTCACCTGCGGATGCAGTTTGAAGACGTAGGTCAGGCCGTCGGGGGTGACTTCCCAGCTGTCCGCGAGCCCGGCGACCACTTTGCCGCTGGCCGTGTCGAAGTCCACCAGACGGTTCATCAGCACGTCGGCAGAGGCGTTGGTGGTGGTCAGCGAGTTGTATTGCACCACGTCGAACCCTTCCGGGCTGGCCTCGGTGCAGACGCTCAGGGCGGCGGCCTGGGCCAATGGGCTCAGCAAAAGCGGGGCAAGCAACAGCGGTAGGGCAGCAAGGCGCATGGTCGGATTCCTTTACAGATCGAAGGCCCATCTGCAAGTGCAGTCTGGAAAAGTCTTACCCTAGTGGGCTCTTTTGCAAATGACTATCCCCTTTTTCATTTTAAGAGGACTATGTGCGATCGTTTTCGGTGAATGCCGGCTGAGGAAACCCTGAATTGGCCGGTTGGCCGATTTTCTGCGACGAGCGGTCTTTATCGACGACAGCCTTTATCCAAGGCGCTCGGAGCCAGAAAAACGGGGTTTTTATCAAGTCCGCGCACACGGAATGTTGTTGCTCTCCAGTCTTTCTGGTATAAAGCAGCGCTCTTTTCTAGGGGCCCGGTTCCTTCACTGTAGGTGTAGCCGGTAAGACCTCTAAAGAAACGCGGCGCCTGGCGCCAAATGACTGAGAGATTAAGCGGCCAACCCATGCCGGGTTGGGCATGTGGTTTTAGAGGGCTGAGGCATGTCGAGAGTATGTCAAGTTACCGGTAAGGGTCCGGTGACTGGGAATAACATTTCCCACGCAAACAACAAAACCCGTCGTCGTTTCCTGCCGAACCTGCAGCATCACCGCTTCTGGGTTGAAGAAGAGAAACGTTTCGTGCGTCTGCGCGTATCTGCCAAAGGCATGCGTATCATCGACAAGCGTGGCATCACTGTCGTGCTGGCCGAAATCCGCAAAGCCGGCAAGATCTAAGGGAGCTAATCATGCGTGAATTGATTCGTTTGATTTCGAGCGCCGGTACTGGTCACTTCTACACTACCGACAAGAACAAGCGTACTACTCCGGACAAAATTGAGATCAAGAAATTTGATCCGGTTGTTCGCAAGCACGTGATCTACAAGGAAGGCAAAATCAAGTAATTGATTTTTCCCTCTTACGAAAAAGGCCCGTATCGCGAGATACGGGCCTTTTTTGTTGCTTTTTCGAACCTGATGCCCTTAACGGTCCAGGAAGTCCTCAGCGACGATCGATCAACTGATTAGCCGCATTTGAAGTGGCTGTAGTAATTTTCTGCATCGCTGAACACTCGCAGGCGATCACTTCTGTGTTCCAGGGAATAGCTCTTGCCGGGTTGTTCATGGCGTACGATTGCCGCCCCTGACAACTGGCGCAGCAGTTCTAAAAGGCGGGGAGTGACCTGAGCCGGCACGAAGGTGTTGTATCCAAAGTTGTCATTGCATAAGCCGGGCTGATCGGTGTTCTCGGATGCCGAGGCTTCCAGCATTCCCATGCTCAGTGCGAGCAGGGCGGTCAGGGTTGTACGTTGCAGATAAGTGATTCCAGGCATGTTTGCTTCCTTGCGTGATTGATTTCAAAGCGCCTCGTTTTTCGGGGTGCAGTGACATAGTCATGCGAGACAGCACTAGCGAGTGCGGTACATATGTATCGCTCGGTGTAAGCATTTGCGTCAAACAGGCGCGCTACTCCGGACAAAATCGAGATCAAGAAAGTTGTTCCACAAAAAAGGCCCGTATTGCGAGATACGAGCCTTTTCTGTTGCTTGAGCTTGGCAGCGCCTGTCAGGGCCTCATCGCGGGCAAGCCCGCTCCCACAGGTCTTGTGATCGACACATAACCCTGTGGGAGTGAGCTTGCTCGCGATGGGACCAGCCGGGGCAACATAGATCCTCAGGCCTTCTGTTCAAACGCCACATAGATCTTGCGGCACGGCTCCAGCACTTCCCAGGTGCCCCTGAACCCTGCCGGAATCACGAAGCGATCACCCGCGCGCACGGTCTTGCTGTTGCCATCGTTATCGCGCAGCACCGAAACGCCCTGAACGATTTCGCAGTATTCATGCTCGGTGAAGTTCACATGCCACTGGCCGACTGCGCCTTCCCAAACGCCTGCGTTCAACTGGCCGCAAGGACTGTTGTAGTGGTTGTAAACCACTTGCTCGGGGTCGCCCTTCAGGATTTTCGCCTGATCCGGCCTGTAGCGTTCAGGCTCGGTGGTGGCCTGGCTGAAGTCGACGATGTTCTGGATGCTCATTGTTGTAATCCCCCGTGATTGCGGCGCGAGTGGCTGGAAAGCCCAAAGTCTATGTTTATTAAAATGAACACCGCAAGGCCGTTTGCCGACCTTATGTCAAATATATTGAAACAACCCCGGCCACTGGTTTAGGGTGGCGGTTGCCTTCGGCCGAATTGCAGGCTGGCCGGGCAGAATTCCTGGGGACGTCCGCGAAAGAACGCGGGGCGCTCGTATTCAATAAGAGGAGGACACTCGAATGACCACCCTGACTCGTGCCGATTGGGAACAACGGGCTCGCGATCTGAAGATCGAAGGCCGTGCCTACATCAATGGCGAATACACCGATGCCGTCTCCAGCGAGACCTTCGAGTGCATCAGCCCGGTCGATGGCCGTCTGCTGGGCAAAGTCGCCAGCTGTGACGCCGCCGACGCCCAGTGCGCTGTTGAAAACGCTCGCGCCACGTTCAATTCCGGCGTCTGGTCGCGCCTGGCGCCGACCAAGCGCAAAGCCACCATGATTCGTTTCGCCGGCTTGCTGAAGCAGCACGCCGAAGAGCTGGCCCTGCTTGAAACCCTGGACATGGGCAAGCCGATCAGCGATTCCCTGTACATCGACGTTCCCGGCGCGGCGCAAGCCCTGAGCTGGAGCGGCGAAGCCATCGACAAGATCTACGACGAAGTCGCCGCCACCCCGCACGATCAGCTGGGTCTGGTGACCCGCGAGCCGGTCGGCGTCGTTGGCGCCATCGTGCCGTGGAACTTCCCGTTGATGATGGCCTGCTGGAAACTCGGCCCGGCGCTGTCCACCGGCAACTCGGTGATCCTCAAGCCGTCGGAAAAATCGCCGCTGACCGCCATCCGCATCGCTGCGCTGGCCGTTGAAGCCGGCATCCCGAAAGGCGTGCTGAACGTACTGCCGGGCTACGGTCACACCGTCGGCAAGGCCTTGGCCCTGCACAACGATGTCGACACATTGGTGTTCACCGGTTCGACCAAGATCGCCAAGCAACTGCTGATCTACTCCGGCGAATCGAACATGAAACGCGTCTGGCTCGAAGCCGGCGGCAAGAGCCCGAACATCGTGTTCGCCGATGCGCCGGACCTGCAAGCTGCCGCTGAAGCCGCTGCTGGCGCCATCGCCTTCAACCAGGGCGAAGTCTGCACCGCCGGTTCGCGTCTGCTGGTCGAGCGTTCGATCAAGGACACTTTCCTGCCGCTGGTGATCGAGGCCTTGAAAACCTGGAAGCCGGGCAACCCCCTGGACCCGGCGACCAACGTCGGCGCGCTGGTCGATACCCAGCAGATGAACACCGTGCTGTCCTACATCGAATCGGGTCACGCCGATGGCGCCAAGCTGGTCGCCGGTGGCAAGCGTACGCTTCAGGAAACCGGCGGCACTTACGTTGAGCCGACTATTTTCGACGGTGTGAGCAACGCGATGAAAATCGCTCAGGAAGAAATCTTTGGCCCGGTCCTGTCGGTCATCGCTTTCGACACTGCAGAAGAAGCCGTTGCGATTGCCAACGACACGCCTTACGGCCTGGCCGCCGCCGTGTGGACCAAGGACATCTCGAAGGCTCACCTCACCGCCCGAGCGCTGCGTGCCGGTAGCGTGTGGGTGAATCAGTACGATGGCGGCGACATGACCGCACCGTTTGGTGGCTTCAAACAGTCGGGCAACGGTCGCGACAAGTCGCTGCATGCGTTCGATAAGTACACCGAGCTGAAGGCGACCTGGATCAAGTTGTAAGCCAGTGAAGGAGCCCGTTGGTAATCCGGGCTCCTGAACGACGCAGATCCTTTGTGGGAGCGGGCTTGCTCGCGAAGGCGCCGTAACAGCCAACGATGATGTTGGATGTGATGGCCTCTTCGCGAGCAAGCCCGCTCCCACATTTGTTTTGTATTGTCTGAAAAATAATATCCACAGGAGCGTGGAACATGCGTTGGGCGACTTATTTCGCCGTGTTGGCGTCTGTCTTGAGCGTCGGCCTGGCCTTGGGCGTCAGCATGCCGCTGGTTTCGTTTCGCCTGGAAGGCTGGGGTTACGGCTCGTTTGCCATTGGCGTAATGGCGGCCATGCCAGCGATTGGCGTATTGCTGGGCGCGAAGATTTCCAGTCATCTGGCGGCGCGACTCGGCACGGCCAATCTGATGCGCCTGTGCCTGTGGGCTGGCGCGGTGTCCATCGGGTTGCTGGCGCTGTTGCCGAGCTATCCGGTATGGCTGGTGCTGCGATTGATGATCGGCGTGATCCTGACCCTGGTGTTCATACTCGGCGAAAGCTGGATCAACCAACTGGTGGTCGAGCAATGGCGCGGCCGACTGGTGGCGCTGTATGGCAGCAGCTATGCGCTAAGTCAGCTCGCCGGGCCGCTGCTGTTGGGCGTCCTGGGTACTGACCACGATTACGGATTCTGGGTCGGCGTCGGGCTGCTCACAGCGGCGCCGTTCCTGTTGCTGGGCCGTAGCGGCGCACCGACCAGTGAAGCCTGTAGCGTGACCTTCAGCGACTTGTGGGGCTTCTGCCGAGGTCTGCCGGCGATTGCCTGGGGTGTAGCGCTGTTCGCGGCGTTCGAAGCGATGATCCTGACGTTGCTGCCGGTCTATTGCCTGCGTCAGGGCTTCACCACGGAAATCGCTTTGGCGATGGTCAGCACTGTGGTGGTCGGTGATGCGTTGCTGCAACTGCCGATTGGCGCGCTGGCGGATCGTTTGTCGCGACGCACGCTGTTCACCGGCTGCGCTGTGGTGCTGATGCTTTCGAGCCTGGCGATTCCGTTGCTGATCGACACGTTGCTGATCTGGCCGTTGTGGGTGCTGTTTGGTGCCAGTGCCGGGGGCTTGTTCACCTTGTCGTTGATCCTGATCGGCGAGCGTTACCGCGACGATGCGCTGGTACGCGCCAATGCGCATATTGCGCAGTTGTGGGGCATTGGTTGCCTGGTCGGGCCGTTGGCTGCCGGGGCCGGCAGTCAGTGGATCAGCGGGCACGCGTTGCCGTTGTTGATGGCGGCGGGTGCGTTTGGGTTGGTGATTTTGCTGATGCGACAAGGTGCGTTTGGCGCGGTGGCTGAGCCTGCCTGACGCCAAACTGCAGCCAACCACATTTACCTGTGGGAGCGGGCTTGCTCGCGAAAGCGGTGTGTCAGTCGACATCATCGTCGGATGACACACCGCTTTCGCGAGCAAACCCGCTCCCACAGGGATGTTTGTCGTCTGTCAGAGCATGCGCTCCAGGCCCACGGCGGTGCTCATCCATGCATTGAACTGGCGCCACCAACTGCCCGGCTCCTTGGTCAGCGTGTGCATTTTGCCGTCGTCCTCGGTCACCCAGACGATCCGGTCATTTTCCAGCTTCACCTGATAACTCAAGGGCGGCGCCATACCCTCCATGGCCGCTTTGCGCACATGGGCGGCGAGTTCGGGGCTGTCCACCAACACGCCGACTTCGGTATTCCACAGCACTGAGCGCGGGTCGAAGTTGAACGAGCCGATGAAGGATTTCTGCTGGTCGAAGATCATCGCCTTGCTGTGCAGGCTCGAATCGGAACCACGGTAGGACTTGCTGTAGAAAATGTGCGGCCCGCTGCCGCCACCTTCACCGGGCTGGCGGCGCAATTCATACAGCTTCACGCCATGTTCCAGCAGCGCCCGGCGATAGGGCGCATAGCCGCCGTGCACCGCCGGCACGTCGGTGGCTTCCAGCGAATTGGTCAGCAGGCTGACGGAGACCCCGGCATCGGCGCGGCCGGTGAGGTAAACCAGCCCCGGTTGCCCTGGTACGAAATAAGCCGAAATCATGATCAGCTCTTTGCTGACCCCGGTGAGCTCAGGCGCCAACTGCGTGGTGAGCAGCAATTGCGGATCTGGCTCGCCGTCTGACAAGACCTTGCTCGGTGCGTCCCACAACGCCTGATTCCAGGCCCAGATCAACTCCCGGCGCCAGATATCCATGCGCGGATTTGTGGTGTAGGTCATCAATTGTTGATACAGCGCGTGGTTCTGTTTGCGCGTCTCTTCAAGCGATTCTTCCAGGCGTGTGCGGGTGTTTTGCAGGTCCTTTTGCGTCGGTTTGCTCGACAGGAATTCATCGATCGGCTTGCTCAGCGCACTGTTCCAGTATTGGTCGAAACTGTGGCCGAGCTGTTCGGCAACCGGGCCGACGCCGAGCATGTCGATGTCGGTGAAGTTCAGGTTGGGCTCGGCATCGAAATACTCATCCCCCAGATTGCGGCCGCCGACGATGGATGCGCTGTTGTCTGCCAGCCACAATTTGTTGTGCATGCGCCGATGTTGCAGCGACAGGTTCAACAGCCGGCCGATGTTTCGCGTCACGCCCGTGGCCCGGCCCAGGTGCAACGGGTTGAACAGGCGAATCTGGATCTGCGGATGCGCCGCCAGGGTCGCGATGATCCAGTCGAGGCCATCGCTGGTAGTGTCGTCGAGCAGGATTCTCACGCGCACGCCACGGTCGGCGGCCTTGAGCAGCTCGTCCACCAGCATGCGCGTGCTGATGCCGTCGTGGACGATGTAGTACTGCAAGTCGAGGCTGCTTTGGGCGTTGCGGATCAACTCGGCACGGGCCATGAAGGCTTCGCCGCTATTGGACAGCAGGCGAAAACCGGACTTCCCCTCATGGGGCGCAGCCTGGGCCTGGATCGATCGACCGAACGCCGAACCGCTGGCGGGCAGCGCCTGGCTCGGTTCGCGTTGAACGTCGAAGCTGGCGCAACCGCCCAGGAGCGAGGCGAGTAGCAGAAGAGCGAGCAGGGGCTGTCTGACTCTCACGTAGGATCGTTCCGATTGGCGGCAGGTGTCGGCATATGGACGCTGAAATCCCGTTAAAAGTCAGTCAGTGAAGCTGTCATTTTCCGCCAGCAGTTTGATTGCCGCGGCGCCGACCTTGCGCACCGCGTCTTCGATCTGTGGTGTTGGCTTGGCAGCGTAGTTCATTCGCAGGCAATTGCGGTACTTGCCCGAGGCAGAAAAGATGCTGCCGACGGCAATCTGTACGCCCTGGTCGTGCAAGGCGCGATTCAGTTTCAAGGTGTCGAAGCCGTCAGGCAATTCGACCCAGAGCATGAAACTGCCTTGCGGACGACTGGCGCGGGTGCCGGCGGGGAAATAACGGGTGACCCAATCGATCATCATGTCGCGATTACGCTGGTATTGCATGCGCATCCGCCGCAAATGCGGTTCGAAGTGACCGGCCTTGAGGAATTCGGCGATGGCAATCTGCGGTTGCGGCGCCGTGGAGCCGGTGCTGATGTATTTCATGTGCAGCACCCGCTCCAGATAGCGGCCCGGTGCAACCCAGCCGATCCGTAATCCGGGCGCCAGTGTTTTGGAGAACGAACTGCAGAGCAGGACGCGTCCGTCTTCGTCGAAGGATTTGATCGTGCGCGGTCGCGGGTAGTTGTAGGCTAGTTCGCCATACACATCGTCCTCGATGATCGCCACGTCGAAACGCTGTGCGAGCGTCAACAACGCGCGTTTGCGCGATTCCGGCATGATGTAGCCCAGCGGGTTGTTGCAGTTGGGCGTCAACTGTATGGCCTTGATCGGCCATTGTTCCAGGGCCAGTTCCAGCGCATCGAGGCTGATCCCGGTCAGCGGGTCGGTGGGGATTTCCAGGGCCTTCATGTTCAGGCCCTTCAGCGTCTGCATCGCGCCGTGAAAGCTTGGCGAGTCCACGGCGACGATGTCGCCCGGCTCGCAGATGGAGCGAATGCTGGTGGACAGCGCTTCGTGGCAGCCGGTGGTGATCACCAGATCGTTGGCCGTCAGTTGGCATCCGGAATCCAGCATCAGGCGCGCAATCTGCTCGCGCAGTTCGAGGGTGCCGTGAATGTTGTCGTAATACAGACCGGGCATGTCCTGCCGCCGACTGATGCGGGCGAGGTTGCGCAGCAACGGTTTCATGGTCGGCGTGGTGATGTCCGGCATGCCGCGGCCCAGTTGCACCACGTCCTTGCGCGGCACCGCGCGGATCAGTTCCAGCACTTGATCCCACTGCGAAATATCCACCGGGCGCTGGGCGGGGCGGCCAATCGCCGGTAGCTCCGGCAATTCTCGGCTCACCGGGACGAAGTAGCCGGACTTGGGTTTCGGCATCGCCAGGCCGCTGTCTTCCAGCACCCGATAGGCTTGTTGAACCGTGCTCAGACTGACGCCGTGCTCGACGCTCAATGCCCGCACCGACGGCAGCCGGTCACCGGGGCGATAAAAGCCCTGTTCGATACGCGTGCCGAGCAATTCAGCGAGGTTGACGTAAAGGGTCATGGCGCAGTCTCGGTGTGGGTGATTCGGTTAACCAGTACAGATCAGGTAAAAAATCAAGATTCAGAGGCAGAAGCGCCGAATCTGTATGGAGTTAATACTGTTAAGTTGAATCTGTAATGCTTTTTGCCGTCCACGCATCATGAAAGCTCTGGCTACCCAAGTAAACAGGAGCAATCAAAATGAACGGCTTGAGCGATGTGCGGCTGACGTTACGCAGTCAGGAACTGGCGGCAGGGCAAAAAAACGGTGCGCGCGAGGCGCTCATGCGCAACGCACCGTCCGGCCTGAGTCGCTGGGCTCTGTTCTGGCATCGTCTGCACACGCGCAAGGCGTTGCTGGATCTGACGCCGGAGCAGTTGAAGGATGTCGGGTTGAGTCTTGAGCAGGCGCGGGAGGAGGGGCTTAAGCCTTTCTGGCGGATCTGAGTTTTGTGGTGTTCTTTAGATCCATTCGCGAGCAAGCCCGATCCCACATTTGATCGTTGTCGAACACCCAATCTGTGTTCGCTGAAGACCTAATGTGGGAGCGGGCTTGCTCGCGAAGGCGTCCGCAAGAACGCCAGAAATTCTTCAGACCAACTCTTTAAGCCGATGCCACAACATCCCCAACGCCAACAACGGCGAGCGCAAATGCTTCCCGCCGGGGAAGGTGATATGCGGCACCTTGGCAAACAGATCGAACCCGCCCCCCTGCTGCCCACTGATCGCCTCGGCCAGCAACTTGCCCGCCAGGTGCGTGGCATTCACCCCGTGACCTGAATAGGCCTGGGCGCAATACACATTCGGTTGATCCTTGAGCCGCCCGATCTGCGGCAGGCGGTTGGCGCCGATGCCGATCATCCCGCCCCATTGATAATCGATTTTCACCCCGCCCAGTTGCGGGAAAACCTCCAGCATCTTCGGCCGCATGTACGCGGCGATGTCCTTCGGGTCGCGACCTGAATAATGGCAGGCGCCACCGAAGAGCAAGCGTCGATCCGCCGAGAGCCGATAGTAATCGAGCGCCACTCGCTGATCGCAGACCGCCATGTTCTGCGGCAGCAATTCGTGAGCCTGTTCTTCACTCAAGGGTTCGGTGGCGATGATGTAGCTGCCCGCGGGCAACACCTTGCCGCTGAGTTCAGGGTTGAGCTGGTTGAGATAGGCATTGCAGCCGAGCACCAAAGTCTTCGCGCGAACCGAGCCTTGAGCCGTATGGACCTTCACCTCCGGACCGTAGTCGATGCGGGTCACCGCCGATTGTTCGAACAGTCTGGCGCCCAGTTGCTGCGCGGCGGCGGCTTCACCCAGTGCCAGATTCAGTGGATGCAAGTGGCCCGAACCCATATCAATCAGGCCGCCGACGTAGCGGTCGGAACCCACCACCGAATGCATTTCATGGGCTTGCAGCAATCGGGTTTCGTAACGGTAGCCAAGACTGCGCAGTTCTTCGGCATCTTCGGCGAAGCCTTCCAGGTCGCGGGGTTTGTTGGCGAGATCGCAGTAACCCCACGTCAGGTCGCAAGGGATCTGAAAACGCTCGACGCGCTGTCGGACGATTTCCACCGCCTCCAGCCCCATGAGTTTCATCTGACGCACGCCGTCCGCTCCGATCACGCCGGCGAACTGATCGAGACCATGGCCGACGCCACGAATCAGCTGCCCGCCATTACGGCCGCTGGCACCCCAGCCGATCTTTTGAGCTTCGAGCAACACCACACTGAAACCGCGTTCCGCCAGCTCAAGTGCAGTGTTCAGCCCGGAAAACCCGCCGCCGACCACGCACACATCGGCCACCAGATCCTCTGTAAGCACCGGGTGATCGGGCTGCGGCAGGCTGCTGGCGGCGTAATAAGAGGCAATGTGCTGGGCGCGGGCATTCATGCGCGTCATCCTGATTTTTGTGTCTAGAAAAATTGACGGAGCATAAGCCGGACCTTCCGGCGCGGGCAACACTGGTCGGTTGTGGCTGTCTGGATCGGCGTTTTTGCTGCAGAATCCCGCTCTATTCCGCTTTTGGTCACCGCTTCGATGAGCTGCAACAGTCAGAAAATTCGCACGCTGCGACAGCAGATTCCCTCGTTCGAGTGTGTGCCCGGCTGCCATGACTGCTGTGGTCCGGTGACCACCTCGCCGGAAGAAATGTCCCGCCTGCCGCGCAAGACCCGCGCCGAGCAGGATGCGGCGATGGATGAGCTCAACTGTGTGCACCTGGGGCCGAACGGCTGCACGGTGTATGACGAGCGACCGTTGATTTGTCGGTTGTTCGGGACCACCAAGACGCTGCCGTGCCCGAATGGGCGGGGGCCGGTGGAGCTGATTCATCCGCGGGTGGAGAAGCAGATTCATGAGTACATGGCGTCGACCCGGCAGGTACTAGTTTGAGTTTCTTCAGGTAGACCGAGTCGCCTGCATTCGCGAGCAAGCCCGCTCCCACATTGGACTTGAGCCGTTCACAGATCCAATGTGGGAGCGGGCTTGCTCGCGAAGAGGCCCACACAGGCGACGAATATCTCAATCCGGAATCGGCAGACTCAAACTCTCCTTCACCTCTTCCATCACGATATAGCTCTTGGATTCGCGCACATGCGGCAGCTTCAGCAGAATGTCGCCCAGCAACTTGCGGTACGAGGCCATCTCGGAAATCCGCGCCTTCACCAGGTAGTCGAAATCCCCTGACACCAAATGGCACTCCAGTACATGGGGCAACTTCAGCACCGCACGTCGGAACTCTTCGAAAGTATCGCCGGATTTGTAGTCGAGGCTGATCTCGACGAACACCAGCAGACTACCCTTGAGGTGCTGCGGATTCAGCCGGGCGTTGTAGCCCATGATGATGCCCTCGCGCTCCAGACGCCGAACCCGCTCGGTGCAGGGCGTGGTCGAGAGCCCGACCTTTTCTCCGAGCTCCGTGAAGGAAATACGCCCGTCCGCTTGCAGGATCCGCAGGATGTTGCGGTCGATCTTGTCCAGCTCACGTTTGGTCTGAGTGTTGGTACGCATAGGGGATGCGCCTCCGTGAAAAGCGTTTTTGCCGAGAATTGTCGCCAAATATAGGTGCTTATATAGTGAAAAGCACTGGCTAATCTTTTTTAAACTGCCCACATCTACGGTCTGAACTACAAACGTCAGCGGCATGCCGCGATGAGGGATATGAAAATGCGCGTTATGGTCTTGGGTAGCGGCGTCATCGGCACCACCAGTGCTTATTATCTGGCGCGTGCCGGGTTCGAAGTGGTGGTGGTGGACCGTCAGCCGGCTGCGGCCATGGAGACCAGTTTCGCCAACGCCGGGCAGGTATCGCCGGGTTATGCCTCGCCGTGGGCCGCGCCGGGTGTGCCGCTCAAGGCCATCAAGTGGCTGCTGCAGCGCCACGCACCGCTGGCGCTCAAGGCCACTGCCGACATCGACCAGTACCTGTGGATGGCGCAGATGCTGCGCAACTGCACCGCCAGCCGTTACGCGGTGAACAAGGAGCGCATGGTCCGGCTGTCCGAGTACAGCCGTGACTGCCTTGACGAATTGCGTGCTGAAACCGGCATTGCCTACGAAGGCCGCAGCCTCGGTACGACTCAATTGTTCCGCACCCAGGCTCAGCTCGACGGCGCCGCGAAAGACATCGCCGTACTCAAAGAGTCCGGCGTACCGTTCGAACTGCTCGACCGCGAAGGCATTGCCCGCGTTGAACCGGCCCTGGCCTGCGTCACCGACATTCTCGCCGGCGCCTTGCGCCTGCCGAACGACCAGACCGGCGACTGCCAGATGTTCACCACCAAGCTCGCAGAGATGTGTACGAACCTCGGTGTGGAATTCCGCTTCGGCCAAGACATTCAGAAGCTCGACTTTGCCGGTGATCGCATCAACGGTGTATGGATCGACGGCAAACTGGAAACCGCTGACCGCTATGTATTGGCTCTCGGCAGCTACTCGCCGCAGTTGCTCAAGCCGCTGGGCATCCGCGCCCCGGTGTATCCGCTCAAGGGTTACTCGCTGACCGTGCCGATCACCAACCCGGCGATGGCCCCGACTTCGACTATCCTCGACGAGACCTACAAAGTCGCGATCACCCGTTTCGACAATCGCATCCGCGTCGGCGGCATGGCTGAAATAGCCGGTTTTGACCTGTCGCTGAACCCGCGTCGGCGCGAAACTCTGGAGATGATCGTCAACGACCTTTATCCTCAGGGCGGCAACCTGGCCGAGGCCAGTTTCTGGACCGGTCTGCGTCCGACCACCCCGGATGGCACGCCAATCGTCGGTGCCACGCCGTTCAAGAATCTGTTCCTGAACACCGGTCACGGCACGCTCGGCTGGACCATGGCGTGCGGTTCCGGACGTTTGCTGGCTGACCTGATGGCGAAGAAAACGCCGCAGATCAGCGCCGAAGGCCTCGATATTTCTCGTTATGGAAGTAAAACCCAGGAGTCCGAAAAACATGTCAATCCAGCGCCAGCTCACCAATGAGCGCATGAGCCAGATCGTTGCCCATAACGGCACCGTTTATCTGGCAGGGCAAGTCGGCGACGACATGAGTGCCGGGATTGAACAGCAGACCCGTGAGACCCTTGCCAACATCGAGCGTTTGCTTGATTTGGCAGGGACCGACAAGCACCACTTGCTGTCGGTGACGATTTATTTGAAAGACATCGACGCGCACTTCGAAGGCATGAACGCGGTGTGGGACACGTGGCTGCCAAAAGGCGTCGCCCCGGCCCGTGCGACGGTTGAGTCGAAGCTGTGCGAACCGGAAATCCTGGTAGAGCTGTCGGTTGTAGCTGCTCTGCCATAAGCCTGTCAGAAAGATCCCTCTCCCGGTGCTGTTGGCGGTTAACGCCGTCAGCCAGCGCCGGTTTTTATTCCCACGACCGCCTAGAAGCCTGCCGCCATGCGTCCAGCCCGTGCCCTGATCGACCTTCAAGCCCTGCGTCACAACTACCAGATCGCCCGTGAACTCACGGGGGCCAAGGCCCTCGCGGTGATCAAGGCCGATGCCTACGGCCATGGCTCGGTGCGTTGCGCCCAGGCGCTGGAAGCCGAGGCGGACGGGTTTGCCGTGGCGTGCATCGAAGAAGCGCTGGAACTGCGCGCCGCGGGCATTCGCGCACCGGTGTTGTTGCTGGAAGGCTTCTTCGAAGCCGATGAGCTGGCGCTGATCGTCGAGCATGATTTCTGGTGCGTGGTGCATTCGTTGTGGCAGCTCGAAGCCATCGAGAAAGCCACGCTGAGCAAGCCGATCACGGTCTGGCTGAAGCTCGATTCGGGCATGCACCGGGTCGGCCTGCATCCGAAGGATTACCAGGCGGGCTACCAACGTCTGCTGGCGAGCGGCAAGGTCGCGAAGATCGTGCTGATGAGCCACTTCGCCCGCGCCGATGAGCTGCACAGCCAGGCCAGCGCCGAGCAAGTGGCCGTGTTTGAAGCGGCGCGTCAGGGTTTGTCCGCCGAGATCAGCCTGCGCAACTCACCGGCGGTGCTCGGTTGGCCGCAGATCCAAAGCGACTGGGTTCGTCCGGGCATCATGCTCTACGGCGCCACGCCGTTCGAAGAAGCCAACGCCGTCGCTTCTCGCCTGCAACCGGTGATGACGCTGGAATCGAAAGTGATTTGCGTGCGTGAGCTGCCGGCCGGCGAGCCGATCGGTTACGGGGCCAAATTCATTACCCAGAAGCCAATGCGCGTTGGTGTGGTGGCCATGGGGTACGCCGATGGCTATCCGCGCCATGCACCGACCGGTACGCCAGTGATGGTTGCCGGGCAGCGCAGCCAGCTGATCGGCCGGGTGTCGATGGACATGCTCTGCATCGATTTGACCGATGTACCGCAAGCCGGCCTCGGCTCGACCGTCGAATTGTGGGGCAAAAATGTGCTTGCCAGCACCGTGGCGGAAGCGGCAGACACGATTCCTTACCAGATCTTCTGCAACCTGCGTCGAGTGCCGCTGCTCTATTCCGGGGCTTGAGGCACAACGCGCCTGACCGAAAGTCGTGTCACCGAACGGGATTCAGGCCAAAGTGTTGTAAATACTGAACGCTGTCGCCATGATAACGCTCAATATTCCTACAACCTGAATCCCTGGAGGCTCCAGCATTGGACGTCGGTGAACGACTGCAATCCATCCGTAAGCTCAAAGGTCTTTCGCAGCGTGAACTCGCCAAACGCGCGGGCGTCACCAACAGCACCATTTCGATGATCGAGAAGAACAGTGTCAGTCCCTCGATCAGTTCGCTGCGCAAGGTATTGGGCGGGATTCCCATGTCCATGGTCGAGTTCTTTTCCGAAGAGATCCTGCAGGAAAAACCGACTCAGATCGTCTACAAGGCCAACGAACTGATCGATATTTCCGATGGTGCCGTGACCATGAAGCTGGTCGGCCGGGCGCACCCGAGCCGCGCCATCGCCTTCCTCAATGAAATCTACCCGCCAGGCGCCGACACCGGTGACGAGATGCTCACCCATGAGGGCGAGGAAACCGGGATTCTGGTGGAAGGTCGGCTGGAACTGGTGGTCGGGCTGGAAACTTTTGTGCTCGAAGCTGGCGACAGCTACTACTTTGAAAGTACCAAGCCACACCGTTTCCGTA
Source organism: Pseudomonas migulae (assembly GCF_024169315.1). NCBI lineage: Bacteria > Pseudomonadati > Pseudomonadota > Gammaproteobacteria > Pseudomonadales > Pseudomonadaceae > Pseudomonas > Pseudomonas migulae. Next base: position 3,712,836 of record NZ_JALJWR010000001.1, on the reverse strand, counting down.
ATCCGTTCGACGCGCCGGCGCGACTAATCAGCGCAGCCACGCCAGCGAATTTCTAAGAGAAGAGGCGTCCTGCCAGCATGGCATCGACACCCGAAGGGGTTTTCCGCCGCGCAACAAGACCCCTTCGACTTTGGGGTTGTTTCAGTGCGGCGGGCTTACCGCTATACTTGCGCCCGCCTGCGAACCGTGGCCGTAGGCGTGACTAGCCACCATTGAGGGTGAACGCGTGAACCTAATTATGAAAATGCTGGCTGCACCAGCAACCGTATTGGCCCTATGGGCTGTCAGCGCACAAGCTGCGACGAATGACGATATTGCCAAACGCCTTGAGCCGGTTGGCCAGGTCTGTGTGACGGGTCAAGAGTGTAAGGGGATGGAAGTCGCTGCTTCGGCGGGCGGCGGTGATGCCAAAACTCCTGACTCAGTGATTGCAAAACATTGCAACGCTTGCCACGGCACTGGCCTGTTGGGCGCACCGAAAATCGGTGATGCCGCCGCTTGGGGCGAACGCGCCAAGAAAGAAGGCGGACTTGACGGTCTGCTCGCGAAAGCGATCTCCGGCGTCAATGCAATGCCTCCGAAAGGCACCTGCGCCGATTGCGCTGACGCCGACCTGAAGGGCGCAATCCAGAAGATGTCCGGCTTGAAATAAGCGTTCATCTCCAGCAAAAAAGCCGCTTTTGAGCGGTTTTTTTGTGCCTGCGATTTATCCTCTGAGACTGTTCAATGCAGCAAAGACCCGGCAAGCTCGGTCCAACCCCAATTCATGGACTGTTAGGGAGGATCTGATGGTGCAGCTGTGTTCTATCGAACAGGCGGTCGATGATGTGCTCGCGCGGTTGCCGGCGCACATCCACATGGGCCTGCCCCTTGGCCTGGGCAAACCCAACCACTTCGTCAACGCGCTGTACCAACGCGTGGCGCAACTGCCCGAGCGGCAGCTGACGATCTACACCGCGCTGTGCCTCGGCCGTCCTGCATTGGGCGACGGTTTGCAAAAGCGCTTCCTTGAGCCCTTCATCGAGCGGGTGTTCGGCGACTATCCCGAACTGGATTTCCTCGCGGGCCTGCACAAGGACAACCTGCCGTCGAACATCCACATTCAGCAGTTCTTCATGCAACCCGGCAGCCTGCTCCACAGCGAATCCGCCCAGCAGGATTACGTCAGCAGCAACTACAGCCACGCCGCTCGGGACATCAATGCCTCCGGTTTGAACCTGGTCGCGCAACTGGTGGCCAGCCACAACGAACATCCCGATCGCCTCAGTCTGAGCTGTAACCCGGACATCACCCTCGACCTGCTCCCGATGATCGAGAAACGCCGGGCGGCGGGGGAGACGATCCTGCTCGTGGGGCAGGTCCACAACGACTTGCCATACATGCCCGGCGACGCCGAAGTCGGCATCGATACCTTCGATCTGCTGGTCGACGAGAAAGACAACACCACGTTGTTCTCCACCCCGAACATGCCCGTGGGTTTCCAGGATCACTTCATCGGCCTGCACGCCAGCACGCTGGTGCGCGATGGCGGCACTTTGCAGATTGGCATCGGCGCCATGGGCGACGCGCTGACGGCGGCGTTGCTGGCGCGGCAGGCTGACAACGAGGGTTACAAAGCGCTGCTGGCGGACGTGAATCTCAGCCAGTGGGCGCAGTTGATCGATCGTGAAGGGGGCGTCGAACCATTCGCCAAAGGCCTTTACGGTTGCAGCGAAATGTTTGTCAACGGCCTGCTGGTATTGGCCGACGCCGGGATCGTGCGGCGCAAGGTCTACCCGGATGTGCCGACTCAGCAACAGGCGAATGCCGGCACCCTGGACGAGTCTGCGCAGACTGACGGCATCTCGATACATGGCGGCTTCTTCCTCGGACCGCGCAGTTTCTACGAACGTTTGCGCGAGTTGCCGCAATGCAAGCGCCTCGAATTCAACATGACCCGCATCAGCTACATCAATGAGCTGTACGGCCAGGAAGAACTCAAACGCTTGCAGCGCCTCGATGCGCGGTTCATCAACACCGTGTTCGCCATGACATTGCTCGGTGCCGGCGTGGCCGATCAGCTCGAAGACGGGCGGGTGCTCAGCGGTGTTGGCGGGCAGTACAACTTCGTTGCGCAAGGCCATGCACTGGAAGGCGCGCGTTCTATTCTGCTGCTACGCAGCTGGCGCGAGGCGGGCGGGGAGGTCAGTTCCAACATCGTCTGGGAATACGGCCATTGCACGATCCCGCGGCATTTGCGCGACATCGTCGTCACCGAGTACGGCATCGCCGACTTGCGCGGCAAGACCGATGCAGCGGTGATCGAGGCATTGCTGAACATCAGCGATTCACGCTTCCAGCCGGGGCTGATCGAGCAGGCGCAGAACGTTGGCAAGTTGCCGAAGAATTTCCGCCTCGATCCGCGTTTCGCCGACAACAGCCCGCAGCGATTGCAGACGATTCAGGCGCGGCATCCGCAGTTGTTTCCGGAGTATCCGCTGGGGTGTGATTTCACGGCCGAGGAGCGGGATCTGTTGCGGGCGCTGAACTGGTTGAAGAGCAAGTTCAAGCTCACGGAAATTCTGGAGTTGGGCAAGGCTGCGCTGGACGCGCCGGAGGCTTCATCATTTCCCGAGCATCTGGAGAGAATGCAGCTGACCAACCCTGAGGGATTGAAAGAGGACCTGTTTCAGCGATTGCTGCTCACCGGCCTGAAGGCCACCGCGCAGTAACAGCCAACAAAAAAACCTGTGGGAGCGGGCTTGCCCGCGATGAGGCCATAACATCCAACATTGATGTTGGCTGATCCACCGCCATCGCGGGCAAGCCCGCTCCCACAGGTACATCGGTCCTGCTGGTTTATTCGATGAAGGTAACCACGCCATCCTTCAGCGATTGAACCCGCGCCAGCGACTCAACCCGATAACCCTGCGCATCCAGCTCCGCACGCCCACCCTGGAACGACTTCTCAATCACAATCCCCAAACCGGCCACGGTTGCGCCGGCCTGTTTGATGATCGAGATCAGCGCTTGCGACGCCTTACCGTTGGCCAAAAAGTCATCGATGATCAGCACGCGGTCGCTGCTGGTCAGGTGGCGCGGGGAGATGGCGACGGTGCTTTCGGTCTTTTTGGTGAACGAGTAAACGGTCGCCGACAGCAGGTTTTCAGTCAGGGTCAGGGACTGCTGCTTGCGGGCGAAGATCACCGGAACACCGAGGTTCAGGCCGGTCATGATCGCCGGGGCGATGCCCGAGGCTTCGATGGTGACGATCTTGGTGATGCCCGAGTCCTTGAACAGCTCAGCGAACTCGTCGCCGATCAGCTTCATCAGCGCCGGGTCGATCTGGTGGTTCAAAAAGGCGTCGACCTTCAGGACCTGATCGGAAAGCACGATGCCTTGTTCGCGAATTTTCTGGTGCAGTGCTTCCATGAAGCGTTCCTCTACTGGCGCCGCGTGCGCCTGGCTTGTCAAAAAGTGTTTGGTTGGAAAGTGCTCAATTCTAGCGCTTTAACATCGCCCGTATATCCGCCAATGCGGTATTGCCGCGAACGGCTTTGACTTCAACAGGTGTGTCGTCGGTGCCTTCCCAGGCCAGGTCGTCCGGCGGCAATTCATCGAGGAAGCGGCTGGGTGCGCAGTCGATGATCTCGCCGTATTGCTTACGCTTGGCGGCGAAGGTGAAGGCCAGTGTCTGACGCGCGCGGGTAATCCCGACGTAGGCCAGGCGCCGTTCTTCTTCGATGGTGTCGGCTTCGATGCTGGAACGGTGCGGGAGGATTTCCTCTTCCATGCCCATGATGAACACGTAAGGAAATTCCAGACCCTTGGAGGCGTGCAAGGTCATCATCTGCACGCCTTCGGCGCCGTCTTCCTCTTCCTGCTGACGTTCCAGCATGTCGCGCAGGACGAGTTTGCCGATGGCGTCCTCGACGGTCATCTCGCCTTCTTCGTCTTTCTCCAGGGTGTTTTTCAACGCCTCGATCAGGAACCAGACGTTACCCATGCGGTAGTCGGCGGCCTTGTCGCTGGAGCTGTTGGTGCGCAGCCAGTTCTCGTAGTCGATGTCCATGACCATGCTGCGCAGCGCCGAGATCGGGTCTTCGCCGGCGCATTGCTCGCGGACCTTGTCCATGAAACGCTTGAAGCGCGACAGGCGATCGGTGAAGCGCGTGTCCAGATGCTCGCCCAGGCCGATTTCGTCGGTGGCGGCGTACATCGAGATTTTGCGTTCGGTGGCGTAGTTGCCGAGCTTTTCCAGGGTGGTAGAACCGATTTCCCGGCGCGGGACGTTGATCACTCGCAGGAAGGCGTTGTCGTCGTCCGGGTTCACGATCAGGCGGAAGTAGGCCATCAGGTCTTTCACTTCCTGGCGTCCGAAGAAGCTGTTGCCGCCGGACAACCGATACGGAATCTGGTGATGCTGCAGCTTCAGCTCGATCAGCTTGGCCTGGTAGTTGCCGCGGTACAGGATGGCGAAATCGCTGTAGGGCCGGTCCGTGCGCAAGTGCAGGGTCAGCAGTTCCACCGCCACGCGCTCGGCTTCGGCGTCTTCGTTGCGGCAGCGGATCACGCGGATCTCGTCGCCGTGGCCCATCTCGCTCCACAGTTGCTTTTCGAATTCATGCGGGTTGTTCGAGATCAGCACGTTGGCGCAACGCAGGATGCGGCTGGTGGAGCGATAGTTTTGCTCGAGCATGACCACTTTCAGGGACGGGTAATCGTCCTTGAGCAGCATCAGGTTTTCCGGACGGGCGCCGCGCCAGGCGTAGATCGACTGGTCATCGTCGCCGACCACGGTGAACTGGTTGCGCGTGCCGATCAGCAACTTCACCAGCAAATACTGGCTGGCGTTAGTGTCCTGGTATTCGTCCACCAGCAGGTAGCGGACTTTGTTCTGCCACTTTTCGAGGATGTCGGCGTGTTCCTGGAACAGCTTCACCGGCAGCAGGATCAGGTCGTCGAAGTCCACCGCGTTGAACGCCTTGAGCGTGCGCTGATAGTGGGTGTAGACGATGGCGGCGGTCTGTTCCTTGGGGTTGCGTGCGTTTTCCAGGGCTTCGGCCGGCAGGATCAGGTCGTTTTTCCATGAGCCGATCATGTTCTTGATCTCGTCGACGCCATCGTCGCCCGAGTATTCCTTCTGCATGATGTCGGTCATCAGGGCTTTGACATCGGTCTCGTCGAAAATCGAGAAGCCCGGTTTGTAGCCCAGCCGCACGTGTTCCTTGCGGATGATGTTCAGGCCCAGGTTGTGGAAGGTGCACACTGTCAGGCCACGGCCTTCGCCGCCCTTGAGCAGGGTGCCGACCCGTTCCTTCATCTCGCGCGCGGCCTTGTTGGTAAAGGTCATGGCGACGATGTACTGGGCACGGATGCCGCAGTTCTGGATCAGGTGCGCGATCTTGCGCGTGATCACGCTGGTCTTGCCGGAGCCTGCGCCGGCGAGCACCAAAAGAGGGCCGCCGACGTAGCTCACGGCTTCTTGCTGCCGGGGATTGAGTCGGGACATACGTAAATTCAGGAGTCAGTCACGAAATGGGCCGGCATTTTAACAGGCTCAGCGAATTGTGCTGCTCTCTCCGACTTGTGACGCAACACGCTATCTATATTTGCCGGTTTTGTTACTTTCACGCAGGATACGCGGTGAATTTGCGTCTAATGTTCGTAATTCCGGATACAAAGGCCTCGTTTGATAACTGATGTCATTTGGTCATTGGTTATCGGCACGGCATAATGCCCGCCGCCTACATCATTGCAGAGTCTAGGGAGCTAGCTTGTCTACGCCTGTCGAACCCTTGCGTTTGCTGCTACTGGCCGAAGAGCCAGCGTGGGCAGCGTTGTTGCGCGAGTGTCTGGCTCCGATGGGGAGCTCGGCCGTGCTCATCAGCGCTCCAAGCTGGGAATCGGTCAGCACTCTGTTCGATGACAACCGCAGCGCGGTGTTGTTGACGATCCCGGCCCTTCAGCCGGCGCCGGGCCGTTGCAATTTGCCGACGGTGTTGCTGCTCGAGCACGAGCCGCTGTTGCCGCCCGATGGCGTGAGCGACTGGTTGGTGCGCGATCATCTCGACCCCGGCATGCTGCGCCGTTGCCTGCGCCATGTGCGTGAGCGCGGCGTGCTGGAAAACACCCTGCAACGGCTGGCCGAACAAGACCCGCTGACCGGTATCGCCAACCGCCAGGGTTTCCAGACCCTGCTGGCCGCGCGACTGGCGGAAAACGAGGGCCGCGGCCTGGCCTTAGGTCACCTCGACCTCGACAACTTCCGCCACGCCAACGACGCCCTCGGCCACCAGGCCGGCGACCGGTTGATTCTGCAAGTGGTCGCACGGCTGAAAAGCCAGCTCGAGGCAGGCGATCAATTGGCGCGGCTGGGCAGCGATGAGTTCGCCCTGCTGATCGACACCCGCCGTGCGCCGCAACGCGCCGAGTGGATGGCCGAGCGCATCACCGAGGCGTTGGCCGAACCCTATTGGGTCGATGGCGAAAGCCTGTTGATCGGTTCCAGCCTGGGCATCGCCCATGCCCGCGCCCAGGCGGGTGCCGACCCGCTGATGTGGCACGCGCACATCGCCATGCAGCAGGCCAAGAGCACTCAAGGCTGCACCTTTCACATCTTCAACGAACGCATCAACCGCAATGCCCGCAGCATGGCCGACCTCGAAAGCGAGCTGCGCCGGGCGTTGCGTCGCGATGAGCTGGAACTGCATTACCAGCCACGCCTGAACCTGGAAGACGGCCAGATTGTCGGTCTCGAAGCCCTGGTGCGCTGGCGTCACGCTGAACGTGGCCTGCTGCCGCCGAGCGAGTTCGTGCCACTGGCCGAGCAAAGCGGTTTGATCGTGCCGCTCGGTTACTGGGTGATTTCGCGCGCGTTGCGCGACATGCAGGCGCTGCGCGAGCTGGGTATACCGGCGTTGCACATGGCGATCAACCTGTCGTTCCGGCAGTTTCAGGACAGCCAGTTGCTCTCGACCCTGAGTCGGCTGATTGCCGAACGTGGCGTCGAGGCGCAATGGCTGGAATTCGAGCTGACCGAAACCGCCGTCATGCGCCGCAGCGATCTGGTGAAGCAGACCATGGATGCCCTTGGGCGTCTGGGCGTGCGCTTCTCGCTCGACGACTTTGGCACCGGTTTCTCGTCGTTCGTGCACCTCAACAGCCTGCCGATTGCCTTGCTGAAGGTCGACAAGAGTTTCGTGGGCGGGATGGAGGGGCGGGAAGAGAATCGCAAGCTGGTTCACGCGATGATCAATCTGGCGCACAACCTCAATCTTGAAGTGGTCGCCGAGGGCGTGGAAACGCCCGAGCAGTTGGATCTGTTGCGTGGGTTTGGTTGTGATCAGGTGCAAGGGTATCTGATCAGCAAGCCGTTGCCGTTGGCGGAGCTGGTGGATTACTTGAGCTTCGGCAGCAATCAGCAGCCGGCGCTGGAAGTCGTAAGCTAAACACAAACCAAATGTGGGATCGGGCTTGCTCGCGAAGAGGCCGTGTCAGTCGACAATAAAGTTGAATGACACACCGCATTCGCGAGCAAGCCCGCTCCCACAAGGTCTTCATTCGGTCTGGATGGCCTCGAAACGTTGTGACGACGGCTCCCGCCGAATCATCCGCTTCATCTTCCACTCGAACGCCAGCGTCAGGCTCACCGCCGCGCACGCCAGTCCCAGCGCCAATCCCCACCAGACGCCCGTCGGCCCCCAGTTCAAATGGAAGGCCATCCACCACGCGGCGGGCGCGCCAATCAGCCAATAGCAACCCAGCCCGACCAGGAACGTGGTCTTGGCGTCCTTGAGCCCGCGTATGCAGCCCATGGCGATGGTTTGCGTGCCGTCGAACAGCTCGAACCACGCTGCCACCGCCAGCAGGCTCACAGCCAGTTCGATGACGGGGCGGAAGGCCGGGTCGTTGTGGTCCAGGAACAGGCCTATCAACTGATTCGGCAACAGCCAGAACACCATCGCGAAGCCGAGCATCGCCGCCGCGCCGAACGCGATCCCGACCCGTCCGGCCAGTCGCGCGTCCAACAGTTGCCCGGCGCCGTAATGCTGGCCGATGCGCATGGTGATCGCATAGGAAAGCCCCGCCGGAATCATGAACGCCACCGAGACGATCTGCAGCGCGATCTGGTGCGCGCCCAGTTGCGTACTGCCCATGGTGCCCATGCACAGCGCCGCGAAGGCAAACAGCCCGACTTCAACCGCGTAGGTGCCGCCAATCGGCAGGCCCAGACGCCACAACTCTTTCAGATACTGCCGGTTAGGCCGCGACAAACCCTGGCACAACGGATACGCGTCGTACGCCGGATGCCGCCGAATGTGCAGCGCCAACGCCACGGCCATCAGGTTGGCGACAATCGCCGTGACCAGACCGATACCCACCAGACCCATTTTCGGCAGGCCGAACATCCCGGTGATCAGCGCATAGTTGAGCACGAAGTTGGCCACCGTACCGCCGAGGCTAATGACCATCACCGGCGTCGCCCGGCCGATGGCGCTGGTGAAACCGCGCAGGGCCATGAAGCTCAGGTAGCCGGGCAGGGCGAATGGCAGGATCAACAGGAACTGCCCGGCCGCCTGGACGTTGGTCTCGGTCTGGCCGAACAACAGCAACACCGGCTTGAGATTCCACAGCAGCAAACCGGCGACCAAGGCCATCAGCCACGCCAGCCACAAACCGGCCTGGGTCAGTCGCGCGGCGCCGACGATATCGCCCGCGCCCTGACGGATCGCCACCAGGGTGCCGACCGCCGCGATGACGCCGATGCAAAAGATCGACACAAACGAATAGGTCGCCGCACCGAGTCCGCCGCCAGCCAGTGCTTCGGGGCTCAGACGCGCCATCATCAAGGTGTCGGTGAGAACCATCAACATGTGCGCCAACTGCGAGGCAATCAACGGCCCCGCCAGCCGCAGGATGGCCCAGAGTTCAATACGCGCTGGATGCTGCATGGTCATCACGCTCGAGGGTCAAAGAGAACAGGAAAGCGTCGATTCTCGGCGCTCTGCAGGGTTTGCACAAAGGGATAAAAAGGATGGATGGCATGATTAAAACTCATCTTGGGGAGTTTCTGATAAGTTGACGAAATTGCGCTATAGGAGCTTTCCGAATGTCCCGTCGTCTTCCTCCCTTGTATGCCCTTCGCGCATTTGAAGCGGCGGCGCGACATAGCTCGTTTACCCGTGCGGCTGAAGAGCTGTCGATTACACAGAGTGCGGTCAGTCGACACATTCGTACGCTCGAAGAGCATTTCGCCTGTCGGCTGTTTCACCGCAGCGGGCGCAACCTGCAACTGACCGAGTCGGCTCGGCTGATCCTGCCCGGCATCCGCGAAGGCTTCACGGCACTCGAACGCGCCTGCAATACCTTGCGCGCCGAAGATGACATCCTGCGCATGAAAGCGCCGTCCACCCTGACCATGCGCTGGTTACTGGCGCGGCTCAGCCGATTCCGCCATCTGCAGCCGGGCAACGAGGTGCAACTGACCAGCGCCTGGATGGACGTTGATTCGGTGGACTTCAACCATGAGCCGTTCGACTGCGCCGTGATCCTCAGCAACGGGCATTTTCCGCCAGACTGGGAGGCGAGTTTCCTGTTCCCCGAAGAGCTGATTCCAGTAGGCGCACCGAATCTTCTGAAGGACCAACCGTGGGATGTCGAACGCTTGGCCAATGCCGAACTGCTGCACCCGACACCGGACCGGCGTGACTGGCGCAACTGGCTGGAGCGCATGGGGCTGACGGATCAGGTGTCGCTCAAGGGCGGACAGGTGTTCGATACGCTTGAACTGGGGATGATTGCTGCCGCCCGGGGTTATGGTGTGTCGATGGGTGATCTTTTGATGGTGGCCGAGGATGTGGCGCAGGGACGTCTGAGCTTGCCGTGGCCGACTGCCGTCGCCAGTGGTGAGAATTATTACCTCGTCTGGCCGAAAACACGCCCCGGAGGTGAACGTTTGCGCCGTCTCAGCGATTTCCTCCAAGGCGAAGCCCTGGCGATGAAATTGCCGGATGTCGTGCACTTGAGCTGAATCGATAGAGCGGTCCAGATAGAGGCTTTGAGCCATATCCCGGCTAATCACTCAAGTATTCAGGTTTGCCGCCGAAAATCTGCAGATGGAACCTTCGTGCAGGTTCGACGCAATTCCCATTATTAGAAAATTTGCTGAGCAGCCGATCAATGAAGATCCGGTCACTTGGCCAGGAGCTGTCATGTCTCAACCTCGTGCCCGGATTGCCTCACAGCTTGGTCTTGCGCTCGCCGTTATTCTGGCGATTGTCATCAGCGGCAGCACCGTCTTCGCCCTGCGTTCGCTGGACACGGCCAACCTCGCCACCCGCGAAGAGCACCTGGCCAGCGAAGCCCGCTTGCTGGCCGACCAGCTGACTACGTTTCACGGCACGTTGCGTGAAAGTACCCAACGCCTGGCCGGCCTGTTCGAGAAGCGCTTCAGCGCAGGTCTGAGCGTGCATCCGGACGAACCGGTGACCGTGGCGGGCGCGCAGACCCCGGGCCTGCACCTGGGCAGTGAAGTGCTGAACAACAACTTCAAGGAAGTGGACGAGTTCAAGCAAATGACCGCGGGCGTTGCGACGGTGTTCGTGCGCAGCGGTGATGAGTTCATTCGAGTCAGTACGAACGTCACTAAACAGGACGGCAGCCGCGCCATCGGCACCTTGCTCGATCATGCGAACCCGGCTTATGCACGTTTGCTGGCGGGGCAGAATTATGTAGGTCGGGCTTTGCTGTTCGAGCGCTTCTACATGTCGCAGTACACCCCCGTGCGCGATGGCAGCGGTAAGGTCATTGCCGTGTTGTATGTAGGATTCGATTACACCGACGCGCAGAACGCACAGTTCGCCAACCTCACACGCTTCCGTATCGGGCAGACCGGTTCTTTGGCATTGCTCGATGAGCAGAACAAATGGCTGGTGCCAATCGCGGGTGTGCAAGCACCGGAGCAAGCGGTCAAGACGATCAACAGCCTGGTCAAGACGCCGGGTAAAGGTGAGTTCTGGAGCGACAAGTCCGAAGACTTCTACAGCATTGCCGTGCCATTTGAAGGCGGGCCGTGGTCGGTCGTGGCGAGCATGCCGAAAAGTGAAATCCGTGCGGTCACCTGGGCGGTTGGCATCCAATTGGCGATTGGCAGCCTGCTGGCGATGTTGATCGCCGTGGGCTCCGCGGTCTGGTTGCTGCGCAGCAAGCTCGCACCGCTGGGAGACCTCGTTCGGCAGGCCGAAGCCTTGGGCGCCGGTGATCTGAGCGTGCGCCTGAGCGTGTCGAGCAACGACGAAATCGGTCAGTTGGCCCGCGCCTTCAACCAGATGAGCCAAGCGCTGTCGACGATGGTCGAGCACATCCGCAAGGCCTCGCAAGAGGTCAACAGCCGCGCTCAGGCGCTGTCTGGCCTGTCGGGTGGTGCCTATGAAGGCATGGAGCAGCAATCGGGTGAAATCACCAGCATGGCCGGTGCCGTGGAAGAATTCAGCGCCACCTCGCTGAACATTGCCGACAACATGGGTAGCACTCAACGTCTGGCGCAGGAAAACGCACAACAAACCCAGATCGGTCGTACATCGATGGACGAAGCATCCTCGTCCCTGGAGCAAATTGCCGGCGCACTGAACAGCACCGCCACGGTGATCAACACCTTGGGTCAGCGCTCTCAGGAAATCGGCGGGATTGTCGGGGTGATCACTTCGATTGCCGAACAGACCAACTTGCTGGCGCTCAACGCGGCCATCGAAGCGGCGCGTGCCGGTGAGCAGGGTCGTGGATTTGCGGTGGTGGCTGACGAGGTGCGCAACCTGGCATCGCGTACTCGCCAGGCCACCGACGAGATTTCCGGAATGATTCAAAGCATTCAGCAGGAAACCGGCAACGCCATCAGCACCATGGAGCAAGGCAATGTGCTGATGCAGGAAGGCCTGTCGCGTAACGCCAACGTCGCTTCGGCCCTGGCGCGGATCGATGAGCAAAGTCGCTCGGCTGGCCAACAGTTCGCGGCGATCACCACGGCGACCCAGGAGCAGAGCAGCACGGCGACCTTGCTGAGCAGCAATCTGCAAAGCATTGCCTTGGCCAACAGCGAGCAGCGGGAAGTGGTGTCGAACCTGGCCATCACCGCTAAAGAGCTGGAAAGCCTGGCGGCGGATTTGCGCCAAGAGGTTGACCGCTTCCGTTGAGGTGTCTTTGAAATAGCCTTCGCGAGCAAGCCCGCTTCCACATCAGCACTGCGGTGTTCACAAATATTGTGTTCGCCTCAGATCTAATGTGGGAGCTGGCTTGCTCGCGAAGGGATCGACCCTATATTCGATTTGCCACACATTCGCGGATCAATCATCCCCAGGTTGTCTTCTTGGCTTTGCCTCATTTTTTAACTTGATGAAACGTTTCAGCAAGTCTATAAAAATGCCACAACTCCAATAAAGGCTCCCGCCATGACTCCGCTCAAACTCATCGTCGCCCTCAGCGCGTTCTCCGCCGCGTCCCATGCGATGGCCTGGGATTACGTCCTTCTCGACACCGACAAGGCTGCCCAGAACTGGCAAATCACCAGCCAGCAACTCGGGGTGAAAACCGACAAACCCTTTTCCGTAACCCTGCGAACCCTGCACGGTGGGCGGCAGGAGGGCGTCAGCATTGTCGACATCGATAACGGCACGATGAAACTCTCAGTGGTGCCGACTCGCGGGATGAACGTCCTGCAGGCCTCGGTCGGTAATGTGCGCATGGGCTGGGATTCGCCGGTCAAGGAAGTGGTCAACCCATCCTTCATCGAACTCAACGGTCGTGGTGGATTGGGCTGGCTGGAAGGCTTCAACGAGCTGGTCACCCGCTGCGGCTACGAGTGGGTCGGCCACCCCGGCATGGACAACGGCGAATTACTGACCCTGCATGGTCGCGCTGCCAACATCCCTGCAAGCAAAGTCACCCTGCATATCGACGAAAAACCGCCGTATGCCATCAGCCTGCGCGGCGAGTTGAAAGAGCAGGCGTTCAAGAAAGTCGACTTCTCTGTCGCGACCGAACTGGTCACCGAACCTGGCAGTGCGAGCTTCAGCCTCAATGACACCCTGACCAACAACGGCGACTACCCGAAGGAATACCAGGCGTTGTACCACAGTAACTTCAGCACCCCGTTTCTCGAGCAGGGCGCCCGCTTCGCCGCGCCGGTGAAACAGGTGTCACCGTTCAACGACAAAGCGAAATCGGAACTGCCGGACTGGCAAACCTACCGCGCGCCAACCAAGGATTACGACGAGACGGTGTACAACGTCGTGCCGTATGCCGACGCCAAGGGCGATACGCTGACGGTACTGCACAACAAGGCGGGCAGCCTGGGCGTTTCGGTCGGCTTCAACACTCAAACGCTGCCCGTGTTTTCCTTGTGGAAAAACACCGATACACAAGGCCAGGGCTATGTCACCGGGCTGGAACCAGGGACAAGTTTTTCCTACAACCGTCGATATCAGCGCCCACTCGGTTTAGTGCCGACGATTGCGCCGAAAGAACACAGGCAATTCCAGATCAACTACAGCTTGCTGGCGGACAAGAGCGCTGTGGATAACGCATTGAAGCGTGTTACCGAGATTCAGGGTGGTCGGGAGACTGAGGTGAGGCAGGCGCCGTTAGTGGATCTCAGCAAAGAGTAAAGCCATCAGTTGGTGGCTGGCCGGTACTGCAGCGCTTCAGCCAGATGTTCACGGGTGATGCGATCGACGTTTTCAAGATCCGCCAGGGTGCGCGCAACCTTGAGCAATCGATGGGCTGACCTCAGCGACAAGGTCAGCCGTTCACACGCGGTCTCCAGCCAGGTTTCGTCGGTTGTGGATAACTTGCAATGCATGCGCAGCCCAGGCAGGTCGAGAAATGCATTGGCACAGCCCTGGCGTTTGTGTTGCCGCTCTCTTGCATCTGCAACCAGAGCGGCGGCTGTTGCGGTGTCGTCGCCGGGTTTGGCGACTGGATTCAAAGCCGTGGCTTCGCGGGCAACGGTCAGGTGCAGATCGATGCGATCCAGCAACGGACCTGAGAGTTTGTTGCGGTAGCGCTGGACCATGTCCGGTGTACAACTACATTTGCCGCTGGGCTCGCCAAGATATCCACAAGGGCAGGGGTTCATCGCTGCGACCAGTTGAAAGCGGGCCGGAAAACGCACGCGATCTTTCGCCCGGGAAATCACGATGTGCCCGGATTCCAGCGGCTCTCTCAAGACCTCCAGCACCTTGCGATCAAACTCCGGAAGTTCATCAAGAAAGAGCACGCCATGGTGGGCGAGGGTGATCTCGCCAGGTTGCGGTTTCGAGCCGCCACCGACCAATGCAGGCCCGGAAGCGGAGTGGTGAGGCTGGCGAAAAGGGCGTTGCGGCCAATGACTCAGCGGCGCGCCACTGGTGACGGACTGAATCGCCGCGACTTCCAATGCCTCACTTTCCACCAGTGGCGGCAACAGCCCCGGCAATCGACTCGCCAGTAGCGTTTTCCCAGTCCCCGGCGGGCCGCTGAACAGCAAGTTATGAGCCCCGGCCGCTGCAATCAGCAAAGCGCGCTTGGCTGAGAGTTGGCCTTGCACTTCATTCAAGTCGGGGTAGGGTTTGCTGGCGTAGAGCAGACCATTGGAAGCGTAGGGCTCAACCGGCGTGTGGCCATTGAAGTGCGCCACTGCTTCCAGCAAGTGATCCACGGCGATGACTTTCAGCCCCGACGCCAGGCAGGCTTCCTCCGCATTCGCTCGCGGCACCATCAGCGAGCGCCCGGCCTTGCGGGCGGCCAGCGCTGCCGGCAACACGCCCCTCACGGCACGCACCGCGCCCGACAGCGCCAACTCTCCCAAACATTCCACGTCGTCCAGCGTCAATGTCGGCACCTGCACGCTGGCTGAAAGAATCCCCAAGGCAATCGCCAGATCGAACCGCCCGCCGTCCTTGGGCAAATCCGCAGGCGCCAGATTCAACGTGATGCGCCGTGCCGGAAACTGCAGGCCTGAATTGATGATCGCGCTACGTACTCGATCCTTGCTTTCCTTCACTGCGGCTTCGGGCAGACCGACCATGGTCAGTGATGGCAAACCGTTAGCCAGATGAACTTCGACGGTGACGGCGGGCGCATCCACGCCAATCTGGGCGCGGCTGTGGACGATGGAGAGGGACATGGTCGTTCCTTGAGCTTTACGGGGTCCGCTTCCTGCGGGTTTTTGAAGGGTAGTCGGGGGCGCGTGATGGCGCAGGTGCCAAATATTCGCAGGATGTTGCGAGTGTCTTTCTGATGGGTGAAGCGTAAGGGAGTGGGGATCTGCGACGTAATCAGTCGCGGGATGAGGTTGTTGTAGCACGTTGCCTGGATCTATGAAGGACTGCGGCGAAAGCTGAATCGAAGGCGATAAAAAACCGCCTTGAGGAAGCGGTTTTTTGTGTGGTTTCGGGGAGGCTAGGGCCTGCGTCCTTAGTGAATACACTCACGGTGCTGAGGTTGTTCACCTTTTGTTGTCGAATTAGCCGTAGCGGGTGCTCTGTAACCGGCGAGCCAGCCGCTTGGTTCCAACTCTTTACCGCGAGCCGCAGCAACCTCAAAAAAGCGGCGTTGAGTGGCAGATACGTTCCCAGCCAGCCGGAGTGCCTCCGCATGATATCCAGCGATGAGTCGCAGTTTGTCTTTTCGTTTTCCGGGTTTCATAGCGATCTCTTTTGGATTTGCAGATGGTTTTACAGGTCGATCAGCTTAAGAGGAGAACGCGGTAGTGATGCAATGAGAATTGGTGCTCCTTTTTGTAGGAAGCGTCTTGGTTTGGAAGGAGTTCTGAAGGCCCTTGGTAGTCCTTTTCCTAAAGCTTTGAAGGGATGGCCAAGAGTCGCATTGGCGCATTTGCATAAGTGAATTCAGGTTATACACTTAAGATTAATGCATAACGTTAAGCTTTAAATTATGATCGTTAGCTTTAAGTGTTCTGAGACCGAGTACCTGTTTCGCAACGGTAAGACCCGTATGTGGTCAGCCATTCTGAGTGTCGTGGAACGAAAGCTGACGATGCTTGATGCTGCTGCCGTACTGATTGACCTTCGATCCCCGCCGGGAAATCGCTTGGAGGCATTGGGGGGAAACCGAAAAGGTCAGCACAGCATCCGTATCAACGCTCAATGGCGAATTTGCTTTGTTTGGGGTCTTAACGGGCCAGAGAATGTCGAAATCGTCGATTATCACTGAGGTGAGTAATGACTAAGAATGGTATGCGCCCGGTTCACCCCGGCGAGATCCTCAAAGAGGAATACCTGGAGCCTCTGAGCCTTACGGCGGCAGCCTTGGCTAGAGCATTGAGCGTTTCGACACCTACGGTGAACGACATCGTGCTCCAGCGTCGGGGTGTCAGCGCTGATATGGCTCTAAGGCTATCTATCTGTCTGGACACGACCCCGGAATTTTGGCTGAGCCTGCAATCGACTTACGATTTGCGCAAAGCCGAGATTGAGCGAGGGGCAGCGATCCGGGATCAGGTTGAGCGGCTTCCGCACTGCGCCTGATCCTCAATTCCTGAACGAACCCCACGCTATAACGTGGGGTTTTTTTGTCGTTCAGAATGCCTGGAGTATTCGGGAAGCACGCTTCCACCATGGTGTATTGCTCGAGCGCTGCGTCCGTTCACCATCCGCCAGCATCTGCGGAACATCCTGCAACCGAATCCACGGCTGGTTATTCCAGTGCAGCAAACTCAGTGACATCTCCGGCCAGTTCAACAGGCTCAGGACCGGCATCTCTGAGGGCTGGCACTACGTCGTGGGTCAGCCATTCGCGCAGTCCTCGGTATTCGGGGCAGTAGTGGTAGACGAGCAGGGCGTAGACGCCGGATTCGCTGATCAGCAGGGTGTTTTCGATGCTGCCGTGTATGAGCATTCGCGCGGTTTGGTGTTGGTCGGGGTCGAGTTTGCGGACGGTGCGTTCTTCGATGTAGAGGCGCAGGAGGCGGCCGAGGTCGCGGGCGCAGAACCAGGGTTGGTTTTCGAGGAGGAGGGCGTGGAGGTGGAGTTTGTGGCGGGTGAAGATGTGAGGGATTAGATAATTTTCGTCCATCGAGCAGTACCCAAATTTCGCTTGGTAGATGACTGCCACTTATCGTCGCCAAACAATAAGGGTGGCAGCTGCGTGCGGGTTGGCGAACCGGCCAAGCGAATTCCGGCAGACCCTAAGGTCTCCCACACACAGCCGCCATAATTCGAAATCGGGTAAGAAATACCTGATATCGAACGATGTGCGCTGCATTGCTTGGTTCCGGGTCGCCAAACCCAGTGCTGAACATTCAGCATTGGATGAGCTTAGGAACCGGGGCATTGCGGCGCAATCGGACGGCGGTGGTTTTGTTGTAGGAAGGTGCCGCGATTTTTGCGGGGCTGAAGATCAAAAGATCACAGCCTGCGGCAGCTCCTACAGGGGTGGCCTGTCCAGTGGGGGATGGCTGGTAGACCGAGGCGACCCATTCGCGGGCAAGCCCGCTCCCACAGGGATCGCGTTTTACAGAAGTGTTATTCGGCCGGCGGATTCAGCTTTGCTTCCAGCTCCGCGACCTTCGTTTCAAGCGCTTCCAGCCGTGCCCGGGTGCGTGCCAGCACGACCATCTGGCTATCAAACTCTTCCCGACTCACCAGATCCAGCTTGCTGAAGCCGCTCTGCAGCAACGCCTTGAACTGGCTTTCGATTTCGCTTTTCGGCAGCGGGGTGTCGCCACTGAAGAGGCGGGAGGCGGTGCCGGTCAGGGCGTCGAGGAAGTCTTTGGGCGCGAGCATGGGAAATGTCCTGAAAACAATGGCGGGCAGTGTATCACGCAGTGTCTATAGTCAATCCCGACCGCAGGGATGCACGCTTTTCGCGCATGCGGACGGACGGCTCCGCACTGTTGTTGTGCGTTACGCATCGGGCATTCAGGCGCAGCCGCTCGCCGTTGCAGGCAAGCGCTTGATATCAGGGGCTTTTGGCGAGATGGCAAGCTTTCTGCTTAGTCAGTCGTAACCCATGCACTGATGCAGTCGCTGTGACGAATGCAGTGCGCCAAGCGGAACGGGGAAGTGTTTCGTGCGGAGCGGTTAGCTGGCGTCGGACGGGCAGGTAAGGCCGACGATGCGTTACAAAGCCAGGCACTGCGCTTAGACTTGAGTCGGGTTTGTTTTCCTGGGGCAAGTCCACCAATTCGGGAGAGAGTTTTCATGAAGCTAGTCACTGCCATCATCAAGCCGTTCAAATTGGACGACGTGCGCGAGTCGTTGTCCGAGATCGGCGTGCAGGGCATTACCGTTACTGAAGTCAAAGGCTTCGGTCGGCAGAAGGGTCACACCGAGCTGTATCGCGGCGCGGAATACGTGGTCGATTTCCTGCCTAAGGTGAAGATCGATGTCGCCATTGACGACAAGGATCTGGACCGGGTTATCGAGGCGATAACCAAGGCGGCCAACACCGGCAAGATCGGTGACGGCAAGATCTTCGTGGTCAATCTGGAACAGGCGATTCGCATCCGTACCGGCGAAACCGATACCGACGCAATCTAAGCCGCCACAAACCCAACGCCCCAGGAGAAAACAATATGACTCTGCGTAAATTCGCAGGGCTAGGAGCCCTGTTGTCCATCGTAATGCCCAGCCTTGCTTTGGCGGCAGACGAAGTGGCGGCCCCAGTCCTCAATTCCGGCGATACCGCCTGGATGCTGACCTCTACAGCCCTCGTGCTGTTCATGACCATTCCCGGCCTCGCGCTGTTCTACGGCGGCATGGTTCGCTCCAAAAACATTCTTTCCGTGATGATGCAGTGCTTCGCCATTACCGGTCTGATCAGCATCCTGTGGGTCATTTATGGCTACAGCATCGCGTTCGACACCACGGGCATGGAGCAGGGCGTCGTCAACTTCAACTCGTTCTTCGGCGGCATGGGCAAGGCGTTCCTCGCCGGTGTCACGCCATCGAGCCTGACCGGTCCTGCGGCGCTGTTCCCTGAGGCGGTGTTCATCACCTTCCAGATGACCTTCGCCATCATCACCCCTGCGCTGATCGTCGGTGCTTTCGCCGAGCGGATGAAATTCTCCGCGATGCTGATCTTCATGGGCATCTGGTTCACCCTGGTGTATGCACCGATCGCGCACATGGTCTGGTCCGGCAACGGCGGCCTGATGTGGGATTGGGGCGTTCTCGACTTCGCCGGCGGCACCGTGGTGCACATCAACGCCGGTGTGGCCGGTCTGGTGGCGTGCATCGTGCTCGGCAAGCGTAAAGGCTTCCCGACCACCCCGATGGCGCCGCACAACCTCGGTTACACCCTGATGGGCGCTGCGATGCTGTGGGTGGGCTGGTTCGGTTTCAACGCCGGTTCCGCTGCAGCGGCCAACGGCACCGCCGGTATGGCGATGCTGGTGACTCAGATCGCAACGGCTGCCGCCGCACTGGGCTGGATGTTCGCCGAGTGGGTCACCCACGGTAAACCAAGTGCACTGGGTATCGCGTCGGGTGTGGTGGCCGGTCTGGTCGCCATCACGCCAGCCGCTGGCACCGTGGGCCCGATGGGCGCGCTGGTGATCGGTCTGGCAGCGGGCGTAGTGTGTTTCTTCTGCGCCACCACCCTGAAACGCAAACTCGGTTATGACGACTCCCTGGACGCCTTCGGTGTGCACGGCATCGGCGGTATCCTCGGCGCGATCCTGACCGGTGTGTTCGCTGCACCGTCGCTGGGTGGCTTCGGCACCGTCACCGACATCGCCGCACAAGTCTGGATTCAGTGCAAAGGTGTGGGCTTCACGGTGATCTACACCGCGATCGTCACCTACATCATTCTCAAGGTACTGGACGCCGTCATGGGCTTGCGTATCACTGAAGAAGAAGAGGCCGTCGGTATCGATCTGGCACTCCACAACGAACGCGGCTACAACTTGTAAGCACGCGCATAAAAATTTGCCCGGCTTGCCGGGCATTTTTTTGTCTGGAATTTGTCAGTGAAGGAACTGCTGAAAGGTTTTTTCGTACACGTTCAGGGGCGTTTACGACGGGCGTTTTTCTGCGGCCAATGGCTTACATGATTGAAGGAATATTAGGGCCTTTGTTTTTTCCCAGAGCGCGCTAGAATGCGCCCCGAACGTGCGGAGAACTGTATGTGGCAACAGACTCTGATTACCCTGCGGGCGAGGCCCCGGGGCTTTCATCTGGTAACGGACGAGTTACTCGCCGGCCTGCCTGAAATCAAGGCGTGTCGGGTCGGTCTGTTGCATTTGTGGCTGCAGCATACCTCGGCGTCGTTGACCATCAACGAGAACGCCGATCCGGCGGTACGTCGCGACTTCGAACGATTTTTCAATCGTCTGATCCCACAAGGAACAGACGGCTATGAGCATAACGACGAAGGCCTGGACGACCTCCCGGCGCATTTCAAGGCCAGCGTGCTTGGCTGTCAGCTCAGTTTGCCGGTTTCGGCAGGCCGACTGGCGTTGGGGACCTGGCAAGGCGTTTATCTGGGCGAGCACCGTGATCATGGCGGTGCCCGTAAAGTCCTTGCCACCTTGCACGGTGAAGAGGCATGAACCGCTGGTCACCAGTGGTTATTGAATTTTTCCGGCGGCTGTCGACAGACGGTGAAGCTGGGCTATAACTAATCTGCTTTTCGCAAGTCATGAGGTAGAACATGAGCGACGATGATCTGGAAAACGACGACCTCGAAGTAGGCGACGACGACGAAACCGAAGAAGGCCTGGAAGCAGCGACGGACGACGTCGTTGAAGACGACGGCGGCGAAGCGCCCGTTCCGACGGCTAAAGGCAAGGCCAAGGCTGCGGTATCGGTCGATGAGCTGCCGAGCGTCGAAGCAAAAAACAAGGAACGCGATGCCTTGGCCAAGGCCATGGAAGAGTTCCTGGCCAAGGGCGGCAAGGTGCAGGAAGTGGAGGCCAATGTGGTCGCCGATCCTCCCAAGAAGCCTGACAACAAGTACGGCAGCCGGCCTATCTAAGCGCTTGCTTCCTGCTTGCTGAAAAAGCCCGCCGTCGCTGCGGGCTTTTTCATGGGTGATGAAGCAGGAAGACCGCGTTATCGTTCTTCGCGGGCAAGCCTCGCTCCTACAGGGTTTGTGTCGTACACCAACGATGTGAGCGACACAAACCCTGTAGGCGCGAGGCTTGCCCGCGAAGGCAATTCCGAAGGCGCTACGAAGCCGAATTCCACCGCGCCAGCAACGCCGGCAATTCGGTCAGGCTGCGAATCTCGGCATCCGGCGATCGCTGCGCCTCCCACAATTTACCCTGCGGGTTAAACCAGATTGCCCGCAAACCGGCCTGCTGCGCGCCGGCAATGTCATCACCCGGATGATCGCCGATATGCACCGCCGTCTCGGCGATCGCGCCGCCACGCTGCAGGGCTTCATGAAACAGTCGCGCATCCGGTTTGGCGATGCCGATGTCTTCGGCGCACAACGCAAACTTGAAGTAATCCGCCAGCCCTAACCGGCGCACATCGGCGTTGCCGTTGGTGACCACGCCCAGCGCGTAGTGCTTGGCCAGAACCTCCAGAGTCGGCTCGACGTCGGGAAATACTTCGAGCTGATGCCGCGCATGCAGGAATACTTCAAAACTCTGGTCAGCCAGGTCGGACGCCTGACCATGGTCGTAACCGGCCTCTTCCAGCGCATGAAAAAGTACCCGCCGACGCAACGCACTGATCCGGTGTTTGAGCCCCGGTTCGCTGCTCAGAATACGCTCGCGAATCGCCCACAAATGCTCCACCGGCACTGCGCCTAGATTCGGTGCATGTTCGGTCAGCCATTCGCGCAGTACGGCTTCGGCGCTGACGATGACCGGGGCGGTGTCCCACAGGGTGTCGTCGAGGTCGAAGGTGATCAATTGGATGGTCATGAATCATCGCCCTTAATGCGTTTGGCCCGTGGATGGGCGCTGTCGTAGACCGTCGCCAGGTGCTGGAAGTCCAGATGGGTGTAGATCTGGGTGGTCTTGATGTCCGAGTGGCCGAGCAGTTCTTGCACGGCGCGCAGGTCTTGCGAAGACTCCAGCAGATGGCTGGCGAAGGAGTGACGCAACATGTGCGGATGGAGGTTTTGCCCCAGTTCGCGTTCGCCAGCCGCCTTGACCCGCACCTGAATCGCCCGGGGACCGAGGCGCCGGCCTTGCTGGCTGACGAACACCGCGTCGTCCGTCGGGTTGGTCATGGCCCGCAATGGCAACCACAACTCCAGTGCTTCGCGGGCCTTTTTGCCCACTGGCAATAACCGGGTCTTGCTGCCTTTGCCGAGCACCTGGACCATGCCGTCGGCCAGGTCCAGTTGATCGAGATTGAGCCCTGTCAGCTCCGACAGGCGCAAGCCTGAGGAGTAGAACAGCTCAAGAATCGCCTGATCCCGGCGCGCCAGAAAATCATCCTCGACCGCACCCTCAAGCAGTTGCAGCGCGCGGTCGGTGTCGAGGGTTTTCGGCAGCCGTCGTTCGCCTTTCGGCGGCGCCAGACCGTTGGCCGGGTCGTGGTCGCAAAGGCCTTCGCGGTTCAGATAATGGTAGAGCCCGCGCACAGCCGAGAGCAGCCGCGCCAGACTGCGGGACGATTGACCCTGGGAATGCAGGCGAGCGATCAGGCTGCGCAGACGCTGGATGTCCAGCGCGGCCCAGCTGTCGATGTTCTGTTTGACGCACCAGCCCAGTACTTTGTCGAGGTCGCGGCGGTAGGCGTACAGCGTGTGGGGCGACACCTGTCGCTCACTGCGCAGGTGTTCGCAGTAAGCGTCCAGTTGCCGTTCCACGATCAGCGTACCGAGCGCAGCGAGCTGTTGACCCGTGGCAGCACGCGGCCCATGACTTCGGCGATGTAGCTCAGGAACAATGTGCCCACCGAGCTTTTGTAGTGCTGCGGGTCACGGCTGGCAATCGCCAGGATGCCGTGGATGCCTTGATGGCTGATGGCAACGACGGCGGTGGAACCGATCTGCTTGCGCTGCTCTTCGCCGAACAGAAAGTCCAGCTCATGCTCGCGCAGGCTGCCGCTGACGCTTTTGTCTTCCGAGAGCAAACCGCCAATGGCCGTTTGCGCGTCGGCGTGGGTCACCCAGCGTCCGACTGGCATCGGGTTGTCGCCCAGCAGGATCAGGCTGACAAAAGGCACCTGAAAGTCCTGGCGCAGACTGTCTTCAACGCTGATCACCACGTCTTCCAGGCTGGTGGCATCCATCAAGGCGAGAATCAGGCGGCGGGTCTTGTCGAAGAGGCGGTCGTTGTCGCGGGCCACGTCCATCAAGTGCGAGAGACGATGCCGCAATTCGATGTTACGGTCGCGCAGGATGGTCATCTGGCGCTCGACCAGCGAGATGGTGTCGCCACGCTGGTGCGGAATGCGCATCGCCGGGAGTAATTCTTCGTGCTCGACGAAGAAGTCCGGATGAGCCTCCAGGTACGCGGCAATCGCCGCCGCCTCAAGGCTTTCGGAAGGAGATTCGTCGGGCTGTCGGGCGGGAACCTGGGGCTTGTCGGTCATGGGTTTGACTCACTCAAAGACGTACTTGTCCTTCGTAAACACGGACTGCCGGGCCGGTCATCAAGACCGGTTGGCCTGGGCCTGCCCATTCAATGGACAGACGCCCGCCGGGCAGGTCGATCAATAGCGGCGAATCCATCCACCCCTGGCTGATCGCGGCCACTGCAGCTGCGCAAGCGCCGGTGCCGCAGGCCTGGGTTTCCCCGGCACCACGTTCCCAGACGCGCAGTTGCGCGCGGTTCCGGTCGATGACCTGGAGAAAACCGACATTGACCCGCGCAGGGAAGCGCGGGTGATGTTCGATTTTCGGCCCCAGTTCATGCACCGGTGCGTTGTTGATATCCGTGACGCGCAACACCGCATGCGGGTTGCCCATCGACACGGCGGCCAGTTCAACTGCTGCGCCGTCGACGTCGAGCGAGTAGCTCAGCGCCTGACTGTCAGCAACGAACGGGATGTCGGCCGGCACCAGGCGCGGTGCGCCCATGTCGACGCTGATCTGGCCGTCGCTGCGGATATCCAGCTCGATAATGCCACTTTTGGTTTCGACGCGAATCTGCCGTTTTGCGGTCAGGCGCTTGTCGAGCACAAAACGGGCGAAACAGCGCGCGCCGTTGCCGCACTGTTCCACTTCGGAGCCGTCGGAGTTGAAGATCCGATAACGGAAATCCACGTCCGGGTTGCTCGGCGCTTCGACGATCAGCAACTGGTCGAAACCGATGCCGGTGTGCCGGTCGCCCCATTGCTTGGCGTGCTTGGGTAGTATGTGCGCGTGCTGGCTGACCAGGTCGAGGACCATGAAGTCATTGCCCAGGCCGTGCATCTTGGTAAAACGCAGCAGCATGGTTTTACTCCGGCAGCAGGCTTTCGCCAGCAAACAACTCGGCTACCGTCTCACGGCGACGCACTTCAACTGCCTGATCACCGTCCACCAACACTTCAGCGGCACGGCCGCGGGTGTTGTAGTTGGAACTCATGACAAACCCATAGGCGCCGGCCGAATGCACGGCCAGCAGGTCGCCTTCTTCCAGGGCCAGTTCACGGTCCTTGGCCAGGAAATCGCCGGTCTCGCAGATCGGCCCGACGATGTCGTAGGCGCGAGCAGCGGTAGTGCGCGGGCGCACGGCGGTGACGTCCATCCAGGCTTGATACAGTGCCGGACGGATCAGGTCGTTCATGGCCGCATCGACGATGGCGAAGTCTTTGTGTTCGGTGTGCTTGAGGTATTCGACCTGAGTCAGCAGCACGCCGGCGTTGGCGACGATGAAGCGGCCCGGCTCGAACACCAGCGCCAGGTCACGACCGTCGAGACGCTCGCGCACGGCCTTGATGTAGTCGGCAGCCAGTGGCGGCTCTTCATCGCGATAACGCACGCCCAAACCACCACCGAGATCGATGTGACGCAGGTAGATGCCGCAATCGCCGAGGCGGTCGACCAGGCCCAGCAGGCGGTCGAGGGCGTCAATGAACGGAGGCAGAGTGGTCAATTGCGAGCCGATGTGGCAATCGACGCCGACCACTTCCAGGTTCGGTAGCTGCGCGGCGCGGATGTACACGTCTTCGGCGTCGGCGATGGCGATGCCGAACTTGTTCTCTTTGAGACCGGTGGAAATGTACGGGTGCGTGCCGGCATCGACGTCCGGGTTCACGCGCAGCGAGATCGGCGCGCGAACGCCCAGCTCGGCGGCGACCACTTGCAGGCGCTCCAGCTCGTCGGTGGATTCGACGTTGAAGCAGTGCACGCCGACTTCCAGGGCACGGCGCATGTCGTCACGGGTCTTGCCGACACCGGAGAACACGATCTTGTCGGGGCTGCCGCCGGCGGCCAGAACGCGTTCCAGCTCGCCACGGGAGACGATGTCGAAACCGGCACCCAGACGCGCCAGGACATTCAGTACACCCAGGTTGGAGTTGGCCTTGACCGCGAAGCAGACCAGGTGCGGCATGCCGGCCAGCGCATCGGCGTAAGCCAGGTACTGGGCTTCGATGTGGGCGCGGGAATAGACGTAGGTCGGTGTGCCAAAGCGTTCGGCGATGGCGGACAGGGCAACCCCTTCCGCGAACAGCTCACCGTCACGGTAGTTAAAAGCGTCCATGGCAGTTCCCTTATTGGTAGACGTCGTGCTTGTGTGCCTTCGACGGCTGCTTTTGCGAGGACTTCGCCTGCTCGGCCGGGTCCTGGTTTTCGTCGGGCAGGTACAGCGGGCCCTTTTGACCACAGGCCGACACAAGACAGGCAACCGCGACGAGCGCAGCAAGGGAAGAGATCAGGCGCTTCATGGCGAAATCCTTGAAAATGCGTTAATTGCGCCGGAGTATACCGGCCACCCGGCAGCTTGCCTATGCGACCGGGCTCCCGTCCGGCGGGGCTTGGCCAGTTAGGTGCAATCCCTGGGGGAGCTAGCCTTTGTGGTGAGGGGATTTTTCCCCGTTGGGTTGCGCAGCAGCCCCAGCAGTTCGCTAATCGGGAGTGCTTGCGACTGCTGCGCAGTCGAACGGGGATAAATCCCCTCACCACAGGCCCGCTCCCACAGGGGCTGTGTTTGATGTACCTAAATCGGTGCTGGGTCGTTATCCTTTGCAATCACCGGGGCTCGCCCGTATCTTGCGGCGCTTGAGCGTGAACTGACACTTTTTGAGGTTGCCGTAATGAGTTTGACCGAAGCCCGTTTCCACGATCTGGTCGATGCCACCCAGCAATCGCTGGAGGATATTTTCGATGAGAGCGACCTGGATATCGACCTGGAGAGCTCGGCCGGTGTGCTCACCGTCAAGTTCGAAAACGGCAGCCAGTTGATCTTCAGCCGCCAGGAACCCCTGCGTCAGCTGTGGCTGGCGGCGGTGTCGGGTGGCTTCCACTTCGACTACGACGAAGAGAGCGAGCGCTGGATGTGCGACAAGAGCGAAGAGCAGCTCGGCGAGATGCTAGAGCGCATCGTCAAGCAACAGGCCGGCGCTGAATTCGATTTCGAAGGTCTGTGAGATCGTGACCCAGCCTGCCCCTGTTCGTCCGCCCAAGCCGCTTTACAGCAATGTCAGCCCGGCGGTGCCTTCGCCGTGCAGCGGCGTGTGTCGGCTGGATGAGCAGAAAGTCTGCCTGGGGTGTTTTCGCCATGTCGAAGACATCCGCGAATGGCGCTCGGCGGATGATGATCGCCGGCGTGTCATCTGTGCCCAGGCTATCCAGCGCAAAACCTTGGCCTGATACACAAACCTGTAGGAGCAGAGCTTGCTCGCGAAGGCGGCGTGTCAGTCGATACCCATATGGACTTACACACCGCCTTCGCGAGCAAGCTCTGCTCCTGCAGGTTTCATCGGCGTTACTGAAAATCGGGTCCGTCGCCCCCGGCTTGTATATTTTTTGAGCTGTGATAGTGTCCAGAAACGCCTCAACCCATCGAGGCTCGTGAAAACCCCGCCTTTTTCTGGCGGGGTTTTGCTTTTTCTGTGCAGAAGAAAGGAGTCTGCCTCTATCATGACCGCACCTTCCATCACCCTTACTCGTCTGGACGTTCAGCGTCTGGAACGCCTGATCGACAGCCTGGACGACACGCTGCCGGGCGTTATCGCGCTGCAAACCGAACTGGATCGCGCCGATACGCTGGTCGGTCACGATGAAGTGCCCGCCGATGTCGTGACCATGAATTCCCGTGTGCATTGCCGTGAAGAAAGCAGTGGCAAGGATTATCACCTGACCCTGGTCTATCCCAAGGATGCCAACGCCGACGAAGGCAAGATTTCCATTCTGGCGCCTGTCGGCAGTGCGCTGCTGGGCTTGAAGGTTGGCCAGCACATCGACTGGCCGGCACCCGGTGGCAAGACCCTGAAACTGACCCTGCTGGCAGTTGAATCGCAGCCTGCCCATGGCGGCGACTTCCCGGAATAACCCTCCTCAGACCAGCTCGAGCGCGTCGTTCAATGCGCGCTCCAGGTCAGCCTTGTAGCGCAAATACAGATTGCTTGAACTCTGACCATCACCGAGCAGGCCCGAGAGATCCAGGTCGGTGATGTAGCAGCGATAGCGTTCGGTCTCGCGGCGTTGCTCGACGATTTCCCGGGCAACCACGCTGAACAGTTGCTCGCCATGCTCCAGCTCTGAAAACTCCCGCTGATTGCAATACAACGTGACTTGCACTTCGCCCGGTGCGGCTTTACCGACGATCGCCTGCACGTCGTAGAACGGTTTGTTGACCGGGGTTCGCGGCGCGCTACGGGCTTCGACCCGACGGGCTCGCCCAGGGCCGGATGGCAACAGTTGGTAATACAACGTTTCCAGACTCTGTGGCTGGGCAGCGTCCATCGGCAGCAAGGCATCGCGCCGGTACTGGATCGATTGCAGGAAGCGTTGCAACGGCACCAGCAGGCTTTGTTCGTCGTGATAGGGCAAACGCTGCTGCCATAGGGCGTTGAATTCATCCATCACGTACAGATCGGCCTGGTCGTCGTGAACCCGGTAGAACACCTGAATGCAGTCTGGCTGGCCCATGGGCAGAATCAGTGCCAGGTCCTGATCTTCCAGCGCCATCGGGTCCAGGTGCAGCGGGCTGTAGCTCGCCAGCTCTTCGCCCAGGTAGTCGAACAGCGCCGGGAGGGTGGCGAGGGCGACGTGATTGACCTGCCCCGGCACCAGTTCCAGCACGTGGTAATGCTGCTGAACCTGAATCAGGTAGCGGTGATTGAGTCTGCTCAGCAGCAGGTTCTGCGCGGTGTCGATCACTTCTTCAACCCGCTGCGCGATAAATTGCGCGCGGTTATGGCAGAAGCAACGCACGCGCAATTTGGGCTGTCGCGGCCCGTTCGGCAGGTTGTTCAGGTAATCGCGCAGACAGTCGAGCAGGGCGTGAGGGCCGTCGAAGCGATTGACCAGCACTTCGTTCCAGCTGTTGAGCGTGACCTGATCGAGGGTCAGTACCAGATTTTCCCGGACTCCGGCGTAACTCAGGGAGTCGGTGCGCTCGGTGGTCATCAAAATGTTCAGGTCGCGGTGATGCTTGAGCGGATCGACACCGACGTTCACCAGAATCAGCACTTCACTCGGCACGCTGGCGCGCAGCAACGGTTCTTCGGCGACGGTGGTCAATGGCAGGGCGATGCTTTGTTGCAGGCTGCCGAGCAGGTTGAACAGTTCGAACTCGCTCAGGTCACTCTCGCCGGGATGCAAGGCCAGACGGGTGCTGCTGTCGATGACGCCGTTGCGATGGCACCAGGTCAGCAGTTCCAGCAATTGCCGGCTGCGCTTGATCGGCGCGAAGTGCTCCCACTCCAGCGCCGTCAGGCTGCCGTTGTACAAGCCCCACTGGGTTTGCCCGGATTCTTTCTTGTTGGGCGCATGCACCAGGGTCAGGGTGTCTTCGGCCAGATCCGGGGCAATGCCCGGGTTGATGAACTCGACCTTGTCCGCCTTACGCTCGAACGCCGCATACAAGCGTCGTCCCAGCACGTTGAGATCGCGCTTGTTGATCAGGCTGACGGTCTGTTCGCTGCGGGCGAACTCGGTCAGGAAGCGGTAGCTGTAATTCAGCTCGTTGACCAACGCCCGGCGCTCAGAGCTGACCTGGCGGACTTTCCACTGACTGCGGCTGTCGAGCAGGGCCAGTTGACGATGGTCCCAGTGCCATTCGTGGGTCAGGCGCTCAAGCAACGAGCGCTGCCAGCTCTGGGTGCGACTGTTGCTGCCGGTGAGTTTGCGATTGACCTTCAGGTACAGCGCGCGCCGTACCAGCTCCAGACGCTCCGGTTCGCCGCGCGCGGTGAGGTATTCCTCAATGCGCCGATAAACCACGACGTAAGGATCCAGTTCGTCGAGGTCGAGCCGATTGGCAAATACGGCTTGTTTGAAACGCAAACTCAGGCACTGAACCCTGGGGTGTTCGCTGGCGTAGACCTCGATCAGCAGCAGTTTGAGTACCGACTTGTAGGGGGACTCGATGCCCTTGAACAGCTGCCAGAGTCCGGCACCGATGAATTCGCCGGGCGGGATGTACGCCATGTGGCCCAGATCAAGGGTTTCGTCAGCGCGAATGAAGCGTTTGGACAGCAACGCGTGGGTGTAGCGGTCGTAGGCGGCCTCTTCGTAAACCGGCACCAGCCACCAGATCGGCGTGCGCCCGGCCAGCCAGATGGCGGTGCGATAGAACTCATCCAGCAGCAGATAATGCTGGGTGGTGCCGCAGTCTTCCGAACTCAGTTGATTGTCCCGTTCGCCGAGCACGAAGCGCGCCGGGTCGATCAGGAAAAAATGTGCCTCGGCGCCTTGGCTCGCGGCCCAGGTTTCCAGCAACTGGCACTTTTTACGCAGCTCGTTGAGTTCGCTTTCGCTCAAGTCCGGTGCGTGACAGACCCAGACATCCATGTCGCTCTGATCGGCCTGAGCGAGGGTGCCGAGGCTGCCCATCAGGAACAGGCCGTGAATCGGTCGCGGCGGATTGCTGCCGTGGCGCGGCTTATAGGAAAACGATCGGGTCAGGCGTTGGGCTTCGGCGAGGGCATTGGCGTCAGGCTCGAAGTTCGATAGCCCGGCGGGCGTGCTGCCCGAGACATAACCCGGCAACAACGGATGATTGACGTGGAAAAACAGCGGCAGCAGGGTCAACACCCCTTGCTGGCGGGTCGACAGCCCTTCCATGGCGCGGGCCATGCGGCCCTCGTTGAGTTTCAAAAAGCGTGCGCGCAGCTGGCTGAGAACCTTGCGGTCGATCCCCTCGTCCAGATCAGGGCGGATTTCATGGGTGCGGGTCATGTCAGCTCAAACCGGCTCGCGGGGCTCGGACGTCGAAGGTCTCAGAATGAAGGGCAGTTTAGCGTCTTGGTCGCGGGACGTTTAAGCGGATTTTGTTTTTTGACGTCAGATTTCTATCGCTGTGCAACGAAGTGTGCCCGCGGAAATCCCGTAGCAGGGGTTTCCGTGGGCGATGCGGTGATGCTCAGGCGGTTTCCTGGACGCTCAGAATGGTCAGGACGGTTTGTATATTTTGCGCGGCGTCACGACCCAGGCTGGTCAGATAGCCGCCATCGGGCTGGTCGATCAGTTCTTTTTCGTACAGGCGTTGAGCGGCAGCAATGGCTTTCGGGGCAGCGGTCTGATGAATTTTCAAACCTTCCTGGGAACTGTCCAGGTTGAAGAGTGCGAGGATTTCCAGTTCGGCAACCAACTCAGGGGTAAGCGACATAAGGACTCCAGACTTTCTAGGAATTGGACGACAGCGCCCCTAAGGTGATCCCACTCGTGCGGCATGTCCAGTGCCCGCGACAGGGTTTTTTCACCATGGGAAGCATTACCCGGCGGGTGGTGCGGCAGCGGGGTGCGTACCAGTGTAGTCAGGGGCTGGGGGAAGGCAGGAATGATGGGTGACAAATTGTGTGGGGCGTTTGCTGAGCGGGTTTTGTGGCGAGGGGATTTATCGGAATGCCGCACCGCCCCGTTGGGGCGCGCAGAGGACCTAAAACCAGTGATCGCGGTATTTCTAATAAACCGCGTTCATAGGTTTTGCGACTGCTGCGCAGCCGAACGGGGCGGTGCGACGTTTCGATAAATCCCCTAGCCACAGGAGCGCTCGCCACAGGTGTCGGGTTACTTCTTTTCGGGCGGCAACTCTGGCAGGGCGCGCAATGCCGTTTCATACCATTCGGTGTTGAACGCGCGGTCTTCTTCGAGGATCGCGTCGATTTCCACCGCTAATACATGAGCCATCAGGTTGAGGATTTCCTCACGCTCGTAACCCACCAGGGTCAGCTTGTTGAAGGTCGCCTTGGCCGCTGGCGGGTTATCGCTTTCGATCTGGTTCTCGATCGCTTCGATCAGCGTCGTTTCGGTGAACTCTTCTTCGTCGTTGTCGATATCGTTTGGCTCGCTCATGGCAGGCTCCTCAAGGAAAGGCGGCCAGTTTACCTGCATTCAGCGCCGTGATGCTGCTGGCAAGAAATGCCCTGAAGTTCTATAACTGGCGCAGCCAACCCCGCACGGCCTCGGAGGCTTTGTAATGCTCAAGCTTTATGGTTTTTCCGTCAGTAACTACTACAACATGGTGAAACTGGCGTTGCTGGAGAAAGGACTGCCGTTCGAAGAAGTGCCGTTTTATGCGGGCACGAGCCCCGAGGCATTGGCAATCAGTCCGCGCGGCAAGGTCCCGGTGCTGGGTGTCGAGCAAGGTTTCGTCAATGAAACCGCGGTGATTCTCGAATACATCGAGCAGAGCCAGAAAGGTACGTCGCTGTTGCCGAGCGACCCTTTCGAGAGGGCGCAGGTCCTGGCGCTGGCCAAGGAAATCGAGCTGTACATCGAGTTGCCGGGGCGCGCCTGTTACGGCGAAGCATTCTTCGGCATGAAGGTGCCGGACGCGATCAAGGACAAGACCAAGGCCGAGCTGCTGCTGGGTTTTGCCTCGCTTGGACGGCACGGCAAGTTTGCCCCTTATGTCGCGGGCGACAGCCTGAGCATTGCGGATCTGTATTTCCTGTACAGCGTGCCGCTGGCCTGTGCGGTAGCGAAGAAGCTGTTCGATCTGGATTTGTTGGCTGAGATGTCAGCGGCCAAGGCACTGCTTGAGCGTTTGGAGCAGAACCCGAACGTGCAGCGGATTGCGGCGGACAAGGAAGCGGCGATGCCAGCGTTCATGGCGATGGTCGCGTCCAAGAAATAGATTTGTAGCGTCCTTCAGGTCGCTTTCGCGAGCAAGCCCGCTCCCACACTGGATTGATGGTGAACACATACTTTGTGAACACCAGCGACCCAGTGTGGGAGCGGGCTTGCTCGCGAAGCTTTTGGCGGCTTAACGGCTGGCGAGCAACGCCTGACCGCGAGCCACAGCCTTCTTGACCTGCGCCGGCGCAGTCCCGCCGATATGGTCACGGGCGTTCACCGAACCTTCCAGGGTCAGCACGGCGAACACGTCCTGATCGATCTGATCGCTGAATTTACGCAGCTCTTCCAGGCTCATCTCTGCCAGGTCCTTGCCGCTTTCCACGCCGTACTTCACGGCATGGCCAACGATTTCGTGGCAGTCACGGAACGGCAGGCCACGACGCACCAGATAGTCAGCCAGGTCGGTGGCGGTGGAGAAACCGCGCAGGGCCGCTTCGCGCATCATCGCGTGCTTGGGCTTGATCGCCGGGATCATGTCGGCGAAGGCTCGCAGT
The DNA here is from genome assembly GCF_024169315.1 of Pseudomonas migulae. Classification (NCBI taxonomy): domain Bacteria; kingdom Pseudomonadati; phylum Pseudomonadota; class Gammaproteobacteria; order Pseudomonadales; family Pseudomonadaceae; genus Pseudomonas; species Pseudomonas migulae. Next base: position 3,680,227 of record NZ_JALJWR010000001.1, on the reverse strand, counting down.
GAATCGCGCAAGGTGTCGGCGGCGTCGAACAGCGGCTCTTTATCTTCCTGGTTGTCCTTGTTGTAGGCCAGCGGCTGGCCTTTCATCAGGGTCAGCAGGCCCATCAGCGCGCCGAAGACACGGCCGGTCTTGCCACGCACCAGCTCTGGCACGTCCGGGTTTTTCTTTTGCGGCATGATCGAGCTGCCAGTGCAGAAACGGTCCGGCAGATCGATGAACTGGAACTGCGCGCTGGTCCACAGCACCAGCTCTTCGGAGAAACGCGACAAGTGCATCATCGCGATGCTCGCGGCCGAGCAGAACTCGATAGCGAAGTCACGATCGGACACGTTGTCCAGCGAGTTGCCGCCCACGGCATCGAAGCCCAGCAGTTGTGCGGTGTACTCGCGGTCGATCGGGTAAGTGGTGCCCGCCAGCGCGGCGCTGCCCAGGGGCATGCGGTTAGTGCGCTTGCGGCAGTCGACCAGACGCTCGTAGTCGCGGCTGAGCATCTCGAACCAGGCCAGCATGTGGTGACCGAACGTCACCGGCTGCGCGGTCTGCAGGTGGGTGAAGCCCGGCATGATGCTGCCGGCTTCGCGCTCGGCCTGTTCCAGCAAGCCTTTTTGCAGGCGGGTGATTTCCGCCAGGATCAGGTCGATCTCGTCACGCAGCCACAGACGGATGTCGGTGGCGACCTGGTCGTTACGGCTACGGCCGGTGTGCAGCTTTTTACCGGTCACGCCGATGCGGTCGGTCAGGCGCGCCTCAATGTTCATGTGCACGTCTTCGAGGTCGATGCGCCAGTCGAACTGGCCGGCCTCGATTTCACCCTGGATGGTCTTCAGGCCATCGGTGATGCTGTCGCGCTCGGCATCGGTCAGCACGCCGACCTTGGCCAGCATGGTGGCGTGGGCGATCGAGCCCATGATGTCGTGGCGATACAGGCGCTGGTCGAAGGTGACGGAGGCGGTGAAGCGGGCGACGAAGGCGTCGACGGGTTCACTGAAGCGGCCGCCCCAGGACTGATTGGTCTTGTCAGTGCTCATGAATTCGCTCGTATCGGCTGAAGAAAGATGGCGTTGAAAGCTGTCGCGGATAATAACAGGGTTGCCAATCCTGTCGCTGACACTGGTCGACACGTTTTTTTCTCATGTCCCGGCCTATGCTCGAAGCCAGCCTGGCCTGAAATGCGCAACGATATTTTTCAATTGAGTAATAACGTCCCGGCAACCGTCTACAGTTGGACAGTAGGATCAGCGCACTTTCTCGGCGCTGCAGCGGACTATAAGAAGAGGGGGTGTTCATATTGTGTATCAGCAAACCCTACGGCGATGCCTCGCCAACCGCCGATTGCCCGGCAAATAAAAATTTAGCGGTCGGACGGGCGGCACTTTTTGGCCCTCGCGCTAGTCTTAGCGTGGATCGCGGTGACGGACGTCACTCCACTTGTCTACGCTATCCTTGTGCGAGACTCACGCAGGAATCCAGCGCAATATGAATGTCCTGATCGTTGATGACGAACCCCTTGCCCGCGAGCGCCTGAGCCGAATGGTCGGCGAACTCGAGGGATACAGTGTCCTGGAGCCCAGCGCCACGAACGGCGAAGAAGCGTTGGCACTGATCGACAGCCACAAGCCGGATATCGTGTTGCTCGATATCCGCATGCCAGGCCTCGACGGCCTGCAAGTGGCTGCACGGTTATGCGAACGCGAAACCCCGCCAGCCGTGGTGTTTTGCACAGGGCCCGATGAATTTGCCGTGGAAGCCTTACAGGCCAGCGCCGTAGGCTATCTGGTGAAACCTGTGCGTACAGAACAATTGCATGAAGCGTTGAAAAAAGCCGAGCGGCCCAATCGTGTCCAGCTTGCGGCTTTGACCCGTCCCGCCGCCGAGACCGGCAGCGGCCCGCGCAGCCATATCAGTGCGCGTACCCGTAAAGGTATTGAACTGATCCCGTTGGGTCAGGTGGTCTACTTTATCGCCGACCATAAATACGTGACCTTGCGCCATGAAGGCGGCGAAGTGCTGCTGGATGAACCGCTCAAGGCTCTTGAAGATGAATTCGGCGACCGATTCGTGCGCATCCACCGCAACGCCCTGGTCGCCCGCGAACGCATCGAGCGCCTGCAACGCACGCCTCTGGGACATTTTCAGCTGTTCCTCAAGGGCCTGAACGGCGATGCCCTGATCGTCAGCCGGCGGCATGTGGCGGGTGTGCGCAAAATGATGCAACAGCTTTAATTCGCTATCCGCAGGCGAATTTCTCACCCGATTGCCGGACATCCGGGGCCAGGGAGGCCAGGCAATACCTGATACAAGTCAAAGTGGAATTGACTGAGCTGTTATTATCCGCCGTATCTATTCAGTACGGATTGATCCATGTCCTCTCGCGAAATCCGCATCGCCACCCGCAAAAGTGCTCTCGCCCTGTGGCAGGCCGAATACGTCAAAGCCCGTCTTGAAGCGGCCCATCCGGGTCTGCTCGTGACGCTGGTACCCATGGTCAGTCGGGGCGACAAGCTGCTGGACTCACCGCTGTCGAAAATCGGCGGCAAGGGTTTGTTCGTCAAGGAGCTGGAAACCGCGCTGCTGGAAAACGAAGCCGACATCGCCGTGCATTCGATGAAAGACGTGCCGATGGACTTCCCCGAAGGTCTCGGCCTGTTCTGCATCTGCGAGCGAGAAGACCCGCGTGATGCATTCGTCTCCAATACCTACGCCAGCTTGGATGAACTGCCGCAAGGCAGCATCGTCGGCACCTCCAGCCTGCGCCGTCAGGCCCAGTTGTTGACCCGCCGTCCAGACCTGGAAATCCGCTTCCTGCGCGGCAACGTCAACACGCGGCTGGCCAAGCTGGATGCCGGCGAATACGACGCTATCATCCTCGCGGCCGCCGGCCTGATTCGTCTTGGCTTTGAAGATCGAATCACTTCAGCCATCAGCGTCGACGACAGTCTGCCGGCCGGTGGCCAGGGTGCGGTCGGTATCGAATGCCGCACCGCCGACACTGAAATCCACGCCTTGCTGGCACCGCTACACCATCAGGACACCGCCACCCGTGTCACTGCCGAACGTGCGCTCAACAAACATTTGAATGGCGGATGCCAAGTGCCGATCGCCTGTTACGCCGTGCTCGAAGGCGAGCAGATCTGGTTACGCGGTCTGGTGGGCGATCCGAGCGGCGGCCTGCTGCTCAGCGCCGAGGCCCGTGCGCCGCGCAGCGATGCCGAAGCCCTGGGTGTGCAAGTGGCCGAAGACCTGCTGAACCAGGGCGCCAATGACATTCTGAAAGCAGTCTACGGCGAGGCAGGTCACGAGTGACGGGCTGGCGCCTGCTGCTGACGCGTCCCGCAGATGAGTCGGCGGCGCTGAGCGAGGTTTTGGCTGAAGCGGGGATTTTCAGCAGCAGCTTGCCGCTTTTGGAAATTGAACCGATCCCGGCCTCTGACACAATGCGCGAGGTGATTCAGCATCTGGATCGGTACTGCGCGGTGATTGTGGTCAGCAAGCCGGCCGCCAGAATCGCGGTGGATCTGGTCAGTCAGTATTGGCCGCAACCTCCGCGCCTGAAGTGGTTCAGCGTGGGCGCCGCGACCGCGCAGATTCTTGATGATCACGGGTTGGACGTGAGTTTTCCGGCCGAGGGTGACGACAGCGAAGCCTTGCTGGAACTTGCGTCGTTGCGTGAGGCTGTCGCACGGCCTGATCCGCGGGTGTTGATCATGCGGGGAGAGGGCGGGCGCGAGTTGCTCGCTGAGCGTTTGCGCGAGCTTGGTGCTAGTGTCGACTATCTGGAGCTGTACCGCCGCGATCTGCCGCAATACCCGCCAGCAGCACTGCCAGAGCGGATCAAGGCGGAACGCTTGAACGGGCTGGTGGTCAGCAGTGGACAGGGTTTTGAGCACCTGCATCAATTGGCCGGCGCTGCCTGGCCGCAATTGGCGCGGTTGCCGTTGTTTGTTCCAAGCCCCAGGGTCGCCGAGCTGGCAAGTGCCGCCGGGGCCCAAACAGTTGTGGATTGTCGTGGCGCCAGTGCCGCGGCTTTGCTGACGGCGTTACGGGAGCATCCCGAACCCGTTCTCTAATGCAAAGGATGGATACGTGAACGAAACAGCCTTGCCTAAAGATGACGTGAAGCCAGTGCTTGATGCGCCGGTTGAAGCTCCGGTTGAAACTGCGCCACCTGCTGCCGAGCAGCGCCGAGGCAATGGGCTGGCGATAGTCGCGTTGCTGTTGGGCGCCGCCGGTGTGGCGGTGGGCGGTTGGGGCGTCTGGCAGGTGCGTCACCTGCAAGCCAATACGCAGCAGCAGTTGAGCCAGGTACAGGCGTTGAACGATCAGGCGCAAAGTCTGAAGCTCAACGAACAGCGCCTGAGTGCGCGCCTTGAGCAAATGCCCGCTGCTGAAGAGCTGGATGCTCGCAGCCGTCTGGTGATTCAACTGCAAGGCGATCAGCAGCGTTTGAATCAACGTCTGGAAACCGTCCTCGGCGCGAGCCGCAAGGACTGGCGTCTGGCCGAAGCCGAACACTTGCTGCGTCTGGCCAGCCTGCGGCTTTCGGCGTTGCAGGACATCAACAGCGCCCAGGCGCTGGTGCAGGGCGCCGACGAAATTCTTCGCGAACAGAACGATCCGGGTTCCTTTGCCGCTCGCGAACAAGTGGCGAAAACCCTGGTCGCCTTGCGCAGCACTGAGCAGCCGGATCGCACCGGTCTTTTCCTGCGACTGGGTGCGCTGCGCGATCAAGTGATCAGCCTCACCGAGCTCGCTCCCGAGTACAAGGACCGTGGCGAATCCCTGCTGGGCCTGACCGCCGATGGCGACGGCGCCAGTCGCTGGGCGCAATGGTGGGATCAGATCTCGCGTTACATCCGCATCGATTTCAACGCCGACAAAAATGTACGTCCGTTGCTGGCAGGGCAGAGCCTGAGCCAGGTGCGTCTGGCCCTGAGCCTGGCGCTGGAACAGGCGCAATGGGCGGCACTCAACGGTCAGGCCGCGGTTTACACCCAGGCGCTGGCCGAGGCGCGGGACGTGCTCAAAGGCAACTTCAATCCGGACAATCCGCAGAGCAAAGTGATGCTTGAGCAGGTCGGCGAGCTGAGCAAGCAGCCGGTCACTGTCGTCACGCCGGACCTGACCGGCACGCTGAGCGCGGTTCAGGGTTATCTCGAGCGTCGTAACGTCAACGCCGAGGACTCGATCAAACCCATGGCCAAGCCTGCCGCAAGCACCCTGCCGGAGGCCACGCCATGAAGCGACTCTATGTGATCGTGTTTTTGGCCATCGCCGCTGCCGCCGCTTTGGGGTTGGCGATTGCCGAGCATTCTGGCTACGTGCTGATCGCTTACAAGAGCTTCCGTTTCGAATCGAGCCTGTGGGCAACCCTGGCCCTGGTGGCGGTGTTGTGGCTGGTGTTCTGGGGTATCAAGGCACTGGTCGAATTGGTCACGACCTCCAGTGGCGTGGTCAATCCCTGGTCGCGGCGCAATCGCAGTCGCCGGGTGCAAGTGGCGATTGAGCACGGTCAGCTGGACCTGGCCGAAGGTCGCTGGGCGAGTGCGCAGCGTCATTTGCATCGCGCCGCCGAAGCCGAGCGCCAGCCGCTGCTTTACTACCTCGGCGCTGCTCGCGCCGCGAACGAGCAAGGCCACTACGAGGAAAGCGACAACTTGCTGGAGCGTGCACTGGAGCGCCAGCCCCAGGCCGAGTTGGCGATCGCCTTGAGCCACGCTCAACTGCAGACCGATCGCGGCGACACCGACGGCGCCCTGGTGACCTTGCAGGCGATGCATGAGCGTCACCCTCATAACGTCCAGACCTTGCGCCAGTTGCAGCGTTTGCATCAACAGCGCGGTGACTGGTCGGCGGTGATTCGCCTGCTGCCGGAGCTGCGCAAGGACAAGGTCCTGCCACCGGCCGAGCTGGCAGAACTGGAGCGCCGGGCCTGGGGGGAAAACCTGTCCCTGGCCGCGCACCAGGAAGAAGACGGAACCGTCGGATTGCAATCGCTCAACCGCGCCTGGCAGCAACTCACCTCGGCTCAGCGCCAGGAACCGCAACTGGTGTTGGCGTATGCCGAGCAGCTTCGGCAAATCGGCGCCCAGGTCGAGGCCGAAGAGGTGCTGCGAACGGCGCTCAAGCGCAACTACGACAGCCATCTGGCGCGCCTTTACGGACTGGTTCGCGGCAGTGATCCGGCCCGACAGCTACAGACCGCCGAGGGCTGGCTGAAGAACCATCCGACCGACCCGAGCCTGTTGCTGACCCTGGGTCGTCTATGTTTGCAAAACAGTCTGTGGGGTAAGGCCCGGGATTATCTGGAGAGCAGCCTGCGCGTGCAGCGCAATCCGGAAGCCTGCGCGGAGCTGGCGCGATTGCTGGCGCAACTGGGCGACACCGAGCGCAGTAACCAGCTGTTCCAGGAAGGCCTTGGTCTCCTGGATGAACGTTTGTTGGCGGCGCCGTTGCCGGTGCCGGCAACCGTCTAAACGTTAACGGCTGGTGAGACCTGTGGCGAGGGAGCTTGCTCCCGCCGGGTTGCAAAGCAACCTCTTGATTTGCGACTGCTGCGCAATCGAACGGGAGCAAGCTCCCTCGCCACAAAGACGTTAATTCTTACAGTCGTGGTCAGTTGGTGACAAATTCCTACAGACGACTACATCTGATCCTCTCGACTCTGTCGGGAATTCCCTACACTTCTGTTGAAGTGTCTCTGCCGACCTGTCTTGTAAGGCTGGCGCGCTTTCCTCTACCGTAACCACTTGTCTCTACTGGTACGGAAAAGCCATGTCGTTGGCCTGCTCACGCTCCTTGTTTTTCATGGTTTTCGTTGCCGGCGCCCTGGCCTTGGGCGTGTCCTATTACCTGGAATATGCGGTAGGCCTCCAGCCGTGCGGCATGTGCGAGCTGCAGCGGATGTGTCTGGCATTGTTCACGGGTGTCTGCCTGATGGCTTCGGTGCATGGTCCCGGCCGATTCGGTTCTTTCCTGTATTGGCTGCTGGGATTGCTGTGCAGCCTGGCGGGAACAGTCACAGCGTGGCGCCAGGTGTTGTTGCAAGGCGACCCGCTGCAACAGGTGTCCACGTGCTCGCCCCATATGGCCGATCTGTTCGCCAGCAACCCTTGGGCGTACGTTGTGCAGCAAATGTTCAACGGCACGGCCGACTGCACAAGGATCTCATGGACGCTGTTCGACCTGAGCCTGCCGGAGTGGAGCCTGTTGTTCTTTGTCGCGATGACAACTCTCGGTGTTCAGCAGCTGCTGCGCGTTGTCTGGATCGCCTGTCGGCGACCGCTCAGCGGCGAGTCGTCGCACCCTGCGCTGGCGGGCGATTAAACACTTGTATGAACTTTATCTCCTGCGTACCTTGAAGCCACCGTCGCGCGGGCATAATCTGGCCCGCACGTGTCATTGGAATTATGTTGCTCGAATGACGCTCTGCCTGGCCGATCCTTGATCTTCAAGTGTGCGACAGGTGTAGGGCAGCATGACCCACAAGGGAAGAGAGATCACCATGCTCGAAAGTTGTCAGAATGCTCAGGAACGCTGGGGTGGAGTGCATCTGCTGATCGATCGCTGGTTGCAGGAGCGTCACGAACTGGTTCGGGCCTATGATGCTCTCGGCGCCAAGCCTGAGGCTCTGGGGGAGAATCGCAAGCCATTGCAGGAATTCTGCGGCGTGCTGGTCGATTACGTATCTGCGGGGCACTTCGAAATCTACGAACAGCTGACGGGCGAAGCCAAGGCATTTGGCGACACTCGCGGTCTCGAATTGGCCGAGACGATCTACCCGCGTATCGACGTCATCACCGAGAAGCTGCTCGCGTTCAACGACCTGTGCGATGCAGGCAAGTGCGTGGCAGAGAAATTCAAGGAGCTGGGTGGCCTGTTGCACGAACGCTTCGAACTGGAAGACTGCCTGATCGAAGTGCTGCACACCGCTCACAAGGAAGAGGATTCGGTTCAAGCCTGAACCCCATCCTGCAACACCCTCAAAAAAAACGGTGCGCTTATGCGCGCCGTTTTTCGTTTGCGCTGTTCAGCCGGTGGCGCCGCGCAATTCGACTTCGAACACCAGTGGCGTGAATGGCTCGATCAAGTCGCCGGCACCGTCGGCGCCATAGGCCTGCGCCGATGGAATCACCAGCCGCCACTTCGCACCGACCGGCATGTTTTGCAGAGCGCTGCGCCACCCACTGATCACACTGTCGAGACTGAACCACTGCGGCTGAGTGTTCTGATCGAACACGGTGCCGTCGGGAAGGCGACCGATGTACAGGACCTGGACCTTGCCATTCGGACCGGCTTTCGCACCGGTGCCAGGCACCAGCTCCGTCAGCAACACACCATCGGCCAGTTCACGAACCCCGGGTCTGGCTTTTTCCCCCGCGAGAAAACGTTTCTCTTTTTCGAGGGCGACTTCGCTCTGCGGTGCGCTCTGTTGCAAGGCAACCTGCGCTTCATGCTCGGCCAGAATCTGTTCGATCTGCTCATCTTTCAGGGCCAGCGGCTTGCCTCGATAGGCTTGCTGCAACCCTTCGACCAATGCCTGAAGTTGCAGATCGGGAACCTCCTGACGCAGACGTTCACCGAGGCTTGCGCCCAGGCTGTACGCGAGATCGTGAGCTTCATTTTCCGTGGTTTTTTCGGCGGCCTGGGCCACGGAAAAAAATACGCACAGCGATAAAAAAAGGTAGCGCGACATCGGCACTCTCCGACCTGAGATGCGGCAGATTATGCCAGTGTGAATGCGTGCGACAGTGAACTTGTTTTACGCAAGCCAGGAAGATTTTCGATTCGTTGCAACGCAGCGCTTTCGATACTGTCAACATGCCCTAGCGGCGGTAGCAGCAGAGGTCTAGTATGAGCCGCACCCACGTCAGCCAGGAGGTAAACCATGTCGGCCACCAAGAAGCCTGTAAATACCCCGTTGCACTTACTCCAACAACTCTCGGGCAGCCTGCTCGAGCATTTGGAAACCGCTTGTTCCCAAGCCTTGGCTGATGCTGAAAAACTGCTCGCCAAACTGGAAAAACAGCGCGGAAAAGCGCAGGAGAAATTGCACAAATCCCGTACCAAATTGCAGGATGCTGCGGCGGCCGGCAAGGCCAAGGCACAAGCCAAGGCGAAGGACGGAGTGAAGCAACTCGAAGACTTGCTCGACTCCCTCAAGGATCGCCAGTCCGAGACCCGTACCTACATTCTGCAACTCAAGCGCGATGCTCAAGAAAGCCTGAAACTGGCCCAGGGCGTCGGTCGTGTACAAGAGGCTGTCGGCAAGGCGTTGTCCCTGCGTTCGGCTAAGCCTGCTGCGGCCCCGGCCAAGAAAGCCGCTGCCAAACCGGCTGCTGCAAAAGCATCGGCCAAGCCTGCTGCCAAGGCTCCGGTGAAAGCCGCAGCTAAACCTGCTGCGAAAAAACCGGTCGCTGCCAGCGCTGCGAAACCGGCTGCGAAAACAGCCGCTGCCAAACCTGCCGCCAAGCCAGCCGCTGCGAAAACAGCCGCCGCTAAACCGGCAGCAAGAACCGCTGCTGCGAAACCTGCTGCGGCGAAAACTGCGGCCGCTAAGCCGGCTGCAAAAACCGCTGCTGCCAAGCCTGCTGCGGCGAAAACTGCGGCCGCTAAGCCAGCAGCAAGAACCGCTGCTGCCAAGCCTGCTGCGGCGAAAGCTGCGGCCGCTAAACCGGCTGCAAGAACCGCTGCTGCCAAACCTGCTGCGGCAAAAACTGCAGCTGCCAAACCAGCCGCTAAAACCGCCGCTGCGAAACCGGCTGCCAAGACTGTCGCAAAACCAGCCGCGGCAAAAATCGCTGCCAAGCCGGCCGCGAAACCAGCTGCTAAACCCGCTGCAAAAACTGCTGCTGCCAAGCCAGTCGCCGCCAAACCAGCGACAGCTGCAAAACCCGCTGCAGCCAAACCAGCCGTGAAAAAACCGGCCGCCGTTGCCAAGCCAACCCCGGCTCCTGCTGCCAAACCAGCGACGCCAGCGCCATCCGCGTCGGCCGCTCCTGCACCGGCGGCTTCCACCTCGACAGCCACCACGGCGCCAACGCCGGTCGCACCGTCGAGCACCAGCACCACCCCAACCAGCGCTTCCTAAGTGCCGGTTGCCGCGACGCGCAGCTGATGCAGCGCGTCGCGGTCCAGGTGGGCGGCACCCGCCGCCACACCTTCCAGCCAGGCCGATAAATCGGTCGCCTCATCCTGCGGCCAACTCTGCGCCGATCGCTCCAGTCGCAACAACAGATGCCGTTCGGCTTCCAGCTCCAGCGCTTTCACTTGTTCGCGTAACGCATTCAGTTCGGCATCTTCAGTCGCGATGATTTTCCATTGCATGCGCACATCACGCAGCGGTCGAACGACATCCGCGTCCCAGGGTTCGGCCACGTTGCGAAGCTGCTGCAATCGTTGCTCGTTGCAGGCGACTCCTCGCTGCCCCAGCCACAGCCCACACAACAACAGGCACACATTCACTCCCGCCGACTGCAAGGTCAGGCACGCGGCTTCAACGCCGGGACGGGCGTAAGTGCCAAGGGAAAAGCTCCACAGGTCAGAGGACATAGTGCTACTCGCGCCAGTTGCGAGCGAAGCTGGTAGACTCCGCCGCCATTATGATTCGACTTCAGAACCTGACTTTACAGCGTGGCCCGCAACGTCTGCTAGAAGACGCCGAGCTGACCCTGCACGCCGGCCACAAAGCCGGCCTCATCGGTGCCAACGGCGCCGGCAAATCGAGCCTGTTCGCCTTGATTCGGGGCGAGCTGCACCCGGACTCGGGTGACTGCTTCCTGCCGGCCGACTGGCGCATCGCCCACATGCGCCAGGAAATCGAGACGCTCGAACGCCTGGCGGTCGACTACGTGCTCGATGGCGACCTGCGCCTGCGCGAGGTGCAACGTGACCTCGCCGCCGCCGAAGCGGCCCATGACGGTGCCGCTCAGGCCCGCCTGCACTCGGAACTCGACAGCGCCGACGGTTACACGGCCGACGCCCGTGCCCGCAAGCTGCTGGCCGGCCTGGGGTTCACCAACGAACAGATGGATCGCCAGGTAGGAGATTTCTCTGGTGGCTGGCGGATGCGTCTGAACCTGGCGCAGGCATTGATGTGCCCCTCTGACCTGTTGCTGCTCGACGAACCGACCAACCACTTGGACCTCGACGCCATCATCTGGCTCGAAGAGTGGCTCAAAAGCTACCCCGGCACCTTGTTGCTGATTTCCCACGACCGGGATTTCCTCGATGCCGTGGTCGATCATGTGGCCCATGTCGATCAGCGCAAGATCACCCTGTATCGCGGTGGCTACAGCGCTTTCGAACGCGCCCGTGCCGAACGTCTGGCCCAGCAGCAACAGGCCTACGAGAAGCAGCAGGCGCAACGCGCGCACATGGAAAGCTACATCGCCCGCTTCAAGGCCCAGGCGACCAAGGCCCGTCAGGCCCAGAGCCGGATCAAGGCGCTGGAGCGGATGGAAGAGTTGTCCGCTGCCCACGTCGATTCACCGTTCGACTTTGTCTTCCGCGAGTCGACGAAGATTTCCAGCCCTTTGATCGACCTGTCCGACGCCCGTTTGGGCTACGGCGACAAAGCCGTGCTGGAGAAGGTCAAGCTGCAACTGACCCCCGGCGCGCGCATCGGTTTGCTGGGGCCCAACGGCGCCGGTAAATCGACCCTGATCAAAAACCTTGCCGGTGAACTCTCGCCGCTGGCCGGTCGACTGACCCGTGGCGAAAACACCGTCGTCGGTTACTTCGCCCAGCATCAGCTTGACTCCCTGGACTCGAAGGCCAGCCCGCTGCTGCACTTGCAACGTCTGGCGCCGACCGAACGCGAGCAGACCCTGCGTGATTTCCTCGGCGGTTTCGACTTCCGCGGTGCGCGTATCGACGAGCCTGTGCTGAATTTCTCCGGTGGTGAGAAAGCTCGCCTGGCCCTGGCGTTGATCGCCTGGGAACGACCGAACCTGCTGCTGCTCGACGAACCCACCAACCACCTGGACCTGGAAATGCGCCTGGCGCTGACCATGGCCCTGCAGGAATTCAGTGGTGCAGTGCTGGTGGTCTCCCACGATCGTCATTTGCTCAAGAGCACCACTGACAATTTCTATCTGGTGGCGGACGGCAAGGTCGAGGAGTTTGACGGTGACCTGGAAGACTACGCCCGTTGGCTGGTCGACTACCGTCAGCGCAATGCCCCGGTCAGCAACACGCCGGTCAATCCGGACAAGACCGACAAAAAGGCTCAGCGTCAGGCCGCCGCCGCATTGCGTCAGCAACTGGCGCCGCACAAGCGCGAGGCTGACAAGCTCGAAGCCGAGTTGGGCAAGCTGCACGAGAAACTGGCGAAGATCGACACCGGCCTTGGCGACAGCGATATCTACGAGCCGGCACGCAAGAACGATTTGCGTGATCTGCTGGCCGAACAAGCCAGGCTGAAGGTGCGTGAAGCCGAGCTGGAAGAAGCCTGGATGGAAGCCCTGGAATTGCTCGAAAGCATGCAGGCGGAGTTGGAGGCGCTGTCCTGATGGAAGCCTTCAAGCTACCGTTGCCGGCAATGTGGGTCGAGCCGATCTGGCTGGTCGTGCAAATTCTGCTGATCCTGCTGGCCGGTTATATCGCTCAGCGCGTCGTCGCTAAATGCCTGACTCGATTGGGCGAGCGCTATCCGTTTCCGCCGCAGTTCCTGATGCCGCTGCGCGGCGGTCTGCGCTGGCTGATCATGGGCAGTGCGCTGATTTTCGTGCTGGAACGCCTCGGTGTATCGGCCACGGTGCTCTGGACCGCGTTGTCCGGTTTCGTTGCGGTGGCCGCGGTGGCGTTTTTCGCCATGTGGAGCGTGCTCTCCAATCTGCTCTGCGCGATCCTGATCTTTACTGTCGGCCCGTTCCGTATCGGTGACGTGGTCGAGTTGGTGGACACCACTGACAAGCCTGGCGTCAAAGGCCGGGTGGTGGCGATCAATCTGCTGTACACCACGTTGATCGAGGCTGAAGAGCTTGGGACCGGCAGCGCGATGGTGCAGGTGCCCAACAGTTTGTTCTTCCAGCGCTCGGTTCGACGCTGGCGGGGTACGGATGTGTTCTCGTCCGGCGGGTTTGAGAAGTAAACCTTCCGTTGCCTGACATACCGCTTTCGCGAGCAAGCCCGCTCCCACATTGGATCTTTAGTGAACACAAAATTTGTGAACAACACTGATCAAATGTGGGAGCGGGCTTGCTCGCGAAGGGGCCCTCGAGTCATAAAACGCTGGTCGGCCGCCGCAATATCCTGCAAAAAATCGGTAGTCATCGGCCCCAAGCCGCATTAGCTTAGACGTCTGTCACGAGTCTGAGTCGAGGTGTGCGATGGAGCTTCAAACATGGCTGGCGTTTTTTGCCGCCTGCTGGGTGATCAGCCTGTCTCCCGGTGCCGGCGCCATTGCGTCGATGTCCAGCGGTCTGCAATACGGTTTCTGGCGCGGTTACTGGAACGCCCTGGGCCTGCAATTGGGCCTGGCGGTGCAGATTGCGATTGTCGGCGCCGGTGTTGGCGCGATTCTCACCGCATCAGCCTCCGCGTTCTATGCGATCAAATGGTTCGGCGTGGCGTACCTGGTTTACCTGGCGGTCAAGCAATGGCGTGCGCTGCCCAGCGACATGAGCGACGACGCCGCCGTGCGCCAGATCGGCAAACCGTTGGCCCTGGTGTTCCGCGGTTTCCTGGTCAACATCAGCAACCCCAAGGCCCTGGTGTTCATGCTCGCGGTGTTGCCGCAGTTCATCGACCCGCATGCGCCGCTATTGGCTCAATACCTGATCATTGGCGTGACCATGGTCTGTGTTGATCTGATTGTCATGGCCGGTTACACCGGGTTGGCGTCCAAGGTACTGCGCATGTTGCGTACGCCCAAGCAGCAAAAACGCATGAACCGGACCTTTGCCGGATTGTTCATTGGCGCGGCGGCGTTTATGGCGACGCTGCGTAAAGCTGCGGTGTAAAACTCGCAGCCACAAAAAAGGCGACCCTGGGGGTCGCCTTTTTCATTTGTGATGCGGATGCTCTCGTGGTGAGGGTTTTTGTGGCGAGGGGATTTATCCCCGTTGGGTCGCGAAGCGGCCCCAAAGATGGGACTGCTGCGCAGTCCAACGGGGATAAATCCCCTCGCCACAAAGGCACTCACCACAGGGTTAGAGCAAGCCCTGGATCAGCGCAAAATGACCGGCGCCGTATCCGGTGGCAGGTTGTTGCGTAATGGGGCTTGCCCTGGCTGCTGGTAACTACCGCCACCGAGCTGTTGGCTCAACTGCGCGGCCACGTCTTCACCCAGCGCCTTGGACACGTCACGAACCACCCGCGGACGGTTCAGCGAAACCTTGATGTCCCGGCCATTCACCAGTTTGGTGTCCTGACCTTCGCCCATCGCTGTGAAAGCCGAGGTGATTTCATACGTCCGGGTGTTGATCAGGCTGAAGTCCGCCACCAGGGTCAGGCCCAACACGGCGGAATGGCTGTCGGTGTTGGCCAGTTCGGTTACGTCGCGGGTGAAATCAATGTCCGACACGGTGCCGAACAGCACATAGTCGGCACCCTTGAAGTTGCCGGCCTTGATCCGCTTGATCACGTCATAGATGTCGCCCTTGGACGCGGCGGTGTACGGCGTGCCTTGCACCAGCTGGAACATGCCGGTGCGCAGTATCTCGCCCTTGATGTCGCCGGTGAATTTGCGCAGCTCAGCTTGCTCGATGTAGCTGGTGGTGGCTTCGAATTCGTTGTAGCTCGAAGAACCACTGGCGCTGTAGTAACCCTCGCGATAATTGTTCTTGGCCGAAACGATGTGGATGTACTGCTCCACTCGCTCCTGATACGCCAGGTCGGTCACCGCGACTTTCGGGGCCGCCTGCGCGCTTAACGCGCAAGCCAGGGCCATCATGCCAATCCATGCACGCATTGATTAACGCTCCGTGGTCTTGCGGATCTCTTTCTCGTCCATCCACTCGGCCAGACCGCTTTCAACGTCGATCAATTGCAGGCTGAATTTGTAGAAGACGTCCTTGTAGTCGCTGCTGCGCTTGACGATCGAGCTGATCGAACCTTCAAGACGGTATTTGGCGGCGATCATGTTGCCGGTCTTGGCCACGGTGGCTTTCTTGTACAGGCCGCTCTGGTTTTGCAGCTTGAGCTGGTCGACCTGGCTTTGCATGGCAGTGTTGTCGCTGGCGAAGCGGGCGGTGCCGGACTTCATCAGCTGGGTCTTGATGCTGGTGGTTATTTCGCGAGTGTCGATGTATTCGCTGGTCTTGTTCTTCACGTCGTAGACCTGAACCACCGGACGGCCTTGCAGAATGCCGGACTGGGCGAGGGAGCGGGTCATGGACTCGGCAATCATCTGCAGGTCGGTGGAGCCGAACTCGTTGGTCACGGTTTCCACGGCCTTGGTGTCGCCGTAGCTGATGTTCTTGCTGCCCAGAACAGGCGAGGTATTGGCGCAACCGCTGGCCAGCAGGGCGATAACGGCGATGAACGAAAAACGTGCAAACATGGGAATGCTCTCTAAAACTGAACGAATAGGGTGTTAAGGCGTTTTGATTTCGAGGCGGAAATCCACGGCTTTGGCGGTGGGCGCGATGGCCTGGATGAAACTGGTCTGCTCGCCGTACATCATCTGGCTTTTCCAGGTTTCTTCTTCGGCAATCGGGAAGCCTTCAGGGCCGAGCCAGGCAAAGCGGTAGTAGAAGGTCTTGTTGTTGAAGCTGGTGTTGCTCAGCTGCACATTGACCGTCATGAAGCCGTTTTCCCGGGCGACGCGCATGGCGCCCACCACAATGTTCTTCAGCTTGCCCATGGCCACGACTTTGCTGGCGGCGCTGCCTGGCTCCGGTGGCGGCGGTGTGGCGCAACCGGCCAGCAAGGCCAGGGCGACGACAGCGATGAGTTTGAAACGCATGTAAAGACTCCGTTCTTAAGGTTGTTTGAGGCTGGCCACGGCCGTTGGGCTGCTGCTTGGGACGACGTGAGCCGCCAGGCCGCTGGCGAACACCTGGCTGCCCACGGCACGCAGGCTGATGACCTGATAGCGTTGATCGACAGTAATCTTGACTACCGAACCACCGACCGCACTTGGCAGCGTGACCTGGTGCTCGCCTTTCTTCAGGCGCAGGCGCACCACCTGGGTGTTGTCCGGCAGGGTGCGCCACGTACGGGTATCGGCACCTTCGAGCACGGCTGAAGTGATACCGACCGCCAGGCCCGCCAGCGGGTTGGTTTCGTTGATCTGCTTCTGCGCCACGCCACGGGTCACGGCGCGAACGGTGGTGCGCACAATGATGCCCGGCATGTCGTCACGCAGCGCGCGGCGGGACATGGCGGTGATGCTGTTGAGTTGCGTCAGGTTGACCTGCTGGCCGTCCACGCCGATCTGGGCGAGCGTGGCGGTGGAGGTATCAGGCTTGATGATCGGGAACGACAGCGGGGTGATCACCACATTGCCGCTGATGGGCAGAGGCAGGGGTACGCGGATCGAATCCCGGGCCGGCGCCAGGCCGCTTTGCACGACGATCAGGATGTCGCTGTCCTCGTCCTTGGCGTTTTTCTTGTCGAGGTCCTTCAGTGCCTGTTCCAGCAGCGGGGTGTTCGGGCGCAGTTCGGCCGCTTTGCGATAACCCGGCGCGGCCAGGTCTTTTTCACCCAGGGCTTCGTAGACGAAGCCGGCCAGGTAATGGCTGAACGCACTCTGGTAGCTGTTTTTCAGGCCGACCACTTCCGGCGCATCGAGGCTGGCGACCGGGTAACCCTGCAGGTCTTTGTATTCGGTCTTGACGCCTTCTTTCTCGGCTTCCTCTTCGCTCTTGAGGTATTCCTTGTCGCGCAGGTCGGCGATCACGGCTTCACGTTCGTGGGTTTTCTTGATCGCGGTGCGCGCGCCGTCGAAGTCGTTCACGGCCAGCAGGTTCAGGGCCATTTGCGTGGTCAGCATGACTTTTTCGTAGTCGTAGCCTTCGTAGCGACGGACCTTGTCGTTCACCAGGAAGCTGCCGAACTGAGCGACGTACTTGGCGGTATCGAGCTTGACCGCGTCTTCCCACTTGCCGACCACCGCATCGGCGCTGGTCCAGGCGTTCTGGCTGCCGGACAAGTCGCCCTTGGCGCGCAGCAGTTCACCTTTCTCGAAGTAATACAGCAGGTCTTTGTCTTCGCCGGTGTTGTTCTTTTCCAGCAGGGTCAGCGCGGCGTCGACGTTGCCGGCAGCCAGTTGCTGGTTGGTCTGTGCGAGTTCCGAATCGTAGTTGCGAAAGGCCGAACAGCCGGAGAGCAAGGTGACAGCGCTGAGCGCGATCAAGGTTAGGGCGCGGGAGGCCATAGTACTTCTTCCCTGAGTGTAAGCAGCCGCGCTTGCTGGTCGGGCTGTTAAGACCTATCGGCGCAGACTGGCGTCCTGCCAATTCCTCCTGGGTGGAGGAGCTTGAATGCCATGTCGCTCTATTGCAGGCGGGGCATTATAAACAGGGATAGTGGCGACGTAATGGCTTTTTGGTTGCATTTTTTTGAAAGTGCCATCACCCGACGAAAGCGCAAACCGGAGCGCCATGCTGCGTTTCACACAACAAAGCTTGAGCGAAACTCATTCGAAGTGAACAATGTGTTACTTCGTATTTCCAATTGAGATTCATTCATGACTGCCCCGTCCCGTTTCCTGGCCTGGCTGGTATTGCCGCTGTTTGCCTTGTGCAGTTCCAACCTGCTGGCCGACACCGTGGAAGGCGCGCCGCAGGCGCTGCATTTGCTCGATTACATCGGCGCCGACTACCCGGAGTCTGTGCAAGCGGGCAAGGTCATCAATGAATCCGAATACCGCGAGCAGCTGGAATTTACCAAGGCGTTGCAAGGCTTGATCGCCGCCATGCCGGAGAAGCCGGAAAAGGCCGGATTGGAGCAGGGCGTCAGCACGCTGCGCAAAGCCATCGCGGCCCGGCAGGACGGTGCGGACGTCGCCCGTCAGGCTCGGCAGCTCGGTGCGAAGCTGGCTGTGACCTATGAAGTCAGTCAGGCGCCGATCATTACGCCGGATCCGACCCGGGGAGCGCCGCTGTACGCCCAGCATTGTTCGGTTTGCCATGGCGATGCGGGAGCCGGCGATGGCCCGGCCGGTGTCGGTCTGACGCCGCCGCCCGCCAATCTGCGCGATGCCGCGCGCCAGGACCGATTGAGCCTCTACGCGATCTACAACACCTTGGGGATGGGCGTGGAAGGCACCGACATGCCGGCCTTCGCCGATCAGCTGGATGACCGTCAGCGTTGGGATCTCGCCACTTACATCGCCAGTTTCAGTGCTGACCCGGCCGCGGCAAAATCCGAAAAAACCTACAACATCGCCGACCTCGCCCGTCAGACCCCGGCCGAAGTGCTGGCCGCTGAAGGCCCGCAAGCGGCAGCGACCTTCCGCGCCCAGCGTTCTCAGCCGCCGCAGGTCAAGCGTGGCCCGGCGCAACTGCTCGACTACACCGCTGCAACCCTGGACAAGAGCGTCGCGGCCTATCGCGCCGGCGATCACGATCAGGCCTATGACCTGTCGGTGGCGGCGTACCTGGAAGGTTTCGAACTGGTCGAAAGCTCCCTGGACAACGTCGACGCCAACGTGCGCAAAGACACTGAAAAATCCCTGATGGCTTACCGTCAGTCGTTGCAGGATGGCTTGCCGGTGGCCGAGGTCCAGCAGCGTCTGGATGCGGCCAAAACCAGGTTGAAGGAATCCGCCGGCCTGCTTGGCAGTGATGGCCTGAGCTGGTCGCTGAGCTACATCTCCGGTCTGTTGATTCTGCTGCGCGAAGGTCTCGAAGCGATCCTGGTGCTGGCGGCGATCCTCGCGTTCCTGCGCAACACCGGCCAGCAATCGGCGGTGCGCAGTGTCAACGTCGGTTGGGGCCTGGCACTGGTGGCCGGTCTGGCGACCTGGGCGCTGGCGGCTTATGTGATCGATGTCAGCGGTTCGCAACGTGAATTGCTCGAGGGCGCGACGGCGTTGTTCGCCGCGGTCATGGTGCTCTGGCTCGGCGTGTGGATGCACGACCGTCGCCACGCGGCGGCCTGGCAGGATTACATCAAGAGCAGCCTGGTGGGCGGCGGCGGGCGTTTCGGCTTTGCGACGCTGGCGTTTTTCTCGGTGTATCGCGAGCTGTTTGAAGTGATTCTGTTCTACGAAACCTTGTGGCTGCAGGCCGGGCCAGCGGGGCACAACGCGGTATTGGCCGGCGGTGCCACGGCGCTGGTGCTGCTGGTGGGTCTGGCGTGGGTGATTCTGCGTGGTTCGGCGAAACTGCCGCTGTCGTTGTTCTTCAGTATCAACGCCGCTCTGTTGTGCGCGTTGTCGGTGGTGTTTGCCGGACACGGCGTGAAAGCCTTGCAGGAAGCCGGGATCTTCGGCACGCGGCCGGTGCCGTTCTTTGAGTTCGACTGGCTGGGCATTCACGCGGATGCGTATTCGCTGAGTGCTCAGGCGGTGGCGATCCTTGCGATTATTGTGTTGTATGGGCGTAGCTGGATGGCGGAGAAACGGCGGGTTTCGGTTTCCTGAAAAGCATTCGCTGCGCTCATATTCGCGGGCAAGCCTCGCTCCCACAGGATTGTGTATAACCTGTAGGAGCGAGGCTTGCCCGCGAAGCTTTTCAAAGGGAGGAAAACCCAATGCGTGTGTGGATCGATGCCGACGCCTGTCCTCGGGCGGCCAAGGATCTGGTGGTGAAGTTCGCCCTCAAGCGCCAGTTCGAAGTGGTGTTGGTGGCCGGGCAGCCGCAGATCAAGCCGGGGTTGGCGTTGGTGAAGCTGATCGTGGTGCCCAGTGGCCCGGATGCGGCGGACGATTATCTGGTCGAGCACGCGGTGCCCGGTGAACTGGTGATCTGCAGCGACGTACCGCTCGCGGATCGACTGGTCAAGAAAGGTGTGGCAGCGCTGGACCCTCGGGGGAAGGAGTTTGATGCACAGAACATGGGCGACCGGCTGGCGGTGCGCAATCTGTTCACCGACCTGCGCGAGCAGGGGCAGATGAGCGGCGGCCCGGCACCGTTTGGTGATCGCGAGAAGCAGGCGTTTGCCAATGCGCTGGACCGGATTCTTACCCGACTAACCCGAAAATCCTGAACCTCACTCGGACCAATGTGGGAGCGGGCTTGCTCGCGAAGGGGCCCTGACATTCAACATTGATGTCGACTGACACAATGCCTTCGCGAGCAAGCCCGCTCCCACATTTTGACCGCGTTAAGCGTCGTTTTCGTGGGTGAGTTCGAGGACGCGGTCGACCAGTTTGTTGATGCCCGACGCTGCTTCGCTGATGCTCTGCGCCAGCATGTACGCCGGAGTGCTCACCAGTTTTCGCGCCTTGTCTTCGACGATGTCTGTCACCGCGCAGTCCGCATGGGTCGCGCCCATCTTGTTCATGGCCGCTGCAGTGTCAGCATCGTTGCCGATGGTGCATTTGACACCCGGCCCATAAATCTTCGCGGCCAGCGCCGGGGAGATGCAGATCAGCCCGACCGGTTTGCCCGCTTCAGCGAACGCTTCAGCCAGCGCCAGGACCTCCGGTTGCACCGTGCAGCCAGCGCCTTCGATCGCGAAGTTCGACAGGTTCTTCGCCGCGCCAAAACCACCCGGCACGATCAGCGCGTCGAAATCCTCGACGTCGGCCTCGCGGATATCCTTGATGTTGCCCCGGGCGATCCGCGCCGATTCGACCAGCACATTGCGTGACTCGGGCATTTCTTCACCGGTCAGGTGGTTGATCACATGCAACTGCGCGATGTTGGGGGCAAAGCACTGCACCTGAGCGCCACGCTGGTCCAGGCGCAGCAGGGTGATCACACTTTCGTGGATCTCGGCGCCGTCGTAGACGCCACAGCCGGAAAGGATCACTGCAATTTTTTTGCTCATGGGTTTTTCTCCAGATTCATGGCGTTAAATGTCCACTAATTTGTCACTCGTTGCCATAGGGTTAATTCGCGGCTAAACATAGGATCTGTCCTCAAGATTCCGATCAGGGCGCGTCATGGACTTCATTCTGTATGCGGTGCCGTTCTTCTTTGTGCTGATTGCCGTCGAACTGCTGGCCGACCGTTGGCGCGGGGTGAGCAATTATCGGCTGGCCGACGCGATCAACAGCATCAGCACCGGCGTGCTCTCCACCACCACGGGCCTGTTGACCAAGGGTGTGGGGCTGGTGACCTACGCATTTGCCCTCAAGCACCTGGCGCTGTTCGAGCTCTCGGCCGACAGCGTCTGGGTCTGGGTATTTGCCTTCGTCCTCTATGACTTCTGCTACTACTGGCTGCATCGCATGGGCCATGAACGCAACATCCTCTGGGCGGCGCATTCGGTGCATCACCAGAGCGAGGACTACAACCTCTCCACGGCGTTGCGCCAGACCAGTACCGGGTTTCTGTTGAGCTGGATTTTCTACCTGCCGATGGCCG
The DNA here is from genome assembly GCF_024169315.1 of Pseudomonas migulae. Taxonomy (NCBI): domain Bacteria; kingdom Pseudomonadati; phylum Pseudomonadota; class Gammaproteobacteria; order Pseudomonadales; family Pseudomonadaceae; genus Pseudomonas; species Pseudomonas migulae. The sequence continues at coordinate 3,658,805 of NZ_JALJWR010000001.1, read as the reverse complement.
TGCTCGGTGTGCCGCTGCTGGTGTTCATCAGCGTCGCGGCGCTTAACCTGCTGTATCAATTCTGGGTGCATACGCGGCACATTCCCAAGCTTGGCTGGTTCGAGTGGTTCTTCGTCACGCCGTCCAATCATCGGGCCCACCATGCACAGAACGCTCTCTACATGGATCGCAACTACGGCGGGGTGTTCATTATTTGGGACCGTCTGTTTGGCTCGTTCCAGGAAGAAGACGACAACGAACCGGTGATTTTCGGCGTGACCACGCCGCTGGCGAGCTGGAATCCGTTGTGGGCAAACGTGCAGTTTTACGCGCAGCTGTGGGATGACGCGCGACGGGCTGAAAGCACGTGGGACAAGCTGCGGATCTGGTTCATGCGCACCGGCTGGCGTCCGGCGGATGTGGCCGCGAAGTACCCGATGAACAAGCCGGACCTGAGCCAGTTCCGCAAATTCGAAGTGCCGCTGGACGGGCGTCAGCAGATTTACGTCCTGCTGCAGTTCTGCGTCTACATCGCGCTTGGCAGTTACTTGATGAACTTCGAGCCGCAGCTGCCGACCGCCGCGTTGGTGCTCGGCTGGAGTGCGGTGGCATTAGGTTTGTTTACGTTGGGCGTGGCCCTGGAGAATCGCCCGTGGGCGTTGAAGCTGGAGCTGCTGCGCCTGGCATCGAATGTGCCGCTGGTGTGGCTCGCGCCGATGGTCGGGCTGTGGCCGGCCAGCGCGGTGGGCTGGGTCGGCCTGCTGAGTTACAGCCTGCTCAGCGGAATCGGTCTCTACTGTTGCAGAAACCGCTTCACTCGGTTGGCGTCTTGACCTCGGCGGCCTTGGCCTGTTCGGCTTTCAAGGCCTGCTCGTCGGCGTAGACCTGCTTCGCCAGGCGGGCATTCTTGAAGCGACGACGCAGCCACAGCACGACGCCCAGCACCAGCAGGGCGCCGAGCACCCACAGCTCGTACTTCTTGACGCTGCCCAGCATGCCTTCGAGTACCGCGCCGAAGTGATAAGCGGCGGCGGCCAGGGCGCTTGCCCAGATCGCTGCACCAATCCCGTTCAGCAGCAAGTAGCGTCCTGGCGGATAGCCTGACAGGCCGATCGCCACCGGCATCACCGTGCGCAAGCCGTAGACAAAGCGGAAGCTCAGCACCCAGATGTCCGGGTGTCTGCGGATATGTTCCAGTGCCCGGTCGCCCATCATCTGCCAGCGTGGCTTGCGCGCCAGCAACTTGCGGCCGTGCTTGCGTCCCAGGAAGTACCACAGCTGATCGCCGGCATAACTGCCGAAAAAAGCCACGACCACCACCATGTTGATGTCCATGTATCCACGGAACGCGAGGAAGCCCGCGAGCACCAGAATGGTTTCGCCTTCGAAGAACGTGCCGAGAAAAAGGGCAAAGTAGCCGAAGTCATGCAGAAATTGTTGGAGCATTGTCTGGGTGCTGGCGAAATGAACGCGCAGCCTAACCCTTCGTGCACATTCATGAAAGTGTCCAAATGTGTCTCGACGTGAACATTTCCTACACGGAGAATGGAATGCGACTACCTGTCACAGGGTGCACATAACTGTCATACAGTCGTCATAATGGCCGCTTATAACTGTCACGCTCGCCCGTTAGCGCGGGCTCAGGAGTCTGCCGTGAGCTTTACCCCCGCCAACCGTTTGTTTCCTGCAACCCGCCTGCGTCGTAACCGACGTGATGATTTCTCGCGTCGACTGGTTCGTGAAAACGTCCTGACCGTCGATGACCTGATCCTGCCGGTGTTCGTGCTGGACGGTGAAAACCGTCGTGAAGCGGTGGCTTCGATGCCTGGCGTTGAACGCCTGACCATCGACCTGTTGCTGGAAGAAGCGGCCAAGTGGGTCGAGCTGGGCATTCCGGCTGTGGCGCTGTTCCCGGTCACGCCGCCCGAACTCAAGTCGCTGGACGCCGCGCAAGCGTGGAACCCTGAAGGCATTGCCCAGCGCGCCACCCGCGCCCTGCGTGCGCAGTTTCCTGAGCTGGGCGTGATCACCGACGTCGCGCTGGACCCGTTCACCACCCACGGTCAGGACGGCATCCTCGACGAAGAAGGCTATGTGCAGAACGACATCACCGTCGATGCGCTGGTCAAGCAGGCCCTGTCCCACGCCGCAGCCGGCGCTCAGGTGGTGGCCCCGTCGGACATGATGGACGGTCGTATTCAGGCGATCCGCGAAGCCCTTGAACTGGCCGATCACGTCAACGTGCGGATCATGGCCTATTCGGCGAAGTACGCCAGCGCCTATTACGGCCCGTTCCGCGATGCGGTGGGTTCGGCGCTGAACCTGGGCAAGGCCAACAAGGCCTCCTATCAGATGGACCCGGCCAACAGCAACGAAGCCCTGCACGAAGTGGCGGCGGACTTGTCAGAAGGCGCGGACATGGTCATGGTCAAGCCAGGCATGCCGTACCTGGATATCCTTTACCGGGTCAAGGAAGAATTCAAAGTGCCGACCTTTGTCTATCAGGTCAGCGGTGAATACGCCATGCACATGGCGGCGATCCAGAATGGCTGGTTGAGCGAAGGGGTTATCCTCGAATCCCTGACCGCTTTTAAACGTGCAGGCGCTGATGGCATCCTGACTTACTTTGCCGTACGTGCTGCTCAACTGTTACGAGAGCAAAAATAGCCCTCCCAGGAACATTCGATGAATACCGAAGGACTCACTGAAGTTGCAGTACAAGAGGCTCAACCTGTGGTGGAGCAAATCGACGAAACCCCACCGGTGCTGGAGCCTGCTCCACCCGCGGTAGTGGTCGAAACCGCGCCGGCGGCGCCAGCGATTGTCGTTCCGGGCCTGGATGACAGCAGCCTGTACATCCATCGCGAGCTCTCGCAACTGCAGTTCAATATCCGCGTGCTGGAACAGGCGCTGGACGAGTCCTACCCGTTGCTGGAGCGGCTGAAGTTCCTGCTGATTTTCTCCAGCAACCTGGATGAGTTCTTCGAAATTCGTGTGGCCGGCCTCAAGAAACAGATCACCTTCGCCCGTGAACAGGCCGGCGCCGATGGTCTGCAGCCGCACCAGGCCCTGGCCCGGATCAGCGAACTGGTGCACGGTTACGTCGACCGCCAGTACGCGATCCTCAACGACATTCTGTTGCCGGAACTGGAGAAACATCAGGTCCGCTTCATCCGTCGCCGTTACTGGACCACCAAGCTCAAGACCTGGGTCCGCCGTTATTTCCGCGACGAGATCGCCCCGATCATCACCCCGATCGGCCTCGATCCGACGCACCCGTTCCCGTTGCTGGTGAACAAGAGCCTGAACTTCATCGTCGAGCTCGAAGGCATCGACGCCTTCGGTCGCGATTCCGGCCTGGCGATCATCCCGGCACCGCGTCTGTTGCCGCGCGTTATCAAGGTGCCGGAAGAAGTCGGCGGCCCTGGCGACAACTATGTATTCCTGTCGTCGATGATCCACGCGCACGCCGATGACCTGTTCCAGGGCATGAAGGTCAAGGGCTGCTACCAGTTCCGTCTGACCCGGAACGCCGACCTTGCCGTCGACACCGAAGACGTCGAAGACCTGGCCCGCGCCCTGCGCGGTGAGTTGTTCTCCCGTCGCTACGGTGACGCGGTGCGTCTGGAAGTGGCCGATACCTGCCCGAAACACCTGTCCGATTACTTGCTCAAGCAATTCAACCTGCACGAGACCGAGTTGTACCAGGTCAACGGTCCGGTCAACCTGACCCGCCTGTTCAGCATCACCGGCCTCGACAGCCAGCGCGAGTTGCAATACCTGCCGTTCACCCCGCAGATCCCGAAATTGCTGCAGAACAGCGAGAACATTTTCAGCGTGATCAGCAAGCAGGACATCCTGCTGCTGCACCCGTTCGAGTCGTTTACGCCGGTCGTCGATTTGCTGCGCCAGGCTGCCAAGGACCCGCATGTACTGGCGGTCCGGCAGACCCTGTACCGCTCCGGCGCCAACTCGGAAATCGTTGATGCGCTGGTCGACGCGGCGCGTAACGGCAAGGAAGTCACCGCGGTGATCGAATTGCGCGCGCGGTTCGACGAAGAGTCCAACCTGCAACTGGCCAGCCGTCTGCAAGCGGCCGGTGCGGTGGTGATCTACGGCGTGGTCGGCTTCAAGACCCACGCCAAGATGATGCTGATCCTGCGTCGTGAAGCCGGCGAGATCGTGCGTTACGCGCATTTGGGTACGGGTAACTACCACGCGGCCAACGCCCGTCTGTACACCGACTACAGCTTGCTGACCTCGGACGACGCCTTGTGCGAAGACGTCGGCAAACTGTTCAGCCAGCTGATCGGCATGGGTAAAACCCTGCGCATGAAGAAGCTGCTGCACGCGCCGTTCACGCTGAAGAAGGGCATGCTCGACATGATTGCCCGCGAGACTCAGTTCGCCCTCGACGGCAAACCGGCGCACATCATCGCCAAGTTCAACTCGCTGACCGATCCGAAGATCATCCGCGCGCTGTACAAGGCCAGTCAGTCCGGGGTGCGCATCGATCTGGTGGTGCGTGGCATGTGCTGCCTGCGTCCGGGCATCGCCGGGGTTTCGCACAACATTCATGTGCGCTCGATCATCGGTCGCTTCCTGGAACACACGCGGGTCTTCTACTTCCTCAATGGCGGTGACGAGCAGATGTTCCTGTCCAGCGCCGACTGGATGGAGCGCAACCTCGACAAACGCGTCGAGACTTGCTTCCCGGTGGAAGGCAAGAAGCTGATCATGCGGGTCAAGAAAGAGCTGGAGCTTTACCTGACCGACAACACCCACAGCTGGAGCCTGCAGGCGGACGGTCGTTACATCCGCAACACGCCGACCGGCAACCAGAACCCGCGCAGCGCGCAGGCCACGTTGCTGGAGCGGTTGGGCAGTCCGATTCTGGCTGTGCGCTAGCCCGTACGCTGCATAAAAAAATGGCGATCCCTGCGGATCGCCATTTTTTTTTAGCTGGATACCTGTGGTGAGGGGGTTCTGTGGCGAGGGGATTTATCCCCGTTGGGCTGCGAAGCGGCCCCCAAAACTGCCACAGTGGTACATCAGGCAGACCGCATTCACCGACTTCACGACTGCTTCGCAGCCGAACGGGGATAAATCCCCTCGCCACAGAACCCCCTCACCACAGAGTGGGCGTTAGCGGACGTTCAGCGTGAAGCCCACCCGCGTCAGCCACTCCGCTTCGAGCGCGAAGTCAGCCTGGGTCAGCTGGTTTTCGTCCAGCCAGTTTTCCGGGAACAGCACATCCAGGCTGTGGCCGTTGGCCCGCAGCACCACCTGAGGCATTTCCTGGGTGCCGCGGATGTGATGGAACAGGATCGCAAAGCGCAGCAGCACGCACAGGCGAATCAGCTTGATGCCGTCGTCGCCGAAATCGGCAAACCGGTCCTTGGGAATATTGCGCCGGTGACCACGCACCAGTAGCGCGAGCATCAGCTGGTCTTCGCGGGAGAATCCGGCAAGGTCCGAATGCTCGATCAGGTACGAACCGTGTTTGTGATACTGATAGTGAGCGATGTCCAGGCCTACCTCATGGACCTTGGCGGCCCAACCCAGCAACTCGCGCCAGACGCCGTCATCCAGCTCCCAGTCCTCGGCCACCTGATCGAACGCATGCAGCGCCTTGCGCTCGACCCGCGCCGCTTGTTCCAGATCGACGTGATAGCGCTCCATCAGCGAGCTGAGCGTGCGCTCACGGACGTCTTCGTGATGATGACGGCCCAGCAGGTCATAGAGCACGCCTTCACGCAGGGCGCCTTCACAGTGGTCCATGCGCTGGAGTTCGAGGGCATCGAAGATCGCTTCGAGGATTGCCAGGCCGGCCGGGAAAATCGCCCGGCGGTCAGGCTTGATGCCTTCGAAGTCGATTTTCTCGACGTCGCCGAGTTTGATCAGCTTGCGCTTGAGCCAGGCCAGGCCTGGGGCGTTGACCTCGCCCGAGCCATGACCGCCGGCCTTCAGGGCCAGGCCAATGGCGCGGATGGTACCCGAGGAGCCGATGGCTTCATCCCAGGTCAGGCGGTGCAGGGCGTGTTCGATGCTCATGATCTCCAGCCGCGCCGCCGTATACGCCTGGGCGTAGCGGGCCGGGGTGATCTTGCCGTCCTTGAAATAGCGCTGGGTGTAGCTGACGCAGCCCATTTGCAGGCTTTCGCGCAGCAGCGGTTCAAAGCGCTGGCCGATGATGAATTCGGTACTGCCGCCGCCGATGTCGGCCACCAGGCGCTTGCCCGGGGTGTCGGCGAGGGTGTGGGACACGCCGAGGTAGATCAGGCGCGCTTCTTCACGACCGGAGATGACTTCCACCGGGTGGCCGAGAATTTCTTCGGCGCGGCGGATGAATTCGTTGCGGTTGCGGGCTTCACGCAGGGCGTTGGTGCCGACGATCCGCACGGCGCCCGGGGGCATACCGTTGATCAGTTGGGCAAAGCGCTTAAGGCAATCGAGCCCGCGCTGCATGGATTCTTCGCTGAGCTTGCGCTCATCGTCGATGCCGGCGGCCAGCTGAACCTTCTCCCCGAGACGCTCGAGAATACGGATTTCGCCGTTCTGGGCCTTGGCCACGACCATGTGAAAGCTGTTGGAGCCCAGGTCGATTGCGGCGATCAGGGACAGATTCTTGGCTTGGGATTGCGGCATGGTCAGGGGGTCTCGGTCGATAACCCTGACATCGTGCCACGATCAAACGCTGACGCCAACGCGCAGTGTTCAAACCCTTGATCCTGCGCAGTAATGCCAGTGACCGCTGCGCGGTCAATCGCGGGCAAGCCCGCTCCCACAGGTTTTGCGTCGAACGCACCATCCTGTTTCAACATAGAACCCTGTGGGAGCGGGCTTGCCCGCGATGAGGCCATCACAGGCCCTCAAGAACCTTCAGGCTGTCGCTTCCACCGTACCGATGAAGTTCGCCAACTCCGCCGTCTGGGGATTTGCGAACAAAACCTTCGGATCCCCCACCTCATGCACCTTGCCCAGATGCATGAACACCAACTTATCCCCTACCTCCCGGGCAAAACGCATCTCATGGGTCACCATGATCAGTGTCATACCCTCTTTGGCCAGTTGCCGAACCACGCTCAGCACTTCATTGACCAACTCCGGGTCCAGCGCCGAGGTGATCTCGTCGCACAGCAACACCTTGGGTGACATCGCCAGCGCCCGGGCAATCGCTACCCGCTGTTGCTGCCCGCCGGACAATCGATCCGGGAAAGCATCAAACTTCTCCCCCAGCCCGACCCGTTCCAGCATCTCCCGCGCCAGCTCCGCCGCTCTGGCCTTGGGCACTTTCTGCACCACCTGCGGCGCGAGCATCACGTTTTCGCCCACGGTCAGGTGCGGGAACAGGTTGAACTGCTGGAACACCATCCCGACCTTCTGCCGCAGGCTGCGCAAATCGGCACGGGCGGCGTCGAGGTATTCGCCATCGACCTCGATCACCCCGTCGTTGATCGACTCCAGACCGTTCAGCGTGCGCAACAACGTCGATTTGCCCGAGCCGCTGCGGCCGATGATCGCCACCACCTGGCCTTCCTCGACGCTCAGGTCGATGCCTTTGAGCACATGGTGGTCGCCGTAATATTTATGCAGGGCGGAAATTCTAAGCAGAGGCATGCAGTCTCCTTTCCAGATAGCGCGCACTGAGGGACAAGGGGTAGCAGAGCAGGAAGTAACCGAGGGCCACGAGGCCGTAGACCATGAACGGTTCGAAGGTCGCGTTGGCGAGCATGCCGCCGGTCTTGGTCAGTTCGGTGAAGCCTATGATCGAGGTGACGGCGGTGCCTTTGACCACTTGCACCGAGAACCCCACGGTCGGTGCCACCGCAATACGCAGCGCTTGCGGCAGGATCACGTAGCGCAGTTGCTCCAGCGGGTTGAGTGCCAGGCTCGACGAGGCCTCCCACTGGCCGTGGGGGATCGACTCGACGCAACCGCGCCAGATCTCCGCCAGGTAAGCGCTGGTGAACAGCGTCAAGGCAATCGCCGCCGCCATCCACGGCGAAATCTCCACGCCGGCCAGCGCCACGCCGAAGAACACCAGAAACAGCTGCATCAGCAGTGGCGTGCCCTGGAACAGCTCGATGTAGGTGCGGGCGAAACTGCGCGGCAGGGATTTTTTCGAAATGCGCATGACCATGATCAGCAAGCCGATCAACCCGCCGCCGATAAACGCCACCAGCGACAGCGCCAGCGTCCATTGCAGGCCTGTGAGCAGGTTGCGCACGACGTCCCAGAAGGTGAAATCGCTCATTGGCTGCTCCTTGCAATGAATCGGCGACCGATCCAGTTCAGCAGCTGCCGGATCAGCAGCGCCATGCACAGATAGAGCAACGTGGTCAGGGCGTAGGTTTCAAAGGCGCGGAAGTTGCGCGACTGAATGAAGTTGGCGGCAAAACTCAGCTCTTCGGTGGCGATCTGCGAACAGACCGCCGAGCCGAGCATGACGATGATGATCTGGCTGCTCAGCGCCGGCCACACTTTGCCCAGCGCCGGCAGCAGGATTACGTGACGGAAGGCTTCGAACCGGGTCATCGCCAACGCAGCCGCGGCTTCCAGTTGGCCGCGAGGAATCGCTTGAATGCCGGCGCGAATGATTTCCGTGGAATAAGCCCCGAGGTTGATCACCATCGCCAGCACCGCGGCCTGCCATTCGGAAATCTGCACACCCAGCGATGGCAAACCGAAGAAGATGAAAAACAGCTGCACCAGAAACGGTGTGTTGCGGATCAACTCGACGTAGACACCGAAAATCGCCGAGAACGGGCGGATGTTCCACGCCCGCACCAGCGCCCCGACGATACCCAGGCCCACGCCGAGTACCGCGCCGATGGCCGTCAGCTCAAGGGTGAACAGCGCACCGCGCAACAGCAGGTCGGTGTTTTGCACCACCGGTATGAAGTCGAACTGATAAGCCATATCAAGTCTCCCGGGCGACGATCAGAGATCGGCCGGCAGCGGCTCTTTGAGCCAGGTCTGTGAATTCTTTTCCAGCGCGCCGTCGGTCTTGGCGGTGGCGAGGATCTGGTTGACCTTGCCCAGCAAGGCCGGCTCGTTCTTGTTTACGCCAACGTAGACCGGTGAGTCCTTGAGCTTCACTTTCAATGCCGGCACGCGTTTCGGGTTTTTCTCGCTGATCGCCACCATCACTACGTTGCCGCTGGCGATCAGGTCGACTTGCCCTGCGAGGTAAGCGGCGATGGTCGAGTTGTTGTCCTCGAAACGCTTGATGGTCACGCCTTCGGGGGCAACCTTGGTCAGCTCGATGTCTTCAATGGCGCCACGGGTGACGCTGATGGTTTTGCCCTTGAGGTCGTCCAGGCCTTTGATATCGGCATCAGGCGGACCGAACACTGCCAGGTAGAACGGCGCGTAGGCGCTGGAGAAGTCGATGACTTTCTCGCGTTCGGGGTTCTTGCCGAGGCTGGAAATCACCAGATCCACTTTGCCGGTGGTGAGGAAAGGGATGCGGTTGGTGCTGTTGACCGGCGTCAGTTCAAGTTTGACCTTGAGCTGGTCGGCCAGCAGTTTCGCGGTGTCGATATCGAGGCCGCGGGGTTTCATGTCCGGGCCGACCGAGCCGAACGGCGGGAAGTCCTGAGGCACGGCCACCTTGAGGGTGCCGCGTTTGACCACGTCTTCCAGGCCGTCGGCGTGGGCGGGAGCCTGACTCAGCAGCAGGCTGGCAAACAGGGAAGCGAGGAGGGCGCTGTAACGCAGGGTCATGGCAAAACTCCGGATCGGCGAGGAATGATTTCTGCGGATCGACAGAGCACGGGGCATGCCAACATCAGGGTTTAACGGTCCGAAGCCACGGTTTTACTGGCGTTGCTCGGTCTTACTGGTCTGAACAGTCGGGCGGCGTTTCGCACTTTGATAGCGCATCTTGGGTCATCGCCGAACCCTGGTGGGGCACGACTTGCCGGGCGCCGCGAATAGCTTTAAAACTAGCCGCTCATTCGCCTGGTTCGTCTGAAAAACCATGAATTCGATCTCCCGAGCGGTACCGGAAGTGGCGCTGCAAGCCATCCGTCAATTGATCAACGAGCAAGGCTTCGGGCCGGGGGATGCCTTGCCTTCGCAACGGGATCTGGCGGTTCAACTGGGGGTCAGTCGCGCGTCGTTGCGGGAGGCGTTGTCGTCATTGAGTGCGTTGGGTGTGATCAGCATTCAGCCGGGCAAGGGCGTATTCGTGCAGGCCCCCGTGGACCTGCCTCGATCCGATGCCGCGCCGGGCTGGCCATTCGCAACCCAGGCGTCGCCGCTGGATATCTTCCAGTTGCGCTACGCCCTTGAAGGTTTTGCCGCCGGGCTGGCTACCGTGACGTTGAGCACCGATGAGCTCGATGCCTTGGAGGACAACGTCGCCGCGATGCGCAATGAATTGAAGGCGGGTGATTTCGAGGCGGCGGCGCGGCTGGACTTCGAATTTCACCGATGCATCCTGCGGGCCAGCGGCAATCAGGCGATGCTGAGCATCTTGAGCGCCAGTGCCGACCTCTTTCTGGAGAGCCAGAAGCTACCGTTCATCCGGGTAGAGCGGGCCATGGAAACCTGGCAGGAGCACCGCAAAATCCTCCGCGCGCTGGCTCGGCGCTCGTCTGCGGCGGCGCAGAAGGCCATGCACGAGCATGTGCGCAACGCCGCCCTGCGCACCGGGATTGCCTTCGTCGCTCCCGCCACGTCCTGACTTGAGCTATACCCAAACTCATGCACCACCATAGCGAGACTCAATCATCTGCACCTTCCTGAACGAGGGAAGGGCGGCTATGATGGGCCACGTTTTTTTGCTTACAACCTGGAGACTTCCATGAGCAGCGATCTTATCAAACACGTTAGCGACGCTAGCTTCGAGGCCGACGTACTCAAGGCCGAAGGCGCTGTACTGGTCGACTACTGGGCTGAATGGTGCGGCCCTTGCAAAATGATCGCTCCTGTTCTGGACGAGATTGCTGAAACCTACAAAGGCAAGCTGACCGTTGCCAAACTGAACATCGACGAAAACCAGGAAACCCCGGCCAAGCATGGCGTGCGTGGTATCCCGACCCTGATGCTGTTCAAGAACGGCAACGTTGAAGCGACCAAGGTCGGCGCACTGTCGAAGTCGCAACTGGCTGCTTTCCTCGACGCCAACATCTAAGCGTCGCTGTAAAGTGTCCGAAAAAAGGCCCCGCATATTGCGGGGCTTTTTCGTTATTGAGGGCTAGACGCTCCGAAACTCAGGTGGTACATTCGGCCCCGCACTGGTTTCTCCATTGCCCCCTGCTAGCCGTCGCCGACGCACTCCTTTTCGAATAAGTACGCGATCCTGTCGCCTTCTCTGCGGCGCGGCCTCATTAAGCCAAAAGCTTAATTTCCCCCCCTCCATAAATGATTACGTCATTCCTATATGAATCTGACTGAACTCAAGCAAAAGCCGATTACCGAACTGCTCGAATTGGCCGAACAGATGGGCATAGAAAATATGGCCCGTTCGCGCAAGCAGGACGTGATTTTCTCCCTGCTCAAGAAGCACGCGAAAAGCGGCGAGGAAATCTCCGGTGATGGCGTGCTGGAGATTCTCCAGGACGGCTTCGGCTTCCTGCGCTCCGCTGACGCTTCCTATCTCGCCGGCCCGGACGATATCTACGTCTCGCCGAGCCAGATCCGCCGTTTCAACTTGCGCACCGGTGACACCATCGTTGGCAAGATCCGCCCTCCGAAGGAAGGCGAGCGTTATTTCGCGCTGCTCAAGGTCGACACGATCAACTACGATCGTCCCGAGAACGCGAAAAACAAGATTCTCTTCGAGAACCTGACCCCGCTGTTCCCGACGGTGCGCATGAAGATGGAAGCCGGCAACGGTTCCACCGAAGACTTGACCGGTCGTGTCATCGACCTGTGCGCCCCGATCGGCAAAGGCCAGCGCGGTCTGATCGTTGCACCGCCGAAAGCCGGTAAAACGATCATGCTGCAGAACATTGCAGCGAACATCGCACGTAACAATCCTGAAGTTCACCTGATCGTATTGCTGATCGACGAGCGCCCGGAAGAAGTGACCGAAATGCAGCGCACCGTGCGCGGCGAAGTGGTTGCCTCGACGTTCGACGAGCCGCCGACCCGCCACGTGCAGGTTGCCGAAATGGTGATCGAGAAGGCCAAGCGCCTGGTCGAACACAAGAAAGACGTGGTGATCCTGCTCGACTCCATCACCCGTCTGGCTCGCGCCTACAACACCGTGATCCCGAGCTCCGGCAAAGTGCTCACCGGTGGTGTCGATGCCCACGCCCTGGAGAAACCGAAACGTTTCTTCGGCGCCGCGCGGAACATCGAAGAAGGCGGTTCGCTGACCATCATCGCCACCGCGCTGGTTGAAACCGGCTCGAAGATGGACGAAGTGATCTACGAAGAATTCAAAGGCACGGGCAACATGGAACTGCCGCTGGATCGTCGTATCGCTGAAAAACGCGTCTTCCCGGCCATCAACATCAACCGTTCCGGCACCCGCCGCGAAGAGTTGCTGACGGCCGACGACGAGTTGCAGCGCATGTGGATCCTGCGCAAGCTGCTGCACCCGATGGACGAAATCGCCGCCATCGAGTTCCTGGTCGACAAGCTGAAAACGACCAAGACCAACGACGAGTTCTTCCTGTCGATGAAACGCAAGTAACACGCAGTCCGCTGCAAAAAAGGCGCCCCTAACCGGGCGCTTTTTTTTGTGCATGAGATTTGTGTCTTGATTGATAACTTTCATGGCGCCACGATGTCCCTTTCGGATCGTTTTTGTATCGGATACGACAAGGGACGTTATGCATACATTTGGCAGTCGCCGTGACATTGACGGATTGCGGGCTCTGGCCGTTATTCCGGTCGTACTCTTTCATTTTGGTTTCAACACGTTCAGCGGTGGTTTCGTCGGTGTCGATGTTTTCTTTGTCATTTCCGGATTCCTGATTACCAGCATCCTGTTTCGCGACATCAGTGCGCAGCGTTTCAGCTTCGTCGATTTCTGGGCGCGCCGTGCACGACGCATCATTCCGGCGCTGAGCGTGGTGCTGTTGGTCACGTTGGCACTGGGCTGGTTGCTGCTGACGGCCAAGGACTTCTCCGAGTTGGGAAGGACGGTTCGTTATCAGTCGCTGTTCATTTCAAACATTCTGTTCATGCATGAAGACGGCTATTTTCAGCCGGCGTCGGACTTGAAACCGTTACTTCATACCTGGTCCCTGGCCGTTGAAGAGCAGTACTACATCTTCTTTCCGCTGTTGATGGTGTTGTTGATGCGCCATGTTCGCCATTGGCGCTGGATGCTGTTTGCCGTGCTGCTGGTGTCTTTCGGGCTGAACATCGCTTACATCGATCGCAAACCCGACTTGGCGTTCTTCTCGCTGCCGACACGGGCCTGGGAGTTGTTGTGCGGCGCCATGCTGGCGGTCTTGCCAGCGCGCAAACACGCGGCTCGGCCTTGGCTCGCTCAGTCTGTTGGTGCGGCCGGATTGGTGGCTGTGCTGGTGGCGGTTTTCACCTTTGACCGAACCACGGTGTTCCCGGGTTGGGCGGCTTTGCTGCCGGTGCTCGGTGCCACTGCGCTGATCTGGTCGGGCGGGCAGGGTTCGACCTGGGCCGGCCAGCTGTTGAGTGCTCGCGGGTTCGTCTGGATCGGCTTGCTCTCCTATTCCTTCTATCTGTGGCATTGGCCGGTCTACGTCTATGCCAATGCCATTTCGATCGACGGCATTCAGCCCTGGGAAGCGGCTGGCTGGATATTGTTGGCGCTGGGCCTGGCGTGGTTGAGCTGGCGCTTCGTCGAGCTGCCGTTCCGTGAAAAACGCCTGCTGGCCGGTCGCAAGCCCGTGCTGGTTGGCGGCTTGATGGCGATGGCGGTCCTCGCGGTGACGGGTACCGTCGTACGTTCGCAGGACGGTTTCCCGCAACGCCTGACCGGCAAAGCGCTGGAATACGCGCAGGCTAGGGAATGGCGCGCCGGGCAGATGAAATGCATGCTGGTGACCAAGAACAAGAAGTTCGACAAGGCCTGTCTGCTCGGTGGCAACCAGGAGGTCCCGGCGACCCGAATGATTTGGGGCGACAGCCACGCCGCGGCCCTGATGCCCGCGATCGAAAATGGTGCCAAGCGTGAGGGGCGCCCGGTGTGGCTTTACAGCATGAGCGCCTGTCCGCCGATCCTCAGTGACGACCCGCGCCAGCGCTGCAAGGACTTCAACGAACAAACCATGGAGCAGGTGCGCCGCCTGCAGATCAAGGATGTGGTGCTGGCATCCAACTGGAGTCTTTACGTTTACGGGCGCGAGGACGGCGACAAAAAGGTCTTGCTCAACCCGCACGACAACACCGCCCAGGCCGAGGCGCGCATGTCAGCAGCGCTCAAGGCACGGGTGGCGGCGATCAGGGAGGCGGGCGCGCAAGTCTGGCTGTTCAAGGAAGTACCGCTGCAGCGCAAGGGCACCATCAGCCGATTGACCAGCCTCGCCCGGGTCGGGCGTTCGGCCGAGGGTCTGGGGCGTCCGCTCGAAGAGCACCTGGCTCGCCAGCATTTTCTCAGCAGCCTGTTTGACTCGATGAGCGCCGCCGACCCCGGCGTGCATGTCATCGATCCTGCGCCGCTGATGTGTGCGGACCGGGTCTGCAGCATCGAGGTCAATGGCCATTCGCAGTACAAGGACGAGGATCATCTATCGGACACCGGCAGTGCCCGGCTGAGTCCGTTGTTTGCTCCGGTGTTGCTGGGCGCAAATCACAATTGATCGCTGCTGCGCACTGACGGACTGCTGTTTGGCCGTCAGAGCAGGTAGGATGTACGCCTATTTTCGGGGTGGCATCTTCAATGAAATTCAAGGACCTTCGGGATTTCGTGCAGCAACTTGAGCAGCGCGGAGAGTTGAAACGCATCCAGATTCCCGTCTCTCCAGTGCTGGAGATGACGGAAGTCTGCGACCGCACGCTACGGGCCAAAGGCCCGGCGTTATTGTTCGAGAACCCCACCGGCTACGACATCCCGGTTCTGGGCAACCTGTTCGGCACCCCGGAGCGGGTGGCCATGGGCATGGGCGCCGAAGCGGTCAGCGAATTGCGCGAGATCGGCAAGCTGCTGGCGTTCCTCAAGGAACCCGAGCCACCGAAAGGGTTGAAGGACGCCTGGTCGAAGCTGCCGATCTTCCGCAAGATCATCGCCATGGCGCCCAAGGTCGTCAAAGACGCGGTCTGCCAGGAAGTGGTCATCGAGGGCGACGACGTCGACCTCGCGATGCTGCCGGTGCAGACCTGCTGGCCGGGCGACGTTGCCCCGCTGATCACCTGGGGCCTGACCGTTACCAAAGGTCCGAACAAGGACCGCCAGAACCTCGGCATCTACCGTCAGCAAGTGATCGGTCGCAACAAGGTCATCATGCGTTGGCTGAGCCACCGTGGCGGCGCGCTGGATTATCGCGAGTGGTGCGAGAAGCATCCGGGCCAGCCGTTCCCGGTGTCCGTGGCGCTCGGTGCCGACCCGGCGACCATTCTTGGCGCCGTGACGCCGGTGCCGGACAGCCTTTCCGAATACGCGTTCGCCGGCCTGCTGCGCGGTAACCGCACCGAACTGGTGAAGTGCCGCGGCAACGACCTGCAGGTGCCGGCCACCGCCGAAATCATCCTCGAAGGCGTGATCCACCCGGGCGAAATGGCGGACGAAGGTCCGTACGGCGACCACACCGGTTACTACAACGAAGTCGACAGCTTCCCGGTGTTTACCGTCGAGCGCATTACCCATCGGATCAAGCCGATCTACCACAGCACCTACACCGGCCGTCCGCCGGATGAGCCGGCGATCCTCGGCGTGGCGCTGAACGAAGTGTTCGTGCCGATCCTGCAGAAGCAGTTCCCGGAGATCACCGACTTCTACCTGCCTCCCGAGGGTTGCTCGTACCGCATGGCCATCGTGACCATGAAGAAGTCGTATCCCGGCCATGCCAAGCGGGTAATGCTCGGTGTCTGGTCGTTTTTGCGACAGTTCATGTACACCAAGTTCGTTATTGTCACGGACGACGATATCAACGCACGTGACTGGAACGACGTGATCTGGGCCATCACCACGCGCATGGACCCCAAGCGCGACACGGTGATGATCGACAACACGCCGATCGACTACCTCGACTTCGCTTCACCGGTCTCCGGCCTGGGTTCGAAAATGGGGCTCGATGCCACGCATAAATGGCCGGGCGAAACCACCCGCGAGTGGGGCCGGGTGATCGTCAAGGATGATGCCGTAACCCAGCGGATCGATGCCATCTGGAACCAGTTAGGAATAGATTGATGCGTGTAACCTTGCAGCCCTCCGGAGCAGTGCTTGAGATTCTGCCCGGCGAGCGGATTCTCGATGGCGCACGGCGTCTGGGTTATGAATGCCCGCAAAGCTGCCGCAACGGCAATTGCCACGTGTGCGCCGCGCTGCTGGTGGAAGGACGGGTCGAGCAGGCCGGCAATGTGCGCGACCACGGCGAGTTCTACACTTGCATAGCAGAGCCGCTGGAAGACTGCATCGTGCTGTGGGATGGCGTGCTCGCGCTGGGAGAATTGCCGGTGCGCAGCTTGTCATGTCAGGTCATTGAGTGCAGGGACGTCGGCGGCGATACCTGGCGCGTGCGTCTGCGAGCACCGGCGGGCAAGCCGCCGCGTTATCACGCCGGTCAGTATTTGCTGATCGAGCGGGAAAACGGCGAGAAATCCGCCTTCTCCCTGGCCTCGGCGCCCCACAGCGGCCGCGATCTGGAAATCCACGTGCTGGCGCGCGAAAGCAGTGCGTTGGGCCTGATTGAGCAACTTCAGCGCAATTCCATGGTGCGGATCGAGATGCCGTTCGGTGATACCCACCTGGCGGAATTGCCGGACGGGCCGTTGGTGTTGATCGCTGCGGGCACCGGTATGGGCCAGATCCACAGCCTGATCGAACATTGCCGGGCCTCGGGCTTCAAACATCCGGTGCATCTGTATTGGGGCGTGCGCCGTCCTGAAGACTTTTATGAGATCGAACATTGGGATGAATGGCTGAAACTGCCCAATCTGTTCCTGCATAAAGTCGTCAGTGATCAATGTAACTGGCAGGGACGCTGCGGGATGCTGCATGAGGCGGTGTGTGAAGATTTCCCGGATCTGAAAGCGCTGCATGTCTACGCCAGCGGTTCTCCGGCGATGGTCTACGGCACGCTGGATGCCTTGGTCGAAGCCGGTATGGATGCTCATCAGATGCGCGCGGATGTGTTTGCGTACGCGCCGCGCTCTTGAGCCTCGATCTGGAATCACGCGCTCAATCGTTATAACTCCATATATAGCCGATCGGTATTTATAAAATAATATAAATACCGGTAGGTTATATGTCATTCAGGCAATTATCTAAAACTGTGCCATGGCACTTAAATTGCCTTAAAACATATGTGCCTTATTGTTACAGCGGTGCGTTCTATTAAGTAATTGATTACCCGCGGGGAGCTGAACGCTATTCGCCATGAGCGCCATTGAATCTGCTTTTTTGAATCTGCCTTACCCTCCGCGGCTCGATCTGGGGCCGCAGCTTACGCACGAGCAATTGCTCAGTTCGATGCAGTCGACCATGGCGCGTCACAAGGGTGGGCCGGTCTGGCTATTCGCTTATGGCTCGCTGATCTGGCGCCCTGAGTGCGCGGCGGTTGAACGCGTTCGCGGCCGGGTGCACGGCTATCATCGCGGTTTGTATCTGTGGTCCCACGAACATCGCGGCACGCCGGAAGTACCGGGGCTGGTGTTTGGCCTGGATCGCGGCGGTTCTTGCAGCGGCTTCGCTTACCGTTTGCCCGAAGAACAACTCGAAGCTTCGCTGTATGCCTTGTGGCAGCGCGAAATGCCATTTCCGTCTTATCGCCCACATTGGCTCAACTGCCGTCTCGAAGACGGAAGCCAGGTTCAGGCGTTGGGATTCGTGTTGGAGCGACACCTGCCCAGCTATGCCGGCAACTTGCCGGATCATGTGCTGAGCCATGTGTTCGAAAACGCTTGCGGGCGTTACGGCACCACTCGCGATTATGTCGAGCAGACCGCCAACGCCCTGCGTAGCCACGCCATGCCAGACCGGAATCTGGAGGCGCGGCTCAAGCGCTGCAAATCAAAAGCCGATCAGGCGATGGCTTCGCGGGTCTGACTGGCGACTTGCTTGTGCCACAAGGTTGGCGCAAGGAACGCCATCGCCAGCAGGCACGCACCGATCAGCAAGATGAAACCGCCGTCCCAGCCGAAATGGTCCACGGTGTAGCCCATGGCTGCACTGGCCGCGACCGAACCACCCAGGTATCCGAACAGGCCGGTGAAGCCCGCAGCCGTACCGGCGGCTTTCTTCGGTGCCAGTTCCAGCGCTTGCAAGCCGATCAGCATCACCGGACCGTAGATCAGGAAGCCAATCGAGATCAGCGCGATCATGTCGACCGTCGGGTTGCCGGCCGGGTTGAGCCAATAGACCAGCGTCGCCACGGTGACCAGCGCCATGAACACCATGCCGGTCAGGCCACGGTTGCCACGGAAAATCTTGTCCGACATCCAGCCGCACAACAGTGTCCCGGGAATACCTGCCCACTCGTAGAGGAAATAGGCCCACGAGGTTTTGTCCACGCTGAAGCCCTTGGCTTCCTTGAGGTAGGTCGGTGCCCAGTCCAGCACGCCGTAGCGCAGCAGGTAGACAAAGACGTTAGCCATGGCGATGTACCAGAGCATTTTGTTGCGCAGCACGTATTTGACGAAGATTTCCTTGGCGCTGAATTCTTCTTCGTGACTGGCGTCGTAGCCTTCCGGGTAGTCGTTCTTGTACTTCTCGATCGGCGGCAGGCCGACCGATTGCGGGGTGTCACGCATGGTGGCGAAAGCAAACACCGCGACGCCCATGGCCACTGCAGCCGGCACATAGAACGCTGCGTGCCAGTCATTGAACAGGCCCATACCCAGCAGGAACAGCGGGCCGATCAGGCCACCGCCCACGTTATGCGCCACGTTCCACAACGACACCACGCCACCGCGTTCCTTCTGCGACCACCAGTGCACCATGGTCCGTCCGCTCGGCGGCCAACCCATGCCCTGAGCCCAGCCATTGATAAACAGCAGGATGAACATGATGGTCACGCTGGACGTGGCCCAGGGCGCGAAGCCGAAAATGAACATCACGCCGGCCGACACCAGCAAGCCGAATGGCAGGAAGAAGCGCGGATTGGAACGGTCGGAGACAATGCCCATCAGGAACTTGGACAAGCCGTAAGCGATAGCAATGGCCGACAACGCCAGGCCCAGCTCACCGCGGGTATAACCCTCTTCGATCAGATAGGGCATGGCCAGCGAGAAGTTTTTGCGCAGCAGGTAGTAACCCGCGTAACCGATGAATATGCCGGCGAAGATTTGCCAGCGATGGCGTCGGTAGGCGCTGTCTATTTTTTCTTCAGGCAATGGAGCCTGATGTGCGGCAGGACGAAAGAAAGCAAACATTCAAGAGCTCCAGATTTCTTGTTTTGACTGCGGATGCGAATGTTACAGTTTCATTACCGAAAATAGCACCGGTTCGCATCGACCAAACAGCGGAAATGTTGGAGATCGCATGTTCTTTTACGAACATGTCGCTCAGGTATAAATGAAGGACGCTGTGGGAATTGTTACCTGACGATCCTTGATGACGCGGTTCTGTCCGAAGTAGGGCGGGGCTTTGGGAAATGTCCTTCGTTTGAATGGGAAGTCGCGGCGTTATGTAAAAAGTGATCGGGCTTTAACCTTTGTGCTGTTGCCAGGTCTGGCTTTTCAGTCGCGAAGGAGTGGGGTGTATGCGGTGGTTTGTGTTGGCGGTTTTGCTGGTTTCGTCCATCGAAGTCAGGGCTGGCGAGGTGTTTCTGATTCCGGAGAACAATCCCAAGCCGGTTTACCCGGTGGCACTTTATCGGGCCGGTATTACGGGTATGGTGCGTGTCAATTTCACCGCCCATGCCGACGGGTCGGTCAGTCATGTGGTGGCTTCAAAAGATGCGGATCCCGACTTTGTCGAAGCCTCCCGAATGGCGGTGAGCCAATGGCGATACAAACCCTGGGAAATTTCCCCTGAGCGGCCTGCAGAAATCCAGGTGGTCGCGCCAATGGTTTTCAGACTGGACGACAATCTGCCGATTCACGCCAACGAGGAGTTGAAGCAGTTGAGTTGTGGTGATGTCGCCAAAGGAGCGCTGCAGCTCGCAGATTTCTCGTGGGTGGACATGCCGGTGTTCAACTGGACCCGCAGCTATCTGACGCACTCCCTTTCGCCTACGCAGTTACCGGAGGCGGAACGTCTGGCGCTCATCGCCAAGCTCAACAAAAGCGTGCCTTCCATTGTGCAGCGTTGTAATACGCATCAGGCAACCCGGTACGTGCGTTTTCTACCGAAGGAAATTCAAGAGTTGCTTTAACTGAAAACCAGGAGCGCTGTCTGTTTTCCAGTCACATATCGAAAAAGGCCAGAACAACCTC
This sequence comes from Pseudomonas migulae, assembly GCF_024169315.1. NCBI lineage: Bacteria > Pseudomonadati > Pseudomonadota > Gammaproteobacteria > Pseudomonadales > Pseudomonadaceae > Pseudomonas > Pseudomonas migulae. The sequence goes on along the minus strand of NZ_JALJWR010000001.1, from coordinate 3,638,345 downwards.
ATCAGTTGTTCTGGCCTTTTTTGTATCAGCGACGGCTCAGCGAACCTGAACCACGACTTTCCCGACCGCCTTGCGCTGGCCAAGATCATTGATTGCCTGCGCCGCGTTGCTCAGCGGATACACCTGCGACACCAGCGGCTTCAACTTGCCCTCGGCGAACCAGCCAAACAGCTGCTGGAAGTTCGCCGCATTGTCCTGCGGCTGGCGTTGAGCAAACGAACCCCAGAACACTCCGACCACTGCGGCGCCCTTGAGCAGTGCAAGGTTGACCGGAAATTCCGGAATACGTCCGCTGGCGAAGCCGACCACCAGTAACCGGCCGTTCCAGGCAATGGCGCGGATGGCCTGGTCGAACAGGTCGCCACCGACCGGGTCGTAGATCACGTCGGCGCCCTGGCCGTCGGTCAGGCGTTTGATTTCGTCCTTGAGGTTGGTTTCGCTGTAGTTGATCAGTTCATCGGCGCCGGCAGCCTTGGCCACGGCCAGTTTATCGGCGCTGCTGGCGGCGGCGATCACGCGGGCGCCCATGGCTTTGCCGATTTCCACGGCGGCCAGGCCGACACCGCCGGATGCGCCCAGCACCAGCAGGGTTTCACCCGGTTGCAGGTTGCCGCGTTGCTTGAGCGCGTGCATCGAGGTGCCGTAAGTCATGCTGAAAGCAGCGGCGGTGTTGAAGTCCATGGACGGCGGGATCGGCAGCACGTTGTAACCCGGAACGGCGACCTGTTCGGCGAAACTGCCCCAGCCGGTCAGGGCCATGACCCGGTCGCCGACTTTCAGGTGGCTGACTTTCTCGCCCACGGCACTGACCACGCCGGCCGCTTCGCCACCCGGGGAAAACGGGAAGGGTGGCTTGAACTGGTATTTGCCCTCGATGATCAGCGTGTCCGGGAAATTCACCCCGGCGGCGTGCACGTCCAGCAGGATTTCATTCTTCTTCGCGACAGGGCTGGCGACGTCTTCCAGCACCAGCGATTCGGCAGGGCCGAAGGCTTTGCACAGCACGGCTTTCATCAGGGCTATTCCTTTGGGAGTGATGGCCGATAAGTGTAGGTGTGTGAGTCGACGGGTCAACGAGCATGCCCCGCCCTGATAGTCAGCCATAAGCTTGTGCTTGCGCGGCGGGTCGTTATGCTAGGCCGCAAACCGGATAAGGAGCGAATTGTGAAAGCGTGGATCATGTTGTTGCTGGCCCTGTCTCTGCCTGTGGCAGCAGTGGCTGAAGAAGCCAAAGAAGGTGCAGCCCCGAAGGTTAACTACATCACCTTGAGCCCACCGTTCGTGGGTAACTATGGGCTGGACGGCACGCCGAAGCTCAAGGTTTACAAGGCTGATGTGGCGTTGCGGGTGACCGGCGACGAGGCGACCAAACTGGTGAAAGCCAACGAGCCGCTGATTCGCAATCAGTTGGTGGCGCTGTTTGCCCAGCAGACGACCGAGGCGATGAACAACGTCGAGGCCAAGGAAAAGCTGCGTCAGGAAGCGTTGAAGCAGACCCAGCAGATCATGAATGACGAAACGGGCAAGCCGGTGGTTGAGGATTTGTTGTTCAACAACCTGATCATCCAATAAGAAATTTGTTGTTCGGGCCGGCCTCTTCGCGAGCAAGCCCGCTCCCACATTTGATCGCAGTCTAATGTGGGAACGGGCTTGCTCGCGAAGGCATTCTTTCAGGCAATAAATCAATCAAGGTCTTAAAGCAATTACCGCCGCCCATTGCTCCGCCGTTACCGGCATCACCGACAGCCGCGAGCCTTTCTGCACCAGCGGCATCTCTGCCAGCGCTGTCTGCTGCTTCAAATAATCCAGCTTCAACACCCTGGAAAACGTCTCGACATGCGCGACATCAATCGCGCTCCAGGCGTTTTTCTCGGCGGTGGCCTTCGGATCGTAATAATGACTCTCCGGCTCCAGCGCGGTCGGGTCCGGATAGGCCGCTTCGATAATCTTTCCGATCCCGGCAATCCCGGGTTCAGGGCAGCTGGAGTGATAGAAGAAGAACTCGTCGCCGACGGCCATAGCCCTTAGAAAATTCCGCGCCTGGTAGTTGCGAACCCCGTCCCAGCGCGCTTTGCCAAGCTTCTCCAGACCTTTGATCGAGAGTTCGTCGGGCTCGGATTTCATCAGCCAATAGGCCATGGTTTTTGCTCCTTGCGAATCAGGTGGGCAAGTTGTCCGGCAATTTTATGACAAACCGACAGTCGGTTGACGCCAGCGTTTGCGTGTCGGTTCACGTTGTCGCAAAATGCCGGCCTTCTAAGCTTGACGCTGCTGCACGGCCTACACCTACAACGGAAACCGCTGCTGTCATCGTGTTGATGTGCCTTTGGGGGGCAATCGATGAAACGCAAACCGGATTTACTATGGATATTGGTTATTTTGTTCGGCCTTGGCGTCGTGACCACTGGCTATGCCCAAAGCCTGTGGAACAACAAGACCGATGCGCCGGTTGAAATCGCGCAGCAACAACAGCCGTCAGCCTTCAAGCGCTGAACCTGCTTTTCGACGCCGCTGATTCCAGTGGCGTCTAGCCTGCGTAATACCAGGCCTTGTCCGTCACCGTTCCTTGCAGCGGCACATCCCAGCTCGCTTGAGCCAATCGTTCGACCTTCTGACATTCATGGGCCAGCCCCAACAGCGTCGGCTTGCGCCAGTTTTTCCGTCGCGCCAGGTACGCCAGGCTGCGGTCGTAGAAACCACCGCCCATGCCGAGTCGGCCGCCGACGTCGTCGAAGCCCACCAACGGCAACAGCACCAGGTCGAGCGCCCAGACTTTGCGTTGCCGGGCGAGGTTGTGCCGGGGTTCGAGAATACGAAAACGGTTGGGCTTGAGTTTTTCGCCAGGACGAATCCGCTGGAACACCATTTTGGTTCGCGGCCAGGCGCTGAGCACCGGCAAATAAGTCGCCTTGCCTCGACGTTGCGCGGCACGCAGCAACAGACGCGGGTCGATTTCACCGTCGGTGGGCAGGTACAGGGAGATATGTTTGGCACGGCGGAACAACGGCTGCTGGGCCAGTTGCTTGTACAGCCCGCGAGCGGCCTGGCGTTGCTGACTGGGTGTCAGTGCGCGGCGGGCCTTGCGCAGCATGCGTCGAAGTTGCGGGCGGGGCAGCAGCGCAGGTTCGGTCATGGATTCGGGCTTCAGAAGGGTCGGGTACACAAAGCGTACCCGTAAAAAAGCCGATGCCGGTATCTAAACCGGCATCGGACTGGAATCAGGCTCCCCGGATGAACCGCTGCTGACTTAGCCCTTGAACCCGAAAGTTCAAGGTGGAAGATGCAGTAGGCTTTAAGGCTTTCCGTCTAGCGGACATGCACACCAGCCCAACGTGCAGCCTCCAGGGTAGTGCGAATCGGCTCAGGGACGTGGTCAACTGGCAAGCACCCCAGGGAGTGTTGCGAGTATAACCCAAGCGGTTCGGCGAATCAGCCCTTGGTGACGTCCGGATCGGTGGCGAGCACCAGATCGACGCGATCCAGCAGGTCGCGAACCTGCTCGCGGGTCGAACCGCTGGCCTGCACATCCGGGCGTTCTTCTTTATGCAGAAGGTCGTGCGTGATGTTCAGCGCAGCCATCACCGCGATGCGATCGGCGCCAATGACTTTGCCGCTGCTGCGGATTTCACGCATCTTGCCGTCCAGGTAACGGGCAGCGCTCACCAGATTGCTGCGCTCTTCCTGGGGGCAGATGATCGAATATTCTTTGTCGAGGATCTGCACGGTAACGCTATTGCTTGAACTCATGAGTCTTGCTCCAGGGCCTTGAGGCGCGAAATCATCGATTCGACCTTACGCCGCGCGATTTCGTTTTTTTCAATGAGATGAGCGCGTTCCTCGCGCCAGGTCTTTTCCTGAGCTAATAGGAGTCCATTTTGACTCTTAAGTTGCTCGACTCGATTAATCAGCAGTTCGAGTCTGGCCATCAGCGCTTGCAGGTCGGTGTCTTCCATTGTCTTCACTGTCTGATGGGTGTCGGACCGTAGGAGCGAGCTTGCTCGCGATGAACCCGAGAACGCCGCGGGGTATCAGGTACCCAGCGTTATCGTTGGCGACCATCGCGAGCAAGCTCGCTCCTACAGAGGAGTCGATGTAGGATACAAGGCCTTCATTCTAGACATAGCGCCGTCTGGCGCCTAGCTGCCCATGCCCATTCAGAATTCTCCGTACCAAGCCTTCGCCACACTGCTGACTTCCAGCGGTCATAACGTCTCGCCTGCCGAACTGCATGGCTTGCTGCTCGGCCGCAGTTGCGCCGGTGCCGGCTTCGATGCCGAAGGTTGGCTGGTTGATGCCGCCGAGCTGCTCGAAGGCGAGCCGCAAGACAACGTTCGCAATGCCTTGATCGGCCTGCAAGAGATGGTCAAGGGCGAGCTCACCGGCGACGACGTGACCGTCGTTCTGCTGCTGCCGACCGATGACGAGCCGCTGGCTGACCGAGCCGCCGCACTGGGCCAATGGTGCCAGGGCTTCCTCAGCGGTTTCGGCCTGAACTGCCGTGACAGCAGCATGCTGAGCACCGAGGCCACCGAAGTGTTGCAGGATCTGGCGGCCATCGCCCAGGTGCAAGACGCGCTGGAAGAATCCGACGACGGCGAAAGCGACTACATGGAAGTGATGGAATACCTGCGTGTCGCGCCGCTGTTGCTGTTCTCCGAAACCAAAAAGCCGGACGCTCCCGCTGCCGCCAAACCGTCGTTGCATTAATCGCGAGCCAGGAAAAGCCATCTGCCCATGATTCATATCCCGAAATCGGAATACAGCCGTCGCCGCAAGGCCTTGATGGCGCAGATGGAACCCAACAGCATCGCCATTTTGCCCGCCGCCGCGGTTGCCATCCGCAATCGCGATGTCGAGCACGTTTACCGCCAGGACAGCGACTTCCAGTACCTCAGCGGTTTCCCCGAGCCGCAAGCCGTCATCGTGCTGATGCCCGGTCGTGAGCATGGCGAATACCTGCTGTTCTGCCGGGAGCGCAATGCCGAGCGAGAACTCTGGGACGGCCTGCGCGCCGGTCAGGAAGGCGCGATCCGCGACTTCGGTGCCGACGACGCTTTCCCCATTACCGACATCGACGACATCCTGCCGGGCCTGATCGAAGGCCGCGACCGGGTGTATTCGGCCATGGGCAGCAACCCGGAATTCGACCGACACCTGATGGACTGGATCAACGTGATCCGCTCCAAGGCGCACCTCGGCGCCCAGCCGCCGAACGAATTCGTTGCGCTGGATCATCTGCTTCACGACATGCGTCTGTATAAATCGGCGGCAGAAGTGAAGGTGATGCGCGAAGCCGCGCGGATTTCCGCCCAGGCGCATATCCGCGCGATGCAGGCCAGCCGGGCCGGGTTGCATGAGTTCAGTCTGGAAGCCGAGCTCGATTACGAGTTCCGCAAGGGCGGGGCGAAGATGCCGGCTTACGGCTCGATCGTCGCGGCGGGGCGCAACAGCTGCATCCTGCATTACCAGCAGAACGACGCGCTGCTCAAGGACGGTGATCTGGTGCTGATCGACGCCGGCTGTGAAATCGACTGCTACGCCAGCGACATCACCCGCACCTGGCCGGTCAACGGCAAGTATTCCGCGGAACAGAAGGCGATCTACGAGCTGGTGCTGGCTTCGCAAGAAGCGGCATTCGCCGAAATCGCCCCGAACAAACACTGGAACCAGGCGCACGAAGCCACGGTTAAAGTCATCACTGCCGGGCTGGTGAAACTGGGCCTGCTGCAAGGCGACGTCGACGAGCTGATCGCCAGCGAAGCCTATAAAGCGTTTTACATGCACCGCGCCGGCCACTGGCTGGGCATGGATGTGCATGACGTCGGCGAGTACAAGGTCGGCGGTGAATGGCGGGTGCTGGAAGTCGGCATGGCGCTGACCGTGGAACCGGGCATCTACATTGCTCCGGACAACCAGAACGTCGCGAAGAAATGGCGCGGCATTGGTGTGCGTATCGAGGACGACGTAGTGGTGACCAAAAACGGCTGTGAAATCCTGACCAGCGGCGTACCGAAAACGGTCGCCGAGATCGAGGCCTTGATGGCTGAAGCGCGGACAAAAGCGGCATGAGTCGAACCAATCTGGCAATCATCGGTGGCGGCCTGGTCGGCGCCAGCCTGGCATTGGCGCTGCAAGCCGGGGCCAAGGCACGCGGCTGGAAGATCGTGCTGATCGAACCGTTTGCCCCCGGCGACACGTACCAGCCGAGCTATGACGCCCGTTCTTCGGCGCTGTCTTACGGCGCCAAACAGATTTATCAACGGTTGGGCGTATGGCAGGAAATCTCCCGCCGCGCCGAGCCGATCAAGCAGATCCATGTGTCCGACCGCGGGCGCTTCTCCACGGCGCGCCTGTCGGCGATGGAAGAGGGCGTGCCGGCGCTGGGTTATGTGGTGGAAAATGCCTGGCTCGGCCAATGCCTGTGGCAAGGCCTGGACAAGGACGTGGTCACCTGGCGTTGCCCGGCGGAAGTCACGCGCATGGAGCCGCTGACCGACGGCTATCGCCTGACCCTCAATGATGAAACCACCGTGGAATGCGATCTCGCCGTGCTGGCGGATGGCGGCCGTTCCGGCCTGCGCGAGCAACTGGGGATCGGCATCAAGAAACGCCCGTACAACCAGAGTGCGCTGATCGCCAACATCACCCCGAGCGAAGCGCACAACGGCATGGCGTTCGAGCGTTTCACCGACGACGGCCCGATGGCGTTGTTGCCGCTGCCGGAAAACCGCTGCGCCCTGGTCTGGACCCGTCTGGGCATGGATGCGCAACGGTTGGCGGCCCTTGATGAGCGCAGTTTTCTCAGCGAATTGCAGGGTGTGTTCGGTTATCGCCTCGGCACCTTGAAACAGGTCGGCGCGCGGCATCTTTATCCGCTGACGTTGATCGAGGCCGAAGAACAGGTGCGCCCGCATCTGGCGATTCTCGGCAACGCCGCCCACAGCCTGCACCCGATTGCCGGCCAGGGTTTCAATCTTTCCCTGCGTGATGCGCAGGCGTTGGCAGATGCGCTGCTGGCGAGCGAGACAGCGCCCGGCGACTTTGCGACCTTGCAGGCTTACCGCGAGCGCCAGCGTCTGGATCAGAACCTGACCGTGGGGTTCTCCGATCAGGTCACGCGATTGTTCGGCAGCACCCAACCGCTGGTTTCCCTGGGGCGCAACCTTGGCCTGCTCGGCCTCGATCTGCTCCCGCCCGCCAAGCGCTGGTTCGCCCGACAGGCCATGGGCCTGGGTACGCGTCCCGATGCTTGAGGGGCTGACTGAAGCACACTGCCTGGCGCCATTGCAGGTCGATATTCATGACGGCACCGGCACCTTGGTGGTGCGGGTCCGGAAAACCCTTTACGAGCGGCTCAAGCCGCAAGCGAGACAGGCTTAAAGCATGGAAATGCGCGCAGATCTGCTGATTGTCGGGGCCGGAATGGTCGGCAGCGCCCTGGCGCTGGCGTTGCAGGACAGCGGGCTGGAAGTCCTGCTGCTGGACGGCAGCCCGATGACCGTCAAACCCTTTGACGGGCAGGCGCCGTTTGAGCCGCGAGTGAGTGCCCTGTCGGCGGCCAGTCAGCGGATTCTTGAACGCCTCGGTGTCTGGGATGGCATTGCCAGCCGGCGCAGCAGCCCTTACATCGACATGCACGTCTGGGACGGCAGCGGCACCGGGCAGATCCACTTCTCGGCCACCAGTGTTCACGCCGACGTGCTCGGACATATCGTCGAGAACCGTGTGGTTCAGGACGCCTTGCTCGACCGCTTGCACGACTGCGACCTGGGATTGCTGGCCAATGCGCGCCTGGAGCAGATGCGCCGCTCCGGCGACGACTGGCTGCTGACCCTGGCCGATGGCCGCACCTTGCGTGCGCCATTGGTGATCGCGGCGGACGGTGCCAACTCGGCGGTGCGACGCCTGACCGGTGTGGCCACGCGCGAGTGGGACTATCTGCACCACGCCATCGTCACCAGCGTGCGCAGTTCACAACCGCACCAAATGACGGCCTGGCAGCGGTTTACCGATCAGGGTCCATTGGCGTTTCTGCCGCTGGAGCGGGACGGTCAGCAGGATTGGTGCTCGATCGTCTGGTCGACCACGCCGAGTGAAGCCGAACGTTTGATGGCGCTGGATGACGAAAGCTTCTGTCGCGAGCTGGAGCGGGCCTTTGAGGGTCGTTTGGGTTCGGTGCTCAGCGCCGATCCGCGTCTTTGTGTGCCGCTGCGTCAGCGTCATGCGAAGCGCTACGTGGCAGAAGGCCTGGCACTGATCGGGGATGCGGCACACACCATTCACCCGTTGGCTGGGCAGGGCGTGAACCTTGGTTTCCTCGATGCCGCCGTGCTCGCCGAAGTGTTATTGCAGGCAGCTGAGCGTGGCGAGCGGCTGGCGGATGTGAAAGTGCTGAGCCGTTACGAGCGCCGGCGCATGCCGCACAACCTCGCGTTGATGGCGGCGATGGAAGGTTTCGAGCGGTTGTTCCAGGCCGATCCATTGCCGGTGCGCTGGTTGCGCAATGCCGGGTTGAAGATGGTGGATCAGATGCCTGAGGCCAAGGCGTTGTTTGTGCGTGAGGCGTTGGGGTTGATCGGGGATTTGCCGGCGCTGGCCAAGGCCTGACAGCTTTATTGAGGCTGATGGCCTCTTCGCGGGCAAGCCTCGCTCCTACAGGATTTACAGGTGCCTTGACCTGTAGGAGCGTGGCTGCCCGCGAAGGCGTCGGTACATCCACAACACATTCCAACCCGTGCAACATCTGGTAACTCCTCCGCAAACTGATCGATTGAGAACCTAAATGTGAGTCCTTATCATTTGGCCTCAATTTTCAAATCGAGATACCGCTCCCATGTTGGCACCGAAGCGTCTACTGACCGCACTCGCCCTGACCCTGATCGGCAGCACCGCTGCCCAGGCCGCTGACGAGGTGGTGGTTTACTCCTCGCGTATCGACGAGCTGATCAAGCCGGTCTTCGATGCGTACACCGCGAAAACCGGTGTGCAGGTGAAGTTCATCACCGACAAGGAAGCGCCGTTGATGCAGCGCATCAAGGCCGAGGGCGAGAACGCCACCGCCGACCTGCTGCTGACTGTCGATGCCGGCAACCTGTGGCAAGCGGAGCAGATGGGCATCCTGCAACCGTTCACCTCGAAAACCATCGACGCCAACATTCCGCTGCAGTACCGCGCGGCTTCTCATGCCTGGACCGGCCTGAGCCTGCGGGCGCGGACCATCGCTTACTCCACGGACCGGGTGAAGCCGGGCGAGTTGACCACCTACGAAGGTCTGGCCGACAAGAATTGGGAAGGCCGCCTGTGCCTGCGCACGGCGAAGAAGGTCTACAACCAGTCGCTGACGGCGACCATGATCGAAGTACATGGCGCCGACAAGACCGAGAAGATCCTCAAGGGCTGGGTCAACAACCTCTCCACCGACGTGTTCTCCGATGATGTCGCGGTGCTGGAAGCCATCAACGCCGGCCAATGCGACGTCGGCATCGTCAACACTTACTACTATGGCCGTCTGCACAAGCAGAAGCCCGATCTGGCGGTGAAGCTGTTCTGGCCGAATCAGAGCGATCGTGGCGTGCATGTGAACCTGTCGGGCATCGGCCTCACCAAGCACGCGCCGCACCCGGAAGCCGCCAAGGCCCTGGTGGAGTGGATGACCACGCCTGAGGCGCAGAAGATCTTTGCCGACGTGAACCAGGAATTCCCGGCCAACCCCGCGGTGTCGCCGTCCGCGGAAGTCGCCGCCTGGGGCAAGTTCGTTGCCGATACGTTGCCTGTTGAAGTCGCCGGCAAACGTCAGGCTGAAGCGATTCGCTTGATGGATCGGGCTGGCTGGAACTGAGTCCACTGTTACTGTAGTGAGGGGCTTACCTGTGGCGAGGGGGTTTATCGAAACGTCGCACCGCCCCGTTGGGCTGCGAAGCAGCCCTAATATCAGCTACTTCATTTTTTCAGCAAAAATGCGTCAGGCAAATTTACGACCGCTTCGCGCTCGAACGGGGGTAAACCCCCTCGCCACAGAGTAAAATCGCTGGCTTCCCGGCCAGTGGCCCGCATTGACTAGAGAACTTCCTTGGCCCACCCCGCCCAACGCCGCTGGTATCCCCTGGTCTTCGCCATCGCCGCGCTGGTCCTGCTACCCCTCAGCGTTTTGCTGCTCTCCTGGCAAACCATCGATCATCAAATCTGGTCGCACCTCTGGGACACGCAGATGCCGCGGCTACTGGGCAACACGCTGATCTTGGTACTCGGCGTGGGTGTCGGTGTCACGCTGCTGGGCGTCAGTCTCGCCTGGCTCACCAGCCTCTGCGAATTTCCCGGCCGGCGTTGGCTGGATTGGGCACTGATGCTGCCGTTCGCTATTCCCGCCTATGTGTTGGCTTTCGTTTTCGTCGGCCTGCTGGATTTCGCCGGCCCCGTGCAAACCCTGATGCGCGAATGGTTCGGCAGCGGCCTACGGTTACCGCGAGTGCGTTCCACGGGCGGTGTCATCCTCGTTCTGGTGCTGGTCTTTTATCCCTACGTTTACCTGTTGGCACGTACCGCCTTCCTGGCGCAGGGCAAAGGGCTGATGGAAGCGGCGCGAGTCCTGGGGCAGTCGCCGTGGCAGGCGTTCTGGCGAGTCGCCCTGCCGATGGCGCGCCCGGCCATTGGTGCCGGCGTGGCGTTGGCGCTGATGGAAACCCTGGCGGATTTCGGTGCCGTGTCGGTGTTCAATTTCGACACGTTCACAACCGCCATCTACAAAACCTGGTATGGCTTCTTCAGCCTTTCCACCGCCACCCAACTGGCCAGTCTGTTGCTGTTGGTGGTGATGGTCGTGCTGTACGGCGAACGCCGTGCCCGTGGTGCCAATCGGGCGAGCAATGAGCGGCCGCGGGTCAAGGCGTTGTACCACCTGCGCGGCTTCAAGGCGTTGGCGGCGATGAGTTGGTGCGGGCTGGTGTTTGCCTGCGCCTTCGTCATTCCGGTGCTGCAACTGGTGGTGTGGTTCTGGCAGCGCGGGCGTTTCGATCTGGATGAGCGGTACGCCGGGCTCATTGTTCATACGCTGTACCTGGGCGGCATGGCGGCGTTGATCACCGTCAGCGTTGCCCTGGTGCTGGCGTTTGCCCGGCGCCTGGCGCCGACCCGGGCGATTCGTTCCGGTGTCAGCCTGGCCAACCTCGGTTATGCATTGCCGGGTTCGGTACTGGCGGTGTCGATCATGCTGGCCTTCAGTTATCTGGATCGCGAGCTGGTGATTCCGATGTCAGGGTGGTTGGGCGGCGCCGGAAAACCGTTGCTGTTGGGCAGTCTGTCGGCGTTGTTGCTGGCCTATCTGGTGCGTTTCATCGCGGTGGCTTATGGACCGCTGGAAAGTAGTCTGGCGCGAATACGGCCATCTTTGCCCGAAGCGGCACGTAGCCTTGGAGTCAGTGGGCCACGACTGTTTTTCAAAGTGTATCTGCCGTTACTGCTGCCCGGCTCATTGAGTGCAGCGCTGCTGGTGTTCGTCGACGTGCTCAAGGAAATGCCCGCGACCCTGCTGATGCGCCCGTTTGGCTGGGACACGCTGGCCGTGCGCATCTTTGAAATGACCAGCGAAGGTGAGTGGGCGAGGGCGTCATTGCCGGCGTTGACGTTGGTTCTGGTGGGGTTATTACCGGTCATCGGATTGATTCGACGTTCGGCGCATCGAAACACCTAGGTGCCAGTCCTACACCTTGAGGCTACAATGCGCGGCATTCGGTGCGGTCCGTCCTACAGACCCGGTAGCTGAAATCGGCTGAAAGCCTTCTATTTCAAGGCTTTCACCCCGTGCAGCACCGGCCGCACCCTCGCCACGCCCGGAAGGAGAAACCCATGGGACAGCGTACGCCTCTGTATGACCTTCATCTCGCCCTCGGCGCGAAGATGGTCGATTTTGGCGGTTGGGATATGCCTTTGCATTACGGCTCGCAGGTCGAGGAACACCATCAGGTGCGCCGCGATTGCGGGGTTTTCGATGTATCCCACATGACCGTGATCGATGTCAGCGGCGCCCAGGCCAAGGCCTGGCTCCAGCATTTGCTGGCCAATGACGTCGAACGCCTGCACAGCCCCGGCCGTGCCTTGTACAGCACCATGCTCAATGAGCGCGGCGGTATCGTCGACGACATGATCGTCTACCGCCTCGACGATGGTTATCGCCTGGTGGTCAACGCTTCCACCCGCGATCAGGACATGGCGTGGATGCAGGCTCACCTTGCCGGCTTCGATGTGCAGCTCATCGAGCGCTCCGAGCTGGCGATGCTGGCCATACAAGGCCCTCATGCCCGACACAAAATCTCCGAACTGGTCACCCAGTCTCGCGGCAACCTGATCCAGCTACTCAAGCCGTTCGAAGGCCAGCCTGACGGTGACTGGTTCATCGCGCGCACCGGTTACACCGGTGAGGACGGTCTGGAAATCATTCTGCCGGCCGATCAGGCGCCGGGCTTCTTCAATGATCTGGTAGGCGCGGGCATTTCGCCGATCGGGCTCGGGGCGCGGGATACCTTGCGTGTCGAAGCCGGCATGAACCTCTACGGTCAGGACATTCATCAAGACGTCTCGCCGCTGGCCTCGAACATGGCCTGGAGCATTGCGTGGGAACCGGCCGCTCGTCAGTTCATCGGCCGCGCTGCCCTGGAAGCCGAACGCGCCGGCGGCGTACAGCACAAACTGGTAGGTCTGGTCCTTGAGGAACGCGGGGTTTTACGCGCTCATCAAGTGGTCCGCATCGCCAATGTTGGCGAAGGGGAGATCACCAGTGGTAGTTTCTCTCCTACGCTTAGCAAGTCGATTGCACTGGCGCGCGTGCCGATGGCGACTGCCGACCGCGCAGAAGTGGAAATCCGTGGCAAATGGTACCCGGTCCGAGTGGTCAAACCGACCTTCGTACGCCATGGCAAAACCTTGATCTAACCTTTTCTGGCGGGCAACGACCGCTGACAATTTTCTTGAGGACACAGAACATGAGCGATATCCCTGCCGACCTGCGTTTTGCCGAAAGTCATGAATGGGCCCGTCTGGAAGCTGATGGCACCGTTACCGTGGGCATTAGCGATCACGCTCAGGAAGCCTTGGGCGACGTGGTGTTTGTTGAGCTGACCGAAGTCGGAAAAGTCTTCGCCGCCGGTGATCAATCCGGTGTGGTGGAGTCGGTCAAAGCCGCTTCGGACATCTATTCCCCGATTGCCGGTGAAGTGATTGCGATCAACGAAGACCTGGGCGGTTCGCCTGAACTGCTCAACACCGACCCGTACGGTGCCTGGATCTTCAAACTGAAGCCAAGCAACACCGCTGACCTGGACAAGCTGCTCGATGCAGCAGGCTACAAGGCCGCCATCGGCGAGTAAGCCTTCAGCGTCACCCAAAGCCCCGACTAGTCGGGGCTTTTTATTGCCTGACGATAATCCTTGTAGGAGCGAGGCTTGCTCGCGAAGGCGGTGTGTCAGTCGATAGCTGATTGGCTGACGCACCGCCTTCGCGGGCAAGCCTCGCTCCTACAAAGGTTCGCTGTTGACGGTGGCTGCTATGCTGGTTTGACCGTGTTGCATCGACGCTGAGCGCCAGTCAAGAGAGAGCCCGTCATGTCCCAGTTGCCGTCCCTGAGCCAGTTACGCGACCCCAATGCCTTCCTTCGCCGCCACCTCGGGCCCGATGCCGCCGAGCAGCAGGCGATGCTCGACAGCCTCGGCGTCGGCAGCCGTGTCGAGCTGATCGAGCAGACAGTGCCGCCGGGAATTCGCCTGAATCGGGCGCTCGACCTGCCGCCCGCCCTCGACGAAGAAGCCGCACTGGCCAAGCTGCGCGGTTACGCCGAGCAGAACCAAGTCTGGACCAGCCTGATCGGCATGGGTTACCACGGCACGATCACGCCGGCCGTTATCCTGCGCAACGTGCTGGAAAATCCCGGTTGGTACACCGCTTACACGCCGTATCAACCAGAAATTGCCCAAGGCCGACTCGAAGCCTTGCTGAATTTCCAGCAACTGACCATCGACTTGACGGGCCTGGAGCTGGCCAATGCCTCGTTGCTGGATGAAGCCACGGCGGCGGCGGAAGCCATGGCCCTGGCCAAGCGTGTCGCCAAGTCCCGGAGCAATCTGTTTTTTGTGGATGAGCATTGTCATCCGCAGACCATTTCCGTGGTGCAGACCCGTGCCGAAGGTTTCGGTTTCGAGCTGGTCATCGACTCTGTGGATAACCTGAAACAGCACCAGGTGTTCGGCGCGCTGCTGCAATACCCCAATACCCATGGCGAGATTCGTGATCTGCGTCCGTTAATCGATCATCTGCACGCCCAGCAAGCCCTGGCCTGCGTCGCCACCGATCTGCTGAGCCTGTTGTTGCTGACGCCGCCGGGAGAGTTGGGTGCCGACGTGGTGTTCGGCTCGTCCCAGCGGTTTGGTGTGCCCATGGGTTACGGCGGGCCCCATGCGGCATTTTTTGCCAGTCGCGATGAATACAAACGGGCGATTCCCGGGCGGATTATCGGCGTCTCGAAAGACGCGCGCGGTAACACCGCTTTGCGCATGGCCCTGCAAACCCGCGAGCAACACATCCGCCGGGAGAAGGCCAATTCGAACATCTGCACCGCTCAGGTGCTGCTGGCCAACATCGCCAGTTTCTATGCGGTTTATCATGGGCCGGAAGGGCTCAAACGCATTGCCCAGCGGGTTCATCGACTGACGTGCATCCTCGCGGCGGGCCTTGAGCGCCACGGCATATCCCGCCTTAACCAACACTTTTTCGACACCCTGACGCTGGAGGTCGGCGGCACTCAGACGGCGATCCTCGAAAGCGCTCAGGCCGCGCAAATCAATTTGCGCATTCTGGGGCGCGGTCAGTTGGGGCTGAGCCTCGATGAAACGTCTGACGAATCCACCGTTGCCAGGCTATTCGATGTATTCCTCGGCGCCGATCATGGGCTCAACGTAGATGAACTGGACGCGGAAACCCCTCCTTCCGGCGTTCCCGACGGACTGCAACGATCCTCGCCATACCTGCGTCACCCGGTATTCAGTGCACATCACAGCGAAACCGAGATGCTGCGTTACCTCAAGCAACTCGAGAACAAGGACCTGGCCCTCAACCAGTCCATGATCCCGCTGGGCTCCTGCACCATGAAACTCAATGCCACCAGCGAGATGATCCCCATCACCTGGCCGCAGTTCGCCAACCTGCATCCGTTCGTGCCGAAAGAGCAGGCGGTCGGTTATGCCTTGATGATCGAAGAGCTGGAGCGCTGGCTCTGCGCGATCACCGGTTTCGATGCGATCTGCATGCAGCCCAATTCCGGCGCTCAAGGCGAATACGCCGGGTTGCTTGCGATCCGCAAATACCACGAGAGCCGTCATCAAGATGCGCGGGATATCTGTCTGATCCCGTCCTCGGCCCACGGCACCAACCCGGCCTCGGCGCAAATGGCCGGGATGCGCGTGGTCATCGTCGAGTGCGACGAGGCCGGCAACGTCGATCTGGAGGACCTGAAAGGCAAGGCTGCCGAGGCTGGCGACAAACTTGCCTGTTTGATGGCGACATACCCTTCGACCCATGGCGTGTACGAAGAAGGCATCAGCGAGATTTGTGAAGTTATCCACCACCATGGCGGCCAGGTGTACATGGATGGCGCCAACCTCAATGCGCAAGTCGGATTGGCGCGGCCGGCGGACATTGGTGCCGACGTCTCCCACATGAACCTGCACAAGACCTTCTGCATTCCCCACGGCGGTGGCGGGCCGGGCATGGGACCGATTGGCGTGCGGGCGCACCTGGCGCCGTTCGTGGCCAATCACCCGGTGGTGCCGATCGAAGGTCCGCTGCCGCAGAACGGCGCGGTCAGCGCAGCACCTTGGGGCAGCGCGAGCATTCTGCCGATCAGCTGGATGTACATCGCCATGATGGGCCCGCAACTGGCAGACGCCAGCGAGGTGGCGATCCTCGCGGCGAATTATCTGGCGCAGCATTTATCCGGTGCATTCCCGGTGCTCTACACCGGGCGCAACGAGCGGGTGGCTCACGAATGCATTCTCGACCTGCGGCCGCTCAAGGCACTGACCGGCATCAGCGAAGAGGACGTCGCCAAGCGCCTGATGGACTATGGCTTCCATGCGCCGACCATGTCGTTTCCGGTGCCTGGGACCTTGATGGTCGAGCCCACCGAAAGTGAATCAAAAGCCGAGCTCGACCGCTTTATCGGGGCGATGCTGAGCATTCGCGCGGAAATCACCGAAGTGCAGAACGGCAACTGGCCGGCGGAAGACAATCCGCTGAAACGCTCGCCGCACACACTGGCCGATATCACCGGCGTTTGGGAGCGGCCTTACAGTATTGAACAAGCGGTGACGCCGGACGCGCACACCAAGGCGCACAAGTATTGGCCGGTGGTGAACCGGGTGGATAACGTTTACGGGGATCGGAATCTGTTTTGCGCTTGCGTCCCGGTGGATGACTATCGCTGAAACACATGGCCCTGTAGGAGCGAGGCTTGCCCGCGAAAGCGGCTTAACATTCAACACTTTTGTGGACTGACCGACGCCTTCGCGGGCAAGCCTCGCTCCTACAAGGGGATTTGTGTCGGGCAAAAAAATGCCGCTCATGTTGAGCGGCATTTTTGTTCAGCCTTTAAAGCTTATTCCGAAGCGACGGCATTCTTCGCCAGGATCGCATTCGCCAGTTCCATGTCCGTGGCTTGCAGGCCAGGATTATCGGCGCGGACTTTCTGCATTGCCGCTTCCAGATACGGGCCGCGAATGCCGCCGTCACTGGCGACGAAGCTGCCGGCATCGTCCTGGGCGGCAATGATCAGCTTGTGATCCTTGAACGTCAGGTAGGTCGAACCGGTGGTCGCACCGGACGAGATGACGTTACGCCAAAAGCTGTCGGCCATTGCCGAACCGACTGGAAGGGACAACAGGGCGATGGTAGCGACAGCAAGTTTGAGACGCATAGGGGTGACTCCACTGGGTTATCTACGGGGTTGGATTGCCAAGTACCCAATCGAGTTCCATTGCCCGTCATTCAGCCGGTTCCACCAGCAAAATGGCCCCTTGCTGTCCGATCACCCGGACACGGCTACCGGTTACGGCATCCGGGCCACGGGCCATCCACACACCATCGGCCACTTTGATTTTTCCGCGGCCGTCGACAATCGATTCATGCACCACAAAGGTTTTGCCGATCAGTTCCTGACCCCGCAGGTTGAGGTTCGGCTCGTCACTCTGGCGCACTGCGCTGCGCTGGCGTCGCCACCAGTACAGGGCGGTGGCGATCGAGAGCAGGCCGAACAGCAGAAACTGCAGTTCCCAGGACATGTCCGGGGCGACAAACGTCAGCACGCCAACGGCGGCAGCCGCCATGCCGATCCACAGCAGATAGCCGCCAGCGCCAAACACTTCGAGAATCAGCAGCACCGTACCCAATGCCAGCCAGTCCCAGAACGATAAATGTTGCAGGAATGCCCACATAACGCGCCTCAGGCTTTCTTGTTATCGAACGTGGCCTTGACGATCTCGCCGATGCCGCCGACTGCGCCGATCATCGAACTGGCTTCCAGCGGCATCAGGATGACTTTGCTGTTGTTGGCCGAGGCCAATTTGCCCAGCGCATCGATGTACTTCTGCGCGACGAAATAGTTGACCGCCTGCACGTTGCCGCCGGCGATGGCTTCGGACACCACTTTGGTCGCCTGGGCTTCGGCTTCGGCCTGACGCTCACGGGCTTCGGCTTCGAGGAACGCGGCCTGACGTCCACCTTCGGCTTCAAGGATTTGCGCCTGTTTCTTGCCTTCGGCCGTCAGAATTGCGGCGGCACGCAGGCCTTCGGCTTCGAGAATTTGCGCACGCTTGATCCGCTCGGCTTTCATCTGGCCGGACATCGCCGCCATCAGGTCGGCGGGCGGGCTGATGTCCTTGATCTCGATCCGGGTGATCTTGATGCCCCACGGCGCCGTGGCTTCATCGACGGTGCGCAAAAGTTTCTCGTTGATCCCGTCACGCTGGCTGAGCATCGCGTCCAGTTCCATGGAGCCGAGCACGGTACGGATGTTGGTTTGCAGCAGGTTGCGGATGGCGTGTTCGAGGTTGTTCACCTCGTAGGCCGCCTGGGCGGTATTGACCACCTGGAAGAAGCACACGGCGTCGATCTGCACCGTGGCGTTGTCCGCGGTGATGACCTCTTGCGGCGGAATATCCAGCACGCTTTCCATGACGTTGATCTTGCGACCGATACGGTCCATCACTGGAATGATGATGTTCAAACCCGGTTTGAGGGTGTTGGTGTAACGGCCGAACCGTTCGACCGTCCATTGGTAACCCTGCGGCACCACCTTGAAGCCCATGAACAGAATGGCGACCACGAGGCCGACAAAAAGCAAAAGCACGCTACCGATCTGCATAACGATTCCCTGTTGATCATTGGAGTTGCGATCGCAGGAGTGTAACGGTGCGGCTCGGGGATAAGAACCGTTTGTCGGCCTTTGCATCATCAGGAGACATAAAAGGATTCATTTCTGCTCGCTCTGCGGCGTCACCCGCAGCACCTCCTCGATGGTCGTCAAACCCGCGGCGACTTTCTGCGCACCCGACAGCCGCAAACTGCGCATGCCTTCCTTGAACGCCTGGCGCCGGATCGCCGTTAGATCGGTGTCGGGGTTGATCAGCGCTTTGAGGCCGTCAGTCAGTTGCATGATTTCGTAGACCCCGGCGCGGCCGCGATAGCCGGTGTCGCGGCATTCCAGGCAACCGATGGCGCGCTGGGCATTGCCCGGCAGCGGTGCCTGCCAGGGTTTGGTCAGGGTTTGCCAGTCTTCTTCACCCAGTGTCAGCGGCGCCTTGCAGTGCGGGCACAACGTACGGACCAGACGTTGCGCCATGACGCCGAGCACCGTGGCCTTGATCAGGTAATGCGGCACGCCGAGTTCCAGCAGTCGACTGATGGCGCTGGGCGCGTCGTTGGTGTGCAGCGTCGAGAGCACCAGGTGACCGGTGAGCGCGGCCTGGATCGCCATTTCAGCGGTTTCGAGATCGCGGATCTCGCCGATCATGATGATGTCCGGGTCCTGCCGCATCAGTGCGCGCACGCCAGCGGCGAACGTGAGGTCGATGTTGTGCTGGACCTGCATCTGGTTGAAGGCCGGCTCGACCATCTCGATCGGGTCTTCGATGGTGCAGAGGTTGACCTCCGGCGTCGCGAGTTTCTTCAAGGTGGTATAGAGCGTGGTGGTCTTGCCCGAGCCGGTCGGACCGGTCACCAGGATGATGCCGTTGGGCTGGCCCGTCATGTCCTGCCAGCGGCGCAAATCATCGGCGGAGAAGCCCAGCTGATCGAAGTCCTTGAGCAGCACTTCCGGGTCGAAGATCCGCATCACCATTTTTTCGCCGAACGCCGTCGGCAACGTTGACAGCCGCAACTCGACTTCACCGCCGTCCGGCGTCTTGGTTTTCACCCGGCCGTCCTGGGGTTTGCGTTTTTCCGCGACGTTCATCCGGCCCAGGCTCTTCAGGCGACTGACGATGGCCATGGTCACCTGCGGCGGGAATTGATAGACGTTGTGCAGCACGCCGTCGATGCGAAAGCGCACCGTGCCTTGCTCGCGCCGGGGCTCGATGTGGATATCGCTGGCGCGTTGCTGGAAGGCGTACTGGAACAGCCAGTCGACGATGTTAACGATGTGTGCATCGTTGGCGTCCGGTTCCTGGTCGCTGGCGCCGAGGTTGAGCAGTTGCTCGAAGTTACCCAGGGTGCTGGTCTGTTGATCGTTGTTGGTCGCGCCACTGACCGATTTGGCCAGGCGGAAAAACTCCACGCTGAAACGCTGGATGTCCACCGGGTTGGCCACCACCCGTTTGATCGGCAGCTTCAGAACGTGGGTCAGGTCGGCTTCCCAGCCTTTGACGTAAGGCTGGGCACTGGCCACGGTCACGGCGTCGCGATCGATGGACACCGCGAGAATCTTGTGGCGTTGGGCGAAGGCATAGGACATCAGCGGCGTAATGGCCGCGACGTTGATTTTCAGCGGGTCGATGCGCAAGTAGGGCTGGCCGGCCTGCTGCGACAACCACAGGGTCAGGCTTTCCAGGTCAAGGTGTTTGCCGGGGCGACTGAGGTCGTCCAGCTGCTGGCTGGCGATGAACTCCAGCGGGTGCATCTGGCCATGGGCGGCGTGACGGCGGCGGGCGTTGAGCGCGTGCTCGGCCGAGTCCTGGCTGATAAAACCCTGGGCGACCAGTTCGCGCAGCAAATCATTGAGATCCAGCCAGCGGTCCTGAATGGCAAGTTGAACGGACATGCGGGCTCCTCGTGAACAACAGTTCGCAAAGGATAGTCGTGGACCCGCTGACCGTTGGGCCACTACCCGACGAAGCCGTATCGGGCTTTTTCAGCCCGTCGCCTGCGCCGCTTCAACCCAAGCAGAATCAGCCACTTGCAGTTCAACCGAACTGACGCTGATCAGGTTACGTAATTTTTCCGCAATCACTTGCGCCCGGTGCCAGCTCAGCCCGTCGATGACGATGTCGAGCGACAGCCAGTCATCCGTGCGCTGCACGTTGACCTGTTGCGGCGTCAGGCATTGCAGTGCGAACAGGTTGAGTGCACGGCACAGCAGGTCCGGTTCGGCTTCGGCGAGCAATTGATAGTGGACGCGGCAGTGGGCATTGCTGACGTTCCACACATCGGCGCGGGTGGGCGGGGTATTCACGGCTTCGAGGTGCGGCATGTCGGTCTCCAATATCACTGGAGGAATTTTTACATTCGATGCCGGGTATTTCTTATCTATGATGGGGCATATTGGCGATCTATCGAATCGTATGATTCAACAAAGTATCGATTAAAGGTTTTTCTATGCAAAGCGAACTGGATGGCTACGACCGCAAGATTCTCGCGTTGCTGCAAGAGGACGCTTCGCTCTCCAGCGCACAGATCGCCGAACAGGTAGGGCTCTCGCAATCGCCCTGCTGGCGACGGATTCAGCGGATGAAGGAGGAGGGGATCATTCGCGGTCAGGTGACGCTGCTGGACCGGAAGAAGATCGGGCTGAACACGCAGATTTTTGCCGAGGTGAAACTCAACGCCCATGGCCGTTCGAACTTCACCGAATTCACCGAGGCGATTCGCGGCTTTCCCGAGGTGCTGGAGTGTTATGTGCTGATGGGGTCGGTGGATTTCTTGCTGCGGATTGTGACGGCGGACATCGAGGCGTATGAGCGGTTTTTCTTCGAGAAGCTGTCGATGGTGCCGGGGATTCAGGAGGTGAACTCGATTGTGGCGTTGTCGGAGATCAAGTCGACCACCAGTTTGCCGGTCTAGGATATGTGGTGAATGTGCGGGCCTCTTCGCGAGCAAGCCCGCTCCCACATTTGATTTTCAGTGAACACAATATCTGTGTACGACAGAAATCAAATGTGGGAGCGGGCTTGCTCGCGAAGGCGGTATTACATGCGCAGCAACATCTTCCAGGCACGATTCTGATAAACCGCAATCGCCTGCTGCTTACGCGCATCCAGCGATTCATCGGTGATCGGCTCGTTGGCCAGTTGCGCCAGTTGCTTCAGCTCACCGTACAGGCGATCCATTTCCGGGATCTCCAGCACGTGACGGGCGTGGTGCAGCCAGGCCTGGATACGCTCGATGCGCGGCAGTTGCTCGGCCAGGTCTTCCGGCTGTTGCTGGTAACGCTGCAATTGCAACGAAGTGGCTTCTTCACCCAGCAAGCGCGGCAACCAGCTACCCAGCTGTGCTGCGCCCTGGCGATTGCCGCGAACATTGCGATCGGCGGCCCAGGTGCGGGCCAGCAACCAGCGCGAAGTGTTCAGCGAGAACTGACCCCAACGCGGGTCTTCGAGCTCTTCGAGAAATTGCTCCGGTGCGGCTTTACGCACGTCTTCGTCGTCCTGACCGGCCTGCACCAGTGGGCGCCAGTCTTCGAGCAACGCATCCAGCGCAAGGCGCAGATCGTGTGTCGACTGACGCGGGGCGGCCTGGCCCAGGCTGCTCAGTAATGCGCGCAATTCAGCGAGGTTTTCGACCCAGTCCTGCAACAGGCGCCAGTGGCCATTGAAGCGATATTGCTCGGCCAGACGCTGGCTGCTGCTCAGCAAGTGCCAGCTCAGCGCGGCGAACGCGTCGTCCAACGGTGTTTCGGCAGTGATTTGCGGCGCCGCCAGGCTCAGCGAGTAGCTGTTGGCGTCATACAAACGATAACCGCGCTCGGCCTTGCTGATGTCACACGGCATCAGGGCCAGGGTCGCGGCCAGTTCGGCGGCCAGTTCCAGCAGCGCGGCCGGTTCGCCTTCGCGCAGTTCGAGCTCCAGTTCGCAGATTTCTTCTTTCTGCTTGCCGACCACTACATGGCCCAGGTCCAGCGCGGCTTCGATCACCACTTTGGTCTTGCCGCGGCCCCAGGCGATTTCAGCGCGTTCACGCACGAAGTCGGTGGTGAAAATCGGCTTGAGGGTTTTCTTGTCCAGCTCGGCCAACTCTTCCGGCCAGCATTCGCCGTCGAGTTTCTTCACGTCGAGCTTAGCTTTGGGCAGGTTCCAGTCGTATTCGTTACGCTCGGACAAACCGGCAATACTCTGGCCACGGGTCTTGAGGGTCTGGATCACCTCTTCGCCATCGCGGCGCAGGCGCAGGGCAACCTTGGCGCGGGCCAGGTCACGCTCAGGCGTGTCGAAGTACTGGTTCATCAGTTCACGGCGTTCCCAGCCACTTTTGTTGCGTTTTTTCAGTAGCGGGTGCTCGCGCAGGGCGGCGAGGGTTTCGCGGCTGACGCGGAGTTTGATTTCGGTTTCTTTCTGCATGGCCGGAAAATCCAGGATCGGGAGCGCAGCCGGGGGAATGTGTGGCTGCCAAGGTCGTGCAGTGTACAGGACTCATCCGTCCTACGCGCCGCGACGGTTTATTCCTGTCGCCGGATGGTTCTATGATGGACTTCAATTCGCGAGTTGGAGTCAGCGATGCCTTTGCCGTCCATGAAAGATCAGTTCGCTGCGCTGATTGCCACGCCGTCGGTCAGTTGTACCCAGGCCAGCCTCGATCAATCCAACCGTCCAGTGATCGATTTGCTGGCGACGTGGCTCGGCGACCTGGGGTTTGCCTGCGATATCCAGCAGGTCAGCCCCGGCAAATTCAATCTGCTGGCCAGTTTCGGTTCCGGCCCCGGTGGTCTGGTGCTGGCGGGCCACAGTGACACCGTGCCGTTCGATGGCGCGTTGTGGCAGACCGATCCGCTGAAACTGACCGAAGTCGATGGCCGCTGGGTCGGTTTGGGCAGTTGCGACATGAAAGGCTTTTTCGCCCTGGCCATCGAAGCCGTCCTGCCCTTGCTCGATCAGCCGTTCAAGCAGCCGTTGCTGATTCTTGCCACCTGCGATGAAGAAAGCTCGATGTCCGGCGCCCGTGCCTTGGCCGAAGCAGGACGCCCGCTGGGTCGGGCGGCGGTGATCGGCGAGCCGACGGGCTTGAAGCCGATCCGCATGCACAAAGGCATCATGATGGAGCGCATCGACATCCTCGGTCAGAGCGGCCATTCCTCGGACCCACGCCTTGGCCATAGCGCCCTCGAAGCCATGCACGATGCCATCGGCGAGCTGCGCGGACTGCGCCTGTTGTGGCAGCGCGAGTACCGTAATCCGCAGTTCGGCGTGCCGGTGCCAACCATGAACTTCGGCTGCATCCATGGCGGGGATAACCCCAACCGCATCTGTGGTCAGTGCTCGCTGGAATTCGACCTGCGTCCGCTGCCGGGCATGGACCCCAAGGTGTTGCGCGCGGAGATTCTGAATAAACTCAACCCGGTTGCCGAGCGCCATCAGGTAAAGATCGATTACGCACCGCTGTTCCCCG
Source organism: Pseudomonas migulae (assembly GCF_024169315.1). NCBI lineage: Bacteria > Pseudomonadati > Pseudomonadota > Gammaproteobacteria > Pseudomonadales > Pseudomonadaceae > Pseudomonas > Pseudomonas migulae. The sequence continues at coordinate 3,614,495 of NZ_JALJWR010000001.1, read as the reverse complement.
AAGTGCCGCCCTTCGAGCAGTCCGAAGACGCCGAGCTGGTCCGCATCGCGGAAAAGCTCACCGGTCATCGCGCCGAAGCAGTGGCGTTCGGCACCGAAGCGCCTTATCTTCAGCGTCTTGGCTGCGAAACAGTGGTGCTCGGCCCGGGTGACATTGCCTGCGCGCACCAACCGGGGGAATACCTCGAAATGTCACGTTTGCAGCCTACCGTGCATCTATTACGACAACTGATCGAACATTACTGCCTGGCACCGGCTCAAGGTTAGGCGCCAATCATCAGTCGAGCGCCATCCATGTGGGAGCGGGCTTGCTCGCGAAGACGTAGTGTCAGTCGCATCTAACGTGTCTGACACACCGCCTTCGCGAGCAAGCCCGCTCCCACAGGGTCTGTGCTATGACAGACATGTCGGTTAAATTGCCAGTGCACCAACCCGTATTCATGAGGAGAGCGCGCGTGTCGCCAAGCCTGTTCCGACGATAACCATCAGCCCGCTGTGCGTTTTCTGTTTCGCCCATTTTTTGGCTGCTATTTATTACAGGCCCAGGTTCATGCCCGAATACGTTAATTGGCTTCGTCACGCTTCGCCTTACATCAACGCCCACCGCGATTGCACCTTCGTCGTCATGCTGCCCGGCGACGGTGTGGAGCATCCGAACTTCGGCAATATCGTCCACGACCTGGTGCTGTTGCACAGCCTTGGCGTGCGACTGGTGCTGGTGCATGGTTCCCGTCCGCAGATCGAAACCCGCCTGGCCGCGCGCGGCCTGACCCCGCATTACCACCACGGGATGCGCATCACCGATGCGGCGACCCTCGAGTGTGTGATCGATGCGGTCGGCCAGCTGCGCATTGCCATCGAAGCGCGGCTGTCGATGGACATGGCCTCATCACCCATGCAGGGCTCGCGCCTGCGGGTGGCCAGCGGCAATCTGGTGACCGCACGGCCTATCGGCGTGCTCGAAGGCGTCGACTATCACCACACGGGCGAAGTGCGCCGTGTAGACCGCAAGGGCATCAACCGCCTGTTGGACGAGCGCTCCATCGTGCTGTTGTCGCCCTTGGGCTACTCGCCGACCGGTGAGATTTTCAACCTCGCGTGTGAAGACGTGGCGACCCGCGCAGCCATCGATCTGGGGGCCGATAAACTGCTGCTGTTCGGAGCCGACCTGGGTTTGATCGATGAAAACGGTCGCCTGGTTCGTGAACTGCGTCCGCAGCAAGTGCCGGCGCATTTGCTGCGTCTGGGCAATAACTATCAGGGTGAATTGCTGGACGCCGCGGCTGAAGCTTGCCGTGGCGGCGTGGCGCGCAGTCATATCGTCAGTTACGCCGAAGACGGCGCATTGCTGACCGAGCTGTTCACCCGTGACGGTGGCGGCACGCTGGTGGCCCAGGAGCAATTCGAGGTCGTCCGCGAAGCCGCGATTGAAGACGTCGGCGGTCTGCTGGACCTGATCAGCCCGCTGGAAGAGCAGGGGATTCTGGTGCGTCGTTCCCGCGAAGTGCTGGAGCGCGAGATCGAGCAGTTCAGTGTGGTCGAGCGCGAAGGCATGATCATCGCGTGTGCGGCGCTGTATCAGATTGCCGATTCGGATGCGGGAGAGTTGGCGTGTCTGGCGGTGAACCCGGAGTACCGGCACGGTGGTCGTGGGGATGAGCTGTTGGAACGGATCGAAACCCGCGCTCGGGCTCAGGGGTTGAAGACGCTGTTCGTGCTTACCACCCGGACCGCGCACTGGTTCCGTGAGCGTGGTTTCGTGCCGAGCAGCGTCGAGCGCCTGCCGTCGGCGCGGGCGTCGCTGTACAACTATCAGCGTAATTCGAAGATCTTCGAAAAAGCCCTGTAACCGCAGGCTTTTGTGGAGAGGGGATTTATCCCCGTTGGGCTGCGAAGCGGCCCCAAAAGATGGGACTGCTGCGCAGTCCAACGGGGATAAATCCCCTCGCCACAGTGTTTAGCGTTTATTCCTGCACGTATTTCGCGCTGACATACGGCGAATAATCCGGCAGCACCGTCTCAACCTTGCCGTGCTCCTTCAGAAATTTCGCGGTCTCGCCAATGGCCTTCGCCGTGCCGCCGTCCAGCAGCGCGGTGGTCTGTTGTGCCTTGGCGTCCGGGAAAGCTGAACCGGCCAGCAGTCCTGGCACATCGGCGGCATTGGCACCGGTCAGTTTGGCGATTTTCTGCACCGGTACCGAATCAGCAGTCCAGCTGTCTTTATGCGCGGCGTAATCGGCGAAAGAGTCCAGGGTGACCTTGGCGAATTTCGCCACGACGTCCGGATGCTTCTCTGCGTAATCCTTGCGCGCGACCCAGACTTCGAAGGTCGGTGCACCCCACTGGCCGACCTGTGCGGCGTCGGTCAAGGTCTTGCCGGTCTTGCGAATTTCCCCCAGCGCAGGCGACCAGACGAACGCGCCATCAATATCGCCGCGCTTCCAGGCCGCAGCGATTTCCGCCGGTTGCAGGTTCACCACTTTGACTTTCGAGGCGTCCAGGCCCCAGTGCTTCAGCGCGCCAAGCAAACTGTAATGCGAGGTCGAAACGAACGGCGTGGCGATGGTCTTGCCGATCAGATCTTCCGGTTTGTCGATGCCGCTGCCGTTGCGCACCACCAAGGCTTCGGCCGCGTTGATCTGGGCGGAAACGATGAACGCGACAATCGGTAGATTGCGCGAAGCGGCCGCAGCCAGCGGGCTTGAACCGAGGTTGCCGATCTGCACGTCACCCGAAGCAATGGCCGTCACCACCTCGGGGCCGCTGTTGAAACGACGCCAATCGATTTTCTCGCCGATGGTCTTCTCGTAGAGGCCATCCGCTTGCGGGACTTTGCTGGGGTCGATGCCGGTTTGGTAGCCAACGGTAAGGCCGGCCGCGTGAGCACTCAAAGAAAATAATACCGATACACAAACTGTAACAATTGGGCTGGATAGTGCGCGCTTGGTCGTCATGGCGTTGCCTTCGATGAGATTTGACTGCGGATGCTTTAAATCTAATCGATCTAAAAAAATACGAATAAATACCTTTTCGGAATTAGCTTATGAAACGTTTTTTTCAGCGAGCCCATTCCAAAAGGGTATGAAAAAGAAGCACAGACTTCTTTTTAGGTTTAAGGCGCGGTCATAAACCTGCATGGACCAAATTGGCGGGGGTTAGACCATGGTCGTAGACACAGATAGTTACGATTGACTTGTGGGTCACGGTCTGGCGCTAATCGCAAACCCTAGGATCCCGGGCGTTTGACTCGGGGCCAGGACTACAAGAATTAGAAACGAGAGGAGCTTAACAATGAACAAGTCCACCTTGGCCTTGGCCGTGGCCGTAGGGGTTTTGGCGCAGCAGGCAGGCGCCGCCGGTTTCATCGAAGACAGCAAGGCTTCCGTCAGTTCTCGCACGATGTATTACAACGCCGATGCCCGTGAGGGTGCTTCTACTCCTGCGAACAATCAGCGAGAAACCGCTCAGGGCTTCAAGTTCGATTTCCTGTCTGGTTTCACCCAAGGCGTGGTGGGTTTCGGTTTTGACGCTCAAGCGCTGGTGGGCATCCATCTGGACGGTGGTCGTGGTCATCACCCGGATAGCAACACATTCTTCCCAAGCGACAGCGACGGCTCGGCATCCGACCCGTGGAGCCGCGTAGCGGGTAACGTCAAGGCGCGATTCTCGAAAACCGAGGCCCACCTGGGTGGCGCGCTGCAACCCAACATGCCGATCCTGGTAGCGAACGACAGCCGTCTGCTTCCACAGACCTTTGAAGGTGGCACCATCACCTCGAAGGAGATCGACAACTTCACCTTCAACCTCGGTCAACTTGAACATGCCGCGGGTCGTGCCTCGTCCAACTCCACGGGCCTGGCTGTCTCTACCATTGGCAATGCAAAGGAAAGCAACCAGTTCCGCTATGCCGGTGCAGACTGGAAGGTCACCAAAGACCTGACGCTGCAGTACTACCACGCGAATCTGGAAGATTATTACAAGCAAAACTTCTTCGGCCTCGTGCACGTCTTCCCGATCAGCAACAATCAGTCTTTCAAGACTGATCTGCGCTACTTCGACAGCAGTTCCGACGGCAAGAATGGTGATGCGGGTTATCGCTTCAATAACAACGGTGGTTACGCCAAGAACGTGGGCGAGGTTGATAACACGACCTGGAGCGCCATGTTCACTTACACATTGGGTGGCAACGCTTTCCTGGTCGGTCACCAGCGTGTGAGCGACGACGGCGGTTTCGTTTACCTGAACCAGGGCAACGTAGTCGACGGCAATGGTCGCAATGAAGGTGCTGGCGGCTCGAGCTTCTATCTGTTCACCGACGCAATGATCAACGGCTTCGTCCGTGCCGGCGAGAACACCACTTTCGGTCAGTACACTTATGACTTCGCCTCTCTCGGGGTTCCAGGCCTGAAGGCCTCGGCAGCCTATCTGCGCGGCGAGAACATCAAGGCCGCCAATGGCGTGGGTAAAGACCAGACCGAGTGGGAACGCGACCTGCGTCTGGATTACGTGATTCAAACGGGTGCATTGAAAGGATTCGGGACAACCCTGCGTCACGGTACTTACCGTGGTGACACTCCCAACATCAACGCCCAGGACCAGACCCGTGTGATCTTCAACTACACCTACAGCTTCATGTAACACGCTTCGCAAGAGAGCCTCGCCGGTTGGCGAGGCTTTTTTACGCATTTTTTTTCATATTCCAGTTAGGTATTGAATAGTAATTTATTATTCTTTTTAGCTTTTAAAATAAACCCCTAAAGTGCATCCCGCCGGGGCCGATACCTAGTGTCCCGCCGCGATTAAAATGCCGATCTTTATTCCCGGATGGCATGAAAAAGAATGAAATAAATTTTTTTACGTTTACCATGCCGGCCCATTCGCCGCGGTCAGAGCCTTGACCTAGACGTGCGGAGTGCGGTCAGCGGTACGCGCACATTTCAGGATCCAGAGCATTCGACTCAGGACCGAAAAAAATAGAAAACGAGGAGCGAAACAATGAACAAGTCCACTTTGGCCCTGGCTGTGGCCGTAGGGGTTTTGGCGCAGCAGGCAGGCGCCGCCGGTTTCATCGAAGACAGCAAGGCTACCTTGGGGCTGCGTAACTTCTATATCAACACCGATAACCGTGACCACGATGCCAATACCGCTGCCAACAAGCGCAATGGCGTTCAGAGCAAAAACGAAGAATGGGGCCAAGGTTTCGATCTGCGCTTCACCTCCGGCTATACACAAGGCACCGTCGGTTTCGGTATCGACGCGATCGGCCTGCTGGGCGTGCGTCTTGATTCGGGCGGCGGTACTAACGGCGCAACCGCAACTTCGTACGGCGGCACTGTTTTCCCAAGCAAGTCCAACGGCGAAGCGGTTGATAACTTCTCCAGCCTGGGCCTGACTGCCAAAGCCAAGATCTCCCAGACCGAACTGAAGCTGGGTACCCTGCAGCCAAAACTGCCGGTTATCGTGACCAACGACGGTCGTTTGCTGCCGCAAACCTTCCAGGGTGGTCAGATCACTACGAACGACATCAAGGACCTGACACTGGTTGGTGGTCAGATCGAGCACGCCAAGGGCCGTAACTCCAGCAACAACGAAGAGTTGTCGATTGCGGGTGCCAACGCTCACACCGCAGCCGGTCGTGACAGCAACAAGTTCATCTATGGTGGCGGCGACTACAAAATCACCAAAGACCTGACTGCCCAGTACTACTACGGCAACCTGGAAGATTTCTACAAGCAGCACTTCCTGGGTCTGGTTCACAACTGGGCAATCGGTCCGGGCGTGTTGAAGTCTGACTTCCGTTACTTCAACAGCTCCGATGACGGCGCCAACGGTCACGATTCGGCTTACTACACCACTGGTAATGACACGGGTTTCAACAGCGGTAAAGGCAAGGTCGACAACAACCTGTACAGCGGCCTGTTCCTGTACACCGTTGCCGGTCACACCTTCGGCGGCGGCTATCAGGCCAGCAACGGTAACAGCGATTTCCCTTGGTTGAACCAGGGCGACGGCTCGTCGGCTTACATCACTACCGACATGCAGATTGCCAAGTTCGCCCGTGCCGGTGAACGTACATGGCAAGCTCGCTACTCGTATGACTTCGCCAAAGTCGGCGTACCGGGCCTGACGGCCGGTGTGGTTTATCTGCGTGGTGACAACATCGACACAGTGGGTACCAACGGTCGCGAGAACGGTTCCGACAGTTCCGAGTGGGAACGCGACCTGACCATTGGTTACGTCGTACCGGAAGGTCCGCTGAAGAACCTGGGCCTGATGTGGAAAAACGCTTCGTGGCGCAACGACGTTCCAGGTCAACGTGACCAGGACGAAAACCGCCTGATCCTCAGCTACTCGATCCCGCTGTTGTAATAGCGCTCGCGTAACCGCTGAAAAAAAGCCCCGCCCGGCATCACGCCGGGCGGGGCTTTTGCGTTTTCAGGGCGGGGTCACCCCCGTAATCACGCCCTGATTTCCCTCTTTTGCAGCAACTCAAGGCCTTCTCGAACCTTGGAAGCGATAGTCGTCGCGATAGGTTGGCGGGTCCAGTGAACAGTTATTTAATATTCTTTTATGGTCTATTAATCGAGATATTTATTCTTTTTGTATGATCCCCAACACGAGCTACAGTTGAGTTCTACAACACACTCATCAGGAGCCCACCATGAGCATCAGACTCGGCGACATCGCCCCCGATTTCGAGCAGGATTCCAGCGCCGGCACCATCCGTTTCCATGAATGGCTGGGCGACAGTTGGGGCGTGCTGTTTTCCCACCCGGCGGACTTCACCCCGGTGTGCACCACCGAGCTGGGCTTCACCGCCAAGCTCAAGGATGAATTCGCCCAGCGTGGGGTCAAGGCCATCGCGTTGTCCGTGGACCCGGTGGACTCGCACCACAAGTGGATCGAGGACATCAACGAAACCCAGAATACCGTCGTCAATTTCCCGATCCTGGCCGACGCCGACCGCAAGGTCTCGGACCTGTACGACCTGATCCACCCCAACGCCAACGACACCCTGACCGTGCGCTCGCTGTTCGTGATCGACCCGAACAAAAAGGTTCGGCTGACCATTACTTACCCGGCGAGCACTGGCCGTAACTTCCATGAAATCCTGCGGGTGATCGATTCGCTGCAACTCACCGACAACTACAAGGTGGCCACCCCGGCCAACTGGAAAGACGGTGAAGAAGTGGTGATCGTGCCTTCGCTGCAGGACCCGGACGAAATCAAAAAGCGCTTTCCCAAGGGCTATCGCGCAGTGAAGCCGTACCTGCGTTTGACGCCACAGCCGAACAAGTAAGCCTTCAGCAAATGCGCTGCGGCTGATGGCGCTATCGCGGGCAAGCCCGCTCCCACAGGGTCTGTGTTAAACCCCAAAATTGTGATCGACACAAACACCTGTGGGAGCGGGCTTGCCCGCGATAGCAATAGATCTGTCAACGCAGAATTCAAGTTATCCAAAGAACAGGGGATTTCAGGCCGTTTCGACGGCCTTTTTTTATGCCTGGAAAACACGGTGTCTCATATCTCCATATCGCATAACCAAATGAATAAATATGATTTAAAGATATATAAATCACCTGTTAAGGTCTCTCCATCGAAGCGAGATCGCACACGGCGAATCGCCAACACCGTTCAAGGAATCATCTGAATGCTGGTCGTCTCACTCGGTGGCAGTCCCAGCCAACGCTCCCGTTCCGGGGTGCTGCTGGAACGCTCCCAACGCTGGTTGCAAGAGCAAGGTGTGGAGGTGGTGAGTTACCAGGTGCGGGACTTCCCGGCCGAGGATCTGCTGCACGCACGTTTCGACAGCCCGAAGGTGATCGACCTGCTTCAGCAAACTGAAAATGCCGACGGCCTGCTGATCGCGACGCCGGTGTACAAGGCGTCGTTCTCCGGCGCACTGAAGACTGTGCTGGACTTGCTGCCCGAACGCGCCCTGGCCCACAAAGTGGTCTTGCCGATGGCCACCGGCGGCAGCATCGCTCACATGCTGGCGGTGGATTACGCACTCAAACCGGTGCTGTCGGCGTTGAAAGCCCAGGAAATGCTCCACGGGATTTTCGCTGTGGACAGCCAGATCGCTTACGGCGAAGGCAGCGCACAAGCGCAGCTGGCGCCAGAACTTGAAGAACGACTGAACGAATCCCTGGAGCTGTTTTTCAGCGCCATGGCGCGACGGCCGAAGCCGCTCGATCCGAACCTGTTGAATGAACGCCTGTTGAGTGCGCGCTGGAGCATTTAAGCCTGCACTCAAACCACACCTGAATTCTGAAGTACTCACCTTACTCAGCCGTCAACGGCCAAGCAGGTGCAGCCATAACCCAACTGCAAAAAGGAGAGCGCTATGCGCACTGTCATTTTGCGTCGTGGTCTGGTCGCTCTGTTTGCTGCGGCTGTGTCCTTCGGCGCCATTACTCAAGCTCAAGCCGAAACTCTGCGAATCGGTTATCAGAAGTACGGCACGCTGGTGCTGCTCAAAGCCAAAGGCACCCTGGAAAAACGCCTCGCCGCCCAAGGCGTGGACGTGCAATGGACTGAATTCCCCGGCGGCCCGCAGCTGCTTGAAGGTTTGAACGTTGGCTCCATCGACTTCGGGGTCACCGGCGAAACGCCTCCGGTGTTCGCTCAGGCGGCGGGTGCCGATCTGCTCTACGTCGCCTACGAACCGCCAGCGCCGCACAGTGAAGCGATCCTGGTGCCGAAGGATTCGCCGATCAAATCGGTGAAGGACCTCAAGGGCAAGAAAGTCGTCCTGAACAAAGGCTCCAACGTGCACTACCTGCTGGTTCGCGCGCTTGAAGACGCCGGCCTCAAATACACCGACATCCAGACCGTTTTCCTGCCGCCAGCCGATGCCCGCGCTGCGTTCGAGCGTGGCAGCGTCGATGCCTGGGTCATCTGGGATCCGTACCAGGCCGCCGCCGAACAACAGCTGCAAGCGCACACCCTGCGCGATGGCCAAGGCATCGTCGACAACCATCAGTTCTACCTGGCGACCAAACCTTACGCACAGAAAAATCCTGAGGTGATCAAGACCCTCGTGGAAGAAGTGCGCGCCGTCGGTGAGTGGTCCAAGGCCAACCCGGAAGACGTGACCAAACAGGTTTCGCCACTGCTCGGCCTGCCGGCGGACATCACCCTGACTTCGGTGAAACGCCAGGGCTACGGCGCGCTGTTCCTCACCCCTGAAGTGGTCGCCGCCCAGCAGAAAATTGCCGACAGCTTCTTCCAGCTCAAGCTGATTCCGAAACAGCTGAGCATCAAAGACGTGATCTGGACGCCACCGGCAGCCGTTGCCAAAGCGCAGTAATTCGATTCCCCAAGGAGACCACTCCATGAGCCTCAATATCTTCTGGTTCCTGCCTACCCACGGCGACGGCCATTACCTTGGCACCGCCGAAGGCGCTCGCGCCGTCGACCACGGTTATCTGCAACAAGTCGCGCAAGCGGCGGATCGCCTGGGCTTCGGCGGGGTGTTGATTCCCACCGGCCGCTCTTGCGAAGACTCCTGGCTGGTGGCAGCGTCGCTGATCCCGGTGACCCAGCGTCTGAAATTCCTTGTCGCCCTGCGCCCCGGGATCATTTCCCCGACGGTGGCCGCGCGTCAGGCGGCGACACTGGATCGTCTGTCCGGCGGTCGTGCGTTGTTCAATCTGGTGACGGGTGGCGATCCGGAAGAATTGGCTGGCGACGGTTTGTTCCTGACGCACGAAGAACGCTATCAAGCCTCGGTGGAATTCACCCGCATCTGGCGCCGCGTGCTGGAAGGCGAAACCGTTGATTACGACGGTCAGCACATCAGCGTGAAGGGCGCCAAATTGCTTTATCCGCCGATCCAGCAACCGCGTCCGCCGCTGTACTTCGGCGGCTCTTCGGAAGCGGCGCAGGACCTCGCGGCAGAGCAAGTGGAAATGGTCCTGACCTGGGGCGAACCGCCAGCTGCCGTTGCCGAGAAAATCGAGCAGGTTCGCGCCAAAGCCGCGAAGCTCGGCCGCACGGTGCGCTTCGGGATTCGCCTGCATGTGATCGTTCGTGAAACCAATGCCGAAGCCTGGCAAGCGGCAGACCGACTGATCTCGCACCTGGACGACGACACCATTGCCCGTGCCCAGGCTTCACTGGCGCGCTTCGACTCCGTCGGTCAGCAACGCATGGCGGCATTGCATGGCGGTAGTCGCGACAATCTGGAAGTCAGCCCCAACCTGTGGGCCGGCGTCGGTCTGGTGCGTGGCGGTGCCGGCACCGCACTGGTTGGCGACGGTCCGACCGTGGCCGCCCGCGTGAAGGAATACGCGGACCTGGGCATCGACACCTTCATCTTCTCCGGTTATCCGCACCTTGAAGAGTCCTACCGCGTCGCCGAGTTGCTGTTCCCGCACCTCGACGTCGAGCGGCCGGAACTGCCCAAGGGTGCCAATTACGTCAGCCCGTTCGGTGAGATGGTCGCCAACGACATTCTCCCCAAAGCCGCGTCCCAGAGCTGAGGCGCGCCATGAAGAGAATCATCCACAACCTTGCGCCTTGGGCGTTGCCGATTTTGCTGTTGGCGGTGTGGCAGTTGTCAGTGTCGGCGGGTTGGTTATCGACACGGATTCTGCCGGCCCCCATCGCGGTCATCGAGGCTGGCGTGAGCCTGGTGCGCAGCGGTGAAATCTGGACGCACCTGGCGATCAGCGGCTGGCGTGCGGCGCTGGGCTTCACCATCGGCGGCGGCATCGGCCTGGCGTTGGGCTTCATTACCGGCCTGTCGAAATGGGGCGAACGCCTGCTCGACAGTTCGGTGCAAATGATCCGCAACGTGCCGCACCTGGCGCTGATTCCGCTGGTGATCCTGTGGTTCGGCATCGACGAGTCGGCGAAGATTTTTCTGGTGGCGCTGGGCACCTTGTTCCCGATCTACCTCAACACCTATCACGGCATCCGCAACGTCGACCCGGCGCTGGTGGAGATGGCGCGCAGTTATGGCCTGTCCGGTTTCAGCCTGTTCCGTCAGGTGATTTTGCCGGGGGCGTTGCCTTCGATTCTGGTCGGCGTGCGCTTTGCACTGGGCTTTATGTGGCTGACGCTGATCGTCGCTGAAACGATCTCGGCCAGTTCCGGCATCGGCTACCTGGCGATGAATGCCCGGGAGTTCTTGCAGACCGACGTGGTGGTGCTGGCGATTCTGATGTACGCGGTGCTCGGCAAACTGGCCGACCTCGCGGCCCGTGGACTTGAGCGCGTCTGGCTGCGCTGGCATCCGGCGTATCAGGTTGCCAAGGGAGGTGCGGCATGACGGCTCAACAACCTCCACGCCTGCTGCGCGGGATTCCGCTGGTGGTGCGCAAACTGCAAAAAACCTTCGGCTCGCGGCAGGTACTGCGTGAGATCGATCTGCACATTCCGGCCGGCCAGTTCGTCGCCGTGGTCGGTCGTAGCGGTTGCGGCAAAAGCACCTTGCTGCGCTTGCTCGCCGGGCTCGACAAACCCACCGGCGGGGAATTGCTGGCCGGTTCCGCGCCGCTGAGCGATGCGCGGGAAGACACTCGGCTGATGTTCCAGGAAGCGCGTTTGCTGCCTTGGAAAAAGGTGATCGACAACGTCGGCCTCGGGCTCAAGGGCAACTGGCGTCCGCAAGCCTTGGAAGCGTTGGAGTCAGTCGGCCTGGCGGACCGCGCCAATGAGTGGCCGGCGGCGCTGTCCGGTGGACAGAAGCAACGTGTGGCCCTGGCCCGCGCGCTGATCCATCAGCCGCGCCTGCTGTTGCTCGACGAACCGCTGGGGGCGCTGGATGCTCTGACCCGAATTGAAATGCAGCAACTGATCGAGCGGCTCTGGCAGAAGCACGGTTTTACCGTGTTGCTGGTGACCCACGATGTCAGCGAAGCGGTGGCGATTGCCGATCGGGTGATCCTGATCGAAGAAGGCGAAGTCGGCCTCGACCTGCACGTGGAACTGCCGCGCCCTCGGGTTCGGGGCTCCCATCGGCTGGCGGCGCTGGAAACCGAAGTCCTCAATCGCGTCCTCGCTCTGCCCGGCGAACCGCCGGAACCGGAACCTGTTTCACCCTTGCCTACGCAGTTGCGTTGGGCTCAATAACTCAAGCCTCATCCAACGACAGGAATCAACATCATGACTATCAAGGCCATCAACGTTCGCAACCAGTTCAAAGGCTCGATCAAGGAAATCGTCCTGGGTGACGTGCTGTCGGAAATCGACGTGCAGACCGCTTCCGGCATCGTCACTTCAGTGATCACCACTCGCTCGGTGAAAGAGCTGGAACTGGTGGTCGGCAGTGAAGTGATCGCGTTTGTGAAATCCACCGAGGTGTCGATCGCCAAGTTGTGATCGCGTGCATTTCGAGCAACCCCGGAGGGTGTGAGCCCTTCGGGGTTTTTTATGTGTGTGAATCAGTCAGTTCGGCGGTGTGTCCTTCGCGAGCAAGCCCGCTCCCACATTTGATCTTCAGTGAACACACGTTTTGTGTGAGACAGAAATCCAATGTGGGAGCGGGCTTGCTCGCGAAGAGTCCGGTGCAGCTAGCAAAGAATCAGACAGGAATAGCGCGCTTCGGCAGGTAGGGCGGCAAATACAATCCCAGATACGCATCGAACACCCGCATTCCTTCCTCGGCCATCCGCGGCGTGATCTGCCCATGCTGTTGCACCGAGCGCGCATACACCCGATCCCCCAACTCCATGGCCAGCGCAAACACATCAACGTCTGTCGGCAGCGTCGGCAGTTCGAAATGATGATCGAACAGCTTGTGCATCAGGTCGCCGAGCTCAATGTCGTGCTGACGGTCGGCCTGGGTGACTTCGGTCAGGCCGTGCTGGGCGAGGATCAACTGGCGGGCGGCGGCGTCTTCGTCGTAGATCTCGAGCATGCGCTGCTCCACCAGCCGCGACAGGTCGCGCCAGCCATTGAGCGCACCGTGGTCGATGGGCGCTTGCAGGCAGGCACGGAAAGCGGCGTGGACGTCGGCGGTCAAGGCTTCGAGCAGGGCCGGGACGCTGGCGAAGAAGTGATAGACGGAGGAGGGCGGAATCTCCGCGCGTTCGGCGACGCTGTAGATCGACAGGCTGGCCACACCTTCGGCAGCCAGCAGCGTGCGGGCGGCATCGAGTATCGAATCGATCCGGGCCTGGCTGCGGGCGCGGGGTTTGCGAATGGTGGCGGTGCGCGTCATTGGAGTCCTCCTGCGGGGCAGCGGGCATTGTACGAGTCGGGTTGTGTGTTGTCTTCCAGGACGCCATCGCTGGCAAGCCAGCTCCCACAAGGATCTGTTGTGGATGAAATATCCGTGTGCGACACATGACCCTGTGGGAGCTGGCTTGCCAGCGATCCGCCGAAGGCGGCCATAAAAAAACGCCGCAGACTGTGAGGCCGGCGGCGTTGTTTTTACTGCAACCACTTACACCGTATGCAGATACCAGTTGTACTCAAGGTCGGAGATGGAGTGTTCGAACTCCTCCAGCTCGCTTTCCTTACAGGCCACGAAGATATCGATGTATCAAGTTCGTCAGGAAGGCCTGCGATCAACACCGGTTGGTGCCGTCCCAAGGATGTGCTGTTTCATTCAGACCAAGGCTGTCAGTACACCAGCCATAAGTTCAGAAATGAGCTGATACAGCATGGGGCTGCGCCAAAGCATGAGTCGTAAAGGCGAGTGTTGGACAACGCTCCAATGCAGGGTTTATTGGTAGTTTGAAATCAGAGAGAATGCCCGAAGCAGGTTATAAATCGGTCCCGTTTCGCCTGCTTTCAGTTAAAATACGCATAGCTATAAGGTCAGTCGCCTCATTTTCAAAGCTCTTCCACAAAACATCATTGTTCAGGAGCTCTGTCTTGAGTTTACTCACTTTTTCAGGGTAGGTCATCGTTTGGCCCCCTATATGGTTGTCGAAGAACTCCTCCAAAATGAACTGAAATGGCGTCGGAATGTTATCAAGGTGGGTGGCAATACTTGCCCTGAATTCATAATAGGTTTTGTCGTAAATCCTGATCTGATTTTCAAGTGTGGGGTTGTTGGAGTTAAGGATGTTACTGTCTACACCTGTGTAGAGTGGATCATTAAATCCGGCAGAGTGTATTAATTCGTGAACCATGATATGTGTCAATAGAAGCGGGTAGCGGATCAGATTTTCCAAGTGGGTAGTAAATATTAATGGTGCTTGTGGGCTTTCTATCAAAGCAGACAGAGGTGCCGGATTCATTGCGTAAGTTAGTGGGCGATTTGCAGCCTTGTCCTTGTCTAATCCTGCCGCGCTTTGCTCCATTAGTACGTATTGGACGCATTGTCGAGAAAAACTATTTGCATGGCATGGGTTTTCTGCCAGTTCAATCAAGAAATCTATTAATGTTTGATTGCCGATATACGAATCTCTACTTTCAAAGTCTGCCCGACTGACATTCATTTCAGAGAGAAGGTTTGTGTATACGGTGTCGGTTGCGTGACCGCGTTCCGAGGAAGTTAAATTGGTTGTTGTTTCAAGCATCCATCCGATGAAACCTTTCAGGTATTCCCCCGATCCGCCTTCGCTCAATGGCGGCAAGGGGATGTCGCAATTTTCTATGCACTTATCCCGAAAGCTTTTCAAATAGAAAACCGCGTCTTTACGACCTTGCTCAATAGCATTGAATATCTCTGGAAATTTTGTTTGTATCTCGCTGTCACGGGCCACCTCATGCCCATCTATGTCTTCTATTCCAAGTTTGATAAAAAGCTCAGTAATAGACTCTCGAGTGACGTTCGACGCACCAGCTACATTAGTTTCTCGATCAAGCCAATTCATTAAATTGAACACTGGACTCATCCAGTCGTCATGATTGATCAGCGGTTCTGCCCTCGGAAAGTGAGCGAGATTGTTCTCGCGTATAGCTCCAGAGTTGGTTGTCCCTGAGCCATTTATATATCGGCTCCCGGCCACTATACCCAGAGCAGTAACTCCTATCCCCGCCACGACGCATGCCGCCTTGGCGCACGTTATCAACTTGCTCTTAAACGAGTTTTCAGCATTGCATTCGATTATAGACCCACGCACATTTTGAATGCCTTCTTGTCGAGAATTTCCCATCAGCGGCATCTCGATCACAATTGACGTGTTGCTGGCTCGTTTGAGTGAGGACGCAGTCTTTGAATGGGGGCTGCTGCTGTCTTCAATAATCTGGTAGTTACAACTTGACTGTGCTCGTGAGGTGGCTTCAATTGTCATGCTCGCCCCTTTATCCTATTATATAAAGAAATTCATTGAGTTACTTCACGGTAATTAGGTAACCGCCTACTGCGTAGATCAAGTGCCACGATGGCTTGCAACTTCACATGTGGGTGCGCTGTTGTCCAACAAGCGAACCTCTTCTTCGCTCGCGATGGACACCCTGCTTCAGGACTTTTTAGAATTCAGCTCTTGAAATCTAACGTCATGCTTTTGCGCGCAGCCAGCAGCAGGCTGTTCAATGCGACACCGAAGCCCTGAACAGCAGAAATAGCCGGAGAATTGTTCATTTTCACCAACATCAAATAACCATTCGTGCACTCCACAAGAGTACCGGCAGGCGAGTCATTATCTTTGCCCTTGATCAGACTGCCACTCCCAGTGGCACTCGCCGCACCAGCTTTTGAGTGTGACATCAATGCGATAACTATTTTTTCAAATTCCGCTCATCGAGAGGGGTTAACTTGCCGTTCCACTTCTTCAGGAGGGCCTGTCGCAACAACCGCTGGTTGGCAGCGTCAGCCTCGGCCGGCAGAACAATACGCATAAAAAAACGCCGCAGGCTGTGAGGCCGGCGGCGTTTGATTTTTCACTGCAACCGCTTAAACGGTATGCAGGTACCAGTTGTACTCAAGGTCGGAGATGGAGTGTTCGAACTCCTCCAGCTCGCTTTCCTTACAGGCCACGAAGATATCGATGTATTTCGGATCGATGTACTTGGCCATGACTTCGCTGTCGTCCAGCTCGCGCAAGGCATCGCGCAGGTTGTTCGGCAGGCTTTGCTCGTTCTGCTCGTAGGAGTTGCCTTCCACGGGAGCGCCCGGCTCGATCTTGTTGGTCAGGCCGTGGTGCACGCCTGCCAGGACCGAAGCCATCAACAGATACGGGTTGGCGTCGGCGCCGGCTACACGGTGCTCGATGCGCACGGCATCGGCAGAACCGGTCGGCACGCGGATCGCTACAGTACGGTTGTCCAGGCCCCAGCACGGCGAGTTCGGCACGTAGAACTGTGCACCGAAACGACGGTAGGAGTTGACGTTCGGGCAGAGGAAAGCCATCTGCGCCGGTAGGGTCTCGAGCACACCGCCGATCGCGTGACGCAGTGCGGCGTTCTGCTCGGGATCCTCGCTGGCAAAAATGTTTTTGCCTTCTTTATCAAGAATCGAAATGTGTACGTGCAGACCGTTGCCCGCCTGGCCCGGGTAAGGCTTGGCCATGAAGGTGGTGTCCATCTCATGGTCGTAGGCGATGTTCTTGATCAGACGCTTGAGCAGGACCGCGTAGTCGCACGCCTTGATCGGGTCGGCGACGTGGTGCAGGTTCACTTCGAACTGCGCCGGGGCACTTTCCTTGACGATGGCGTCGGCCGGGATGCCTTGCTCTTTCGCACCTTCCAGAATGTCCTGGAGGCAGTCGACGTATTCGTCGAGGTCGTCGATCAGGTAAACCTGAGTCGAATGCGGACGTTTGCCGGACACCGGCGAGCGTGGTGGTTGAGGGCGACCGTTCACGTTCTCCTGGTCGATCAGGTAGAACTCCAGTTCGAACGCGGCGCAGATGGTCAGGCCCATCTCGTCGAACTTGCGCACGACATTGGCCAGCACTTCGCGCGGATCGGCGAAGAATGGATCGCCTTCGAGTTCGTGCATGGTCATCAACAGTTGCGCGGTAGGGCGCTTCTGCCATGGCTCGTTGCACAGGGTGTTGGGGATTGGATAGCAGATTCGGTCAGCATCGCCGATGTCCAGGCCCAGTCCGGTGCTTTCCACCGTCGAACCATTGATATCCAGAGCAAATAGAGAGGCCGGCAGGTTGATGCCTTTCTCGTAAACCTTGTGGAGACTGGTGCGTTCAATGCGCTTGCCGCGCACCACACCATTCATATCCGCAATCAGAAGGTCAACGTACAGAACCTCAGGATGTTCCTTAAGGAACGCGTTCGCTTCGTTAAGCTGAACGGCACGCGGGGGTACCGACATGATGCAACACCTTTGTTGTTAAAAATATCAATCATTGATCTCTTCGGGTTTCAGTCAACCCGAACGGCATGCCGAAGTCAAGCGAGGCCTTTTTTGCCCTAAAAAAGCGCCCGTGAGGCTTTTTTGAGGCACTTTGGGGCGTTTTTATGCCATTGAGCGCTTTGGCGCCCGCGAGCTTGAGCGGGCCGTGTTGTATTTTTTACGGGGGTGTTGTGTAAAAAAATGAACAAGGCTAAGCTCGATTCAAACCCATAACAGCAATAATACCGGGGTGCTTCATGTCTCGCCTGCCGTTAATCGGCGTCACCGTCTGCTTCGGGCAGATCGGTCTGCATGCTTATCACATCAGTGGCGATCGTTACGTCCACGCCAGGGCTCGTGTTGCCAAAGGCGTGCCGTCGACTCTTCTTTCCCCGGCGAACCGGCTGGCTCCGTCCGATATTCTGGACGGTCCGCACGACATTCTCTTTACGGGTTGTCCTTCCAATATAGAACCGTTTTACCTTGGCAGCCCGACCAACGTGTCGGCCGCTGCTCATGATTCTGCACGCCCTGATCTTCCCTTGCTTGCCCCTGCCATTACCCGAGTGGGTAGTTGTGCGCGGCAATTGCAATGGCAATCTGTACCAAGCGACGCCCACGCGTCAAACAACGCCTGACTTATAAGAGTCAGGAAACTCAGCCTAAGAGGCATTTATGAGTCACAACCTCGACCAGCTCACCGATTGGTTGAAAGACCACAAGATCACAGAAGTCGAATGCATGATCGCCGACTTGACCGGGATTACCCGGGGCAAGATTTCGCCGACCAACAAGTTCATTGCTGAAAAAGGCATGCGCCTGCCCGAGAGCGTTCTGCTGCAGACCGTGACCGGCGACTATGTCGAAGACGACATCTATTACGAACTGCTCGACCCGGCGGACATCGACATGATCTGCCGCCCCGACCAGAACGCGGTTTACCTGGTGCCCTGGTCCATCGAGCCGACCGCCCAGGTGATCCACGACACCTACGACAAGCAAGGCAACCCGATCGAGCTGTCGCCGCGCAACGTGCTCAAGAAAGTGCTGAAACTCTATGCCGACAAGGGCTGGCAGCCGATCGTGGCGCCGGAAATGGAGTTCTACCTGACCAAGCGCAGCGACGACCCGGACTATCCGTTGCAACCGCCGATTGGCCGTTCCGGTCGCCCGGAAATCGGTCGTCAGTCGTTCTCGATCGAGGCGGCGAACGAATTCGATCCGCTGTTCGAAGACGTCTACGACTGGTGCGAACTGCAGGAGCTGGACCTCGACACGCTGATCCACGAGGACGGCACGGCGCAGATGGAAATCAACTTCCGTCACGGCGATGCCCTGTCCCTGGCCGACCAGATCCTGATCTTCAAGCGCACCATGCGCGAAGCGGCGCTCAAGCACGACGTGGCGGCCACGTTCATGGCCAAGCCCATGACCGGTGAGCCGGGCAGCGCGATGCACTTGCACCAGAGCATCATCGACATCGAAACCGGCAAGAACGTCTTCTCCAATGAAGACGGGACCATGAGCCAGTTGTTCCTGCACCACATCGGCGGCTTGCAGAAACTGATCCCCGAGTTGTTGCCACTGTTCGCGCCCAACGTGAACTCGTTCCGCCGCTTCCTGCCGGACACTTCGGCACCGGTGAACGTGGAGTGGGGCGAAGAGAACCGCACCGTGGGCCTGCGGGTTCCGGATGCGGGGCCACAAAACCGTCGGGTGGAAAACCGCCTGCCGGGCGCCGATGCCAACCCGTACCTGGCGATTGCCGCGAGCCTGCTCTGCGGTTACATCGGCATGGTCGAAGGCTTGAACCCGAGTGCGCCGGTGGTAGGGCGTGGCTATGAACGCCGCAACCTGCGCCTGCCACTGACCATCGAAGACGCGCTGGAACGCATGGAAAACAGCGCGACCATCGAGAAATACCTGGGCAAGAAATTCATCACTGGCTACGTCGCGGTCAAGCGGGCCGAGCATGAAAACTTCAAGCGCGTGATCAGTTCGTGGGAGCGGGAATTCCTGCTCTTCGCCGTCTGATGCGCCGGGCGCTGCTGCACTTGGCGGCGCCCTTTACTGGAATCTTAGGAGAATTCGCATGACCAGCAACAACCCGCAAACCCGTGAATGGCAAACCCTGAGCAACGATCACCACCTGGCCCCGTTCAGCGATTTCAAGCAGCTGAAAGAGAAAGGCCCGCGGATCATCACCAACGCCAAGGGCGTGTACCTGTGGGACAGCGAAGGCAACAAGATCCTCGACGGCATGGCCGGCCTGTGGTGCGTAGCGATCGGCTACGGTCGCGATGAACTGGCCGATGCCGCCAGCAAACAAATGCGCGAGTTGCCTTACTACAACCTGTTCTTCCAGACCGCTCACCCGCCGGTGCTGGAGCTGGCCAAGGCCATCGCCGACATCGCGCCGGAAGGCATGAACCACGTGTTCTTCACCGGTTCCGGTTCCGAAGGCAACGACACCATGCTGCGTATGGTCCGCCACTATTGGGCGATCAAGGGCCAACCGAAGAAGAAAGTCATCATCAGCCGCAAGAACGGTTATCACGGTTCCACCGTGGCCGGCGCGAGCCTGGGTGGCATGACTTATATGCACGAACAGGGCGACTTGCCGATTCCGGGCATCGTTCACATCGCCCAGCCGTACTGGTTCAGCGAAGGCGGCGACATGACACCGGAAGAGTTCGGTGTGTGGGCAGCCAATCAGCTGGAAGAGAAAGTTCTGGAAATCGGCGTGGACAACGTCGGTGCCTTTATTGCCGAGCCGATCCAGGGCGCCGGCGGCGTGATCATTCCGCCAGAGACCTACTGGCCGCGCATCAAGGAAATCCTCGCCAAGTACGACATCCTGTTCGTGGCGGACGAAGTGATCTGTGGTTTCGGCCGCACCGGTGAGTGGTTCGGTACCGATTTCTACGACCTCAAGCCCGACATGATGACCATCGCCAAAGGCCTGACGTCCGGCTACATCCCTATGGGTGGCCTGATCGTGCGTGACGAAGTGGTGGCGGTGCTCAACGAAGGCGGCGACTTCAACCACGGTTTCACCTACTCCGGTCACCCGGTGGCGGCGGCGGTGGCGCTGGAAAACATCCGCATTCTGCGCGAAGAAAAAATTATCGAGCGCGTTCATGCTGAAACGGCACCCTATTTGCAGAAACGTCTGCGGGAACTGAACGATCACCCGTTGGTGGGGGAAGTGCGCGGTGTCGGTCTGTTGGGGGCCATCGAACTGGTTCAGGACAAGGCCACTCGCAAACGTTACGAAGGCAAGGGCGTCGGCATGATCTGCCGCACGTTCTGCTTCGACAACGGCCTGATCATGCGTGCCGTGGGGGACACCATGATCATTGCTCCGCCGCTGGTGATTACCAAGGCTGAAATCGATGAGCTGGTGACCAAGGCGCGCAAGTGTCTGGACCTGACCCTGAGTGCGTTGCAGGGCTAAGTGCTAGGCTCTGAGCGGGAGTCATGAAACTTTCGCTCGGAGCAGTTCTAAACGGTGGCCTTTCCTTGAAAGACCGCCTCGGATCTTGCCAGACTAGCCGCGGTTCCAGTTGTCCGGGTTCGGCCGCTGAACAAAGTGGTTCAAAAAAGAAAAATTTGGAGCATTACGCATGAAGGCATTAGGAAAAAAGCTTGCTGGCAAGACACTCCTCGCCATGTCCCTGATGGGCATTATGGCGAGTGCGGTTCAGGCGGACGACAAGGTGTTGCACGTCTATAACTGGTCCGATTACATCGCTCCTGACACCATCAAGAAGTTCGAAACCGAGTCCGGCATCAAAGTCGTCTACGATGTTTTCGACAGTAACGAAACCCTGGAAGCCAAGTTGCTGGCAGGCAAGTCCGGCTACGACATCGTCGTACCGTCGAACAACTTCCTGGCCAAGCAGATCAAGGCCGGCGTTTACCAGAAGCTGGACAAGTCCAAGCTGCCTAACTGGAAGAACCTGAATACTGACCTGCTCAAAGCGGTATCGGTGAGCGACCCGGGCAACGAACACGCCTTCCCGTACATGTGGGGTTCGATCGGTATCGGCTTCAACGCCGAGAAGGTCAAGGCTGCACTGGGTGCCGATGCGCCAACCAATTCCTGGGACCTGCTGTTCAAACCTGAAAACGCCGCGAAGTTGAAATCGTGCGGTATCAGTTTCCTCGATTCGCCAACCGAAATGATTCCGGTGGCGTTGCACTACCTGGGCTATCCAACCGACAGCCAGGACAAAAAACAACTGGCCGAAGCCGAAGCACTGTTCCTGAAGATTCGTCCTTCGGTGGGCTACTTCCATTCGTCCAAGTACATCTCTGACCTGGCCAACGGCAACATCTGCGTAGCCGTCGGTTACTCGGGTGACATCTACCAGGCCAAGTCCCGCGCGGCAGAAGCCGGCGACAAGGTGAAAGTCAGCTACAACATTCCGAAAGAAGGTGCCGGCAGCTTCTACGACATGGTCGCCATCCCTAAAGATG
The DNA here is from genome assembly GCF_024169315.1 of Pseudomonas migulae. Lineage (NCBI taxonomy): Bacteria > Pseudomonadati > Pseudomonadota > Gammaproteobacteria > Pseudomonadales > Pseudomonadaceae > Pseudomonas > Pseudomonas migulae. Next base: position 3,592,817 of record NZ_JALJWR010000001.1, on the reverse strand, counting down.
CCGAAAACGTCGAAGGCGCCTACAAGTTCATGACCTTCCTGCAGAAGCCGGAAATCATGGCTGAAATCACCAACGCCGTGCGCTTCCCGAACGGTAACGCGGCCGCCACCCCATTGGTCGAAAAAGAAATCACCGATGACCCAGGCATCTACCCGCCAGCGGACGTGCTGGCCAAGCTGTACGCGATCGCCGACTTGCCGGCCGCGACCCAGCGGATCCTGACTCGCAGCTGGACCAAGATCAAATCGGGTAAATAAGCCGGTTTGAGGCAACAACCTGTTGTCGTCGCCTGCGCGGTGACGGCAGCAGGTGTAATTAAATGACAGAAAGTTTTGCTGGAACGGTTTTTCGAGGGTAAGTTGCGCGCCGGTTTTGTTGCTGGGCAGCTACGACTGTCATGTAACACGGGGCAACTTGGGCCCAACTAATTTTAGAGGACCTCCACTTGCCTATTTCTTCTTTGTTGCGCAATGCCCTGCTGGTTGGCGCCGGGCTGACATTCACTGTCAGCGCCCAGGCCGCCGGCACTGTGCATATTTATAACTGGTCGGATTACATCGGCGAGACCACCCTGGCCGACTTCCAGAAAGAGACCGGCATCAAGCCGGTTTATGACGTGTTCGACTCCAACGAAACCCTGGAAGGCAAGTTGCTCGCCGGGCGTACCGGTTATGACGTGGTCGTGCCGTCCAACCACTTCCTTGGCAAGCAGATCAAGGCGGGTGCGTTCCAGAAACTCGACAAGTCGAAGTTGCCGAACTACTCGAACCTCGACCCCGTATTGCTCAAACGCCTGGAGCAGAACGATCCGGGCAACCTGTACGCCGTGCCGTACCTGTGGGGCACCAACGGCATCGGTTACAACGTCGACAAGATCAAGGCTGTGCTGGGCGTCGACAAGATCGATTCCTGGGCGGCGGTATTCGAGCCGGAGAACATCAAGAAACTGCAAAGCTGCGGCGTGGCGTTCCTCGATTCCGCTGACGAAATGATGCCCACCGTCCTCAATTACATGGGCCTCGATGCCAACAGCACCAACCCCGAAGACTACAAGAAGGCTGAAGCCAAGTTGCTGGCAGTGCGGCCTTACGTGACCTACTTCCACTCCTCCAAATACATCGCGGACCTGGCCAACGGCGACATCTGTATCGCCATCGGCTTCTCCGGCGACATGTTCCAGGCCCGCAACCGTGCGGCTGAAGCGAAGAAAGGCGTGAACATCGCCTACTCGATTCCGAAGGAAGGCGGTGCGCTGTGGTTCGACATGCTGGCGATTCCAAAAGACTCGGCCAACGTCAAAGAGGCGCACGCGTTCATCAACTATTTGCTGAAACCTGAGGTGATCGCCCAGGTCAGTGATTACGTCGGCTATGCCAACCCTAATCCGGGGTCGGACAAACTGATGGAACAGTCCATTCGCACCGACGAAGCGGTTTATCCACCGCAAGCAGTCCTCGACAAGACTTACGTGTCGATCGAGCTGCCACCAAACATTCAACGTTTGATGACCCGCAGCTGGACCAAGGTCAAGTCGGGCAAATAGCTTCAAGGCTCAAACTATCCAAGGTTGGCTCACCTTGAGCGAACTGCACTCTTTTTTTCTGGGAGTTTCGTAAATGGCAGTTGCCTCCGGCGCCTATAAGAAAGCCCTCGAGGGCGACCAGTCACCTAAACAGGTGCTGGTCAAAATCGACCGGGTCACGAAGAAGTTCGACGAGACGATTGCCGTGGACGATGTGTCCCTGGAAATCAAGAAAGGCGAGATCTTCGCCCTGCTCGGCGGTTCGGGATCGGGCAAATCCACCTTGCTGCGTATGCTCGCAGGCTTCGAACGGCCCACGGAGGGGCGCATTTTCCTCGATGGCGTAGACATCACCGACATGCCGCCGTATGAGCGGCCGATCAACATGATGTTCCAGTCCTACGCCTTGTTCCCGCACATGACCGTGGCGCAGAACATCGCGTTCGGCCTCAAGCAGGACAAGCTTCCCGCCGCTGAAGTCGATGCACGCGTGGCGGACATGCTCAAGCTGGTTCAGATGAGCCAGTACGCCAAGCGCAAGCCGCATCAGTTATCCGGTGGCCAGCGTCAGCGTGTGGCCCTGGCGCGTTCCCTGGCCAAGCGACCGAAGCTGTTGCTGCTCGACGAACCGATGGGTGCGCTGGACAAGAAGCTGCGTTCGCAAATGCAGCTGGAGCTGGTCGAGATCATCGAGCGCGTCGGTGTAACCTGCGTGATGGTGACCCACGACCAGGAAGAGGCCATGACCATGGCCGAACGCATCGCGATCATGCACCTGGGCTGGATCGCCCAGATCGGCAGCCCGATCGACATCTACGAAACCCCGACCAGTCGCCTGGTCTGCGAGTTCATCGGCAACGTCAACATCTTCGACGGTGAAGTGATCGACGACGCCGAAGGCCACGCCATTATCACCTGCAAGGACCTGGACCGTCAGATCTACGTGGGCCACGGCATCAGCACCTCGGTGCAGGACAAATCCGTGACCTACGCGATCCGTCCGGAAAAACTGCTGGTGACCCCGACCATGCCGACCTGCGACTACAACTGGTCCAGCGGCAAGGTCCATGACATCGCCTACCTCGGCGGCCACTCGGTGTTCTACGTCGAACTGCCAAGCGGCAAGATCGTCCAGTCGTTCGTCGCCAACGCCGAGCGCCGCGGTCAGCGCCCGACCTGGGGTGACCAGGTCTACGTGTATTGGGAAGACGACAGCGGCGTGGTGCTTCGCTCATGAACATGCGCAAATTCAAACGCCGCCTCAACCGAATAATTCCCGGTGGCCGCCAGTTGGTCATCGGGGTTCCGTTCATCTGGCTGTTCCTGTTCTTCATGCTGCCGTTCTTCATCGTCCTGAAGATCAGCTTCGCCGAAGCCGACGTGGCCATTCCGCCGTACACCGAGATCTACAGTTTCATCGACCAGAAGCTCCAGGTGCTGCTTAACCTGGGCAACTACGCGATGCTCGGCGACGACGAGTTGTACATCGCCGCCTACCTCGGCTCGTTGAAGATGGCGCTGATCAGCACCATCCTCTGCCTGGTGATCGGTTACCCGATGGCCTACGCCATTGCCAGCGCCCGCAAAGAGCTGCAAACGGTGCTGGTGCTGCTGATCATGATGCCGACCTGGACCGCGATCCTGATCCGCGTCTACGCGTGGATGGGCATCCTCAGCAACAACGGTCTGCTCAACGGTTTCCTGATGACCATGGGCTGGATCGACGAACCGCTGCAGATCCTCAACACCAACCTCGCTGTGTACATCGGCGTGGTTTATTCGTACCTGCCGTTCATGATCCTGCCGCTCTACGCCAACCTGGTGAAGCACGACAACAGCCTGCTGGAAGCCGCATCCGATTTGGGTTCGAGCACTTTCAACAGCTTCTGGAAGATCACCATTCCGCTGTCCAAGAACGGCATCGTTGCCGGTTGCATGCTGGTGTTTATCCCGGTGGTGGGCGAGTTCGTGATCCCGGAACTGCTTGGCGGTCCGGAAACCCTGATGATCGGTAAAGTGCTGTGGCAAGAGTTCTTCAACAACCGTGACTGGCCGGTGGCCTCTGCCCTGGCGGTGGTGATGCTGCTGATCCTGATTGTGCCGATCATCCTGTTCAACCGTAGCCAGGCCAAAGAAATGGAGGGCAAGGAATGAAGCGCTTCCGTTTCTCGAGTTTCATGCTGATAGCCGGTTTGCTGTTCATCTACGCGCCGATGCTGATCCTGGTGATCTACTCGTTCAACGCCTCGAAACTGGTGACGGTGTGGGGCGGCTGGTCGATCAAGTGGTACGTCGGGTTGATGGACAACACCCAACTGATGGGCTCGGTGGTGCGCTCGCTGGAAATCGCCTGCTACACGGCGGTGGCAGCGGTGGCGCTGGGTACATTGGCGGCGTTCGTCCTGACCCGCATCACCCACTTCAAGGGCCGCACGCTGTTCGGTGGCCTGGTCACCGCGCCGCTGGTGATGCCGGAAGTGATCACCGGTCTGTCGCTGTTGCTGCTGTTCGTGGCCATGGCGCAGATGATCGGCTGGCCGCAGGAACGCGGCATCGTCACCATCTGGATCGCCCACACGACGTTCTGTGCGGCGTATGTGGCGGTGGTGGTGTCGGCGCGCTTGCGTGAGCTGGACCTGTCCATTGAAGAGGCGGCCATGGACCTTGGCGCGCGGCCGTGGAAGGTGTTCTTCCTGATCACCATCCCGATGATCGCGCCGTCGTTGGGCGCGGGCGGCATGATGTCGTTCGCCCTGTCGCTGGATGACCTGGTACTGGCGAGCTTCGTGTCGGGGCCGGGGTCGACGACCTTGCCGATGGAAGTGTTCTCGGCGGTGCGTCTGGGTGTGAAGCCTGAAATCAACGCCGTGGCCAGCCTGATTCTGCTGGCGGTGTCGCTGATGACCTTCCTGGTCTGGTTCTTCAGCCGTCGCGCTGAAGAAGCGCGTAAGCGTGCGATTCAGCAGGCCATCGAAGAAAGCGCTGCCGACTCCTGGAAACAGCCGGACGTGCGTCGCGCGCAACAGGCGCCGGAAGCGGCTTGAGCCTGATGGGTTGATCACACCTTTGTGGTCAACCCAAATCCAATGTGGGAGCGGCGGTGCGACGATTCGACTTGCTTGCGAAAGCGGTGTGTCGGTCGACATCTCTATCGACTGACACGGCCTCTTCGCGAGCAAGTCGAATCGTCGCACCGCCGCTCCCACATTTGCTTTAGGAAACCCAAGGCGACTTGCGGATGATCTCGACGAAGTTCATCGGCTTGAAGCCCGGCTCGCTGTCCACCAGCACGTCCGCATTCACCGTACCGAACGTGGTATCCGGCCTGTGTTTGAAGCCGTTGGCGAATGCACACAGGATGCACTCCTTGAACCCTTCACCCCGTGGATGCGCATGCACCACAGCTTCGCGCTGCACGGTGGGGAACGCCGCGTAGTCGATACCCAGCACGTCCATTTCAACCCCCGCGGTCACCAGTGCCACGTTGGGCCGCAGGTGTTGCGGCACGCCCGGTGTGGTGTGCAGGGCGATCGACAGCCACACTTGCTCGATGTCGTCATCGCTCAACCCGTAAGGCTTGAGGAACGCTTTGGCGGCGTTGGCGCTATCGACTTCGAAGCGTTCATCGTCCGTGCGATGGCCTTCCACCAGGCCCAAGTCATGGAACATCGCGCCGACGTACAACAGCTCGGGGTTGTAGGCCAGTTGCTTGCGTTCACCGCTTAGCGCGCCGAACAGAAACACCCGGCGTGAGTGGTGATAAAGCAGATCGGATTCGACGTCGCGAATGTATTCAGTGGTGGCCCGGGCCAACGCGCTGTCGGGGATTTTGATGCCGGCGATGGTGCTGCTCATGGTGCTGTCCTCGTGGGGAACGCCGTGGCGGCGCTGATGGAACAAGTCTGTTCCCCCCCAAAAAACCGGACAATCGATCCATGGCTGCGATCCTTGCCAATGAGCATGCATATCGCGCCAGCCTCGCTTGTTGGGCGTGGATTGGCTAACTTTGCTGCCGACGAATACGCTTTTGTGGCGAGGGGGCTTGCCCCCGTTGGGCTGCGGAGCAGCCCTAAATGGTCAGCTCAAATACATCGGGTGTTGCTGGATACTGGGAGTGCTGCGCACTCCAACGAGGGGCAAGCCCCCTCGCCACAGAGAGGCGTTCTGAACCATGAGTAAAACCGTTGCCATCGTGGTCTTCGCCGGCGTCCAGTCGCTGGACGTCACCGGTCCCATGGATGTGTTTTCCGAGGCCAATCGTTTCCTGGCACCGCAGGATCACTATCGGCTGGAGGTGATTGGCGTCGAGCGCGGGATGATGCCGTGTTCCAACGGGTTGTCGCTCAACGCCCACCGGCATTTCAGCGAGGCGCTGGAGGCGTACGACTTGTTGCTGGTGGCCGGAGGGCCGCAGTTGCCCTTCATGGATTTCGGCGCAGCCTTCGATGCGTGGTTGCGGGATGCCAGCGCATTAGCGCAACGTTTCGGCTCGATCTGCAACGGCGCGTTCATGTTGGCTCGCGCCGGGTTGCTCGAGGGTCGGACAGTGACGACGCATTGGGGCGATGCAGCGGCGCTCGCTGCCTTGTGTCCTTCGACTCAGGTCGAGGCGGATCGCCTGTACGTGCAGGACGGCGAGTTATACACCTCGGCCGGCGTCACGGCGGGGATCGATCTGTCGTTGTACCTGCTGGCCCGTGATCACGGGCCGGAAGTCGCGCTGAGTGTGGCCAAGCGGCTGGTGGTGTTCACCCAGCGTTCGGGCGGGCAGTCACAGTTCAGCCCGTTCCTCACGCCCCACGCCGAGCCGACGTCGGCGGTGGCGATGGTTCAGCATTACGTGCTGGCCAACCTGACCGGCGACCTGACCATTGCCGACCTGGCCAACTCGGCCAACATGAGCGCGCGCAATTTCTCCCGGGTGTTTGCCAAAGAGGCGAAAGTCACCCCGGCGGAATTTGTCGAGCGGGCGAGGGTGGACGCGGCACGGGTGATGCTGGAGAGCACCGCCGCACCGCTGAAAACCGTGGCGTACCAGTGCGGATTTCGCGATGCCCAGCATATGCGCAGTGTGTTCAATCGCCGGTTGGGCGTGACGCCGCAGCAGTTCAGGTTGAATTTTGCGGCGATGGTTTGAACAGGCATTTTTATAGTTGTTGAGGGCCTCTTCGCGAGCAAGCCCGCTCCCACATTAGACCGTGTCAGTCTGCACAACTCGGTCAACTGTGGGAGCGGGCTTGCTCGCGAAAGCGTCAGCCTGGCCAACAAAAATCTACCGCGCCGGCAACAGCTTCAACGTACTCCGCGTATTGGCCGTAACTTCTTCATCATTGAGATGCGCCTGGAAGTACACCCCTTCGACATACGCCTCAGCCTGATCTTCATAGTGCCGGTCAAACGGCACACCACTCTGGCCCACCGGGTTGACCGTCAGGCTGTGCGCCGGATCTGCAAAATCGATCAGGCGCCGGGTCGATGGCCCGTAAGTGACCGGCCATGGCGCCGGGCCGATTTTGGCCGAGAGGTTGTTCGGCACTTCATGGGTACCGGGCGCGGCGAACGGCCCGACATTGAAAATACGGTCCAGCGGCTTCTGCTGCCCCAGCGGGTGACCATGGGTCAGCGTGTGCGCCTTGCCCCACTGCCATTGCGTGAAATCCGTGCCCAGCGTGGTCTTGAGGTGAGCGATGCTCGCTTGCCACGCCACCTTCACCGTATCGGCGCGGGTTTCCTTGCCGAGGGTGTTGCGGTTGTCCCACCACGGCGAGTCAGCGTTCGCCGCCAGACGTGGCAGCGCGGCGTCGATCACCCGGGTCGAGAGCAAGGTTTCGAAAAAGTCATTGCCCAACTCATCGTGCATCGATGCATCGGCGAGGTTGAACAGGAACTGGTTGAACAGCGTGGCGCTGGTGGAGTCCAGCGGGTAATCACCTTTCCACTGAGCCAGTTGCTCCACCAGTTTGAGTTCGGTCGGGTCGCTCACTACTTCACGCAGGACCGGCAACAACGGCGCCAGCAAGCGCGGGCCGTAAGCGGTGGTGGTGCCCAGTTGCAGCTTCTGGCTGGCCTCCAGATCCCACTTGACGGATTTGTCACCAAGCTGGCGATTGAGCTGTTGACCCCGATCCGCGAGGTTGTAGTAACCGGGAATCTCCATGCCGGTCGGCGACACGGGCTGGAAATTGGCCGAGACGATGTAGCCCCGCGCCGGATTCTCTTCCTGCGGGTTCGCGCTGAACGGGTAGAAACCGTCCTTGTCCGCTTCGGCGCTGCTGCCGTCGAGGATGAACCACGGCCGCACACCCGCCGGGCGTTTCGGCAGCTGCGCCGCGGCCCACCAGCCGATGTCGCCCTTGGCATTGGCCCACACGATGTTCAGGCCCGGTGCCTGGACCTTGGCGGCGGCACTGCGCGCCTTGGCCAGGGTATCGGCGCGGTTGAGCTGGTAGAAACCTTCGAGGATCGGATTCTGGCTTTCGAGAAACCCCCACCACATGGCGATCGGCGTTTTGCCGACACTGTTGCCCAACGCATCGTTGACGATCGGCCCGTGGGGCGACTGACGCAGGACCAATGTCACTGGCGCCTGGCCCTTGACCGCGATCTGCTGCTCGCTGGTGACCAGGTCGACCCACTTGCCGCGGTACCAGACCTGGTTGGGGTTGTCCGGGTTGACCTTCTCGGCGATCAGGTCGAGGTCGTCGTTCTGGAACATGGTGATGCTCCAGCCGAAGTCGCGGTTCATCCCCAGCGAGGCGAACGGCATCAACGCCTGATAGTGACCATAGAGTTCGAAGCCCGGTGCCGAGAGCTGCGCTTCGTACCATACCGACGGCGCTGAGAAGCGGATATGCGGGTCACCCGCCAGCAGCGGCTTGCCACTTTTGGTGCGGTTGCCTGAAACGACCCAGGCATTGCTGCCCTCGAACTGCGGCAAGCCGTTGTCGGCCAGCGCCTGCTCACTCAGGCGGGCGAGGGCGTTGAGGTCTTTCCAGTCGGCACTGGCGAGGGGCGGCATGGCGCTGCCGGGGTTCTTCGCCAGCACGCCTTTGGGTTGCCAGTCGAGATCGAAGACGTTCAGGTAGTCGGCGCCCAACTGGTCACGCACGTACGTCAGTAACGGTTCGGTGCGAAACGCCGCGGCAAAACTGTAGGCCATGTAGCCGGCGATGCTGATGGTGTCCTGAGCGGTGAACGGGCGTTTCGAAATGCCCAGTGCATCGAACTCGACGGGTTTCGGATGGCTGTCCTGATACTGGTTGATGCCATCCAGATAGGCCTGCATGGCGATGAATGACGGGGACTGTTTGTCCAGGTTGGCGAGGTAGGTTTCGGCGCGTTCGCGAATGCGCAGGCTGCGCATCAGTTTGTCGGTGTCGAGCAGTTTCGGGCCCAGCACTTCGGCCAGTTCACCGCGTGCAAGACGACGCAGGACTTCCATCTGGAACAGTCGGTCCTGGGCATGCACATAGCCGAGGGCGCGGTACAGGTCAGTCTCGTTTTCAGCGCGGATGTGCGGGATGCCGCGCTCGTCGTAACGCACGGTGACGGAGCCTTGCAAGTGTTGCAGTTCAACCATGCCCTGGCGTGTCGGCTGCTTGCTGTAGACGTACCAGCCGGCGCCGGCGGCGAGCACGACAATCAGCAGGACCAGCGCAGTCAGGAGACGTTTCATGGCGATTCCTTGTTCTTGTTATGAGTGGCAGCAATTCCCTGGCGTCACTGTTTAACACGACCTGCCGAATCGGCCCATCACCCGTAGGAGGGATTCTTGTTGCCTTGCGTGTCGCTACTTCGTTGTATCGACAGGCCACGGGCAGTAACACCCGACCGCCAGTGTGTGGGTGGCATTCACCGCGCGGCCGGCGTTTAACGCTTGCAGGATCGGCTCGATAAAGCTGTTGCTCGAGTTGCAGGTCAGGCCCTCGCTGTAAGGACCGAAGTAGGCGAGTGTGCCGCTGCGATCCCAGATCGCTACGGCGGGGCTGGCCGGGATCTGTTCCGAGCCAGGGAGGACGGTGATGGTTTTCAGGCTGCTCAAGGTGCTGGGCAACTGGCCGTGGCTGCCGGGCTTTTGTACCGCATAGAATTCGACGCCCTGCGCAGCGTATTGCTCGACCAGCTCGCTCAGGTGCTGCTGATTGCCGACATTGCACGGGCAGGCCGGGTCCCAGAAATGCACGAGGCGGATGGCGCCGGGGCCGGCGAGGTTGTCGGGCAGGCGCAACGGGTCGCCGGAGAACACGGCGGTGTGTGAGCTGAACGCGCGCAGATAGCGTCCCTGAAACCAGTCGTAAGCCGCCCACAAAACTCCGGCACACACGAGGACGAGCAGGCTGGCAAGCAGTGTGGTGCGGTAGGGCGAACGCATGGGTGTCGATCCTCGAAGGTCGCCCAGCTTGCCATGCTTGCCGCGACAGATGAATATCGCAGGCTTATAAAGTCCGCTTCGTGCTCTGGAATCGCCAATGTCCGCCACTTTCGACCCTGATCATTTGCGTGCCGGCCTGCGGCCTTTGGCCGAGTGGCAGCCGCTGACCGTGGAGGCGCTGGCGTACCAGCGGTTCTACGGCCTGGATTTTCCGGGGCGTCAGCTACGCGGTGGCCTGGGGCGATTCGAGGTGGACGGTTATGAACTGGTCAGCCAGCTCTGGTGGCCGGAACGGGCGAAGGCGACGTTGTTTGTGTTTCATGGTTTCTACGATCACACCGGGCTTTACCGGCATGTGATCGAGTGGGCCCTGGACCAGGGCTTTGCGGTGATTGCCTGCGACTTGCCGGGGCACGGTCTGTCCAGTGGCGAACGGGCGAGCATCAAGGATTTCGCCGAGTATCAGGACACGCTGCAAGGGCTGTTCGCCGAGGCGAAGTCGCTTGATCTGCCGCAGCCGTGGCACCTGTGCGGGCAGAGTACCGGTGGCGCCATCGTGATCGACCATGTGCTGAATGAAGGCGCGAGCAGTCCGGCGCAGGGCCAGGTGATCCTGTTGTCACCCCTGGTGAGGCCTCGGGCCTGGGGGTGGTCGCAGCTCAGTTATTACCTGCTCAAGCCGTTCGTCAAAGCCATCGCCCGGCGCTTCAGCGAGAACTCCAACGACCCGGATTTCCTGCCCTTCCTGCAAGCCGATCCGTTGCAACCGCTGCGCCTGCCGACAGCCTGGGTCGGTGCGCTGGCGCGGTGGATCAAACGCATCGAGGCCGCGCCTGGCAGCCTGCGCCAGCCACTGATCGTGCAGGGGCAGGCGGATATGACGGTGGATTGGGAGCACAACCTTGAGGTGCTGAAAGCCAAGTTCGATCGGCCTCAGGTGTTGATGTTGCCTGAGGCTCGGCATCATTTGGCGAATGAGACGGTGGCGTTGCGCGGGGAGTATTTCGGGTTTTTGAGCAAGCGGATCAAGGGCCGGAATCTTTAGCGCCCGTCCCGGCCCCTTCGCGGGCAAGCCCGCTCCCACAGTAGACCGAGTTGTTGGGGAGAGCACAGTCCAATGTGGGAGCGGGCTTGCTCGCGAAGGGGCCCTTGCAGGCGCCGAAATTACTGGCTGAGGCTCGAAGGATTCTGCCCCACCGCCAACCCCGCCCGAATCGCCGCCAACGCCGCCTGGTAATACGCCTTGCCTTCAGCCGACTCGGCAAACGTGGCGAATTCCTCCAGCTCGTTATCCGACAGGTCGCGATAGACATACAGCAGCGTGTTGTTCAAATCGCTGCCGATCTGGTCCATCAAGCGCTGGCGCTGACCGTTCAACAGCCCTTGCGCCTGACCGCCGCCGAGCAGGCCGGGGATCATCGAGCTCAGGCTGTCGGCCGCGACGCCGGCAATCGCCAGGCTGACTTCCGCACCGGCCTCACGCGCGGGCAAGGCCTGGGCGAGGTGACCGATGATCAGCATGCGGCTGTCACTGGCTTGAATCTTCGGCAGGCCCTTGGCGTTCTTCGCCAACTGATCACGACGGGTCGCCAGCAGCTCGGCGGCCACGATTTTCTTGCCCAGCGGTGACTGGAAGAACGTCAGTGCCGGCTTCGGATCAGCGAGGGTCTTGCGCAATTGCGCTTCGGCGCGCTGGTCCACGGCCTGCGGGGCGAAGCGCTGATTGCTGTTATTCACCAGCGCCTGAAACACGGCGGGCGGCAGGCTGTTCTGGTAACGCTGTTGAGCGGCTGAGAGGGCATCGCTGAAATGCGCGCGTTGTTCTGGCCAGCCGGCGACCTTGTACAACTGGTCGTGGCCGTCTGCCCAGGCGGGCAAAACGCAGAACATCAGCAGTGAGAAAAGCAAACGGCGCATAGGGACTCCTGTCAGCAGGCGACTATTCTCCGTGCGGCATACGGACTTGTCGAGAATTCGTATCAAGCCGCTGCGCGGCTCTGTCGGATTTGCGGGCACAGGAATACTATGCGCGCCATGCAAATACCCTCTGATCACCCGCTGCTGTTACGTATCGTCGACGACCTGGCTGAACGCGGCTGGTCGCAGCAGAATATTTTCCTGCCTCTGGATCTGACTCGGGCGCTGGCCGCTGAGTGCCATAAACGTGCCGCCGAGGGTGAACTGGCCCCGGCCGCCGTGGGCCGTGGGCCGACATCGGAGATTCGCGAGGGGATTCGCGGCGACAAGATCCAGTGGATCGAGCCCGGTCAGGCGCTGGCGTGCGACAGCTATCTGCAGTTGATGGACAGCCTGCGCGAGGCCATGAATCGCGGTCTGTATCTGGGCCTGGAAGATTTCGAAAGCCATTTTGCGATGTACCCGCCCGGTGCTTTCTACCTCAAGCATGTCGACCGCTTCCGCGACGACGATCGGCGCATGGTCTCGGCGGTGGTCTACCTCAACGACGCCTGGTTGCCGGAGCACGGCGGTCAGTTGCGCATGTACCTCAAGGATGGCGTCGAATACGATGTGGTGCCTACCGGCGGATGCCTGGTGGTGTTCCTGTCGGGCGAGGTGCCCCACGAAGTCCTGCCCGCGACCCGCGATCGCCTGTCATTGACCGGCTGGTTCCAGCGCCGTGGCAACGAGCCGTTCTGATCATGCAGAAAATTCTGGTAAGTCGCTGTCTGCTCGGCCACCGCGTGCGTTATGACGGCGGGGCCAGCGGGCCGTTCGATCAGCTTCAGCAGTGGCTCGACGAAGGTCGCGTCGTGCCGTTGTGCCCTGAGGTCGCCGGCGGGTTGCCGACGCCACGGGCGGCGGCGGAGATTCCGGGCGGGCAGGGTGGTGATGTGCTGGAGGGTCAGGCGTTGGTCATCACCACTGAAGGTGAAGATGTCAGTGCGCAGTTTCTTTCAGGGGCTTATCAGGCGCTGGAGCTGGTGCAGAAACACGGCATCCGCATTGCCTTGCTCAAGGCCAACAGCCCGTCTTGCGGAAATCTGCTGACTTATGACGGGACGTTCAGTGGCGTGAAGGTCAGCGGTGAAGGCGTCACTGCTGCGTTGCTCAAGCGCCATGGTGTGCAAGTTTTCAGCGAACTGGAGTTGCCGCAAGCTGCGGCGGCGCTGACAACCCTGGACTAACGCCCAACACTAAACAAATGTGGGAGCGGCGGTGCGACGATTCGACTTGCTCGCACCGCCGCTCCCACAAGGTATTCATCAGCCTGAAATCAGGGTTTCAGCTCTACGCTCGCATCCGCCCCAAACCATTTCTTCTCCAGCGCCGCCATCCGCCCATCCGCCTTGATCCGCTGCAATGCGTTTTCCAGGCTGGCGTGGAACGCCGGGTTACCTTTCTGAAACGGAATCGCCAGGTTCACCGCCGGGGCGTCTTTCGGTTTTTCTTCCGTCAGCGATTGCACCAGCAGGATCGAACGCGGCTCTTCTTTCTGCGCGATCAAATGCGCATTGGTGTGAATGTAAGGTTCGCTGAAGTCGAAACGATCGTTGAGTTCCGGGGTCACTGCTATGTGATTGATGGCGACGTCGTACTTGCCGCTTTCGACGCCGGTCAACAGATCGCTGGAATCGGTGACGACAAAGTCGGCCCGCACATCCAGTTCATTGGCGAGCAGTTGACCCAACTCGACTTCGAAGCCACTGAGTTGGCCTTCGTCCTTGAAATTGAAGGGCGGTGTATTAGCCTCAAGGGCAATGCGCAACTCGCCACGGTCGTTTACGTCGTCAATCAATTCGGCATGAGCCAAAGGGCTCAGAAGGGGTAGCAGGCAGATCAGGCCAGGCAAAAAGCGCATGGTCACTCCTTTGAATACATTTATCGCGACGCGCTGGTTCAGGCTCGCTTTGCTATGGTTGTCGAGAGCCTTCGACAACGAATGGCCGTGAAGTTGTCATGGCCGCGCGGATTTTACGAAAAAACTGGAGAAGAGAATGAAAACCTTTATGTCACGAGCTGCTTTGGCTGGCCTGTTGATGGGCGTTTCAGTGCTGGCCAGTGCGGCTACGCCGGCACCCAAGGGGGCTGAAGTGTCCATCGTTTCTCCTAAAGATGGTGGGACTGTACCGCAAACTTTCAAAATCAAATTCGCTGTCGAGAACGTTGCGTTGGCGCCAGCGGGGGATGCCACCAAGAATACTGGTCACCACCATTTGCTGGTCGATGCCAAGGAAGTAGTTCCAGCAGGGGCAGTCATCCCGGCCGATGCCAATCACGTTCATTTCGGCAAGGCGCAGACAGAGACCGAGCTGACGCTGACACCTGGCAAGCACACCTTGCAGCTGGAGTTGGGCGACATGAACCATATGGCCTTCGATCCGCCGATCGTCTCCGAGAAGATCACCGTCAACGTTAAGTAACGTTAGTAGCGCCCATGAAAAAGGAGACCCGAAGGTCTCCTTTTTTTGTCACTCAAGTCGCGATTAGAACAACACGCGGCAACGAATGGTGCCGTTGATGTGCTGCAGCTTCTCTTGCGCCATTTCCGAGTACTCGGCGTCGACGTCGATCACCACGTAGCCGACTTTCTCGTTGGTCTGCAGGAACTGACCGGAGATGTTGATGCCGTTTTCGGCGAAGACCTTGTTGATCTCGCTCATCACACCCGGGATGTTCTCGTGGATGTGCAGCAGGCGGTGCTTGCCAGGGTGAGCCGGCAGGGCCACTTCCGGGAAGTTCACGGACGATACCGAAGTACCGTTGTCGCTGTACTTGACCAGTTTCTCTGCCACTTCCAGACCGATGTTGGCTTGCGCCTCAGCGGTGGAACCACCGATGTGCGGGGTCAGGATCACGTTGTCCAGGCCACGCAGCGGGCTTTCGAACTCTTCGTCGTTGGAGCGTGGCTCCACCGGGAACACGTCGATGGCCGCGCCGATCAGGTGCTTGTCCTTGATTGCGTCCGCCAGGGCTTGCAGCTCGACCACGGTGCCGCGCGCGGCGTTGATCAGGATGCCGCCCTTCTTGATGGCGCGGATTTCCTTCTCGCCGATCATCCACTGGGTCGCAGCGGTTTCCGGAACGTGCAGGGTGACGATGTCGGACATGCCCAGCAGCTCGTGCAGGTTGCCGACCTGGGTGGCGTTACCCAGTGGCAGCTTGGTCACGGTGTCGTAGAAGTACACCTGCATGCCCAGGCCTTCAGCCAGGACCGACAGTTGCGTACCGATCGAGCCGTAACCGACGATGCCCAGCTTCTTGCCGCGGATTTCGAAGGAGTTGGCCGCACTCTTGATCCAGCCGCCACGGTGGCAGGAAGCGTTCTTCTCAGGGATGCCACGCAGCAGCAGGATCGCTTCGGCCAGCACCAGCTCGGCAACGGAGCGAGTGTTGGAGTACGGAGCGTTGAACACCGCGATGCCGCGTTCGCGGGCAGCGTTCAGGTCAACCTGGTTGGTGCCGATGCAGAAACACCCTACAGCCACGAGCTTCTTCGCGTGATCGAAGATCTCTTCGGTCAGTTGAGTGCGGGAGCGAATGCCGATGAAGTGAGCATCGGCGATCTTTTCCTTCAGCTGGGCTTCCGGCAGAGAACCGGTGAGGTACTCGATGCTGGTGTAGCCCGCCGACTTGAGGACGTCGACAGCCGATTGGTGGACGCCTTCGAGAAGAAGGAACTTGATCTTGCTCTTATCGAGAGAAGTCTTGCTCATCTGCGTAAACCTGTATCCCGGAGAAAAATGGCAGGAAATGGTCAACAGATGCTGACCCGGACGGCAAGAAAGCCGTCGCCGCGGGACAGCCGTTGGGCACTATCCTGCGGGGTCGATATGCTAGCATAGGCGCCCCGCTAAACACTCATTCCTGCGACGTGAAGCGTTCTCAGGATGACCATGAATTGTTCGAGAGTTCTGTCGATGACCATTCCTGCGCTGATTGATGAGCTGAAGACCCTGGTTGAGCCTGGCAAGGTCCTGACCGATGCCGACTCCCTGAACGCTTACGGCAAGGATTGGACCAAGCATTTCGCTCCGGCCCCGACGGCCATCGTGTTTCCCAAGACCACCGAACAGGTCCAGGCCATCGTCCTTTGGGCCAATAAACACAAGGTGGCGCTGGTGCCGTCGGGCGGGCGTACCGGGCTGTCCGCCGCTGCGGTGGCCGCCAATGGCGAAGTCGTCGTGTCCTTCGACTACATGAACCAGATCCTCGACGTGAACCTGACCGACCGCACCGCGGTGTGCCAGCCGGGTGTGGTCACCGAACACCTGCAAAACGTCGCTGAAGAGAAAGGCCTCTATTACCCGGTGGATTTCGCTTCCGCAGGCTCCAGCCAGATTGGCGGCAATATCGGTACCAATGCCGGCGGGATCAAGGTCATTCGCTACGGGATGACCCGCAATTGGGTCGCCGGCATGAAAGTGGTCACCGGCAAGGGCGACCTGCTGGAACTGAACCGGGACCTGATCAAGAACGCCACCGGCTACGACCTGCGTCAGCTGTTCATCGGCGCGGAAGGCACTCTCGGTTTTGTGGTCGAAGCGACCATGCGTCTGGACCGTGCCCCGAAAAACCTTACGGCGATGGTGCTCGGCACCGCCGATTTCGATTCGATCATGCCGGTGTTGCACGCGTTCCAGAGCAAGCTCGACCTGACGGCCTTCGAGTTTTTCTCCGATAAAGCCCTGGCCAAAGTCTTGGGCCGGGGCGACGTACCCGCGCCATTCGAAACCGATTGCCCGTTCTACGCGCTGCTGGAATTCGAAGCGACCACTGAAGAAGTGGCCAACCACGCCCTGGAAACCTTCGAGCACTGCGTCGAGCAGGGTTGGGTGCTGGACGGCGTGATGAGCCAGAGCGAAACCCAGCTGCAGAACCTCTGGAAGCTGCGCGAGTACATCTCCGAAACCATTTCCCACTGGACGCCGTACAAGAACGACATTTCGGTCACTGTGTCGAAAGTCCCGGCGTTCCTGAAGGAAATCGATGCGATCGTCGGCGAACACTACCCGGACTTCGAAATCGTCTGGTTCGGCCACATCGGCGACGGCAACCTGCACTTGAACATCCTCAAGCCGGATAACCTGAGCAAGGACGAGTTCTTTGCCAAGTGCGCGACCGTCAACAAGTGGGTGTTCGAAACCGTCGAGAAGTACAACGGTTCGATTTCCGCCGAACACGGCGTGGGCATGACCAAACGTGACTACTTGACCTACAGCCGCTCACCGGTTGAGATCGAGTACATGAAAGCCGTCAAGGCGGTCTTCGACCCGAACGGCATCATGAACCCGGGCAAGATCTTCGCCGTTTGACGTTCAAACTAAAGTGCAACGAATCAGGAGTCGGTCAATGAGCTATCAGCACCAGTATGTCGACGGCACGCGTATTCACTTCCCGCTCGGGAAAGTGGTGTGCATCGGCCGCAACTACGCCGAACATGCCAAGGAACTGGACAACCCGGTGCCTACCGAGCCGCTGCTGTTCATCAAGCCGGGCAGTTGCGTCGTACCGCTGGAAGGCAGTTTCAGCATTCCGACCGAGCGCGGGTCGGTGCATTACGAAGCGGAAATCGCGGTGTTGATCGGCAAGCCGTTGTCGACCAAGCCGAGTCGCGAAGAAGTCCTCGACGCCATCTCGGGCTTCGCGCCGGCGCTGGACCTGACCTTGCGCGACAAGCAGGCCGAGCTGAAATCCAAAGGCCTGCCGTGGGAAATCGCCAAGTCCTTCGACGGTGCGGCAGTGATTGCGCCGTTCGTGGCCGGCAGCACCTTTGCTGACCTGACCGACATTGGCATCCGCCTGACCATCAACGGCGAAGTGCGCCAGGATGGCAACAGCAGCGCGATGCTCAACCCGATCGTGCCGATGATCCAGCACATGGCTGGCTGCTTCTCGTTGCAAGCCGGTGATGTGATCCTCACGGGTACGCCGGTTGGCGTTGGGCCGCTGAATGTTGGCGACGAACTGGTTATCGAACTGCCGGGCGCCAGCAGCTTCACCAGCAGCGTCCGCTAACCGTAACACCGCTAAACCCTGTGGGAGCGGGCTTGCTCGCGAAGGCGGTGTGTCAGTCGACATAAGTGTTGCCTGACACACCGCCTTCGCGAGCAAGCCCGCTCCCACAGTGGTTTTTGTGGTCGGCCGAAGAAGGGCAATCCCGCCATTTGCCGTTTTTTTCACATCTTGTCTGGATAATTCCAGGGTTTCTGGCGTCAGAGCCGGTCCCAATTGTGCTATTACCCTTAGCCTGAATTTCTGGAACGCATCCCCCGATGGCCATCCAATCGCTGCCTACGCTTAAAACTGCCCGTCGCCCGCGTTTTTTCATGCGTTGGTATTACTGGCTGTTGCTGGCCGTGGCGGCCGCCTATGGCCTCGCGTTTGCGATGCATTGGGATGACCGCGGTGTGCTTTGGGTGCTGGAGCGCTTTGAAAGCCCGGCCGAACGCCAGGAAAGTATCTGGCTCCCGGACTACCGGGCCGTGATCGATGCCAAGCCATTGCCGGGGATGGAAAAGGACGAAGCGTCCGACCTGGCCTACAACCCTCAAACCAAAACCCTGTTCTCGGTAATGGGCAAGAACCCGTTCCTGGTCGAGCTGACCTTGCAGGGCGACGTACTGCGCAAAATGCCGCTGGTGGGCTGGAGCAATCCGGAAGCGGTGACGGCCATGGGCAACGGTCTGCTGGCCATTGTCGATGAGCGCGAACACTTGCTGACCATCGTCAAGGTCGATGCGGATACCCGCGAACTGAACATCGCCAACTTCCCGAAGTACGACCTCGGCCCGTCGAAGGACCAGAACAAGGCATTCGAAGCAGTCGTCTGGGATGCGCGCAACCAGCAAATGCTGCTGGGCGAGGAGCGTCCAGCGGCGCTGTTCACCTGGAAAAGCACCGACGGCCTGACGCTCACCGGCGACAAGCAGAAACTGGCCAATGACGAGCTGGACATCCGCAACCTGTCGGCCCTGGCCATTGACCCGCGCACCCAACACAAACTGGCATTGTCCGCCGACTCCCATCTGTTGCTGGAGCTGGACGAGAAGGGCGAGCAGGTCAGTTTCATGACCTTGCTGGGCGGCTTCAATGGTCTGAAAAAGACCATTCCCCGTGCCGAAGGCGTGACCATGGACGATGCTGGCACGCTGTACATGGTGAGCGAACCGAACCTGTTCTATCGTTTCGAAAAGCAGCACTGACCCTCGATTTTGTAGGAAACGCGACGCTCAGTTGTAGGTCACGGCCACTGGCCATTAAGCTTCAATTCAGACTGCCGTGGTATTTCATCCGCCCGTCCTGATTCCGAGCTCGCCTCAATGCGCCGACTTGCCCGCCCCAAACCCCTGATGCTGATTCTCCTGGTGACTGCGCTGATCGTGCTGGTTGCGGTCGGCCAGTACCTGCGGCTGTTCGAGCGCACCTGGTTCAATCTGCACACGCTTTGGCAACCGGAGAGCGAACAGTCCATCGGCCTGGATCACTATCAGGTCACGGTCGAGGGGCGGGTCATTGAAGGCCTGGACGACGATGTGTCGGCGCTGACCTTCGATCCTGTGCGCAAAAGCCTGTTCACCGTGACCAACAAAAACTCCGAACTGATCGAGCTGTCGCTGGAGGGCCAGATCATTCGGCGTGTCGCGCTGGTCGGCTTCGGCGATCCAGAGGCGGTGGAATTCATCAGCGCCGACACCTATGTGATCACGGACGAGCGCCAGCAACGGCTGATCAAGATTCATCTGGAAAAGGACACCACGTTCCTCGATGCGGCGGAAGCCGAGCAGATGACACTGGGCGTGCACATGAGCGGCAACAAGGGCTTCGAAGGCCTGGCCTACGACTCGGTGGGCAAGCGCCTGTTTGTCGCCAAGGAACGCGACCCGATGCTGATCTACGAAGTGCAGGGCTTCCCGCACTACAACCCTGAGAAATCCTACGCGGTGCACGTGGTCAACAACCCCAAGCGCGATGCCGGGATGTTTGTCCGAGACTTGTCGAGTCTGCAATACGACGAGCGCAGCGGCCATTTGCTGGCGCTGTCCGACGAGTCGCGACTGATTCTGGAGCTGGATGTGGACGGGCGACCGCTGAGCACCATGTCACTGAACAAGGGGCGTCAGGGGTTGCAGAAGACCGTGCCGCAAGCGGAAGGGATTGCCATGGACGACGACGGCACGATGTACCTGGTGAGCGAGCCGAACCTGTTCTACGTCTTCAAGAAACCTGCACAACCCTGACAAACACCGCAAAACAACTGTGGGAGCGGGCTTGCTCGCGAAGGGGTGTGTCAGTCGATGAAGTATCTGCTGACACACCGCCTTCGCGAGCAAGCCCGCTCCCACAGATTTTGGTTTGTGTTTGGCCTACTTGGCGCGCAGGGTCTTCACACCTTCACTGGTGCCCAGCAACAGCAAGTCTGCCGGACGCGCCGCGAACAACCCATTGGTCACCACGCCGACGATCGCATTGATCTGCGACTCCAGCTCCACCGGGTTGGTGATCTGCATGTTGAACACATCCAGAATGATATTGCCGTTGTCGGTCAGCACGCCTTCACGGTAAACCGGGTCGCCGCCGAGCTTCACCAGCTCGCGGGCCACGTGGCTGCGGGCCATCGGGATCACTTCCACCGGCAGCGGGAACGCGCCGAGCACCGGCACCAGTTTGCTGGCGTCGGCGATGCAGATGAAGGTCTTGGCCACGGCCGCGACGATCTTCTCGCGGGTCAGCGCTGCGCCGCCACCCTTGATCAGGTTCAGGTGCTCGTCGCTTTCGTCGGCGCCGTCGACGTAGAACTCCAGGTCGCTGACGGTGTTCAGCTCATACACCGGAATGCCGTGGCCCTTGAGGCGCGCGGCGGTGGCTTCGGAGCTGGCGACGGCGCCATCGAACGCGCCTTTGTGCTGGGCCAAAGCGTCGATGAAGCAATTGGCAGTGGAGCCGGTGCCGACCCCGACGATGCTCTTGTCGTCGAGTTTCGGGAGGATGAAGTCGACGGCGGCCTGGGCCACTGCCTGTTTGAGTTGATCCTGGGTCATGCGGGCTCCGAGGTGCCGAAGAGGGAACGAAAGGCCGGCATTATAGGCTTCGGGGCGGGGAAGGTCATTGCCCGATTGGCAGGCTGTGACCGTTACTTTTGTGGCGAGGGGATTTATCCCCGTTGGAGTGCGAAGCACTCCCCAGCATTCTCCCAGATACACCGCGTCCTCAGCTTTTACGACGGCTGCGCCGCCGAACGGGGATAAATCCCCTCGCCACAATGGAACTGCACCGCCTAAAACCACCTGTTTAGTGTGGTCGCCCGGCCGAAAGCCGGGTTAGACTCCTTGACCCTGCCCAACCCGCTCAGTGATGCTTTCCGATGCTCGAACAGTACGTCAAAAAGATCCTCACCTCGCGCGTTTATGACGTTGCCGTAGAAACCCCATTGCAGACTGCCCGCCAGCTCTCCGAGCGGCTGGGCAACAGTATTTTGCTCAAGCGCGAAGACTTGCAGCCGGTGTTCTCGTTCAAGATTCGCGGCGCCTACAACAAGCTCACGCAGCTTTCCGATGAGGAGCGCGCTCGCGGCGTCGTGACCGCTTCGGCGGGCAACCACGCGCAGGGCCTGGCCCTGGCGGCGAAAGTGCTCGGCGTGAAAGCCACCATCGTCATGCCCAAGACCACCCCGGAAATAAAAGTCGAAGGCGTGCGCTCCCGTGGCGGCAAAGTGGTGCTGCACGGGGATTCGTTCCCGGAAGCCCTGGCCTATTCGCTGAAACTGGTCGACGAAAAAGGCTACGTCTACATTCACCCTTACGACGATCCTCACACCATTGCCGGGCAGGGCACGGTGGCCATGGAGATTTTGCGCCAGCACCCCGGGCGCCTGGATGCGATCTTCGTTCCGGTGGGCGGCGGCGGGTTGATCGCCGGCATCGCGGCGTACGTGAAATACCTGCGTCCGGAAATCAAGATCATCGGCGTCGAGCCGGACGATTCCAATTGCCTGCAAGCCGCGATGGCCGCCGGCGAGCGCGTGGTGCTGCCGACCGTGGGCCTCTTCGCCGACGGCGTCGCGGTCGCTCAGATCGGACAGCACACCTTCGACATCTGCAAAGACTATGTCGATGAAGTGATCACGGTCAGCACCGACGAGATCTGCGCGGCCATCAAGGATATCTACGACGATACCCGCTCGATCACTGAACCTGCCGGCGCCCTGGGCGTGGCGGGGATCAAGAAGTACGTCGAGCAGCACGCCGTCACAGGCCACACCTTTGTCGCCATCGATTCCGGCGCCAACGTCAACTTCGACCGCTTGCGTCACGTCGCCGAGCGCGCCGAACTGGGCGAGGGCCGCGAAGCCATCATCGCCGTGACCATCCCCGAGAAGCCGGGCAGCTTCAAGGCATTCTGCGAAGCCATCGGCAAGCGCCAGATCACCGAATTCAACTACCGCTACAACACCGGCAGCGAAGCGCACATCTTCGTTGGCGTGCAGACGCACCCGGAAAACGACCCGCGCAGTGCGCTGCTCGCCAGCCTGACCGGGCAGGGTTTCCCGGTGCTGGACCTCACCGACAACGAACTGGCCAAGCTGCACATCCGGCACATGGTCGGTGGCCGCGCGGCGCAGGTGGTTGATGAAGTGGTGTTGCGCTTTGAATTTCCGGAGCGACCGGGCGCGCTGTTCAACTTCCTCAGCAAGCTGGGCGGGCGCTGGAATATCTCGATGTTCCACTACCGCAACCACGGCGCGGCGGATGGCCGAGTGGTCGCGGGGCTGCAAGTGCCTCACGAGGAACGTCATCTGGTTCCCGCAGCACTTGAGGAAATCGGCTACCCGTATTGGGACGAAAGCGACAATCCGGCCTATCAGTTGTTTCTTGGCTGAGGGGCTACGCTGATGGGCAGGTCATAAGGAAATCGAACAATGGAAACGTTAACCGCCCTCAAAATGGCGCACACCGCGGCGACGGCAATATTGTTGGGCTGTGCACTGGGCCTGGGGATATGGGTTTGGCAAACGCGGCGCAATGGCGATGCGACGGCTGCGGCGCGCACGCTGCAGCGGCCACGAGTGTTCGTCTGGCTACTGATGGGCGTGGCGTTGCTGAGCATGCCATTTACCGGCTGGTGGATGGTGCACCTGGTGGGCTGGCCGTTGGGGCAGACGTGGTTGCTGGGCTCGAGTGTGCTTTACACCGTGGCGGCGTTGGCGTGGTTCTGGTTGTTGGTGCGGTTGAACAAGCTGCGTACTGCGCCGGGGGGCAGCGGCAAGTTTACCTTTGCCCTGGCTCTGTTCAGCTTTGTCTGTTTTATCGCGATAGCGGGATTGATGGGCGCCAAGCCGGTTTAGGGCAAGGGACCGAGTCGACCCCTTCGCGGGCAAGCCTCGCTCCTACAGGTCATGCGTCAATCATGAAAATGACTCAAATTCTGTAGGCGCGAGGCTTGCCCGCGAAGGCGATATCAATCGCGCAACGAAATCACCGGCCAGCCACGCTTCTCGGCCTCGGCGCGCAGATTCGGGTCCGGATCAACCGCCACCGGATTCGCCACCTGCTCCAGCAACGGCAAATCATTCATCGAGTCACTGTAGAAGTAACTGTCTTCCAGCGAATGCCCGGTCTCTTCCAGCCAGCGAGCCAGCCGCGTCACCTTGCCTTCACGGAAGCACGGGATGTCGGTGCTGCGGCCGGTATAACGGCCATCGACCATTTCGCACTCGGTGGCGATCAGGGTTTCGACGCCCAGGCGATGGGCAATCGGCCCGGTGACGAAGCGGTTGGTGGCCGTGATGATCACCAGTTTGTCGCCCGCCTCGCGGTGTTTGGCCAATAGCGCCATGGCCTTGGGCAGCACGATCGGCTCGATGCAGTCGCGCATGTAGTCCAGATGCCATTGATCCAGCGTGGCCATTTCGGTGCGGCCAAGGACTTCCAGGCAAAAGTTCAGGTAGGCGTCGTTATCCAGCTTGCCGGCCAGGTAGTCCTGATAGAACTCATCGTTGCGTGCCTTGTAGGCAACGGCGTCGAGGAAGCCGCGTTCGCACAGGTAATCGCCCCAGGCGTGGTCACTGTCGCCGCCCAGAAGGGTGTTGTCCAAGTCGAATAAAGCCAGCCGCATTGCAGTTACTCGCTGAAAAGTCTGTAGAAAGGCGTCCAGAATACGGACTTTTCACAAGAGTGCACATAAGGTAGGCCGGCTCGTTGCTGCCTTCACAACCTTTGTGGAACAATGCGGCGACATGCGTTTGCGAGGTTGTTGCCGTGATCGACCCCGATGGTTTCCGCCCCAATGTCGGGATCATTCTCACGAATGATGCCGGACAGGTGCTATGGGCTCGCCGTATCAATCAAGATGCCTGGCAGTTTCCGCAGGGTGGTATCAACCCCCAGGAGACGCCGGAAGACGCCTTGTACCGCGAGTTGAACGAAGAAGTGGGTCTGGAGCGCGAAGATGTTGAAATTCTCGCCTGCACCCGGGGCTGGTTGCGCTATCGTTTGCCGCAACGTCTGGTCCGTACCCACAGCCAACCGCTGTGCATCGGCCAGAAACAGAAATGGTTTCTCCTGCGCCTGATCTCCAACGAGCAGCGGGTGCGGATGGATTTGACCGGTAAACCGGAATTCGATGGCTGGCGCTGGGTCAGCTATTGGTATCCGTTGGGCCAGGTGGTGACATTCAAGCGCGAGGTGTATCGACGCGCTCTCAAAGAGCTTGCCCCGCGCCTTTTAGCGCGCGACTGACGACGGAGTTCGACCCCGAGCCATGCTCAATACGCTGCGCAAGATCGTCCAGGAAGTTAACTCCGCCAAGGATCTCAAGGCGGCGTTGGGGATTATTGTGTTGCGCGTCAAAGAGGCCATGGGCAGCCAGGTCTGCTCGGTCTACCTGCTTGACCCCGAGACCAACCGCTTCGTGCTGATGGCGACCGAGGGCTTGAACAAGCGCTCGATCGGCAAAGTCAGCATGGCACCCAACGAAGGTCTGGTCGGCCTGGTCGGCACGCGTGAAGAACCCCTGAACCTCGAAAACGCCGCGGATCACCCGCGCTACCGCTACTTCGCCGAGACCGGTGAAGAGCGCTACGCCTCATTCCTCGGGGCACCGATCATTCACCATCGCCGCGTCGTCGGCGTGTTGGTCATCCAGCAAAAAGAACGTCGTCAGTTCGACGAAGGTGAAGAAGCCTTCCTCGTGACCATGAGCGCGCAGCTCGCCGGCGTTATTGCCCACGCCGAGGCTACCGGTTCGATCCGGGGCCTGGGCCGTCAGGGCAAGGGCATCCAGGAAGCCAAGTTCATCGGCGTGCCGGGCTCGCCGGGTGCGGCGGTCGGTACGGCGGTGGTCATGTTGCCCCCGGCCGATCTGGACGTGGTGCCGGACAAGACCATCACCGACATCGAGGCCGAACTCGGGCTGTTCAAGACCGCCATCGAAGGCGTGCGCGCCGACATGCGTGCGTTGTCGGCCAAACTGGCCACGCAGTTGCGCCCCGAAGAGCGGGCCTTGTTCGACGTGTATCTGATGATGCTCGACGACGCCGCGCTGGGCAACGAAGTGACCACCGTGATCAAGACCGGTCAGTGGGCCCAGGGCGCGCTGCGCCAGGTGGTCACCGATCACGTCAACCGTTTCGAACTGATGGACGACGCCTACCTGCGTGAGCGCGCCTCGGACGTCAAGGACCTCGGCCGCCGCCTGCTTGCCTACTTGCAGGAAGAGCGTCAGCAGACCCTGGTCTACCCCGACAACACCATTCTGATCAGCGAAGAACTGACGCCGGCAATGCTCGGCGAGGTGCCGGAAGGCAAGCTGGCGGGTCTGGTGTCGGTGCTCGGTTCCGGCAACTCCCACGTGGCGATCCTCGCGCGTGCCATGGGCATCCCGACGGTGATGGGCCTGGTCGACCTGCCGTATTCCAAGGTCGACGGCATCCAGATGATCGTCGACGGCTATCACGGCGAGGTCTACACCAACCCGAGTGACGTGCTGCGCAAGCAGTTCGCCGAAGTGGTCGAGGAAGAGAAACAACTGGCACTCGGGCTGGATGCGTTGCGCGACTTGCCGTGCGTGACCGTCGATGGCCACCGCATGCCGCTGTGGGTCAACACCGGCCTGCTGGCGGACGTGGCGCGGGCGCAGAAGCGTGGCGCCGAGGGTGTCGGTCTGTACCGTACCGAAGTGCCGTTCATGATCAACCAGAGGTTCCCGAGCGAAAAGGAGCAGCTGGCGATCTACCGCGAGCAACTCGCCGCGTTCCACCCGCAACCGGTGACCATGCGCAGCCTGGACATCGGCGGTGACAAGTCGCTGTCGTACTTCCCGATCAAGGAAGACAACCCGTTCCTCGGCTGGCGCGGCATTCGCGTCACCCTCGACCACCCGGAAATCTTCCTGGTGCAGACCCGCGCGATGCTCAAGGCCAGCGAAGGCCTGAACAACCTGCGGATTCTGTTGCCGATGATCTCCGGCACCCATGAACTCGAAGAAGCCCTGCACCTGATTCACCGGGCCTGGGGTGAAGTCCGCGATGAAGGCTGCGACGTGCCTATGCCGCCGATCGGCGTGATGATCGAGATTCCGGCGGCGGTGTATCAGACCAAGGAACTGGCTCGGCAAGTGGATTTCCTGTCGGTCGGCTCCAACGACCTGACCCAGTACCTGCTGGCGGTGGACCGGAACAACCCGCGGGTAGCCGACCTCTATGACTACCTGCACCCGGCGGTGCTGCAAGCCCTTCAAAGCGTGGTGCGTGACGCTCATGCCGAAGGCAAACCGGTGAGCATCTGCGGCGAAATGGCCGGTGACCCGGCGGCGGCGGTGCTGTTGATGGCGATGGGCTTCGACAGTCTGTCGATGAACGCCACCAACTTGCCGAAGGTGAAGTGGATGCTGCGGCAGATCAACCTGAGCAAGGCCAAGGAATTGCTCGCGGAGTTGATGACCATCGACAACCCGCAAGTGATCCACAGTTCGCTGCAGTTGGCGCTGAAGAACCTTGGGTTGGCGCGGATGATCAATCCGGCGGCGATCAAACCTCTCTGAATCTGCGGCGCGCCCATCGCGGGCAAGCCCGCTCCTACAGGATCTCCAGTGAACACAGATTTTGTGAACACCACGGACCCTGTGGGAGCGGACTTGCCCGCGATAGCGTCCGCCCAGGCGTCGCCTAAATCAGAATTGCCACTTCCCCCAAATGCCCGCCATACGGCCCGAAACTCCGTTCAACCAGATGCCGAGTCCCGTCAGCCTGAACAATCAACGCCGTACTCGCCCGCGTCCCGTAACTCTGGCTGGCGATAAACACACTCGACAACAATGTCTCGGTCGCCAGACCCACCCCGGTATCCGGCAGTTCTGCAAACGGAGCCGTCTGCGCATCACTCAACAACGCCAGTAACGCCTCAGGCTGCGGATCCTCCAGAGCCGTCTCCAGCGCCGCCCGCGCCTTCAGCAACTTCGGCCACGGCGTGTCCAGTCCCGCATTCGACAATCCATAGACACCCGGCTGCAGCATCACCGCCTCAGTCGCCCGCGCGTTGTAATGCCAAAGCTCATTGGCATTGCCGATCAGCAGGTTAAACCCGGCATATTCCAGCGAACGTCCGACAACGTCGCCCAAGTAGTCATCAATCGGCATTTCGCCATTGAGAAATCGTGCAACCAGTTCGCCACGAGATTTTCGGGCGGGCGGTTGATGAGGATCACGGATATTGGTCAGCGCCGCGAAGCGCCCGTTGGCGCCGACACCGAGCCAGGTGCCGCCGGCCTCCAGGTCGCGACCGGCGTAGACCTGCGGTGCTTCGGGCCACTGCGCCAGGGGCAGGCTGGGCCGGGCATAGAATTCGTCGCGGTTGGCCGCCACGATCAGCGGTTGGGTGTGACCCGGGCGCCAGGCAAAGACAATCAGGCACATAAGGTGGTCCTTGTGTGTTTTTTGCCCACTCTACGCAGTCGTCGCTTGTCAATCCATCGCCTTGCACAGTGGAGCCCGAGCCCCTGCATCCGTTACCATGCCGCACTTATTTGGGGATACGGCCATGGAATTTCTGCTCTATCTGGCGCTGGGCGCCTGTGCAGGCGTGCTGGCCGGGCTGTTCGGCGTGGGCGGCGGGATCATCATCGTTCCGGTGCTGGTGTTCAGTTTCACCCTGCAGGGGTTCGATGCATCGATCCTGACGCACCTGGCGGTCGGCACTTCCCTGGCGACGATCATCTTCACCTCGGTCAATGCGGTGCGCGAGCACCATCGCCGCGGCGCCGTGCGTTGGCCGATTTTTGCCTGGATGACCGTCGGTATTCTGCTGGGTGCCGGTTTCGGCGCGTTGACCGCCGAAGCGATCTCCGGCCCGAACCTGCAGAAAATCATCGGCGTGTTCGCCCTGATCATCGCCGTGCAACTTATGCTGGACGTCAAACCCAAGGCCAGCCGAACGGTGCCGGGGAAAGTCGGTCTGACCCTGGCCGGCACTGTGATTGGCTGGGCCTCGGCGATTTTCGGGATTGGCGGCGGCTCGCTGACCGTGCCGTTCCTGACCTGGCGCAGTGTGCCGATGCAGCAAGCGGTGGCGACTTCGTCGGCCTGCGGTTTGCCGATCGCGCTGGCCAGCGCATTGAGTTTCATGATTCTGGGCTGGCACGATCCGTTGCTGCCGGCCCATAGTCTCGGTTTCATTTATCTACCGGCGCTGCTGGGGATTGCCCTGACCAGCATGGTTTTCGCCCGCCTCGGTGCACGACTGGCCCACAGGCTGTCGCCGAAGTTGCTGAAAAGACTGTTCGCCGCTTTGCTGTTCTGCGTGGGTCTGAGTTTTCTGATCTGACGCACCGCACAATCCTGGCTTAATCCTGAGGTGGCAGCGTCGCCCGGGAATTTTGAAGGTTTCAACTCTAACGAGGAGTCGCAATGCTGCCTTACCCGCAGATCGACCCGGTGGCCCTGGCCATCGGTCCGCTGAAAATCCACTGGTACGGCCTGATGTACCTGATCGGCATCGGCGGTGCGTGGCTGCTGGCGTCGCGCCGGCTCAACCGTTTCGACCCGACCTGGAGCAAAGAGAAACTCTCCGACATGGTCTTCTGGATGTCGATGGGCGTTATTGTCGGCGGCCGCCTGGGCTATGTGCTGTTTTACGATCTGAGTGCTTACCTGGCCAATCCGACGCTGATTTTCGAAGTGTGGAAGGGCGGCATGTCGTTCCACGGCGGCTTCATCGGCGTGATGCTGGCGGCGTTGTGGTTCGGCAAGAAGAACAACAAGTCGTTTTTCCAGCTGATGGACTTCGTTGCACCGATGGTGCCGATCGGCCTGGGCGCCGGGCGTATCGGCAACTTCATCAATGCCGAATTGTGGGGCAAGGCGACCGACGTGCCGTGGGCGATGGTCTTCCCGACCGACCCGGCGCAACTGGCGCGTCACCCCTCGCAGCTGTATCAGTTCGCCCTCGAAGGCGTGGCGCTGTTCCTGATCCTCTGGTTGTACTCGCGCAAGCCGCGGCCGACCATGGCGGTGTCGGGGATGTTCGCGCTGTTCTATGGCATCTTCCGTTTCATCGTCGAATTCGTCCGCGTCCCGGATGCGCAACTGGGCTATCTGGCCTGGAACTGGCTGACCATGGGCCAGGTGCTCTGCGTGCCGATGATCGTCGGCGGGCTGTTCCTGATCTGGCTGGCGTATCACCGCGCCCCGGCGACTCCAGCGGCGGCAGTATAAATTCGGACCCCGGGGCTTTTTGGCCCCGGGTTCAAGGACACAGGTAACTCATGAAGCAATATCTCGAACTGGTCGCCCACGTCATCAAGAACGGCACCAAGCAAGCCAACCGCACTGGTGTGAACACCATCAGTTTTCCCGGCGCGATGCTGCGGTATGACCTGAAAGAAGGTTTCCCGGCGATCACCACGCGCAAGATGGCCTTCAAATCGGCCATCGGCGAGATGTGCGGTTTTCTGCGTGGCGTTAACAACGCCGCCGAATTCCGTGCGTTGGGCTGCAAGGTCTGGGACCAGAACGCCAACGAAAACGCGCAGTGGCTGGCCAACCCGTTCCGTCAGGGCGAGGACGACCTCGGCGAGATCTATGGTGTGCAATGGCGCAAATGGCCGGCGTACAAGCAGATCCCGGTCAGCAATAAAGCGGCCATCGAGCAGACCTTGAGCCAAGGCTACCGTCAGATCGCTGAAGGCGAAGAAGACGGCCAGGCGTACGTGGTGTTGTACAAGGCGATCGACCAGATTCGCCAGTGCGTCGACACCATCATCAAGGACCCGGGCAGCCGTCGCATCCTGTTCCACGGCTGGAACGTTGCGCAGCTCGATGAAATGGCGCTGCCGCCGTGCCACCTGCTGTATCAGTTCCACCCGAATGTCGAGACCAAAGAGATTTCTCTGACGCTCTACATCCGCTCCAACGACCTGGGCCTGGGCACGCCGTTCAACCTCACCGAAGGCGCCGCGCTGCTGAGCCTGATCGGGCGACTGACCGGCTACACGCCGCGCTGGTTCACCTATTTCATCGGTGATGCCCACGTCTACGAAAACCACTTGGACATGCTGAACGAACAGCTCAAGCGCGAGCCGTTCCCGATGCCGAAACTGGTGATCAGCGAGCGTGTGCCGGAGTTTGCCAAGACCGGTGTTTATCAGCCGGAGTGGCTGGAGTTGATCGAACCGAGCGATTTTTCGCTTGAGGGTTATCAGCACCACGCGCCAATGACCGCGCCGATGGCGGTCTAAAACTTAACACCGACCAAATGTGGGAGCGGGCTTGCTCGCGAAGGCGTCGTGTCAGTCAGCGATAATGTCGACTGGGATACCGCTTTCGCGAGCAAGCCCGCTCCCGCATTTGATTTTCGGTGGTTTAGTGACCGTGGCTTCTCCCGACATGGGAGTGTTCCACCTCCGTCGCCACAACCCCGCCACTGACTTCCAGCCGCTGCAAAATCCCGCACTGATCAATATCCGGCCCTTCGCCACAACGTTGGCGCAGGTCGAGCAGTTGCGCCTGTAACGCCAACAGCCCGTCGATCCGTGCCTTGACGTGATGGATGTGTTCATCGATCAGCGCATTCACGCTCTCGCATTGATCCTGCGGACTGTCGCGCAAGGCCAGCAGGCTGCGGATTTCCTCGAGCGTCATGTCGAGGGTGCGGCAGTTGCGGATGAACGTCAGGCGTTCGGCGTGGGCCTGGGTGTAGACGCGGTAGTTGCCGTCGCTGCGGGCCGGCTCCGGCAGGAGGTTTTCGCGCTCGTAATAGCGGATGGTTTCCACCGCGCAGTCGGTGAGTTTCGCCAGTTCTCCGATCTTCATGACGGCAATCTCCAGATAGGTGCTTGACCCTATAGTGGCTACAGGGTCTTTACTTG
This sequence comes from Pseudomonas migulae, assembly GCF_024169315.1. Classification (NCBI taxonomy): domain Bacteria; kingdom Pseudomonadati; phylum Pseudomonadota; class Gammaproteobacteria; order Pseudomonadales; family Pseudomonadaceae; genus Pseudomonas; species Pseudomonas migulae. Next base: position 3,561,606 of record NZ_JALJWR010000001.1, on the reverse strand, counting down.
GCAACAGGCACCTTTATGGATGAACGCAATGAGCGATTCCCTGCACACCCACAAACCCGAGGCTGATCACGATCACGATCACGATCACGATCACGATCACGATCACGATCACAGCCACAAGCTGCAGCCTGTGCAGAAGCATGACCATGGCGGCCACGGGGATTCCTGCTGTTCTTCGAAAACGGCGGCGCCGTCGCTGATCATGCTCAGTGAAGCGCCAACCGCCAACGCGCGGTTGAGCAGTTTTCGCATCGACGCGATGGACTGCCCGACCGAGCAGACGCTGATCCAGAACAAACTCGGCAAGCTCGCGGGTGTGCAGCAACTGGAATTCAACCTGATCAATCGCGTGCTGGGCGTCACTCATGACCTGCCGAGCACCGCGCCGATCATCGACGCGATCAAGTCCCTCGGCATGCTGGCCGAGCCGCTGGAGCAGGGCGTCGAAGCGCCAGCTCCCGCGCCCGAGAAAAAACCGTGGTGGCCATTGGCGCTGTCCGGCGTGACCGCGCTGGCCGCCGAAGTGATTCACTTCACCAACGCGGCGCCCACTTGGGTGGTGGCGATCATCGCGTTGATCTCGATCCTCAGCGGCGGTCTCGGCACTTACAAGAAGGGCTGGATCGCCCTGAAAAACCTCAACCTGAACATCAACGCATTGATGAGCATCGCGGTGACCGGTGCGATCCTGATCGGGCAGTGGCCGGAAGCGGCGATGGTGATGTTCCTGTTCACCGTGGCCGAGTTGATCGAAGCCAAGTCCCTGGACCGCGCACGTAACGCCATCAGCGGTTTGATGCAGATGACCCCCGAACAGGCCACGGTTCAGCAGGCCGACGGCAGCTGGATTTTGCAAGACGTGAAATCCATCGAGCTGGGCGCCCGAGTGCGGGTGCGGCCCGGCGAGCGAATTGGCCTGGACGGTGAAGTCGTGTCGGGCAGTTCGACCATCGATCAGGCACCGATCACCGGCGAAAGCCTGCCGGTTGAGAAAACCATCGGCGACAAGGTGTTCGCCGGCACCATCAACCAGGCCGGATCCCTGGAATATTCAGTGACCGCCGCCGCCAACAATTCGACCCTGGCGCGGATCATCCATGCCGTCGAACAGGCTCAAGGCGCGCGGGCGCCGACCCAGCGCTTTGTTGACCAGTTTTCGAAAATCTACACGCCCGCCGTGTTCATCTTCGCCCTCGCGGTGGCGGTGATTCCGCCGCTGTTCATGGGCGCAGTCTGGTTTGACTGGATCTACCGCGCGCTGGTGCTGCTGGTGGTCGCATGCCCTTGCGCATTGGTGATTTCCACTCCGGTGACCATCGTCAGCGGCCTCGCCGCGGCGGCGCGAAAAGGGATTCTGGTCAAGGGCGGCGTGTATCTGGAAGGGGGTTACAAACTCGACTATCTGGCGCTGGACAAGACCGGCACGATCACTCACGGCAAGCCGGTGCAGACGGATTATCTGTCGCTTGATCCCGCGGCCGATGCCTCGGCACCGGCCATTGCGGCGGCGTTGGCCGGACGCTCGGACCACCCGGTGTCGCTGGCCATCGCCAACGCGGCTGTGGATAAACAATACGCGCCGCTGATTGTGGATAATTTCGAAGCGCTGGCCGGTCGCGGTGTTCGCGGCGATATCAACGGTCAGACCTACCACTTGGGCAACCATCGTCTGGTGGAAGAGCTGAACCTGTGTTCGCCGGCGCTGGAAGAAAAGCTGTTCGCGCTGGAGAAACAGGGCAAGTCCGTGGTGCTGCTGCTCGACAAATCCGGCCCGCTGGCGCTGTTCGCCGTGGCCGATACGGTCAAGGAATCCAGCCGCGAGGCGATCCAGCAGTTGCACGATCTGGGGATCAAAACCCTGATGCTCACTGGCGACAATGTCCACACCGCCCAGGCGATTGCTGCGCAAGTCGGCATCGACGAAGCCAAGGGCGATCTGCTGCCGACCGATAAACTGCAAGCCATCGAAGCCCTTTATGCACAGGGCCATCAGGTCGGCATGGTGGGCGACGGCATCAACGATGCCCCGGCGCTGGCCCGGGCAGAAATCGGTTTTGCGATGGCTGCGGCCGGTACCGATACCGCCATCGAAACCGCCGATGTCGCCCTGATGGACGACGATCTGCGCAAGATCCCCGCGTTCATTCGCCTGTCGCGCCAGACGTCGAGCATCCTCAAACAGAACATCGCCCTCGCTTTGGTCATCAAGGCTATCTTTCTTGGGGTAACCTTCGCCGGGATCGCCACCATGTGGATGGCGGTGTTCGCCGACATGGGCGTGAGCCTGTTGGTGGTGTTCAACGGTTTGCGCCTGTTGCGCAAATAATCGATGAGGAGCGGGTGTGCTGAGTGCCGAGCTGAAGGCGTTTTACATGGTGGCCCGTTTGGGCAGCATTACCCTGGCGGCGAAAAAGCTCGGCCTGAGCCAGCCCACGGTGACGACGCAGATCCGCAATCTGGAAAGCCAGTACTCGGTTGAACTGTTCTACCGTGGCGGCCGCCGCCTCAGCGTCAGCGATGAAGGCGCGCGGTTGCTGCCGATGGTCAAGGCGCTGTTGCAGCAGGAAGCTGACATCGAGTTTTTCCTGCGCAACAGTGGCCAGGTCCAGGGCACGCTGCGCATCGCCGCCACCGCGCCGTATTACATCCTCGATCTGGTGAAGACTTTCCGTGAGCGCTTGCCGCAAGTGGAAGTGTCGGTGGAAATCGGCAACTCGCAGCAGGTGCTGGAAGCCTTGGAGGATTACCGGGTCGATGTCGCCGCTTCCTCGCAACTGCTCGACGACGCGCGGCTGATTCGCCGGGTGCTCGGCAGCGATCCGCTGGTGCTGGCGGTGCATCGTCATCATCCGTTGGCGGTGCACGATCATGTGCCGCTCAGCGCGTTGGCCGGGCATACCTTGTTGATGCGCGAGTCGGGTTCGACCACTCGGCGGTTGACCGAGGAGTTGCTGGCCGGCGCCGGGGTGAGTTTCGGGCCGTTGCTGGAGATTGGTAGCCGTGAATCGATCCGTGAGGCGGTGCTGCGCAACATCGGGATCAGCATCATTGCCCGGCAGGAAGTACCGCATGATCCGCAACTGCGCGTGTTGACCATCGAAAATGCGCCGCAGATTCCGGAGTATCTGTATTGCCTGAAGGAGCGCAAGGGCGCGCGGTTGCCGGCGGCGTTTCTCGGGTTGGCGCAGGAAATGGCCCCGGCCTGAGACTTGTATTGCCTGTGCTGGCCTCTTCGCGGGCAAGCCTCGCTCCTACAAGTTGATCGCATTCCCTTGTAGGAGCGAGGCTTGCCCGCGAAGGCGTCAGTCCAGACACGACCTGCCTGAAGGCTCAACCCAAATCCCCGAATACCACTATCAGCCGTTTTTGCCTCATTGCCACATGACGGACGCATTGCATCCCTAGGATGGCCCTCATCTGCTTGATGAGGCCTGTCCATGAACCACTCGATCGCAACTGCCCTGACCAACCCCGGCGCCCCGATGAGGGTGCGCGGCGTGCAGAAGCGCTTCGGCGCCTTCACCGCACTGGATAACGTTTCCCTCGACGTCGCGGCCGGTGAACTGGTGTGTCTGCTGGGCCCGTCGGGGTGTGGCAAAACCACCTTGCTGCGTTGCATCGCCGGTTTGGAGAAACAGGACAGCGGCGAGTTGTACCTCGGTGATCGCGACGTTTCCCACCTGGCACCGCAGGCTCGGGACTACGGCATTCTGTTTCAGTCCTACGCGCTGTTCCCCAATCTCACCGTCGAAGCGAACATTGCCTACGGCCTCGGCGGCAGCGGTCGCGATGAAGTGCGCAAGCGCGTCGGTCAGATGCTGGAGCTGGTCGGCCTGATCGGCAGTGAGAAAAAGTACCCCGGCCAATTGTCCGGCGGTCAGCAGCAACGTGTCGCACTGGCCCGCGCCCTGGCGCCGGCGCCGTCCTTGTTGTTGCTGGACGAACCGATGTCGGCCCTCGACGCCAGGGTCCGCGAGCACTTGTGCACCGAACTGCGCCAACTTCAACGCAGCCTCGGCATCACCACCCTGATGGTCACGCACAATCAGGACGAAGCCATGCTGATGGCCGACCGCATCGCCGTGATGAACAACGGCAAGGTCGAGCAGTACGCCACGCCGCAGGAAATCTACGATCGTCCGGCCACGCCGTTCGTGGCGGAGTTTGTCGGGCAAGGCAACTGGTTGCCGTTCCACCGCAGCAGCGACAGCCACGCCCAGGTCGGCGGGATGAGCCTGCGCCTGGCGGACGGCAGCGCAAAAACCGCGTCGGGCCGGTTGTTCTGTCGCCCCGAGGCGATCAACGTCAACCCGCTGGTGCACGAAGAAAACCTGTTCCCGGCCAAGGTCCGCGAAATCACCTTCCTCGGCAACCGTTGCCGCATGAGCTTCGAACTCGATCAACTGCCGGGTCACGCGCTGCTGGCGGAACTGGCCCCGGAAGCCATGCCGCGTCTTGGCGCCCAGCAAATCATGGTCGCCTTGCCGCCGCGCAGCCTGCAGGTGTTTGCCTGATGAGCGCGAACATCGCGCTGCCGATACCGCACAAGCAGGTTCGGCAGGCCTCCCGCGCCGAGATCGGCGACCGGGTGTTCGTGGTCGGCGGCAAAGTCCTTTTGCTGGTGTTGCTTGGCATCGCAGTGTTGATGCCGTTGCTGGCGATCTTCTGGCGTGGCTTCAGTTCGGAGGCCGGGCAGGGCGGTGGTTTGGTGGCTGCGCGGGAATTGGTCACCAGTGCGAATTTCCACTGGTTGCTCGGCAACAGCCTGAAAGTTTCTCTCAGCGTGGCGGCGATCGTCGTGCCGCTGGCCTACCTGTTCGCCTACGCGTTGCAACGCACGTTGATACCGGGCAAAGGCCTCTGGCGTGGCCTGTCGCTGTTGCCATTGATGGCGCCTTCGATGTTGCCGGGGATTGCACTGGTTTACCTGTTCGGCAACCAAGGCATGTTGCGTGGTTTGCTCTCGGACAATATCTACGGGTTCTGGGGCATCGTTCTGGGTGAGGTCATCTACACCTTCCCACACGCCTTGATGATTCTGCTGTCAGCCCTGTCCCTGGCGGATGCGCGACTGTTCGACGCCGCTTCCAGCATGGGCGCCAGTCCGGCCAAAGCCTTCCGCAGCATCACCTGGCCGGCGACGTGTCAGGCGGTGTTCGCAGCATTCTGCCTCGTCTTCACCCTGACCATCACCGACTTCGGTGTGCCCGTGGTGGTTGGCGGCGATTATCAGGTGCTGGCGCTGGAAGCCTACAAAGCCGTGGTCGGCCAGCAACAGTTCGGTCGCGGTGCGTTGATCGGCATGGTTCTGTTGCTGCCGGCGCTGTTCAGTTTCGCGGTCGATGCCTGGTTGCGTCGGCGTCACGGCGATTCCATGAGCGGGCGGGCGCAAGTGTTTCAACCGGCGCCGTCGAAGCTGCGCGACGGCTGTTACCTCGCGATCGTGCTGCTGATCTGCGCGGTGTTGTTGCTGGTGTTCGGCATGGCGGTGTTCTCGTCGCTGGTGAAGTTCTGGCCGTACAACCTGTCGCTGTCGCTCAACCATTACCAGTTCAATGACACGGCGGGCGGCGGCTGGCTGGCCTACGGCAACAGCGTGAAGATGGCGTTGTGCACGGCGTTGATCGGTAGCGTGTTGATCTTCACCGGCGCCTACCTGATGGAAAAAACCAAGGGCCAGCGCGGACTGAATCTGACATTGCGCATGCTCAGTTTCGTACCGATGGCGGTGCCGGGTCTGGTGCTCGGCCTGGGTTATGTTTTCTTCTTCAACCTCACCGACAACCCGTTGCACGTGCTCTACGGGACCATGACCCTGCTTGTGGTCTGCACCATTGCTCACTATTTGACCACCGCGCAAATGACCGCGACCACTGCGTTGCGTCAACTCGACGCCGAGTTCGAAGCCGCCGCGCTGTCGCTCAAGGCGCCGCTGTATCGGCATTACCTGCGGGTCACCGTGCCGATCTGCCTGCCGGCGCTGCTGGACATCGTGCGCTACCTGTTCGTCTCGGCGATGACCACCGTCTCGGCAGCGATCTTCCTCTACAGCCCCGACACCATCCTCGCTGCGGTGGCGGTGCTGAACATGGACGACGCCGGCAACGTCGGCGGCGCGGCGGCGATGTCGACCCTGATTCTGTTCACTTCGGCGGGCGTGTCCCTGCTGCTGGCCTGGGCTTCGCGCGGTTTGCTGCGTCGCTCACAAGCCTGGCGGCAGACCGCGCCTGGCAACTGATTCACACCCTCAACTCAAACAGGAAAAGATCATGTTCAAGCCCCTGGCCCTGGCCGCTGCTGTCCTCACCGCTTTCAGCCTGAACGCCTTCGCGGCGAAAACCGAGTTGACGGTGTACACCGCCCTCGAAGCCGAACAACTGAAGACCTACAAAGAAGCCTTCGAAAAAGCCAACCCGGACGTCGAGATCAAATGGGTACGCGACTCCACCGGCATCATCACCGCCAAACTGCTGGCCGAAAAAGCCCGCCCACAGGCTGACGCGGTCTGGGGCCTGGCCGCTTCGAGCCTGGCGATTCTCGATCAGCAAGGCATGCTGCAAAGCTATGCGCCGAAAGACCTGGGCAAGATCGGCGGCAACTACCGCGACGCCGCCAACCCGCCAGCCTGGGTCGGCATGGACGTCTGGGCCGCGACCATTTGCTTCAACACCGTCGAAGCCGAGAAGCAGGGTTTGACCAAGCCCGTGAGCTGGCAGGACCTGACCAAGCCTGAGTACAAAGGCAAGATCGTCATGCCTAACCCGGCGTCGTCCGGCACCGGTTTCCTCGACGTCAGCGCCTGGCTGCAAACCTTCGGCGAGAAGCAGGGCTGGCAGTACATGGACGACCTGCACCAGAACATCGGCCAGTACGTTCACTCCGGTTCCAAGCCTTGCAAACTGGCGGCCGCGGGTGAATTTCCGATTGGTATTTCCTTTGAATACCCGGCCGTTCAGTTGAAGCGCCAGGGCGCGCCGCTGGACATCATCCTGCCGAAAGAAGGCCTGGGCTGGGAGATCGAAGCGACGGCTGTGATCAAGGGCACGCCGCATGAAGACGCGGCGAAGAAACTGGCTGACTTCTCGGCCAGTCCGGCGGCGATGGAGCTTTATAAAGAGAACTTCGCGGTGCTTGCACAGCCGGGGATTGCCAAGCCGCAGACTGAATTGCCAGCGGATTACGAGCAGCGTCTGATCAAGAACGACTTTGCCTGGGCGTCGAAGAATCGCGACGAGATCCTGACCGAGTGGCGCAAGCGTTATGACGGCAAGTCCGAGAAAGTGGCTGCCAAGTAAGATCTTCATTGGCTGACAGGGCCTCTTCGCGAGCAAGCCCGCTCCCACATTTGGAATGCGTTCCCTTGTGGGAGCGGGCTTGCCCGCGAAGGCGGCTTCGAACTTTGGACAAAACTCCATGACACAACACAACGACATGCTGATCGTAGGCGCCGGCATCCTCGGCCTGTCCCACGCCTACGCTGCCGCCAGGCGCGGCCTCAAGGTCACGGTTTTCGAACGCAGCGAAATCCCGCTCGGCGCCTCGGTGCGTAATTTCGGCCAGGCCCTCGTCACCGGCCAGCCACCCGGCCCGATGCTCGAACTGGCCAAGGCCAGCCGCGAGATCTGGGGCCAATGGGCGCAACTGGCCGGCCTGCAGCTTAAACGCAACGGCTCATACCTGTTCGCCCGCACCGAAGCCGAAGAACACCTGCTGGAAGCGTTTTGCGCCGGACGAGCCGTGGAGCACGGTTACCGCGTCGACCTGCTGCGCGGTGCTGCCTTGCGCGATCTGTACGGCGGCCAGTTCCGCCATCACCGCGCCGCGTTGCACGGCATGGACGATCAACAACTGTATTCCCGCGAAGCGATCCCGGCGTTGATCGACTACCTGCGCCGTGAAATGAACGTCGAGTTCCACTTCTCCACCCTCGTGCGCGACATCGAACCGGGCCGCTTGCACAGCACCGCCGGCACCTTCAGCGCGGAGCAGATCATCGTCTGCTCCGGCCACGATTATCAGACTTTGCTGGCCGAGCCGATCGCCGCGCTTGGCCCGCAAATCTGTCGGCTGCAAATGCTTCGCGCCCGACCGCGGATCAACCTCAACCTGCAACACGCGTTGCTCACCGGTTTGAGTTGCGTGCATTACGGCGCCTTTGCCGATCTGCCGGAAGCGGCGGGGGTGCAGGCGCAAATACTGCGTGATGAACCGCACCTGCACGAAAACGGCATTCACTTGCTGATCAGCCCGACGCCTTACGGCGAACTGATCATCGGCGACTCCCATCACTATGGCCGCGACCCCTCGCCATTCAACGCCGAGCAAGTGGATGACTGGATGATCGAACTGGCCGAGCAGACGTTGGGCTGCAAGGTGCAAGTGGTCGAGCGCTGGCAGGGTGTCTATGGTTCCCGTGGGCCAGGACCGTTTTCATTCCTGCGGCCGATGCCGGGCGTGAGCGTGGCACTGATGCACACCGGCGTCGGCATGAGCGTCGGGCCGGCGATGGCCGAACGCAATGTCGCAACGGTATTGGGAGAGCTTTGATGGACCGCACTGCGCAAGTGATCGACGAGGTATTCGCACTGTACGAGCGTTTTGGCGACAGTGATTACATCGGTGAACCGGTGTCGCAGATCGAGCACATGTCCCAGGCCGCGCAACTGGCCATGGCGGAAGGCTTCGATGACGAAGTGGTGCTCGCCGCATTCTTCCACGACATCGGACACATCTGCGCCGAGAGCGCTGAGAACATGGGCGGTTTCGGCGTGGTCAGCCACGAGCGGCTGGGTGCTGATTATCTGCGCCGCGCAGGTTTCAGCGAACGCGTGGCGCGGCTGGTGGAATACCACGTGCAAGCCAAGCGTTATCTGACACTCAAGGAGCCCGGGTACTACGAGCGGTTGAGCGAAGCCAGTCGCCGCACCCTGGAATATCAGGGCGGCGTCATGACCGCTGAAGAGGCCGAGGCCTTCGAGCAGGATCCGTTGTGCGCCGTCAGTCTGCGCATGCGGCAGTGGGATGAGCTGGCCAAGGAGATGTGGGTGCCGGTGATTGATCTCGACGTGTTGAAGCGCAAGGCTGCGAACGTCTTGTCCGGCGAGGCGCGCTGAGTTGTCTCACAGGCAATGGTGAAACGGAGGATGGTTTGCCGTGCAGCGACGGGCCAGTCTGGACGTTTCCCAAGGAGACGCACGGATGCGTTATTTGAAAGTGATTGCGCAGGATCGAAGTGGGCAGGGTGCGGCAGATACCCTTCAGTTTGAGTTTTATGAAGATGACCGGTTGCAGCGCAAGGCAACGGAGGCGGATCGACAGCGGCTCAACGCTTTTGGCAACACCTATTTGAAGTGTGCCTGGTTCAACGGCGGTGACGGTGAGGAGCGGCACTTGCGCATCTTCTCGCAGAATCCATCGGCTGACGGAACGCCGGAAACGGTGCGCCTGCATTTTCATGAAGGGCCGGTGATTGCTTATAAAGCCGCCGCCCGTGATCTGGATAACGACGGGGTTTTCGAGCTGATCTTGAGCACGGATGTGGACAATGACGGGCGGGCGAACCGGACGGATCGAAGTCGTGTTGTGGCATTGGCGAAGCAGTTTTTGAAGGTTGGTTGGTAGCAATCACCTAAGAGACCGAGGCGCTGCCTTCGCGAGCAAGCCCGCTCCCACACTGGATCTGTGCTTGCCGCGCATCCAATGTGGGAGCGGGCTTGCTCGCGAAGGGGCCAGAACTAACACCGCAAATTCAGAGCTGCTGCGCCAACACCTCAACCTGCTCCTGCCGCTCCGCCTGACTCAACTTTGCATGCGGATTCAGCGATGACCACTGCGGATGCGCCCGGGCCTTGTACAGGGCCTCGGGCAGTTTGCCTTCGCGCCAGCTCTTGTCCTGGGGCGTGGCGACCTGGATGCTGTCCATCGCCGCATGCCCGCGGGCATTCAGCGCCTGCAGCAACTGCCGCTGACGCAACGCCAGCAACCGCAATACGCTGTCATCGACCGTCAACTCTCGCTGACCCTTGATCTTGCCCAGCAACCGGCTGCCATAACTGCGTGCGGTTTGCAGCGCGCCGCCGGCAATCGCGCCGGCCAGCGCCGCTGCGCCAAGGGTCAGGCCTCCAACCAGCAGATCGACGCCGGCCCCGGCCGCTGCGCCCGCCGCGATTCCGCCGCCGACCCTTACGCCCAGTTGCTTGAGGGTTTCCGGGTTGAACAGATCATCGCCCCAACGGCCGTCGAGCAGCGGCAGATCACTGGCCGCCGCGTCCTGCGGGCGGAAGGCATAGAGCTTGAGCAGGGCTTCGACGCAGCGCTGTTCACGTTGGCGAACGGCTTTGCGCAGCTCGCTGATCGCCTGCTGTTCCTGTTCAGCATCGCTGACCACGCTACGCCGGCAGGCCGCGCAATCGATCAGCAATTCGGCAATCAAGCGCGCCGCACTTTGCTGCCGGGCCAGGCGCTGGGCCTGCTGATCGGCGATCAGACGCTCCAGTTGCTCGCGGGAATTCTCCAGCAGCAGCGCGAGGCTTTCATAGAGTCGACGTTCGCCATCCTCCGGCGGCGCAACGCTGTCGAACCGCACCAGGGCGTGCAAGCCCAACCGTGCCAGCGCTTCGCGCCAATCCGGTTCGCGGTGGTGGGGGCTGCTGACGAAATTCAGTACCGGCAGCAGCGGTTTACCGCAGCTGGCCAGCACTTCCAGTTCGTCGCGGTACTTGGCCAACACCGGTTCGCGGGCGTCGATCACATAGAGGCCGGCGTCGCAGGTGAGCAGTTGCCGCAGCACTTTGGCTTCTTGCTCGAAACGCTGCCGTGCTTCGCTACCTTCAAGAAAACGTGCGAGTCGCGCCGGGCCGTCGAGGCGTTCGCCGGGACGCTCCAGGCGTTCGAGATAGTCGAGCAGGGCAATGGCGTCTTCGAGGCCGGGGGTGTCGAACAGGTCGAGCAAGGGTTCGCCATCCACCGACAGCCGCGCGCCTTCGACGTGTCGCGTGGTGCTGGGGCGATGGGAGACTTCGCCGAAACCGACATCACGGGTCAGGGTGCGCAGCAGTGAGGTTTTGCCGACGTTGGTGTGGCCGACCACGGCGAGCTTCAACGGCGCTTTCCACGGATTAGTCATGACCGGTCTCCAGCCAGTTCAGCGGCGCGCTGTCGGCGAACGTCAGCTCCAACTGTTGCAGCGCCACGTGCCAGTCGCCAAGGCGCTCGGCGTCCAGTGCTTCGCCGGGCGGCGCTTGCAGCAACCAGACGCGGGTGGCGCTGGCGCTGCGAGCCAGTTCGGCGATCAGCGCCAGGCTGCCGCGATCCGGCGAACGTCGTGGATCGCAGGCGATGGCCAGGCGGGCCGGAGGAAAACGGCTGAGCTGTTCAAGGAGTTTGTGACGCGATTCGCGACTGTCGAGGATGCCCGCATCGCTCACGTCTTTCGGCAGGGGCGGCGGCCATGGGCGTTGTCCGTCCAGTTCGATGGCCACCAACAGTGCGCCATCGCTTTGCAGGTCGCTGGCGCCGCTCTCCACGCGATGAAGCTGCGCAGGCGCTGCATCGCTGATGCCCAGGCGTTCGCTGGTGGGCATCAGGCGTTCGCGCAGCTGGGCGTAGCCGGGAAGATTCAGATCCAGGTGCAGGTTGGCGCGGCCGGTCTTCCAGCGCCACAGGCAGAACAGCGCCAGGAGCAGGCGCGGCACGATGCCGTAAACCACCAGCACACCGACCAGCCAGGTGGCCCAGGCCTGACGGGCGCTTTCGATGTTCAGCGCGGCATCGCCACTGGCGCGGATCATCTCCACCGTCGGAACATTGAAACCCGCCAGGGCTGGCAGCGCGCCCAGGGTCTGGGTCATGGCCACAAAGGTGTCGGCGCTGAGCAGGGTGGTTTCCCAGACGAAGCCATAACGCCGGGTCGCCATCAGCATCAGCAGAACTACCAGCGCGCTGAGCATCGCCAGCAACCACAAGCCATTGACCAGCACACCGAGGGCCCAGCGATTGAGTTTCTGTCGTTGCAGCAACAGCAGCAGGGCGGGCGCCAGTTGCGCGGCTTTGGCGTCGCGGGCGAACTTTTCGCTGAGCCACAACCACAAGCGTCCCAGCGTGGCGCCGTGCTCGCCGGCAAACACCAGGCCCAGCGCCCAGCTCAGCAGCAGAATCAGGTTCAGCCCGAGCAGGCTACCCAAGGCCCAGAACACATTCACCGGCGTCTGACCGTCACCCATCGCGGCAAACGCCAGCCCGGCGCCACTGACCACGGCCAGCCCGGCCATGACGATCAATGCCAGTCGTGCGCCTTGCAGCCAATGCCTGAGGGCTTCTGCCAGCCCATCGCGATCGGCCAGCCACACGGCGCGGCGCGCAATCCGTGTCGGCAGATCGCCGCCGGCGGTGCGGGCCAGTCTGTTGGCTTCCAGATCATCCAGAGGGCCGGCGTGTTCTTCACGCAAGCGGATGGCTTCTGTCAGCCAGAGGTTATTCAGTTCAGTCACGCGGCATCCCGTCGCTCAATTGAGCTGTGAGCATAACCGCTGTGGCGCTTATCGGGGTACGGGAGGCTCTGGTATCCTCGCCGGCATGACTAAATCACTCCCCCTCAGCCTGATCGCAGCCCTCGGTGAAAACCGTGTGATCGGCGTCGACAACAGCATGCCCTGGCACTTGCCGGGGGACTTCAAATACTTCAAGGCCACCACCTTGGGCAAGCCGATCATCATGGGGCGCAAGACCTGGGATTCCCTCGGTCGTCCGTTGCCGGGCCGGTTGAACATCGTGGTCAGCCGTCAGGCGGATCTGGTGCTGGAAGGCGCGGAGGTTTATCCGTCGCTGGAAGCCGCGGTGGTTCGCGCTGAAGAGTGGGCTCGGGAACAGGGCGTCGATGAGCTGATGCTGATTGGCGGGGCGCAGTTGTATGCGCAGGGAATGGCTCAAGCGGATCGGTTGTACCTGACACGCGTGGCGTTGAGCCCGGAAGGGGATGCGTGGTTTCCGGAGTTTGATTTGACGCAGTGGAAGCTGGTGTCGAATGTGCCGAATCCGGCCGAAGGCGACAAACCAGCCTACAACTTCGAGGTGTGGGAAAAAGTCTAAAAGCTTCGCGGGCAAGCCTCGCTCCTACAGGATTTGTGTCAACCGCGAAAATTGCGTACGGCACAAATCCTGTAGGAGCGAGGCTTGCCCGCGAAGAGGCCCGCTCAGACCATGAAAGTCTTAAGCGTGAGCCAACTCCGAATGCTCATCCGCATCCAGCAGCTCTTTATCCGTCTGCTGCATGATCTGGCTGGTAATCGCCCCGGCCGTGATCGAACCGCTCACGTTCAACGCCGTACGCCCCATATCAATCAGCGGCTCAACCGAAATCAGCAACGCCACCAGTGACACCGGCAAGCCCATCGCCGGCAACACGATCAGCGCCGCGAACGTTGCGCCACCGCCAACCCCTGCCACACCGGCCGAGCTCAGCGTCACAATCGCCACCAACGTTGCGATCCACAGCGGGTCCAGCGGGTTGATGCCCACGGTCGGCGCCACCATCACCGCCAGCATCGCCGGGTACAGACCGGCGCAGCCGTTCTGGCCAATGGTCGCGCCGAACGAAGCGGCGAAACTGGCGATGGACTGCGGAATCCCCAGGCGACTGGTCTGCGCTTCGATGCTCAGTGGAATGGTCGCTGCGCTCGAACGGCTGGTGAAAGCAAACGTCAGCACCGGCCAGATCTTGCGGAAGAAGCGCAGCGGGTTGATCCCGGCCGACGACACCAGCACGCCATGGACCACAAACATCAGGCCCAGGCCGATGTAGGACACCACCACAAAACTGCCGAGTTTGATGATGTCTTGCAGGTTGGAGCCGGCGACCACTTTGGTCATCAGCGCCAAAACGCCGTAAGGGGTCAGCTTCATCACCAGGCGTACCAGACGCATTACCCAGGCTTGCAGCGTGTCGATGGCGTTGATCACTTTCTGACCTTTCTCGACATCATCCTTCAGCAATTGCAGGGCGGCGACGCCGAGGAACGCAGCGAAAATCACCACGCTGATGATCGACGTCGGCTTGGCGCGGGCCAGGTCGGCGAACGGGTTTTGCGGGATGAACGACAGCAACAGCTGCGGCACATTCAGGTCGGCGACCTTGCCCGCGTAGTCGGTCTGAATGGTTTGCAGACGGGCCATTTCCTGCGTGCCCGCCACCAGGCCTTCAGCCGTGAGGCCGAACAGGTTGGTCAGGCCGATACCGATCAACGCTGCGATAGCGGTGGTGAACAGCAGCGTGCCGATGGTCAGGAAGCTGATCTTGCCCAGCGACGACGCATTGTGCAGACGCGCCACGGCGCTGAGGATCGAGGCGAACACCAGCGGGATCACGATCATTTGCAGCAATTGCACGTAACCGTTGCCCACCAGATCGAACCAGCCGATCGAGGCTTTCAGCACCGGGTTGCCGGCACCGTAAATCGTGTGCAGTGCGACACCGAACACAACGCCCAACACCAAAGCGAGCAGGACTTTTTTCGCCAGGCTCCACGTCGTGTGACGGGTTTGCGCCAGTGCGACGAGCAGGGCGAGGAACACCAGCAGGTTGAGAATCAGCGGCAGATTCATTGGAACTCCCATTAGACATGTGCCAACTGCCTTCCGGGGCAGCTGCGAACCGGCAAGCCTAACAGCTTGATTTACAATGATTTAATATCAAAAAAGTCTGATAACCGTCGTTTTTGGAATAAGCGCAGGTCGCTCTCGGGAATGCATCTGGCGCGATAGGTGCGTTGGCCGTCGCTGACAGACGAGGACTGTCACAGTTATTTGTTAGCGTCGATATCTTTGAATCAGGGAGAAATGCCGATGAAGCTTGCACCGAAATTTCTGGCTGCTGCGTTGGGATTGGGTTTGAGCCTTGGCCTTGCCGGCCAGGTCTTCGCCACGGATCTGAAACACTGGCCCGCCGACCAGGCCAAGGCGCTGGACGCAATGATCGCGACCAACGCCAACAAGGGTAACTACGCGGTGTTCGACATGGACAACACCAGTTACCGCTACGACCTCGAAGAGTCGTTGCTGCCGTTCATGGAGAACAAGGGCCTGATCACCCGCGAGAAACTCGACCCCTCCCTGAAACTGATGCCGTTCAAGGACACCGCCGACCACAAGGAAAGCCTGTTCAGCTACTACTACCGCCTCTGCGAAGTCGACGACATGGTTTGCTATCCATGGGTCGCCCAGGTGTTCTCCGGTTTCACGCTTAAAGAACTCAAAGGTTATGTCGACGAGTTGATGGCGTCCGGCAAACCGGTGCCTGCCACGTATTACGAAGGCGACGTGGTCAAGAACCTCGACGTCAATCCGCCGAAAATCTTCACCGGCCAGCAAGAGCTCTACAACAAGCTGATGGAGAACGGCATCGAGGTCTACGTGATGACCGCTGCCTCCGAAGAACTGGTGCGCATGGTCGCGGCCGATCCGAAGTACGGTTACAACGTCAAGCCACAGAACGTGATCGGCGTGAGCCTGCTGCTCAAGGATCAAAAGTCCGGCGAGCTGACCACGGCGCGCAAGCAGATCACGGCCGGCAAGTATGACGAGAAGGCCAACCTCGGCCTCGAACTGACCCCGTACCTGTGGACTCCGGCGACCTGGATGGCTGGCAAGCACGCGGCAATCCTGACCTACATCGACGAGTGGAAAAAACCGGTACTGGTGGGCGGCGATACGCCGACCAGCGATGGTTACATGCTGTTCCACGATGTCGACGTGGCCAAGGGTGGCATCCACTTGTGGGTCAACCGCAAGGACAAATACATGACCCAGATTAACGGCATGATGGCCAAACACGCTGCGGCTCAGGCCAAGGAAGGGTTGCCGGTGACGGCGGACAAGAACTGGGTGATCGTGACACCGGCGGAGATTCAGTAAGACCGAGTCGCTGCCATCGCGGGCTTGCCTCGCTCCTACAGGCAGCAAAGATCAAATGTGGGAGCAGGCTTGCTCGCGAAAGCGGAGTGTCATTCAGCTTTGATGTCGACTGACACACCGCTTTCGCGAGCAAGCCCGCTCCCACACTTGACCGAGTCGACTGCAAAAAAAATGCCCCGCACTTGGCGGGGCATTTTTCTGTCCGACGGTTAATTACAGCCCGTCAAGCATCGCCTTGTTACGCACAGCACCCTTGTCGGCGCTGGTCGCCAGCAGGGCGTAGGCCTTCAGTGCGGTGGTCACCTTGCGTGGACGTTTTTCAACAGGTTTCCAGCCTTTCTGATCCTGCTCGGCACGACGGCCAGCCATTTCTTCGTCGCTGATCAACAGGTTGATCGAGCGGTTCGGAATGTCGATCAGCACTTTGTCGCCATCCTGCACCAGGCCAATCGCGCCGCCCGCCGCCGCTTCCGGGGAAGCGTGGCCGATGGACAGGCCCGAGGTGCCGCCGGAGAAGCGACCGTCGGTGAGCAGGGCGCAGGCTTTGCCCAGGCCTTTGGATTTCAGGTACGACGTCGGGTACAGCATTTCCTGCATGCCCGGGCCGCCTTTCGGGCCTTCGTAACGGATGATCACGATGTCGCCGGCCTTCACTTCGTCCGCGAGGATGCCGCGTACGGCGCTGTCCTGGCTTTCGAAGATCTTCGCGTTGCCTTCGAACACGTGGATCGACTCGTCGACGCCCGCTGTCTTCACCACGCAGCCATCGAGCGCGATGTTGCCGTAGAGAACGGCCAGGCCGCCTTCTTTCGAGTAAGCGTGTTCGACACTGCGGATGCAGCCGTTTTCACGGTCGTCGTCCAGGGTTTCCCAACGGGTCGACTGGCTGAACGCGGTTTGCGTCGGGATGCCCGCCGGGCCGGCCTTGAAGAAGTGATGCACCGCTTCGTCGTCGGTCTGGGTGATGTCCCACTTGGCGATGCCTTCAGCCAGGGACTTGCTGTGCACGGTCGGCAGGTCGGTGTGCAGCAGGCCGCCACGGGCCAGCGAGCCGAGGATGCTGAAGATCCCGCCGGCGCGGTGCACGTCTTCCATGTGGTACTTCTGGATGTTCGGCGCGACTTTGCACAGTTGCGGCACGTGGCGGGAGAGACGGTCGATGTCGCGCAGGTCGAAATCGATCTCGGCTTCCTGGGCGGCGGCCAGCAAGTGCAGGATGGTGTTGGTGGACCCGCCCATGGCGATGTCCAGGGTCATGGCGTTTTCGAACGCCTTGAAGTTGGCGATGTTGCGCGGCAATACCGACTCGTCGTTCTCGGTGTAGTAACGCTTGCACAGCTCGACGATGGTGCGGCCAGCCTGCAGGAACAACTGCTCGCGATCACTGTGGGTGGCCAGGGTCGAACCGTTGCCCGGCAATGCCAGGCCCAGGGCTTCGACCAGGCAGTTCATCGAGTTGGCGGTGAACATGCCGGAGCACGAACCGCAGGTCGGGCAGGCGCTACGCTCGTACTCAGCGACTTTCTCGTCAGAAGCGCTGGAGTCGGCGGCGATCACCATGGCGTCGACGAGGTCGAGACCGTGGCTGGCCAGTTTGGTCTTGCCGGCTTCCATCGGGCCGCCGGAAACGAAGATCACCGGGATGTTCAGGCGCAGGGCAGCCATCAGCATGCCAGGGGTGATCTTGTCGCAGTTGGAGATGCAGACGATGGCGTCGGCGCAGTGGGCGTTGACCATGTACTCGACGGAGTCGGCGATGATCTCGCGGCTCGGCAGCGAATACAGCATGCCGTCGTGGCCCATGGCGATGCCGTCGTCGACAGCGATGGTGTTGAATTCTTTCGCTACACCGCCGGCGCGTTCGATTTCGCGGGCGACCAGTTGGCCCAGGTCCTTGAGGTGGACGTGGCCCGGTACGAACTGGGTGAAGGAGTTGGCAATGGCGATGATCGGCTTTTTGAAGTCGTCATCTTTCATCCCCGTGGCGCGCCACAATGCGCGGGCGCCGGCCATATTGCGGCCGTGGGTGGATGTTTTCGAGCGGTAATCAGGCATGAAGCACTCCGGGCGGCTAATCAGGTATCAAAAGGGAAGTGAGCTTCTATTGACGTCTGGAACACTCAGAAATGGCCGCGTGTCCGGAAGTTGCCGATAACTTTGCGGGATCGCCGCGCGCTTCAGCTTGAGCTCATAAACCCGCCGGGGGATGACTGGCGATGAATGTTCGCGATTCTACACGGCTGGCGGCAGGAGGGAATGGCTGCGAGCGTGCAGAGCGCCCTCACGAGACGTGCGGCCTACACCGTCGTGGTTATTTTGCTACTGCTTAGCGCACGCCGACTGATCAACGCGTTCAATCCCAGCCCTACCGCGCTCAGGGTCAAAAAGCACAAGCCCAGCGCGGTGGTCAGGTGTTCGCTGGCCAGATTGATCACGGCGCTGATCAGCCCGCCGCACATGAAAATCATCAGGCTGCCGGCAGAGGTCGAGGTGCCAGCGTGTTGCGGGTAAAGACTCATCGCCCTGGAGTTGGCGATGGGCCGGGAAACGGTGGTGCCCGCGGTACAGATCAGCATGGGGATCAGCACGGTGGCAGCCGACAGGCCGAACTGCCAGGCCAGCCACAGCATCACCAGCCCCGACAGGGCGATCAGACCCAGGCCGATGATTATTTGTGTGCCGCCTTCCAGATAGCGATGCAGGATGCTGGCAACAATCCCGCCGACCACATAGGCCGCACCATAGAGCAACAGCGCCCAGGCGAACTGGTAGGCGGAAAGGTCCAGATGCTCCATGAAAATGATCGGTGAGATGACGAGAAACGAGAAATGGCAGGCGAAGGCGAGGGCGGAAATCAGCCAGTAACCGGTAAAACGGATGTCCGAAAGGAGCAGCCAGTAAGCGCCGAAAAATCGCCGTGGCGCCCGCTCGCTGCTGCGGCTCTCTCTCAGCAGAAACCAGGATCTCAACCAGACGATGATCGCCAGGCTGATGAAGACATAGAAGCTGCCCTGCCAGCCCAGATGCAACTGCAGCCAGGTGCCCATCAGCGGCGAACTGGAGATGAAAATCCCGCCGGCGGTGGTCATCCAGATCCGCAGGCGTTCCAGCTCCCTGCCGGCGAAGAGATCCTGGACCAGCGCCTGAGACAACGCAAACGACCCGCAACCCACTGCCTGAATCACGCGAAATACCAGAAACCAAGTGAAATCACTGGCGAACAGGCAGCCCGTTGCACCCACTGCTGCGAGTGCTACTCCTCCCAGCAAGAGCTTCTTACGCCCGAACATATCCGACAGCGGCCCGATCAACAGCAGCGAAAACGCCAGGCCGATGGCAAAGATGCTGACGGACAAGGCGATATCGGAAGGGGATGTGCGGAAGTGCTCGGAAAGGGCGGGAAACGAGGGCAGAACCACGTCGAGAGGGAAAACGGCGAGGAGCGTCATGGTCATCAACAACAGGATGAACGACGATTTTTCTTTGGCGTGAATGGCAGGAGTCATCAAACAACGCTCTCGATCCGTGAGGGGGGAGGCGAGGATTGATTTGATGAGGGGGACAAGTCAATGCAGCAGGTGTAGGACTGTTCTGAAACTGTTGCGGGAGCGAGCTGACTCGCTCCCGCAATCAGACAGCGGTTTAGCTGTTTGGCAGCAACCGGCAGGTGATGCTTTTGATGTAGCGGGTTTCAGCGATCGCCGGGTGCACCGGATGATCCGGGCCCTGGCCGCCGCGTTCCAGCATCTGGATGTTGCGGTCCAGGTGACGGGCGCTGGTCAGCAGGATGTTCTGCAGGTCGTCTTCCGGCAGGTGCATCGAGCACGAGGCGCTTACGAGGATGCCGTCCTTGCTGAGCAGGCGCATGGCTTGCTCGTTCAAGCGACGGTAGGCGCCTTCGCCGTTTTTCATGTCTTTCTTGCGTTTGATGAATGCTGGCGGGTCGGCCACGATGACGTCGAAGCGCTCTTCGCTGGCTTTCAGCTCTTTCAGGGCTTCGAAGACGTCGCCTTCGATGCAGGTCATCTTCTCGGCAAAACCGTTCAGCGCGGCGTTGCGTTCCACACCGTCGAGGGCGAAGGCCGATGCGTCGACGCAGAACACTTCACTGGCGCCGAATGCGGCTGCTTGCACACCCCAGCCACCGATGTAGCTGTAGAGGTCGAGTACGCGTTTGCCTTTGGCATATGGGGCCAGACGGGCGCGGTTCATACGGTGGTCGTAGAACCAGCCGGTTTTCTGACCCTGGATGACCGGGGCTTCGAATTTAACGCCGTTCTCTTCCAGCGCGACCCACTCCGGCACCAGGCCGAACACGGTTTCGACGTAGCGGTTGAGGCCTTCGGCGTCACGGGCGGCGGAGTCGTTCTTGAACAGAATGCCGCTTGGCTTGAGCACTTGGGTCAGCGCTGCGATCACGTCGTCTTTATGGGCTTCCATGGTCGCCGAAGCGATCTGCACCACCAGGATGTCGCCGAAACGGTCGACCACCAGGCCTGGCAGCAGGTCGGAGTCACCGTAGACCAGGCGGTAGAACGGCTTGTCGAACAGGCGATCACGCAAGGACAGGGCGACGTTCAGGCGATGCACCAGCAGCGACTTGTCCAGCGGCAACTTGATGTCGCGCGACAGCAGGCGGGCGCAGATCAGGTTGTTCGGGCTCATGGCAACGATGCCCAGCGGCTTGCCGCCGGCGGCTTCGAGGATCGCCTGGTCGCCGGCCTTGAAGCCGTGCAACGGGGTGGCGGCTACATCGATTTCGTTGCTGTAGACCCACAAGTGGCCGTTTCGCAGGCGACGGTCGGCGTTGGCTTTGAGGCGCAGGCTAGGCAGGGACATGACGTCGCTCCGGAAAAAAGAGCGGGAGTATAGCGTGTTGAGGCTTGGGGCGGGCTGGGTGGGCGATGAAACGCTGATGGCCTCTTCGCGGGCAAGCCTCGCTCCCACAGGTTCGTATAGACCTGTAGGAGCGAGGCTTGCCCGCGAAAGCGATTTCGAACGCTACGCCGATATGAAACTTCGTCCGAAAGGCCGGCCATGGTGTCGGATCCAACTTTATAAAGGTTAGAATCGCCACCTGTCCCAGAGTGTGTACTTATGTCCCAAGAGCTGACCACCGAACAGATCCAACAGTCCCTGCAAGGCATCAGTGTGCCGGCCCAGCCGCAGATCATGGTGGATTTGCAGATGGAGCAGTACATGCCCGATCCGGACCTGGAAGTGATCGCCAAGCTGATCTCCCAGGACCCGGGCCTCTCTGGCGCCTTGCTGAAGATCGTCAACTCGCCGTATTACGGCTTGAGTAACAAGATCGCCTCGATCCAGCGTGCGGTGAATCTGCTGGGCAGCCGTTCGATCATCAACCTGATCAACGCGCAGTCGATCAAGGGCGAAATGAACGATGACACCATCGTCACCCTGAACCGTTTCTGGGACACCGCTCAGGACGTGGCGATGACCTGCCTGAGCCTGGCCAAGCGCATCGGCGTCCAGGCGGGCGATGAAGCGTACGCCCTGGGCCTGTTCCACGATTGCGGCGTGCCGCTGATGTTGCAGCGCTTCCCCAACTACATGACCGTTCTGGAAGAAGCCTACGCCAGCGCCAGTGCTGAATGCCGCATCGTCGACACCGAAAACCGGGTGTTCAATACCAACCATGCGGTGGTCGGTTACTACACAGCCAAATCCTGGCGCCTGCCGGAGCACGTGAGCACGGCGATCGCCAATCACCACAATGCACTGGCGATTTTCAGCGATGAGTCTTCGCGCAACAGTCAGCTGAAAAACCTGCTGGCCATCCTGAAGATGGCCGAGCACATCTGTGCGTCCTACCGGGTACTGGGCAACCAGACCGAGGACCATGAATGGAACAGCATCGCGCCGCTAGTGCTCGATTACGTGGGCCTCTCGGACTACGACTTCGACACCCTCAAACAAACCATTCGCGACCTCGGCACTCACCGCTGAGTGGGGGTGTGCGCCTGATTCGAGAGCACCATGCCTGAACTGCCGGAAGTCGAAACCACCCGCCGCGGAATTGCGCCGCACCTGGAAGGCCAGCGCGTCAGCCGGGTGATCGTGCGTGATCGTCGCCTGCGCTGGCCGATCCCTGAAGACCTGGATGTGCGGCTCTCCGGCCAGCGCATCGTGCTGGTGGAGCGGCGCGCCAAGTACTTGCTGATCAATGCCGAAGTGGGCACGTTGATCAGTCATTTGGGGATGTCGGGCAATCTGCGTCTGGTGGAAGTCGGCATGCCGGCCGCCAAGCATGAGCATGTGGATATCGAGTTGGAGTCGGGCCTGGCCCTGCGTTACACCGACCCGCGACGGTTCGGCGCGATGCTCTGGAGCCTCGACCCGCTCAACCACGAATTGCTGATTCGCCTGGGGCCGGAGCCGTTGACCGACCTGTTCGACGGCGAGCGCCTGTTCCAGCAGTCCCGCGGGCGTTCGATGGCGGTCAAGCCGTTCATCATGGACAACGCGGTGGTGGTCGGCGTCGGCAATATCTACGCGACTGAAGCGTTGTTCGCGGCCGGTATCGACCCGCGTCGTGAGGCCAAGAGCATTTCCCGGGCGCGCTATTTGAAATTGGCGATCGAGATCAAACGCATTCTGGCCGCCGCCATCGAGCGCGGCGGTACGACGTTGCGCGACTTTATCGGCGGCGACGGCCAGCCAGGTTATTTCCAGCAGGAATTGTTCGTGTACGGCCGTGGCAGTCAGCCGTGCAAGGTCTGCGGGACGGAGCTGCGGGAAGTCAAACTCGGGCAACGCGCCAGCGTCTTTTGCCCGCGCTGCCAGAGCTGATATGTCCTACGGTCTATAGTCAGTGTTCCCACTGTTATAGGACCAAGCCATGAACCTGCTTCGAACCGCTGCCGTCGTCGTGCTGCTGAGCGTCGGCGCGCCCGTGCTGGCGGCCAACACCGGCAGCGGCGATCCGCGCTACACCATCCAGAATCCCCCAGCGTACGCCATGCTCGGCGATTTGCTGATTGCCCGACCCTTGCTGGTCGCGGCAACGGTGATCGGTGCGGGGGCGTTTGTGGTGTCGTTGCCGTTTACCGCGCTGGGCGGCAATGTCGGCGATGCGGGGCAGGCGCTGGTGGTTGATCCGGCGAAGGCGGCGTTTGTGCGGTGTCTGGGGTGTATCGGGGAGGGGTTTGAACAGCGGGAGTGAAACCAGTTAGATCTTCGGTGTAGTGGATGGCCTCATCGCGGGCAAGCCCGCTCCCACAAGGTTTTGAGTTGACCACAATTTTTGTGTACACCCATTACCCTGTGGGAGCGGGCTTGCCCGCGATGGCGTCAGGACAGACACCGCAAATTCAAGCCTTGCCGGTAATGACCCGGTACTTCGCCATCAACTGCTCTTCAGTCTCCGGATGCGCCTCGTCCAGCGGAATGCAATCCACCGGGCAGACCTGCTGGCACTGAGGTTCGTCGTAATGGCCGACACACTGTGTGCACAGGTTCGGGTCGATCACGTAGATCTCTTCGCCTTGGGAAATGGCAGCGTTCGGGCACTCGGGTTCGCAGACGTCGCAGTTGATGCAATCGTCGGTGATGATCAGGGACATGCTAACTCCAGCCGGGGCGCAAGGCCCGGGCGCAATAAACCAATGCGCGCAATTGTGCCGCATTGGCGGGCGCAGTGCACGCGGGCCGCGATAAAGTGAAAAGATCGCAGCCTGCGGCAGCTCCTACTTCTTGAACCGCTGGGTCAGGGCGTCCGCCACCGCAGGGTGAACGAACTTGGTGATATCGCCGCCCAGGGCCGCGATTTCACGGACCAGCGTCGATGAGATGAACGAATAACGCTCGGACGGCGTAAGAAACAGGCTTTCCACGTCCGGCGCCAGTTGACGGTTCATGTTGGCGAGCTGAAATTCGTACTCGAAGTCCGACACTGCGCGCAAACCACGCAGGAACACGTTCGCATTCTTCTCTTTGGCGAAGTGCGCCAACAGCGTCGAGAAGCCGACGACTTCAACGTTCGGCAGATGTTTAGTGACCTCGCGGGCCAGCTCCACACGCTGTTCCAGGGGAAACAACGGGTTTTTCTTCGGGCTGGCAGCAACGGCAATGATCACATGATCGAACAGGCGCGCGGCGCGTTCGACCAAGTCGCCATGGCCCTTGGTAATAGGGTCGAAGGTACCTGGGTACAACACTCGGTTCATCGCGTCGTCCTGGCGGGAGTCCGTTGGGGAGTCGGATGGTATCGCAGCCTTCCCGGTCGGCCAAGTCGCCTTTTGGGTAAGAAAGCACTATAGACGGTGGGAATATTCGCTCTTTTCACGGGTTTTTCAAACGTTCGACGAGCGAAGTCGCCAATTGCGCTGTCAGCCCGTAGACCGACAATTGCGGGTTTGCGCCAATGCTGGTGGGGAACAGCGAGCCGTCGTGGATCGACAGGTTGCTGAGTTGATGATGCCGGCCAAGGCTGTCGGCCACGGCGTTTTTCGGGTCTTCGCCCATGGCGCAACCGCCCATCACATGGGCACTGCCCAGGCGTGTGCGATACAGCTCAAGGCTCAAACCGTCGATCAGCGTGCGCGCTTCGGCCAGGGTTTTCACGTAACGCGCGTCGGCGTGCATCGGCATGACGGCGTTGGCACCGCCGGCGAACTGGATCTCGGCCATGCTGTGGAACGCCCGGCGCAAACCGTCCCAGGCATAGGCTGAAACCTGATAGTCGAGCACTGGCGTGTTGTCACCGCGCAACTCGACGCTGCCGCCGGGGCTGTCCGGGTGAAAACCATCGCGCAGCAGCGCCAGCATGGCGTGGGTATGGGGCAGGTTTTCCATGTGCTGTGCGTTTTCCTTGCCGAAACCGCCGAGCAGAGTGGCCGCCAGCGCCGGGTGCAGCGGTGGCACTTCGAGTTTGTAAGCCATCTTGCCGGTCGTACCGTCCTGCCATTGAAAATGGTCGGAGTAGATCGACTGCGGCGCGCCGTAGAACGGGTTGATCACCTCGTCGAACAGCCCGGCGGACATGTTCACCAAATGCAAAAACGTTCGTTTGCCCAGCCGCTCGTGCGGGTCTGGCGCCTCTGATCTCAACAGCAGCGCGGGGCTGTTGATCCCACCGCCGGCCAGCACGTAATGCCGCGCCTTGACCGTGATCGTCTTGCCCGTGGGGGCGACGCAACGGTCGTCCATGGCCACGCATTGCAGGCCCGTGACTTTGCCGTCCTTGATCGATAATTTTTCAGCGCGGGCGAGGTAAATCAGTTCGCCACCCTTTTCCAGGGTCGCCGGAATCGTCGTGACCATCATCGATTGCTTGGCGTTGGTCGGGCAGCCCATGCCGCAATAACCGAGGTTCCAGCAACCGCGCACGTTGCGCGGGATGACGTGCCAGGTGTAACCGAGCTTCTCGCAGCCCTTGCGGATCACGTCGTTGTTGGCGTTCGGCGGGACCATCCACGGCGCGACACCTAGACGCTGTTCCATTTTCTCGAACCAGGGCGCCATCTCCGCGGGGCTGTGGCCTTTGACGTCGTGCTCCCTGGCCCAGTGTTCGAGGGTCGGGTCCGGGGTACGAAAGCTCGATGTCCAGTTGATCAGCGTGGTGCCGCCCACCGCCCGGCCTTGAAGGATGGTGATCGCGCCGTCCTTGCTCATGCGGCCGATGCCTTCCTGATAGAGGCTGGTGTAGGCCTGGTCTTCGAGCAGCTTGAAATCGCTGCTGGTCTTGAGCGGGCCTTCTTCGATCAGCAACACCTTGTAGCCAGCGGCGCTGAGGATTTCGGCGGTGGTGCCGCCCCCCGCGCCGCTGCCGATGATCGCCACGTCCGCTTCAAGGGTCAGGTCTTCGGTCAGTTGCGAGCTGTTGTGGGTTTTCCAGCCGCGGGCCATGCCTTCGCGGAACGGGTCGGGTACGGGCATGTTTGTGTTCTCTTGTTATTTTTGGATTCTGTGGTGATGCGGCTGGCGCCTTCGCGGGCAAGCCTCGCTCCTACAAGGTCTACGCGCTTCTGTAGGAGCGAGGCTTGCCCGCGAAGGGGACGCCTCGGTCTCAAACGGTCGGAGGCCCGGGATACCCGCAATGCGCCCACGATTCAGCCCGGCTGTACCACGCCATCATCACCATTTGCTGCAACGAGCTGTGCCCCATGCGCAACAGGCTGAACGAGCTGTTTTCCCAACGATCAAGAAAATGCCGGATCTCGTCGGCGCTGGCGTTTTCCCAACTGCCCCAGATCCCGGTCAGCGGTCCGCGAGTCACGGCCATCCCCAGCACATCGAACAATTGTCGGGTCAGCTTGAGCATTTCCGGCGACAGGTGATTCAGGCCGTTATCCAGGCAAAGTAAGGTCTGGTCGACCGCCGCCGGCATTTTCCCGGCGACCACGGCACCCTCGAGCATCACCGGAATCAGCGCTCGCAAAAACAGCAGGTCGCCGCTGCGCAGCATCGCGAAACCGCTGGCCGGGATGCTCGACGAACAACCGCTGAGGCTCGCGCCCAATCCGACCGTGGCCAGAAAAGCACTCGCGCCGAGGCTGAATTGAAGAAAGCCGCGCCGAGACAGCGCGGGTGTATCGGACAGGCCTGGGCTCATTATTGTTATTTCCCGGAAAAGAGTACCGTTAGCGGATAAACAGCTTCTGGATCAGTTTCTGGATGGATTTGCCGTACGGCGGGTAAATCAGCTTCGCCGCGTTGAAACGTTGTTTGATCAGCACGCCTTTGGCCTTGCTGAACGTCAGGAAACCTTCATGGCCGTGGTAATGGCCCATGCCGGAAGCGCCGATGCCGCCGAACGGCATGTCGTCCTGGGCAACATGCAGCAACGTGTCGTTCAGGCACACGCCGCCGGAGTGAGTCTCGTGCAGGACGCGGTTTTGTTCGCGCTTGTCGTAGCCGAAGTAATACAGCGCCAGCGGACGAGGTCGCTGGCTGATGTAGGCAAACGCTTCATCCAGGTCCTTGTACGGAACGATCGGCAGCAGCGGACCGAAGATTTCGTCCTGCATCACCATCATGTCGTCAGTGACGTTGAGCAGCAGGCTATGGCTCATGCGGCGCCCCTGGCCCTGGTCGAACAACGGGATCAGCAGCGCGCCTTTGCTGGTGGCATCGCTGATGTAGCCGTTGAGCCGGGCCAGTTGTCGGTCATTGATGATCGCGGTGTAGTCCGGGTTGTCGGCGAGGGTCGGATAAAATCCGCGAACTGCCTGACGATAGGCTTCGATGAAAGAACCTACGCGGTCTTCCGGCACCAGCACGTAGTCCGGGGCGACGCAGGTTTGTCCGGCGTTGAGCGTCTTGCCGAAGGCGATGCGTTCGGCGGCATCTTTCAATGGCACATCCCGGGAAACGATGGCCGGGGATTTTCCGCCCAGTTCCAGCGTCACCGGCGTCAGGTTCTCGGCGGCCGCGCGCATCACATGTTTGCCGATGCTGGTGGCGCCGGTGAACAACAGGTGGTCGAAACGCAGGCGGGAGAACGCCACGCCGATATCGGCCTCGCCGAGCACCACGCACACCAGGTCTTCGGGAAAGATCCGGCCCAGCAATGCCTTGAGCAGCAGGCCGGTGGCGGGGGTCGACTCGCTCAGTTTGAGCATCACCCGATTGCCCGCCGACAACGCACCCACCAAAGGGCCGATGGCCAGATACAGCGGGTAGTTCCAGGGCACGATCACCCCGACCACGCCCAGCGGCTGATAAACGACTTTGGCCGAGGCGGGCTGAAAGGCCACGCCGACTTTGCGCCGTGACGGCTTCATCCAGCCTTTGAGGTGCTGACTGGCATAGTGAATGCCGTGCAGGCTCGGCATCAGTTCGGCGAGCAGGGTTTCATCGGCGCTGCGGTGGCTGAAGTCCTGGCTGATGGCGTCGATCAGCGCCTGGCGTTCCGTGCTCAACAAATCCCGCAGGGCTTTGAGCCATTGCTGGCGCTGCGCCGCGGGCGGCATCGGGTTGGCGGCATAGGCTGCGCGCTGGGCGTCGAACAGGGTCTGGAGTTCTTCCAATGGCTGCTGCAAGTTCTGAAGGTAGGCAATTTCAGCAGACATGGTCATCTCCGGGCTTATTGTTGTGAAGAGCTTTTTAGAGTCTATGCTCTAGAAAGTCAAATGACATCCTGGCACAGCCTAGTTTTATCCACGGGCGGTTAGGTCGTAAGATGCCCGTCAACGCCCTCTGAATTAAAGCTCAAGCCATGGCCCCACGGATCAAAACCAGCGAGCGCATCGTGCAGAACAGCCTGGAGCTGTTCAATCAGCAGGGCGAGCGCAGCATCAGCACCAACCACATTGCTGCCCACATGGAAATTTCCCCGGGCAACCTGTACTACCACTTCCCCAACAAGCAGGCGATCATCGCCGTGTTGTTCAGTGAGTACGAAAGCCTGGTGGACAGCTTCCTGCGCCCGCCCCAGGGGCGCGCCGCGACGGTGGAGGACAAGCGTTACTACCTCCAGGAGTTGCTGGCGGCCATGTGGCGCTACCGGTTTTTGCACCGCGACCTCGAGCATTTGCTCGACAGCGATCCGGAACTGGCCGCCCGTTACCGACGTTTTTCCCAGCGCTGCGTGATCCAAGGCACGGCGATCTACAAAGGGTTCGTCGAGGCCGGCATCCTGGAGATGGATCGCGTGCAGATCGAATCCCTGACGCTCAACGCCTGGATCATCCTGACGTCATGGGTGCGTTTCCTGTGCACCACGCGGGAAAACTCCAATCACCTGAGCGAACAGGCGATCAAACGTGGGGTGTACCAGGTGCTGGTGCTGGAGGCCGGGTTCGTCACGGACCAATCCCGTGATGCGGTCAACGCCTTGTTCGAGGAGTTTTACGTGCCGTTGGCGCAAGCCCTGGAAGAAGTACAGTAGGATCAGACATCGCCTAATCACTGGAGCCCGTTATGCCCATTGCGCAATTGATCAGCCCGCAAGCACTGGACCTGAAAAAGGAGCAGCCGGGTCTGGTGATTCTGGATTGTCGTTTTGCCCTCGAAGACCCGGATTACGGCCAGCGCAGCTATGCCGAAGGGCATATTGCCGGGTCGAGTTTTGCCGATCTTGAACGCGACTTGAGCGGGACGGTCATCAAGGGTGTGACCGGGCGCCATCCGTTGCCCGAGCCTGAAGACTTGATCGAGCGTTTGCAGGCCTGGGGCATCGATGCCGACAGCGAAGTGGTTTTGTATGACGACGGCCCCGGCGCCTATGCGGCGCGGGCCTGGTGGTTGCTGGCCTGGCTGGGCAAGCGCGACGGTGTGTTCATCCTCGATGGCGGGCTCAAGGCCTGGCATGCGGCGGGTTTGCCCCTGAGTCTCGATGCTCCCGGTGGTGAGCGTGGCACCTTTAACGGTACGCCGGACAATGCGCTGATCCTGAACGCCGATCAGCTCCAGCAACGCCTCGGCCAACCCGAATTGACCCTGCTCGATGCTCGCGCCTTGCCGCGTTTCAAGGGCGAAGTGGAACCGATCGACCCGATCGCCGGACACATTCCCGGCGCGCAGTGCGCGGCGTTCACCGACAACCTGGGCAGCGACGGGCATTTCCTCCCGGCCGATCAGCTCAAGCAGCGGTTTGCCGCCAAACTGGGCAATCGCTCACCGAGTGATCTGGTGGCTTACTGCGGCTCTGGTGTGACGGCTTGCCATAATCTGTTTGCGTTGTGCCTTGCGGGATATCCGTTGGGATCGTTGTATGCCGGGTCGTGGAGCGAGTGGATCAACGAGCCTGCGCGGGGCGTCGCCGTCGGCGAATAAACACAAATCAAATGTGGGAAGGGCCGGGCGACGTTCCCACATTAGGGATGTGTCGTCAGCAACTGCCGCGCATTTCGATACGCCCCCGGCCCAACCCCGTAAACCTGCTTGAACTGCCGATTCAGGTGGCTCTGATCGGCAAATCCCAATTGCGTGGCCACTTCCAGCGGCAAGCATCCACCCTGCAATAACCCCCGTGCCCGGGCGATGCGCTGCTGTATCAGCCAGGTGTGCGGTGGCATGCCAGTGGCGCGGCGGAATACCCGGGCGAAGTGGAACGGCGACAGGTTCACCGCGGCCGCGAGTTCTTCCAGCGACGGCGGTGCCGCCAATTGCGCCTGCAGCAGTTCCTTGGCCAGGGTCACCGCTCGATGTTCCTTGCCGGGCTTGCCCGCGTCCGGGACAGCAGCGTGACGTTGCAGCAGCGACAGCATCAATTCCCGCCATGCCGTCTGCTGCTGCAGAGCGGTTGACGGTGTTTCCAGCAGTCGATGCAGTTGGCAGAAACCCTTCACCAGATCGGGATCGCGATAGAGCGTCGCGCCAAACGCCGGCAAGGTGTGGGTCGGCAGTTCCAGCTCGGTCAGCAGCGACAGAATCTGCTCGCTGTCGGGATAAAACGCCCGGTACAGCCAACCATCTTCCGTGCCCTTGTGGCCGGTGTGCAGTTCATCCGGATTGATCAGTACCAGCGTGCCGCTGCCCGCCAGGTGTTCGGCGCCGCGATAGCGATAACGCTGAGCGCCGGCCATGATCATGCCGATCACGTAACCGTCATGCACATGCGGGGCAAAACGGTGTTCGATGTAGCGCGCGGACAACAACTCGACCCCGGCCAACGGCGCCGTTTGCCAGAAACGGATCGACTCGCCCTGATCGGTAGCCATCGATCTACTCGCGACCCACGGCGGTCAGCCACTGCGGGATGCGCCGTTCCAGGTAGTAACCCGGTTGCCGGAGCGAGCCATCGACGAAGCCGACATGCCCGCCCTTGGCTTGCAGCTCGAGCTGGGTGCTGGCGGACAATTCCTTGGCTTGCGGCAGGCTGTGAGGAAACACAAACGGGTCGTCTGCCGCCTGAATGATCAGCGTTGGCGTGCGAATCTCGCCCAGGAAATAGCGGCTCGAGGCACGGCGATAATAATCCTGTGCATCGCTGAAACCATGCAGCGGCGCGGTGACCCGGCCATCGAAATCCCAGAACGTGCGCATGTTTTCCAGCGAGCCCAGGGCAGCCAGTTTCGCCAGGCCATCCTCGCGTCCGTCATGCTGGAACTGCCGTTGCTTGTTCTTGATGTAGGCGACCATCTCGCGCATGAAGTGCGCCTGATACACCTTCGAGAAACCCTGGCCGATACGGTCGGCGCACTGATCGAGCCGAAAGGGCACCGACACTGCCACGGCGCCGAGCACGCCACTGTCGCTGCCGGTCTCGCCCAAGTGTTTGAGCAAAACGTTGCCGCCGAGGGAATAACCGACCGCGTACAGCGGCGCGAGCGGCCGTTTGGCCCGCAGGTGTCTGATGGCTTCGGCAAGGTCTTCGCTGGCGCCGGAGTGGTAGCTGCGTGGCAACAGATTCGGTTCGCCCGAGCAGCCGCGCCAGTTCAGTGCAACACTGGCCCAGCCCTGGGCACCCAGCGCCTTCTGCACGCCGGCCACGTAAGGCGAATTGGAAGAACCGGTCAGGCCGTGCAAAACCAGCACCAGCGGCGTATCGGCGCTGTGCGGACCGTGCCAGTCCAGGTCAAGAAAGTCGCCATCCTCGAGCCACAAGCGTTCGCGCTCGCGTTCGATGTGCGTGGTTTTGCGCCAGAGCGGTCCCCACAAGGTCTGCAAGTGCGGGTTGCCCAGGCCGAAGGCGGGGATGAAGCGTTCTGACGGAAAGGACACGATTGCTCTCGATGCAGCGGTGCGCAACCTGTGCGCACCTTTTCAGGCCGGTCGGTTAACCGGCGATCTCTGCCATACGTTGCCACAACGAGTAGTAGACGCGCCCGGATTTCTGCTCGCGGTGCAGTCGCCAGTTCGCCGGCAAACCGAGCGTCGACGGTGCCGTTTCACTTTCGGTGTACACCCAGGCATCGTCCGCCAGCCATTGGCGCTCTTCGAGCAGGGTGCACACGGACGGCAACAGGTTCTGGTTGAAGGGCGGGTCGAGGAACACCAGGTCGTAAGCCACTGCTGGCTGGGTTTCCAGGTAGCGCAGGGCATCGGCCGTCTGAATCTGGCCGGTGGTGCAGCGCAGTGTGCCCAGATGTTCCTTGATGCTCGAGACCGCGATGTTGCTGGCGTCCAGCGCCTGGCCCATCGCCGCGCCACGGGACAGTGCCTCGAGGAACAACGCGCCGCTGCCGGCGAACGGGTCAAAGACCTTGGCCCCGGCGACATATGGTGCGAGCCAGTTGAACAATGTTTCACGCACTCGGTCTGGCGTCGGGCGCAGGCCCGGTGCATCGGGGAAGCTCAGCTTTCGGCTGCCCCATTCACCGCCGATGATGCGCAGTTGGTTCACGCCGTTGTGCACGTTGTGAACAGGTTTTTTAGGACGAGTGGCCATTAATGCTCCGGAACCCCGAGCGGCTGCTCGGCAGGTTTATCAGTAGGGGCCGGTAACGGCTTTTGCGGCACGGTCGGGCCAGCGCTGACGATGACCATTTTATCCGTGCTCAGGTGTTTGTTCAGTGCGGTTCTGACTTGCTCGACCGTCAGGCTCTGGGACTGCTGCATGAAGTCTTCCAGATAGCTCAGCGGCAGGTTGTAGAAACCCATCGCGCCGAGCTGGCCGACGATATCCGCGTTGCTGGCGGTGGACAGCGGGAAGCTGCCGGCCAGTTCACGCTTGGCGTCGTCGAGTTCTTTTTCGGTCGGCCCGGTTTTAAGGTAGTCGGCGAGTACGTCCTGCACCAGTTTCAGCGTGCCTTCACTCATCTCGGCGCGGGTTTGCAGGTTGATCATGAACGGGCCGCGCGCCTGCATCGGGGTGAAGCCCGAATACACGCCGTAGGTCAGACCGCGCTTCTCGCGCACTTCGCTCATCAAACGGGTGCCGAAGCCACCGCCGCCAAGGATCTGGTTGCCCATGGACAGGGCGGCGTAGTCCGGGTCGTCACGGTCGATGCCCAGTTGCGCGAGCATCAGGTTGGTCTGCTTGGACGGGAACTCGATGTGGCCGATGCTGGCTTTCGGCTCGACCGGTTGCGGCAGCTTCGCCAGCGCAGGGCCTTTTGGCAGCGCGCCGGAGACTTGCGCAGCAATCGCCTCGGCCTCGGCACGGGAAAGGTCGCCCACCAGCGCGATCACCACGTTGCCGGCGGCGTAGGCTTTCTCATGGAACGCCTTCAATTGGGCCAGGGTAATCGCCGGAACGGTTTTCGCCGTGCCGTCACTGGTATGCGCATACGGGTGATCGCCGTACAAGCGGTTCATCAGCTCGATGCTGGCCAGTTTGCCGGGGTTCTGTTTCTGGTATTCGAAGCCGGCGAGCATCTGGTTCTTGATCCGCGCAAAGGAATCGGCGGGGAAGGTCGGTTTGCCGACGACTTCGGAGAACAGCTTCAGTGCGGGCTCGCGTTTGTCCGCGGCGCTAAGGCTGCGCAACGAGGCCAGTGCCATGTCCTTGAACGCGCCGTTGCCGAAGTCGGCACCCAGGCCTTCGAAGCCCTGGGCAATGGCGCCAACATCTTTGCCGGCCACGCCTTCGTTGAGCATCGCGTTGGTCAGCACGGCCAGACCCGGCGCATCGCCGTCCTGGCTACTGCCCGCGGCGAAGATCAGGCGCATGTCGAACATCGGCAACTCGCGGGCTTCGACGAACAGCACCTTGGCGCCTTCGGCCGTGTTCCAGGTCTGCACGTCCAGCGTGCGGCGACTCGGTGCCTTGCCGTCGAGTTCGGCCAGCGATTGCAGTTTCTGGCTGGACTTGGCCTTGTCGAGGGCTTCGCTCGCGTTGGACTCGTCGGTCTTCAGGAAATAGAAAGCCGCCGATCCGATCAGCGCGACAGCGATCAGACCGATCAAGGCCAGATGTGGTTTTTTATGCTCACTCATGAGTCGTCTCCAGTGGCAGGACATGGGCGACGCTGAGACGTTCGCGGGTGAAATACAGCTTGGCGGCTTTCTGGATGTCTTCTGGCGTGACGCTTTCCAGTTCGGCCAGTTCGGTGTCCATCAGTTTCCACGACAGACCGACGGTTTCCAGTTGGCCGATGGCGGTTGCCTGGCTGGTGATCGAGTCTCGCTCGTAAACCAGGCCGGCAATCACCTGGGCCCGCACGCGCTCCAGCTCTTCAGCCGATGGCGCAGTGGTTTTCAGCTGTTCGAGCAGCTTCCACAAGCCGGCTTCGGCCTGGGCCATGGTTTTGTTCTTCTGGGTGTTCGGCGTTGCCGAAAGCGTGAACAGGCTGTCGCCTCGGGTATAGGCGTCGTAGCTCGACGATCCGCCGGACACCAGCTCTTCGCCGCGCTCCAGTTGTGTCGGGATGCGCCCGCTGTAGCCGCCGTCGAGCAGGGCCGAGATCAGGCGCAAGGCATGCACCGAACGCTTGTCTTCAGCGGTGGCGAGGCTGGGTACGTTGAAAGCCAGCATCAGGCTCGGCAATTGCGTCTGCACGTGCAGCGTGATCTGGCGTTCGCCGGGCTCAGCCAGTTCCATCGGGATCTTCGCCGGCGGCACATCACGCTTGGCAATCGGACCGAAATAGCGCTGGGCCAGGGTTTTGACTTCATCCGGGGTCACGTCGCCGACCACCACCAGCGTGGCGTTGTTCGGCACGTACCAGGATTGGTACCAGTGGCGCAGCTCTTCAACCTTCATGCGGTCGAGGTCAGCCATCCAGCCGATGGTCGGCGTGTGGTAACCGCTGGCCGGGTAAGCCATGGCCTTGAAGCGTTCGTAGGCCTTGGACATCGGCTTGTCGTCGGTGCGCAGACGGCGTTCTTCTTTAATGACTTCGATTTCGCGGGCGAACTCGTCAGCGGGCAGGCGCAGGCTGGCCATGCGGTCCGCTTCAAGTTCGAAGGCCACGCCCAGGCGGTCGCGGGCCAGTACTTGGTAATAAGCGGTGAAGTCGTCGCTGGTGAAGGCGTTCTCTTCGGCGCCGAGGTCGCGCAGGATCAGCGAAGCTTCACCGGGGCCGACTTTCTCGCTGCCCTTGAACATCATGTGTTCCAGGGCGTGGGACAAACCGGTCTGCCCCGGCGTCTCGTAGCTGGAGCCGACCTTGTACCAGACTTGGGAAACCACCACCGGCGCGCGATGGTCTTCACGCACGATGACCTTCAGGCCGTTGTCGAGGGTGAATTCGTGGGTGGGTTGCGGGTCGGCAGCGAGGGCTGAAAGTGGCAGACAAACTGTGCTGAGCAGCAGGCCTGCAGCGCGGCGGGCTAGAGCATTCATTCGTTTTTAAACCTTTGGGGCTGCCCGCTTGTTCTTAGCGTCAGCGGGCGAGAGGGTGCTAGGATACTGGTCCGTTTTACTGGCGGCCACGCCTATCAGGCCTTTGATCGGCCGGAAGGTTGCATGGGTTACCTGCGGAAGCTTTGAGTTTGTCAGCTAAACTCTGCGTTTTCGCCGACGATGCCGTTCCAGTCCTTCGTATTAGTCGACCTTTGAGGGGCTGTTTGCACCTCTACAAAATGTTGCGCGTGAACAAGCTGGGTCAATCGCAGTCTGTTCTGCATCGAATATTTATTTGCCGGGGCGCCCTTTGGCGCGTCGCTACCGTGAGATAGCCGTCCTCCATGTTTGGTTCCAACGACGACAAGAAAGCCCCAGCTGCGGCTGGCGAGAAGAAAAGCCTGTTCGGATGGCTGCGCAAAAAGCCGCAGGAAACCGTCGTCGAACAGCCACAACCCATTTCTGAGCCACAGCCTGCACCGGTAATAGATGAAGCGCCGGCGCCGGTTGTCCTGCCGATCGCCGAGCCGGTGCTGCAACCGGTGGTTGAGGCGCAAACCGAAGTCGTGGCCGAACAGCCGCCGACCCCCGTCGCCGAACCGTGGCTGACATTGCCGGTGGCGGAAGAACCGGTGGCATTGGTCGAAGACGAACTGGCGCCGCATATTACGCCACCGATTCCAGCGCCGACTGCGTTCACGCCTGAGCCGATCCAGGCGACGGTTGTTGAGCTGACTGTTGAACCGGTTGTTGTGGCCGAGCCTGTGCCGGTTGTTCCAGAACCTGTGATTCCAGCCTTCGTTGCTCCGGCCGCTCCGGTTGCTCCGGTTGCTCCAGCTGCTCCGGTTGTTCCAGCGCCAGAGCCTGCACCGGTCGTCACTCCCGTGGCCGCCGCGCCCGTCGTACCCGTCGAAACACCCGCCGAGCCTGCGCGCACTGAGGAAACCAAAGCCGGTTTCTTCGCCCGCCTCAAGCAAGGCCTGTCCAAGACCAGCGCCAGCATCGGCGAAGGCATGGCCAGCCTGTTCCTGGGCAAGAAAATCATCGATGACGAGCTGCTCGAAGACATCGAAACCCGTTTGCTGACGGCCGACGTTGGCGTCGAAGCCACTTCCGTGATCATCCAGCGCCTGACCCAAAAGGTTGCCCGTAAAGAGCTGGCCGATGCCGACGCGCTGTACAAATCCCTGCAGGCTGAACTGGCGGCGATGCTCAAGCCGGTCGAACAGCCGCTGAAAATCTCCTCGCAGAACAAGCCGTTCGTGATTCTGGTCGTCGGCGTCAACGGCGCCGGCAAGACCACCACCATCGGCAAACTGGCGAAAAAACTGCAACTCGAAGGCAAGAAAGTCATGCTCGCGGCGGGTGATACCTTCCGTGCCGCGGCAGTCGAGCAATTGCAGGTGTGGGGCGAGCGCAACAAGATTCCGGTGATCGCCCAGCACACCGGCGCTGACTCGGCTTCGGTTATCTTCGATGCCGTGCAAGCGGCCAAGGCCCGCGGCATTGACGTGTTGATCGCCGATACCGCCGGTCGTCTGCACACCAAAGACAATTTGATGGAAGAGCTGAAGAAGGTTCGCCGGGTGATCAGCAAGCTCGACGCCGATGCACCGCACGAAGTGCTGCTGGTGCTCGATGCCGGCACCGGTCAGAACGCGATCAGCCAGGCCAAGCAATTCAACCAGACCGTCGAACTGACGGGCCTGGCGCTGACCAAGCTCGATGGCACCGCCAAAGGCGGAGTGATTTTCGCCCTGGCCAAGCAGTTTGGCTTGCCGATTCGCTACATCGGCGTCGGTGAAGGCATCGATGACTTGCGTACTTTTGAAGCAGAACCCTTTGTCCAGGCACTCTTTGCCGAGCGGGAGCGTTCATGATTCGTTTCGAACAGGTCGGTAAACGCTACCCGAACGGTCACGTCGGCTTGCATGAGCTGAGCTTTCGAGTCCGTCGGGGCGAATTCTTGTTTGTGACCGGCCACTCCGGCGCCGGTAAAAGCACCCTGCTGCGCCTGCTGCTGGCGATGGAACGTCCGACCACCGGCAAGTTGCTGCTGGCCGGCCAGGACCTCGGCACCATCAGCAATGCGCAAATTCCTTTTCTGCGTCGGCAGATTGGCGTGGTGTTCCAGAACCACCAGTTGCTGTTCGATCGCACGGTGTTCAATAACGTTGCGCTGCCCCTGCAGATCCTCGGTCTTTCCAAGGCCGAGATCGCCAAACGTGTGGATTCGGCCCTGGAGCGCGTGGCGCTGTCGGATAAAACCGATCTGTACCCCGGCGACCTGTCCACCGGCCAGCAACAACGCGTCGGCATTGCCCGCGCCATCGTTCACCGTCCGGCGTTGCTGCTGGCGGATGAGCCGACGGGTAACCTCGATCCACGCCTGGCCGCCGAGATCATGGGGGTGTTCGAAGACATCAACCGCCTGGGCACCAGCGTGCTGATCGCCAGCCACGACCTGGCCCTGATCGCTCGCATGCGTCATCGCATGCTGACCCTGCAACGCGGCCGACTGATCGGTGACGGGGAGGCGGGCGTATGAGTGCGACACGCAGCCCTAAAGTCTCCGAGCGCGTGGCGCCGAAAGCCGCCGATCCGCAGCCGCAGAAGAAAAAACGCGACGATGACGACGGCCCGGACTTCGCCACACTGTTCCGCGCCTGGGTCGAAAGCCATCGCGCCAGTCTGCTGGACAGTTTGCGTCGCCTGGGCAAGCAGCCCATCGGCAGCTTCTTTACCTGCATGGTGATGGCGGTGGCCCTGAGTTTGCCCATGGGCCTGTCACTTTTGCTAAGTAACGTCGAGCGTCTGGGCGGTTCCTGGCAGCGTGCGGCGCAGATCTCCCTGTACCTGCAACTCGAGGCCAGCCCGGCGGAAGGCGAGTCGTTGCGCGAGCAGATCAAAGCCATTCCCGGCGTCGCCGAGGCTGAATATGTCGGCCGCGATCAGGCGCTGGAAGAGTTTCAGCAGCAGTCCGGCCTGGGCGATGCGCTGAAGGAATTGCCGGAAAACCCGCTGCCAGGCGTGGTGCTGGTGACCCCGAACGAAGTCGACAAGCCCGCGCTTGAAGCATTACGACAAAAACTTTCCGAGTTGCCGAAGGTACAACAGGCACAACTTGATCTAGTCTGGGTCGAGCGTCTGGCAGCCATCCTCAAGCTGGGTGACCGTTTTGTCTTCGGTCTAACCGTGCTTCTGGTTTCTGCATTACTTTTGGTGATAGGCAATACCATTCGTCTTCATATTGAAAACCGCCGCACAGAGATAGAAGTGATTAAACTCGTCGGTGGCACTGACAGCTATGTGCGCAGGCCTTTTCTTTATATGGGCGCGTTGTATGGCTTCGGTGCGGGGATTCTTTCCTGGGGCGTATTGGCGTTTGGCCTGAACTGGCTGAACGAGGCTGTGGTCGGACTGGCCGGTTTGTATGGCAGTGATTTCGCACTGGCCGGGGTACCGGTTGCCGACGGTCTGCCGCTCTTGCTTGGCGCGGTGCTGTTGGGGTATATCGGTGCATGGATTGCAGTCGCACGCCACCTGCGGGAGCTTGCGCCAAAGTAATATCATTTTGCTCGTATTGACCTTTCAGCTTTTATGGGTTTAGGGAACTTGTTCTTCGGTTTCCGGTCAATTTTCGCAGTGCTGAACTGCACGAGTTTGAAAGTCGGAGGTTTTTTCGTATGACCAATTCTTTGCAACCTGCATATGCTCTGGTCCCGGGTGCGAACCTGGAGGCCTATGTGCACACCGTCAACAGCATTCCATTGCTGACGCCGGAGCAGGAGCGTGAACTGGCCGAGAGTCTCTATTATGAGCAGGATTTGGGGGCGGCTCGGCAGATGGTGCTCGCCCACCTGCGTTTTGTCGTACATATCGCCCGTAGCTATTCCGGCTACGGCCTGGCTCAGGCTGACCTGATCCAGGAAGGCAACGTCGGCCTGATGAAGGCTGTGAAGCGTTTCAACCCGGAAATGGGCGTGCGCCTGGTTTCGTTCGCTGTGCACTGGATCAAGGCGGAGATTCACGAGTTCATCCTGCGCAACTGGCGCATCGTGAAAGTCGCGACCACCAAGGCCCAGCGCAAGCTGTTCTTCAACCTGCGCAGCCAGAAAAAGCGTCTGGCCTGGCTGAACAACGAGGAAGTCCACCGCGTGGCGGAAAGCCTCGGCGTAGAGCCGCGGGAAGTGCGCGAGATGGAAAGTCGCCTGACCGGCCATGACATGGCTTTCGACCCGGCCGCAGAAGCGGACGACGACAGCGCTTTCCAGTCGCCAGCCAACTATCTGGAAGACCACCGGTACGACCCGGCCCGTCAACTGGAAGACGCTGACTGGAGCGACAACTCCAATCACAACCTGCACGAAGCGCTGGAAGTGCTGGACGACCGCAGCCGTGACATCCTCTATCAGCGCTGGTTGGCTGAAGAGAAAGCCACGCTGCACGACCTGGCGCAGAAGTACAACGTGTCGGCCGAGCGTATTCGTCAGCTTGAGAAGAGCGCGATGAACAAGCTCAAGTTGTCGATCGCCGCTTAACCTGCGCGCCCGGCAATAAAAAACGCCCCGATCATTGATCGGGGCGTTTTTGTTTGTGCGAATTATTCCCGCATCACCTAGACCCCTTGTAGGAGCGAGGCTTGCCCGCGAAGGCGGTGTGTCAGCCGATGAAGATGGTGGCCTGATACATCGCCTTCGCGGGCAATCCTCGCTCCTACAGGATTTGCGTTAGTTCATTGAGCCCAAGGCGCCCGGCGTGAATCGTTGAGGCCAGCCAGATAGCTGTCGCCTCCCAACTGACTCATCTGCTGCCGAATCCAGCCGGCACGCCGTGCGACGTAATTGGTCGGATGGCTCGCACTCCACACCCGTGGGTTGGGCAAAACCGCCGCCAGCAAGCTCGATTGCTGGCGGCTGAGGCTTTTAGCGCCAACACCAAAGTGATGCCTGGCCGCCGCTTCCGCACCAAACACGCCTTCATCCCATTCGACACTGTTGAGGTACACCTCAAGAATCCGCTGCTTGGGCCAAAGCACCTCGATCAGCCCGGTAAACCAGGCTTCCAGGCCTTTGCGCAACCAGCTGCGCCCCGACCACAGGAACAGGTTCTTCGAGACTTGCTGGCTCAGTGTACTGGCGCCGCGCACCGAACCGCCCAGCTCGTTGTGGGCCAGCGCGGCCTTGATTGCACCGAGGTCAAAACCCCAATGCTCCGGAAATTTCTGATCTTCGCCGGCGATCACTGCGACTTTGAGGTCGTCGGAGATTTCATCCCAGGGTTTCCAGGTGCGTTGCAGGTCAATCGGTTCGCCGTCGAACCAGGATTCGATCTTGCGCTCGACCATCAGCGCCGTGCCCGGTGGCGGTACCACGCGAAAAATCAGCACCAGCAATACGCTGCCACCCGCGAACCAGAGCAGGGCTTTCGTGAATCGTCGCAAAAATAAACGCAGCATAGAGATGGCTTGGCCGAACCCGTTGAGCGGGCCATTATACAGACCCTGTTGATCGAGTCTGACTGGAGTTCTTCATGCTGCGTGGCTTTCTGATGCTGGCCGCTTTCTTCGGCTTCACCGGTGTTGCCCTTGGCGCGTTCGCCGCCCATGGTCTGAAAAACCGGCTGACACCCGAATACCTGGCGATCTTCCACACCGGCGTCACCTACCAATTGGTGCACACCTTGGCATTGCTGGGCGTAGCGCTGCTTGCCACACAGCTTCCCGGTCGGCTGATCACCTGGGCTGGCGCCTCGTTTGCGATCGGCATCCTGCTGTTTTCCGGCAGTCTGTACGTGTTGACCCTGACCGGCGTCAGCAAGCTCGGAATCATCACGCCCTTCGGTGGCCTGGCGTTTCTGGTGGGTTGGTTCTGCCTGGGCCTTGCCGCCTGGCGGTTGAGCTGACCGGGCAGTCCATTTCATGACGAATGGCTTGGGTCGCCAAGACTGATCGGGCTAGAATGCCAGCCCCTAAAAATGATGGCGGCATTCGGTATGCGCATTCAGTTGAACGGCGAATCCCTTGAACTGCCCGACGGTGAAACCGTTGCGGCCCTGCTGACCCGTCTGGAACTGACCGGACGCCGGGTGGCGGTCGAACTCAATCTGGATATCGTCCCGCGCAGCCAGCACGCCGAAACCACATTGAACGACGGTGATTCGGTCGAAGTGGTACACGCCATCGGCGGCGGCTAGTCGCCCGGCCCGCAAGGGCACAGAATTCTGCAAGAACCTCACCCCTACAGAGGATTTCCCATGAGCATCGTTCGTAGCGACAAGCCCTTCGTCCTGGCCGGTCGTACTTACCAGTCGCGTTTGCTGGTAGGCACCGGCAAATACCGCGACATGGAAGAAACCCGCTTGGCCATCGAAGCCTCGGGTGCCGAGATCGTCACCTTCGCCGTGCGCCGTACCAACCTCGGCCAGAACCCGGGCGAACCGAACCTGCTCGAAGTCCTGTCGCCGGATCGCTACACCTTCCTGCCCAACACCGCCGGTTGCTTCGACGCGACCGAGGCTGTGCGCACCTGCCGTCTGGCCCGTGAGCTGCTCGGTGGCCACAACCTGGTGAAGCTGGAAGTGCTGGCGGACCAGAAAACCCTGTTCCCCAACGTGATCGAAACCCTCAAGGCCGCCGAAGTGCTGGTCAAGGAAGGCTTCGACGTGATGGTCTACACCAGCGATGACCCGATCATTGCCCGTCAACTGGCGGAAATCGGCGTTATCGCGGTCATGCCGCTGGCCGGTCTGATCGGTACAGGCCTGGGGATCTGCAACCCGTACAACCTGCAGATCATCCTCGAAGAAGCCAAGATTCCGGTGCTGGTGGATGCCGGTGTCGGTACGGCTTCCGACGCCACCATCGCCATGGAGCTGGGTTGTGAAGCGGTGCTGATGAACTCGGCCATCGCCCATGCCCAGCAGCCGATCATGATGGCTGAAGCCATGAAACACGCCATCGTCGCGGGCCGCCTGGCCTACCTCGCCGGCCGTATGCCGAAAAAACTTTATGCCAGCGCTTCCTCGCCGCTGGATGGTCTGATCAAGTAAGAGCCATTGATGACTGAATCAAACGACACGCCAATCCAGACGGAAGAAGGCGACGAGCGCCAACACCGCCGCATCAAGAGTTTCGTGATGCGCGCCGGGCGCATGACCGAAGGCCAGCAAAAAGGCCTGGATCAAGGCACGCCGCTGTTCGTGCTGCCATTGGCCGACGCGCCTGTGGATTACGATCAAGTGTTCGGCCGCTCGGCACCGCGCTCGCTGGAAATCGGCTTTGGCATGGGCCATTCGCTGCTGGAAATGGCCGCGGCTTCGCCGGAACAGGATTTCATTGGCGTTGAAGTGCACCGCCCGGGTGTCGGCGCGCTGCTCAACGGGGTGCTGACTCAAGGCCTGACCAACCTGCGGGTCTACGATTGCGATGCGATCGAAGTGCTCAACCGGTGCATCGCTGACAACAGCCTCGATCGCCTGATGCTGTTTTTCCCGGACCCGTGGCACAAGAGCCGTCACCACAAGCGCCGTATCGTTCAGGCGTCGTTCGCTG
Source organism: Pseudomonas migulae (assembly GCF_024169315.1). Taxonomy (NCBI): domain Bacteria; kingdom Pseudomonadati; phylum Pseudomonadota; class Gammaproteobacteria; order Pseudomonadales; family Pseudomonadaceae; genus Pseudomonas; species Pseudomonas migulae. The sequence continues at coordinate 3,519,016 of NZ_JALJWR010000001.1, read as the reverse complement.
AACTGGTGCGCAGCAAGTTGAAGGTCGGCGGGATTCTGCACATGGCCACCGACTGGGAACCGTACGCCGAGTACATGCTGGAAGTGATGAGCGTCGCCCCGGGTTATCGCAACCTGGCTGAAGACGGCAAGTGCGTTCCGCGCCCGGCTGAGCGCCCGATCACCAAGTTCGAACGCCGTGGCGAACGTCTTGGGCATGGCGTTTGGGACCTGAAGTTCGAAAAGCAGTCCTAAGCCCTACGCAATACAAACTGTGGGAGTGGGCTTGCTCGCGAAGGCGTCGTGTCAGTCAACATCAATGTTGAATGATCAACCGCATTCGCGAGCAAGCCCGCTCCCACATTTGTTTTGTGTTGGCTTTGAGGTCAGCGGCGGTCGGCGACGACGCCGATGAGTACCAGCACCACCAGCAACACCGGCGCCAGGCTGTAGTTGTTGAACTGGCTCAGGCCTTTGATGATCCACGGTGTGGCGTAGATCAGCGCGAGGCCGCTGCCGATCATGCATACCAGCGCGAGCAGCGGGACGCGCAAGGCGCCGGCGATGCTGCCCAGACGCTGATCGACCCAGCCTTTGATGTCCGCGCCGAACAGCACCAGCAAACAACCCACCAGCGCCAGCGAGATTTCCGACAGGTTGCTGCGGCTCCAACGGGAGACGGTGGCGAGCAGGTCGAGTATCAAATCCATTCGTTTTCCCTTAAGGCTGAAATCAGCTCAGAAATTTTTGCAGCAAGTCATTGAGGAACAGTTGCCCGCGCTCGGTGGCCGCCAGGCGTGACGGTTCGACCTGCAACAAGCCGCTTTGTTCGGCCTCGAGGCGGCCTTCGGCGAAGCTTTCCAGGCTCAGACCGGTGCGCTCCGGGTACAGCCGCGATTCGACACCCTCGGTCAGGCGCAAGGCGTTCATCAGGAACTCGAACGGCAGTTCATCATTGGTCAGAGCCTTCTCGCCAGCCTTGAAGCTTTTCGCCGGGTTCAGGTAATCCTTTGGCAGTCGCGTCTTCCAGGTACGCACAATGCGGCCGTCCGGGTGGCTGAGCTTGCCATGGGCGCCAGCGCCGATGCCGATGAAGTCGCCAAAACTCCAATAGTTGAGGTTATGCCGCGCGGGGCGACCGGGCAGGGCATAGGCGGAGACTTCGTATTGCGCGTAACCGTGCTCGGCGAGCAGCGCCTGACCCGCTTCCTGAATGTCCCACAGCGTGTCGTCTTCCGGCAGCGTCGGCGGCTGGTTCCAGAACACCGTGTTCGGCTCCAGCGTCAGTTGATACCAGGACAAGTGCGTCGGTTTCAGGGCGATGGCCTGGCGCAAATCGCTCAGGGCATCGTCCAGCGACTGATCGGGCAAACCGTGCATCAAGTCCAGGTTGAAGTTATCGAACCCGGCCTGACGGGCCATGCCGGCGGCGCGTACCGCTTCGTCACCGTTGTGAATCCGCCCCAAGGCCTTGAGTTTCTCTTCCTGAAAGCTCTGGATGCCGATCGACAGGCGATTGATGCCCAATGCGCGGTAAGCGACAAACTTCTCTTGCTCGAACGTCCCCGGATTGGCTTCCAGGGTGATTTCGATGTCGCTGGCAAACGGAATGCGTTGCTCGACGCCTTTGAGCAAGCGGCCCAAGGCTTCGGCGCTGAACAGGCTCGGCGTGCCGCCACCAAAGAAGATCGAGCTCAACTCGCGACCGTAGACGGCGTGCAGGTCCTGATCGAGATCAGCCAGCAGGGCGTCCACATACTCTTCTTCCGGCAGCACCGGGCTGGCAGTGTGGGAGTTGAAGTCGCAATAAGGGCATTTACGCACACACCACGGGATGTGGATGTACAGCGCCAGGGGCGGCAGCGTTGGCAACGCGGCCCGTGGCGATTGTGCGGCACCGCCGAAAATCAGCGGTGACGCGGATGATTCATGGGTCATATCAGGCCTAGACGCTGGCGCAGCAGATCCATTGCACGGGCGCGGTGGCTGATCAGGTTTTTCTCGCTCGGGCTCAGTTCGGCGCTGGAGCAATCGCGCGACGGCACCCAGAACAGCGGGTCGTAGCCAAACCCGTGTTCTCCGCTGGCCTGGGTCAGGATGCGCCCGTGCCACAGGCCTTCGCAGAGGATCGGCAATGGATCGTCGGCGTGACGCACCAGCGCCAGAACGCAGACGAACTGCGCGCCGCGCTCGGTTTCCGGCACGTCTTTCAAGGCGTCGAGCAGTTTGGCGTTGTTCGCCGCATCGCCCTGGCCATCGGCGTAACGAGCCGAGTAGATCCCCGGCGCACCGCCGAGGAAATCAACCGCCAGCCCGGAATCGTCGGCCAGTGCCGGCAGGCCGGAAATGCGCGCGGCATTGCGGGCCTTGAGGATGGCGTTTTCGACGAACGACAGGCCGGTTTCTTCAGGCTCGACGCTGCTGAACTCGCCGATCGAGCGCAGTTGCACCGAGCCGCCGAGCATGGCCTGGAGTTCCTTGAGTTTGCCGGCGTTATGGCTGGCCAGTACGAGTTGCGTGAAGTTCATCATTCGCCGGGGAAAAGCTCTTGGTTGAAATTGATGGTGTTGATTTTGTCACCGTTCTGCACCTTGATCTCGAAAGTGCGAATTTCCTGCTGGTCGACCGGGAACTGGGCGATGTAGTAAATCGCGCCCTGTTCGGTGATCTGTTTGAATTTCAACGGTACGCTCTGGCTGGTCAGGTCTTTGACCGTACCGCTGACTTGAGCCATCAGCGGTTTGCCTTCCTTGATCACCGAAACGTTGATCACGCCTTGATTCTTGCTGCGGGTGAGCTCCGCGGCTTTGGCGATGTCGGGTGTCAGGAAGGTGGAGTTGAAGGTGTTGTAATGCACCGTCACATCGCCGAATTTTTCCTGACGGTCTCCTTTGATGGCATCAGCGGCCATGGCGGTGACGCTCAGGCATGCAGTAATTACAAACAGCGCTAGACGACCCATGATCGTTCTCCTTGGAATGTCGTGGTTCAGACCGCGACCTTGTGATCCTGCAGCCCTGGACTGCTGACGCGGTAAATACCGATCTCACCTAACAGATTAGGCCATAGCTTACTGGCCCACCCGTGCCGATGCTGTTGATCCACGGCAAGCCGATCAATGACCTTGGCTTCACGTTCGCGACATAACGCTTCAAAGTCTTCGAAGGTGCAGAAGTGGATGTTCGGCGTGTTGTACCAGGTGTACGGCAGAAACTCGGACACGGGCATCCGGCCCTTGCTCGCCAGGTACCAGCGGCAGCGCCAGTGACCGAAGTTGGGGAAGGTGATGATGCACTGGCGACCGACGCGCAGCATTTCGTCGAGGATCTTGTCCGGGTAGTGCACCGCCTGCAGCGCCTGGGTCATGACCACGATGTCGAAGCTGTTACTGGCAAAGTTGCCCAGGCCCTTGTCCAGGTCCTGCTCGATGACGTTGATGCCCTTGGCCACGCAATCGGCGATGTTGTCCGGGTCGTTTTCCAGGCCGTAGCCGGTGACTTGCTTGTTGTCCCGCAGCCACGTCAGCAGCTCGCCGTCACCGCAGCCGAGGTCGAGCACGCGGCTGCCGGCGGGGATCCATTCCTGGATGATTTCCAGATCAGCTCTCATGGCTTTCTCACAACGTAATGCGGTTCATGTAATTGCTGAACGCCTGCAGGTAGCGCGGGATCGGAATCAGGAAGGCGTCGTGGCCTTGCGGAGCGTCGATCTCGAGGTAGCAGACGTCTTTCTTGGCCGCCATCAGCGCGTCCACCAGTTCCCGCGAGCGGGCAGGGGAGAAGCGCCAGTCGGTGGTGAAGGACATCACGCAGAACTTGGCCGAGGCGCCGGCGAAGGTTTTCGCCAGGTCATCGTTGAAGTTCGCCGCCGGGTCGAAGTAGTCCAGCGCCTTGGTCATCAGCAGGTAGGTGTTGGCGTCGAAACGCCCGGAAAACTCTTCACCCTGATAACGCAGGTAGCTTTCCACCTGGAACTCGACGCTGTGGAAGTCGTAGTTGAGCTTTTCGCTCTTGAGGCCACGGCCGAATTTCTCGCCCATGGAATCGTCGGACAGGTAAGTGATGTGCCCGACCATCCGCGCCAGCATCAAGCCGCGCTTGGGGATCACGCCTGCTTCCTGGAACGAACCGCCGTGGAATTCGGGGTCGGTGAGGATCGCCTGGCGTGCGACTTCGTTGAACGCGATGTTCTGCGCCGACAGTTTCGGTGCCGAGGCGATGGCCAGGCAGTGACGAATGCGATCGGGGTACGTGATGCTCCACTGCATGGCCTGCATGCCACCGAGGCTGCCGCCAATCACGGCGGCCCATTGGCTGATGCCGATCCGGTCGGCCAGGCGCGCCTGGCTGTGCACCCAGTCTTCCACGGTCAGCACCGGGAAATCGGCGCCGAACGGCTTGCCGGTTTCCGGGTTGATGCTGCTCGGGCCGGTGGAACCGTTGCAACCGCCGAGGTTGTTCAGGCTGACCACGAAGAACTTGTTGGTGTCGATCGGCTTGCCGGGACCGATGCAGCTGTCCCACCAACCGGGTTTGCGGTCGTCGGGGCTGTGGAAACCGGCCGCGTGGTGGTGCCCGGACAAGGCGTGGCAGATCAGCACGGCGTTGCTCGCCGTGGCGTTCAGCGTGCCGTAGGTTTCGTAGATCAGGTCATACGCCGGAAGCGAACGGCCGCAGGCCAGGGCCAGGGGTTCGCTGAAGTGCGCCACTTGCGGCGTCACCAGACCAACAGAATCGGGGGGAAAGGCAGTTGGCATCGACCCTGCTCTCGTTGAAATGAGGCGTAAGTCTAAAGACCGGTGGGGTTAGCGGCAAGCAAAGGCCGGGCCTCAATTCATTCAGTTAGACCGAGGCGCGCCCATCGCGGGCAAGCCCGCTCCCACAGGTATTGTGCGATTCCTGTGGGAGCGGGCTTGCCCGCGATGAACGATGACTCGGTTTAACAGGTCATCGCCGGCTTCAGATCAGGCCAAGCAGCCCCTGCGGCATCAGGGCAAAGTACGCCAGGCGCGGAATCAGCCAGCTTTGCAGCAGCTGGATCACGATAAACGCGAAGATCGGCGAAATATCGAGGCCGCCCAGGTTCGGAATGATCCGGCGGAACGGGGCCAGTACCGGTTCAGTAATCTGAGCGACCAGCTCGGCACCCGGATTGTGGCTCCCCGGCGCGACCCAGGACAGAATCACGCTGATGATCATTGCGTAGAACAGGATGTTCAAAAACAGCGAGAACAGCGCAATCAGTGCCCAAGGCACCAGCAGTAGCCAGTCGACCATGAAGCCTTTGAGCGACACGATGACCGCGATCAGCAGCATCTGCACGATCAGCGCCAGCACCAGCGACGACATGTCCAGCCCGAACATGCTCGGGATGACCCGGCGTAGTGGCTTGAGCAGCGGCTGGGTGGCCTTGACGATGAACTGGCAGAGCGGGTTGTAGAAGTTCGCCCGGACCAGTTGCAGGATGAAGCGCAACAGCACGATCAGCAGGTACAGGCTGCCCAGGGTTTTGATGATGAAAATGGCAGCGTCATTGAGTCCGAGCATTATTGATTCCTTTGTAAGAGCTGATTAGCGGCCAAGTTGTTCGGCCATCTCGGCCGATCGGTGCGCAGCGGCGCCAAGTGCTTTTTCCACCAGGGCTTCGAAGCCGCCAGCCTGGAACGATTTGATTGCAGCTTCTGTAGTGCCCGCAGGCGAGGTCACGCGGCGACGCAGTTCAGCGGCGTCGACATCGCTGGCAACTGCCATGTGCGCGGCGCCCAGCGCGGTTTGCAAAGTCAGCTGGGCAGCAACGTCCGCCGGCAGACCCAGTTTCACACCCGCGGCGGTCATGGCTTCGATCAACAGGAAGAAGTACGCAGGGCCCGAGCCGGACACGGCAGTGACGGCGTCCAGTTGCTGTTCTTCGTTCAACCACAAGGCGATGCCGACGGCCGACAACAGCTCTTGCGCCTGTTGGCGTTGTTCTGCGGTCACCTCGGCGGTAGCGAACAAACCGCTCACGCCCTGACGCAGCAGCGCCGGCGTGTTGGGCATGCAGCGCACGATCGGCTGGGCGCCGAGCCAGTTGTTCATGCTGGCGCAAGTGATGCCTGCCGCGATCGACACCACCAGTTGATTCGGTTTCAAGCTGGGGCGAATCGCTTCGCACACGGCTTTCATCGCCTGGGGTTTGACCGCCAGTACGACCACGTCCGCGCCTTGAATGGCTTCGGCGTTGTCGGCGAATACGTCGATGCCGTGTTCGGCGTTCACTTTGGCGCGGGTTTCAGCGCCCGGATCGCTGGCGCGGATCTGCGCGGCGTCCAGACCTTTGGCCCGCAGGCCGCCGATCAGGCTGGCGGCCATGTTGCCGGCACCGATAAAGGCAATACGAGTCTTGCTCATGTCAGGTCCTTATCAAGAGAGGTGTCAGCCATTGTTCAAGGCTGACCATAGTCGCGGGCGCCAAACAGGGCCGTACCGATGCGGACCCAGGTGGCGCCCATGGCGATGGCCGACTCTAGGTCGTGGCTCATGCCCATGGAAAGTGTGTCGAGCGGCAGGTTCAGGCTGGCTTGCAGGCTTTGTACGGCAGCAAAAGCGGCGTCCTGGGCGGCGCGATCTTCAGTCGGCTCGGGAATTGCCATCAGCCCGCGCAGCTTGAGGCGCGGCAATTCGCTGATGGCGTGGGCCAGGGCCGGCAGGTCGGCCGGGGTGCAGCCGGATTTGCTGGCTTCACCGCTGACGTTGACCTGGATGCAGATGTTCAGTGGCGGCAGATCGGCAGGACGTTGTTCGGACAGGCGTTGTGCGATTTTCAAACGATCCACGGAATGCACCCAGGCGAAGTGCTCGGCGATAGCGCGAGTCTTGTTCGATTGAATGGGGCCGATGAAGTGCCAGATCAAGGGCAGGTCGGTCAATTCGAGCTGTTTGCCCAGGGCTTCCTGCAGGTAGTTCTCGCCAAAGTCGCGCAGGCCGGCGGCGTGGGCTTCACGCACGGCGTCAGCGGGCTTGGTTTTGCTCACGGCCAATAGCTGGACGCTGTGCTCGTCGCGGTGGGCGGCAAGGGCGGCAGCCCGGATGCGTGAACTAACCAGGGCAATGTTGTCTGCTATCGTGGACATTCAAGAGGCGCCAGCGGGTCTGAGGTTGGCGGCATTCTACTGGAATTGAGGAGTGCTATGGATATCACTGAACTGCTGGCGTTCAGCGCCAAACAAGGAGCGTCCGACTTGCACCTGTCGGCGGGCCTGCCGCCGATGATTCGCGTCGACGGCGATGTGCGGCGCATCAACCTGCCGGCTCTGGACCACAAGGAGGTTCACGAGCTGATCTACGACATCATGAACGACATCCAGCGGGTGGAATTCGAGAAGCATCTGGAAACCGACTTTTCCTTTGAAGTGCCCGGTGTGGCGCGTTTTCGGGTCAACGCCTTCAACCAGAATCGTGGTGCGGGCGCCGTATTCCGGACCATTCCATCCAAGGTCCTGAGCATGGAGGACCTGGGCATGGGGGAAGTGTTTCGCAAGATTACCGAGGCACCCCGGGGCCTGGTGCTGGTGACCGGCCCGACCGGCTCCGGCAAGTCCACCACCCTGGCGGCGATGATCGATCACCTGAACGGTAATCGCCATCACCACATCCTGACCATCGAAGACCCGATCGAATTCGTCCACGAATCGCGCAAATGCCTGATCAACCAGCGCGAAGTCCATCGCGATACCCGCAGTTTCGCCACTGCCTTGCGTTCGGCGCTGCGGGAAGACCCGGATGTGATTCTGGTGGGGGAGATGCGGGATCTGGAGACCATTCGTCTGGCGCTGACCGCTGCCGAGACCGGTCACCTGGTGTTCGGCACGCTGCACACCACGTCGGCGGCGAAAACCATCGACCGGGTGGTGGATGTGTTTCCGGGGGACGAGAAGTCGATGGTGCGCTCGATGCTGTCCGAATCATTGCTGGCGGTGGTTTCCCAAACGCTGGTAAAGAAGATCGGCGGTGGGCGCATCGCGGCGCACGAGATCATGCTGGGGACCTCGGCGATCCGTAACCTGATCCGCGAAGACAAGGTCGCGCAGATGTACTCGTCGATTCAGACCGGCGGGAATCTGGGGATGCAGACGCTGGATATGTGCTTGAAGGATCTGGTGACCAAAGGCTTGATCAGTCGCGAGCATGCGCGGGAGAAGGCGCGGTCGCCGGATAATTTCTGAGTGTCCAGAAACGCCTTCGCGGGCAAGCCTCGCTCCTACAGGGATCGCACAAATCCTGTAGGAGCGAGGCTTGCCCGCGAAGGGGACTTCAAATCAGCGCTGAACGACCTGAATGGCATTCTTCTCTTTCGGCAGAACCCGCTTGGCAACCACGTAGTGGCTTTCCCAGTACGGTTTCTTCAAGGTGTCGATGGTCACCGACTTGCCACGACGCGGTGCGTGGATAAAGCGGTCGTTGCCCAGGTAGATGGCAACGTGATTGACCCGGCGGCTCTTGATGTTGAAGAAAATCAGGTCGCCCGGCTTCAGATCCTTGCGATCGACTTTCTCGCCATGACCGCTGGCCATGGCGTTCGAAGTGCGTGGCAGATCGAAGGTGGCGTCGTTGAACGCGTATTTCACCAGGCCGCTGCAATCGAAGCCTTTGCTTGGGCTGCTGCCGCCCCAACGGTAAGGTGTACCGAGGACATTCACGGCGCGGCTCAGCACGTTACTGCTTTCCTTGGTCGCCATCGGCGGAACAAGGCTGCTTTTACTGGCCAGCTGCGGGGCGCGTTTGACGGCTTGTTTGTTTTTGCTCGAAGGAGCAGAAACATGGGATTTGGGGGTGTAACCATTAACGTTAGGAAGACGTTGCTCACGATTGGTGGCGTGGGCGGCCAGTGGCATCAAAAGGCAAATGGTTAGCCATGTCTTGAAAAATGGACGCATTAGGCAAGGCTCATATAGGTTAGCGCGCAACTTTATAACAGCTTTTTTGACCCTTCCGAGGCCGTTTGTCGATTCAAACGGCGGGCAATGGAACCAAATAAGCGTTAAATGGACGCAATTGTCGGACAGAACTCAGTCGCTACAAGGGTTTGACGGCAGACAAGGTAGTGCCTGCCATACGTCGGCTACTCGTAAAAAAGTCACAAAGATTTAAAGAATATTTATCTATCGTGTGAATTGAGGTCATCCATGAACACCTATCAACACCCCGTTCCACATCAGGACACCCACAGCAAAGTGATCGGTTATCTGCTGTGGATTTTCGGTTTTACCGGGGCGCACCGCTTCTATTACGGCAAGCCGGTGACCGGGACGATCTGGTTTTTCACCTTCGGTTTGCTGGGCATTGGCTGGCTGATCGACCTCTTCCTGATCCCGTCGATGGACCGGGAAGCAGACCTGCGTTTCACCGCGGGGCCGATCGAATACAACGTTGCGTGGATTCTGCTGACGTTTCTCGGGGTATTCGGCGTACACCGGATGTATCAGGGGAAGTGGATCAGCGGGTTGCTGTATCTGGTGACGGGCGGGTTGTTCTTTCTGGGGGTTTTGTATGACTTCTGGACGCTGAATGATCAGGTGTCGGTGCGTAACGCGCAGAATCGCGGCACTTTCCAGTAAGTCATCGCGAGCTAGCCCGCTCCCACATGTGATCTCCGGTGAACGCAAATGCTGTGTACACCCCAGAACTAATGTGGGAGCGGGCTTGCTCGCGAATGCAGGCGACGCGGTGTTACGCCTGGTGGCTGATCCGCCCATCCACCAGGGTGTAACGGACGACGCCCGGCAGGGTATGCCCAATGAACGGGCAGTTCTCACCCTTGGACAACCAGGTTTCACCGGCCACGGTCGAAGCCGCAGGGTCGAACAGAACGATATCCGCCGCTCCACCCACTGCCAGTTTCCCCGCCGGCAAGCGCAAGGCTTCGGCCGGTCCGGCACTCAAGCGCGCCAGCAACGTCGGCAGATCCAGCAAACCATCCTCCACCAGCGTCATCGCCAGCGGCAACAGCAGTTCGACACTGCTGATCCCCGGCTCGGTCGCACCGAACGGTGCCAGTTTGGCGTCCCGCTCATGTGGCTGGTGATGGCTGGAAATAGCCGAAACCACCCCCGACTTCACCGCTTCACGCAAGCCATCGCGGTCGGCGCGGGTGCGCAATGGCGGCTGCACGTGATAGAGGCTGCTGAAATCGATCAGCGCTTCATCGGTCAGGATCAGCTGATACAACGCGACATCGGCCGTCACCGGCAATCCACGGGCCTGAGCCTGAGCGATCAGGGCCACGCCGCGAGCACTGGTCAGCTGGCTGAAGTGCGCGCGCACGCCGCTTTGCTCGACCAGCAGCAGGTCCCGGGCCAATGCCACGGTTTCGGCGGTTTCCGGAATGCCCGGCAAACCGAGGAAACTGGCGGTCGGGCCTTCATGCGCCAAGCCACCTTCGGCCAGATCATGGTCCTGGGAGTTGAAAATCACCGTCAGGTCGAAGGTCGCCGCGTACTCCAGCGCACGGCACAGCGTGCGGGTGTTGCGGAAGCTTTCCAGGCCGTTGCCGAAGGCCACGCAACCAGCGTCGCGCAAGGCAACCAGCTCTGCCAGTTGCTCGCCGTCCAGACCTTTGCTCAGTGCGCCGATCGGGAAGACTTTGGTGTTGCCGGCCTCGCGGGCGCGGTCGAGGATCAGTTCGGCCACGGCCGAGGTGTCCAGCACCGGTTTGGTTTTCGGCGGGCAGCACAGGCTGGTCACACCGCCGGCCGCGGCCGCGCGGGTTTCGCTGACGATCGACCCTTTGCGGCTGTAACCCGGCTCGCGCAGGGCGACGTTCAGGTCAACCAGGCCAGGGGCGGCCACCAGGCCTTGGGCGTCGAGGGTGTCGACGGCGACGAAACCGGCCGGAGCGGCGCCAATGGCGACGATCTTGCAGGCTTCGATGTGGATATCAGTCACTTGATCCAGCCCGCTGACTGGATCGATCACGCGGGCGCCGAGAATGCTGAGCTTCACTGGGCGTTCTCCTGCTCGAATTGGCGCTGGGCAGTCTGCCCGCTCATGGCCATGG